>PAYP01000082.1 GCA_002714785.1 Candidatus Poribacteria bacterium | reverse complement strand
AACTGGTTTCAAGTTTCCCCCTTCGAAAGGATTTGAAAGACATAACCATAACCTCCTGTTATTGAAGGATTTGCTGTTTTGTATCAGAAAATATATATCAAAAAGTACTAGTCTAAAAAACACTATCAAAATATATCAAAAAACGGTTAAATCCTTGACACTAAAGGATTTGAAAAGAGAAATTGGAGGTGGCGGGAGTCGAACAGTTAGGATTTTTGAAGTCCTAAGTGATTCTCTAATTCTACCGAAATCACCAAACCCACTAACATTTCTAGAGATTGGTATATAAGCTCCCTTACTTTACTTAAGATAAATACTAACACTTGGAATCGGATTCCGAAAGAACACATCAATATCAAGATCATGCTAATGTTGAACATCTGCAAGGTTCAACATTAGCAGATAAACATATTTACGTGAGAAGTCTTATCAATAATTTGCTAAAATCCAAAACCAAGAGCTAAACCACCAGCTAGACTCCAATGTTCNTGAATNAAATCNGCATTTAAGACTGGCGTGATCGAAGCTTTTCCTAGATGTATATCGTANGCAATACCTAGTCGCACCATTAATGGAGACTCATTGTGATCATCTTCAACTTCAGCGAGAAGTGGAGCACTATGCATATGATTAACTTCATTATGTGCATCTTCTTCATGATCTTCAATGAAGACTAGTCCTGGAGCAACTAAAAATTTCAACCCTGCAAACGGNTGAAANAAAACTGCAGGTGCCACGATAAATTCTGNAGCTTCAGCAAAAACTAAATCTGTAATTAGTCCTACTCCTACTTTATGATCTAAAATTGGAAGACGATATTCCCAATCAGCTCCTATTGTTGGGCTATTTTCTTCCGTATGGAGATTGAAAGTCAATCCTGCAAACAGAGCTACGTGTTGAGTATGATGGTTGGTATCGCCATGATGGCTGGTATCGTCATGATGGCTTGCAATTGACAGGCTGACAAAAATTAAATGACAGACTATATAAATAACTACTTTTTTGAACATCTAAAAACTCCATTGATTTTTTCAGGCAAAATTTAATGATTTCATCATGTCCGGTTCTATTGGACTAAATTTGTAAATATACATCCAAATTCTANGAACCACCAAACAAGCAAAACAACCAGTAATTGATAACGGTTGTTTGGTTTGTTAATGGTAAAGTGTGAGAACCGAAAACTATATCGGACCGATTTTNCAGCCCGCTCAATTCCACTACTAACTGAATGTGATCCAAANGCATAAAACTAGACCAATAANCAGAAAAGCTGGAGACCCGAAGTTTAAAAAATTGTCCCATTTCTTAGCCTGATCATATTTATTANTATTAAACCAATAAAGAATAATAATNCTGGTCAATAAGTTAAAAGTGATTAACAACATACTTGTAATGAATATCAAGTCAATTAGATTCAAGTAATGAGTCGTGGGTACATCATCCCCAAGTGAAAATTTCAAAGCGAAAACTGTCAGTAGCAGTGTTAATTGTCCTCCTATCCTCATATCAGCATATTCATTGATTTCTTCTTGATCATCTCTACCAAATGGGCCAAACACATTGATAAAAATAGAAATTAGCATAATAGAGAAAATTGGAATAAATATCTTCTGTAAGACATCAACAAAATCGTGTTTTATCTCAAAATGAAATTCGTTGTGNGAGAAAGGTTTTCCGCCGAAATTTAGCCCTGANACACTACTTNTCTTGGTGTGATGGCTTTCGATTGTCCAATTACCCTTAATTGCCTCATGCTCATGCCCACTATGTCCAATTTCAAATAATATAGGTTCNAGAACCATTTCATCANNTGGATGAGCAAAAGCAGAAAGCTCAANATATAAATCCAGGGTTCCAAATGGATATGTCTTTATGTCCGTATTCATNGCGATGGTAGCATTGAACTTTTCATATAGTTCAAAATGACCATCCGGAAAGTGACTCAAGGATTTATTCTGCGTATCTCTCGGAGTTTCAGAATTGTAAATAACAAATTGGGGGTGCCATATTTGAGATAATTTTTTGTCGACATCTGATCCGGTATAAATGACTGGTTCATCGCTGTCAATTATGTGCTCATGTTCTTGCCATTGAAGGGTAGTCTCGGCAACAATCTTGAAGTCGCCTTTGCTAATACTAATATCATATACCTCAGCTAAAACAACAGACAAATCAATATTTTCAGCGTCAGATAGCACTTTACTGCTCGTTCCCTTATTGTGAGAAGATGTAGAATGCTCGGGTTGGTTTCGTTCAGCTTTTGCTGAATGAAAAACTAATACTGAAAATAAAATTAACAAAGTAAAAAAAAGAAAATGAGTGTTTTTTCTCATTTGCACATCCCTAGCTGTGGTTATATATTGGCCGTTAGAAACAATATTATGGGCTTAGATATTGGGCGAATCAACCCTGATTTACATATAAAATTATAAGCATTATTTACAATGAACTAGTCAGAATTATCTACAGNGAAGAGAACTTACAACCCACATTCTATGAATNATTCAAGATCTTAATTTTNNAGTGGACTGTAACNTGATTTTTTGACAATTTTGTCTCTCATTATTGTAAATGAAATATCAGAATAACGAACAATCTAATTTGCTGTTTTTTTCGAAAAGATAGAANTTATAAGAACATTTNCCANTTTANTGTAACAATTTATTGTTGTTGAGNCTCTGCNTTTTGNTGCCTTNTGGCACGAAAGTGTTTAAAAAGTGACTCTTTTTTCGTTTCGGCGTGAAAGTANATTAGAATGTGAAAATTTGTTTAATTGACCTAAACAGAAATGCTTACGTGACACAAAAATGGACAGGGAAATAAATATAGNACGAGGATGATAGTCAGGCTTACTCCGTATCATATTCTCCTTAAATGAAAAAAGTGANGGGAGTNAAATCTTTTATGGTGAGTTTAAAAATTTATTATCCGGTAATGAGCTGATAATAGGNACTTTTATACTTTTATCTTCAGAATCAGCATTGAAGTTGATTACCCAAATTCCATCCATCTTTTCAATATCAGATACATTCAACTGGCAAACTTCATTCAATCTAGCTCCAGAATAAGCAGAAATAAGAGTCGTCTAATATCTTTCTGGTTTATTGATTGCTAGTGATTCTCCCTTTAATTTATCATCTAGAATCAGATTCAGTTCCTGGCTGGGAAAGTGTGTCTAAATTTTTTCACTTTTTCGAATTGGTTCTAATTTGCCCCTGAATACATTTTGATTTGTGTAGCCTTGATTCATTGCCCAATTGAACAAAGCCGATATCCTTTCGGTGTATTTACTGATTATCCTAGAACTCATTAATTGAACATCTTTTAGTTCAACCAACTGTTTGATTGATGTATTTGGACATTTTTTCTTCCGATTAGTAGGTAGATGTTTTAGCAATTGGATGTAATCCCTGCCATTTTGATGAGTCAAAGTATCAATAGGAACATTACCAAAAAACTCCAGCAACAGATTATTTGAATCTTGATAATCATTGATAGTTTTTTCATTAAAACCTCTATCCAGTCTTGATTCTGTAAACTTCTTACATAATTCAGCTAAAGAAACACAATCAGAAGATTTATGTCGTATTTTTTGTTTGCTTTGATTATTAGCCAAGTTGTTCTTTTCTTGGTTAGATGATTGAGACTGTTGAGAGTTATTTTGATCTAATTCTTGCTTCAGTAATTCCTTAATTTGTTGAGTTGAGATATGCTTGGACATAGATTCATCTCTAATTGAAGCATAGATCAACTGAGTTTTATTAAAGAGTTGAAAAGATAGTGATTTGGCTTGCTTGAGAATTCCACATNTGAGAGAAAGTTGGAATTCTCTTNTGCCTAACTTGGATTGTAGGTCTTTGGGAATAATGGAACGGAAGAAATAGGAACTTCCAGTTTTTCTATGAACTAGATAANAGNTACTTTTTGACANGATTGAAGTGTGACCTCAAATGTGACTAAAATGGTCATCCCACTATCAAAATGTATCAAAAAGCGGTTAAATCCTTGATACTAAAGGATTTGAAAAGAGGAATTGGAGGTGGCGGGAGTCGAACCCGCGTCCGAAAACATCTCAAAAAAAGCTACTACATGTTTGTCATCAGATTTTCTGGACTCTTAATCCTCGTTCGCTTACCATAACTCCCTGATGCCGGATTCAATCGAAGCTAGATGGAGTAAATCTTGCCAACCTGCCCTCCAACATCTCAGGCCAGCAAAGCCTATTATTTTGACGCTCAGGTTAATCCGATAGGCAACAGATTAACGGAGCGAGCCGCTTAAGCGGCTAAAGCCAATTGGTTATCGGCAATTAAATTGTTTCCGCCCATTTAACGAGGCCTGCGGAATCCTCGACATGCAACCTTAATCTCAACTGCTTCCGTCGAAACCGTGACACCCCCATAATTAACAAAAATAATAATAGCGTGTTAGATTTGTATCGTCAAGTATGTCTGTGTGTTTTCATATGACAAATCCCCTCAATAACCAAGGCTATTTTGTTTTCACTGATTAACACCCCCCAAACGCATAGCTCGAAATTTACTTTTTCTGTCTGGCAAGATATAGCCTAAATATGAGAAAATTAGATTGTAATGATGGATGTTTAGATAATGAAAACTTACCTATTTAAGATCGATTTTTTGGTTCGAGACTATGAGTGTGACTTACAAGGGATTGTAAACAATTCAGTATATCAAAACTACCTAGAACATGCTCGACATCAATTTCTTAAAACTGTTGGTTTAGATTTTTCACTTCTGTTCCAACAAGGCATTACCTTGGTAGTCACCCGCGCAGAGCTTGATTATCGTTGGCCACTCAAATCCGGAGACCAATTCTGGATTGGCCTCAATATACATCAAACATCCAAGATCCGCTACCAATTTCACCAAGATATTTACAATCGTAACGATCAGCGTTTGATACTAAGTTCTATTTTTACGGCAACTTCGCTAAACGATCGGGGGCGACCTCAAAGTTTCCCTCAAATTCAAGAGGCACTAACTTGTACCAGTTCACCAGACCAATCAGAATGACATTAAAATTGAGGTTCTTATTCTAAGGCTACTCCCAATATTGCATCAAATAACTACCTATCTCGTGTTATGCTCAGGGCATTTACCTTCGTGTAACTCTCCACTTTAATTAATATTTTCCCAAGCTACAGGCCAACTATTTTTCTGTTTCACATTCTAAACAAGTAATAGATATCAACAAAAAGACCGAGGGCAGTGGAGAGGCTAATGGCTTGCAAAAACGAACCAACTATGCTATTGTAGGCCCGTATGTTTCCGACAGAAAGTTTAATTAAAGACGATACAATTTGCTGGCGAACTGACTCTAAATTTGGGGATTTTTAACCGATGAGGGCGGACAATTCTGCAAAAATTACAATTTGGCTCTATTTTACTGTTGGTATCATAGGACTCTTTTTTTTCTTTTTCACTCCGGAAGCTGATGCTTCGGATGTGCCATTATTGACTATTGATCGTATCGAAGGAAATAATGGGATCCTGAAAATCCATTATACAACTGCTGATGCAGAAGGAAAGCAGTTGTCGACAGGGGATTGGAAGTATAGTACTGACGGCGGTGCTACCTGGATACTAATCGATGAAACTGCTATTTTCAACAATGCGCCGAAGCCAGCGGGTCCACATATCTTAGAGTGGGATACACGCTTAGGTCTCAACAGTCCATCTGGAGCATACCTTCCTGCATTACTATTTCGCATGCAGGTTTATGATACAGAGATTGGTTTGGGGGGGACTTGGCAATCCGTAGCGCCTCTAGAAAATCCCAGAGCATTTCCTAATGTGGTTGTCTGGAACGGAAAGATAATTGCTATTCGTGGCCATAATCGTGGCAAACTAGCTAACAGTGAAGAATACAACCCCACAGTAAATACTTGGCAGCCAGCAACAGCTTTGCCTGTTTCGGCTCGGATCGACTTGGCTGCTGTTACTCATAATAGCGGAATCTACTTGATTGGTGGGTATGATGGAAAGACCCGACTAACAACTAACGAGTTTGTATCTTTCCAACCTGAATCAGTACAGATGGTACAACCCATGCCAACCGCTCGTAAAGCGTTGTCCGCAGTTTTAGTCAACGATGTAATTTATACACTAGGTGGAGATGATGGTAGCTCGCTAGTTCGCAGCAATGAGGCGTACAATATAGCACAAGACCTTTGGGAAACTAAAGCGCCAATGAATACGGTGCGTCAATCTTTTGCAGCTGTAACTTTGGGACAAAAAATTTATGCTATCGGCGGACACAGCAATGGTTATTTGGCAACTGTGGAAATGTATGACCCCAACCGGGATGTTTGGAGAACAATCAAGTCAATGCCCACAGCACGATACGGAGTTGCGGCAACAGTCGTTGGGGATAAAATATATGTTATTGGTGGGCATGATGGAACGAGGGTGTTGAACACCGTTGAGGTCTACCACCCCGCTACCGATACCTGGTCAACAGCAGCTCCAATGCCGACCGCTCGACGGTATCACGGCCTTGTTTCTATTGGTCGTACTATCTACGCAGTTGGCGGTTCAACTGATGAGGCCGTATTAGGCTCGGTAGAAGCCTACATTCTACCTCGGCTTTCTGATACAGCCATCTCTAAACCGGTCGTCCTAGCCAATCATATTCAATCTCAAATTCGTCTTCCTAATCAGAAAAGTATCGAAGATGAAGCGAAACAATCAACAGAAATTCAGAGGGTTCTCGGTGTAGTCACAATTCTTGGAAGGGCTGAAGGATCTAACCTTCAAAGTTGGACACTTGACTATTCTGTGGCCGGATTGGAACCACCAAATTTCACACCGATTCAATTTTCTAACCAACCGCCTCAAATGAGTCAATTGGGCCAGTGGGATACAACTCAAGTTATAGATGGAGACTACCAGCTACGACTCCGTGTAACTGACACTAATGTCATAACTGTCGTAAAAAGTATCAATGTCAAAGTTGACAACACACCACCTCAGGCCTCAGCAATTATTTCTGGTGCGGGCCTAGAGTCAGATTTCGACGATGAAGGTGTTCGTTTTATCCGAAATAATGCAAAAATGATGGTAAGTGGTACTACAGAAGTTGGAGCTGAGGTGACAGCGATAACGTTATACGCAGGAGACTTGGCAGTTAAATTTACCGAACAAGTTGAAGTTTTAGCTGATGGCACTATTAGTGGCTATATCCCAGGACGTGACTTTACAGGTGTGGCAAGTACTTATCTTAACCTAGAGATTAGGGATGAAACTGGCAACTATTCAACAGTTTCTTCGAATACATTGATTATTGACAATGATGCCCCAAGAATCGAAATTTTATCCCCAGCCTCTGGAGCAAATTTTCATGAAGGTCAAATTTACTTGTCGGGTAAAGTTGCGGATACCTTTTCTGGTGTGAGAAGGATTGAGATCGATAGTGGATTTGGGTGGGTACTCGTTGATGATACTAGCAATCTCAACTTCAATCCACAATTGACTGACTGGCAGTATGCTTTCACTCCGCCGACTAACGATGTTTTGATGGATTTCCGTGCACGTGCTACAGATAACGCTGGAAATATTCGTATATCTGATAGTAAAACAGTCAAATATATGACTTCGTTGCCAACTGTAAATTTAGTTGCTCCTGTTGATGACATCCAACTAATGGGAAAAATCGAAGTGCTGGGAGTAGCTGCAGTGAGCCAAGGTGTAATCAATTGGCTATTGGAATTTGCTCCTGGTTCTAATGCAACAGATGGTTGGACTACTATTATTGATGGACAAGCTAATGTTTCTTCAGATATTCCGTTAGCTATCTGGGATACAGATCAACTACCGGATGGCAACTATACCCTTCGTTTACGGGCTACGGTAAATGACCAAATGGCTTCAGTTAAGAGAACGAATTTGTTTAAAACACCAGCTGAGGCTCAGCTAGCACGACCACCTAATAGGCCGATCAGCCTGCCCTTCAGGGACCACCAAGTAGCCCGCTTACAACTAGAAAGTGGTGAGGGCGTTCAACTACGAGGATCGGATTTCTCTGACCCGAACCCACTCAACCAACACCGAGCATCTCAATGGCAAATTACGTCTATGCCTAGCAACTACGAGGTCCTCGTTTTTGATAGCGGCAGAGATACTCAAAATTTAGTTCAGATCCGCGTTAAGAAGTTAATCGAGCTGAATCAAACTTATTACTGGAGAGTTCGTTATCAAGATGCTGAAGGTATGTGGTCTCCCTTCTCTGAGGAATCCTATTTTACTACAAAGCCAACCGGTCAGTTTACTATTCAATTGCAAAAAGGGCTAAACTTTATATCTCTTCCTGTTCAACCGATTGATGGTATGACGGCTAAGACTTTAGCAAAAAAAATCAATGCGACTCTGATCATGAGATTTGATGTGGATGCCCAAACGTTTGTTCCGTATATCCCCGACTTGTCAGTCAGTGAGTCTTTTGACTTAGAAGGTGGTGTTGGTTACATTGTCAACGTATTAGCTACACAAGAAATGACGCTTGCCGGAACGGTTTGGGATAATTCCACTAAACCGGCAGCAGCTCCAGTTCGGATAGACAAAGAATTTAGTCAACCTTTTTGGGCATTTGTTATGGCATTGGATACAAACGTTTTAATGTCTGCGTCAGCCATTGAGGTTACCAATTTAAGAACTAGCCAAAACCTGATTTTGCCTGTTGATAGTGGATCTCGTGCTCTAGCTAGTTTTGTTGATTTAAATCGACGCCCCGTGGTTGCAATTGGAGATCAAATAAGACTTCGCGCTTTAACCGATGAAGGTCGAACGGCTTTCGAGCCGGTTACAGTCATTTTGTCAGACCAAGATTTACAACGTGCAGTCAGTTACCATTCCGTAAGATGGCAGCCTTTGCCTGATCAGACCCGTCTACTACAAAATTATCCTAACCCGTTCAACCCAGAAACTTGGATTCCTTACCAACTAGCTAATGATGGTTTTGTTGTTATGAACCTTTTCAGCTCTGATGGAGATCCGATCCGACAACTTAGGCTTGGGCATCAAGTTGCAGGAACTTACTACAATAGAGATCGAGCAGCCTACTGGGACGGTCGCAACGGTCAGGGTGAACAAGTTGGCAGTGGCTTGTATTTTTACCAAATTGAGGTAGTGAATTATCCATCCTCAATGGGTCTGGATAATTCTAGCTCAGATAATCGGCTGAAAAAGATGATTATCCTAAAATAGGATTCCAATGGAAGCTCCATTCATCATTGACGAAATCCCACTAGATGAACAACAAGCTATATTGCAAAAAGTCGCAACTTTTGTCGTTCGTCGCAGGCTCACTGCCCCTGCTATTCTGACTTTAGAGATGTGTAAACCCTTACACCTAATTGGAGGCCAGATGATGATAGCACTCAATCCATTTGTGCAAGCCATATTTAACACCACCGATTTTCAAAAATTTGCTCTTATCATTGAGCAAGACAATAACATAGAACGACTAATTCAGTTGATTGAAGAAAGCGATAGAGAAAATCAGTTTGATTCTTCTAGTTCGTAAAATCCAGAAATCAAACTCACAGTGTCCACGAACCATAACATCCAGTCAATTTTAGCTACTGATTGTGGTAGTACAACCACGAAAGCAATTCTGATCGAGCGGCAAGCGAATGGTCATTACCAGTTATCCGTTCGCGGTGAGGCTCCTACCACAGTCGAATCTCCGGTAGAAGATGTGACTGTTGGTGTGATCAATGCCATAACCGAAGTACAAGAATTATCTGGTCGGCGAATACTTGATGACAATCAACAGATTATTAAACCGCAAATTGCAGACCAAGGGGTAGATCTTTACATTTCTACCAGCAGCGCTGGGGGAGGATTACAGATGATGGTTGCGGGTGTTGTTCGCAACCTTACAGCCGAGAGCGCAGAACGCGCAGCTTTAGGCGCTGGTGCCATTGTAATGGATGTAATCGCTACCAATGACGGACGCTTGCCTTACCAGAAAATTGAACGAATTCGCCAATTGAGACCAGACATGATCTTACTGTCAGGTGGAACCGATGGTGGTACTACAACACATGTTGCCGAAATGGCAGAAATATTATCAGCGGCCAGTCCACAACCACGACTAGGGCTCTCTTATCAGTTGCCTGTTATTTACTCCGGTAATAAAGATGCCCGACATATTGTCTCTGAAAGTTTGTCTGATAAGATGTCCTTGGAAATGGTTGACAATCTTCGACCTGTATTGGAAGAAGAAAATCTGATGCCAACTCGTATGAAGATTCAAGATCAATTCTTGGAGCATGTAATGGCACATGCTCCTGGCTATAAAAAGCTGATGTCTTGGGCTGATGTGCCGATCATGCCTACACCAGGTGCAGTTGGTTCGATCATGCAGATTATCGCTGAGCAAGATAATATTCAGGTGGTTGGAGTTGATATTGGTGGGGCTACAACTGACGTATTCTCGGTTTTCCGTAACCGTGATGATGTTCCCGTTTTCAATCGAACAGTTAGTGCTAATCTGGGAATGAGTTACAGCATTTCTAATGTGGTTGCTGAGGCAGGGCTAGACCAAATCCTGCGCTGGTTACCAGTTCAATATGTAGAAGCAGGTTCTACTGAAATTGGCAACCAAATTAAGAACAAGATGATTCGACCGACTACCATACCCCAAACCGTTTCTGATCTGATTTTGGAACAAGCTATAGCCAGAGAAGCCCTACGCCTAGCTTTTGAGCAACATAAGGACTTAGCTGTCGAGCTCCGGGGAGTTCAGCAGAAACGGACTATCTCTGATGCATTTGACCAGACCGAGTCAGGCCAAACATTAGTTGATCTGATGGCGCTAGATCTGTTAGTAGGTAGCGGTGGTGTACTATCTCACGCGCCACGCAGACAACAAGCCATGATCATTATGATGGATGCCTTCCAACCAGAAGGAGTTACCCAGTTAGCCGTAGATAGTATCTTTATGATGCCACAATTGGGTGTATTAGCACAAGTGAACCCCGAAGCGGCAACACAAGTATTTAAGCAAGACTGCCTAATCCACCTGGGACCTTGTATTGCCCCAATCGGTTCGGAAGGTAAGCTGAAAATCATGGTTGATTTACCAAGTGGTAAAGTGGAAGAAGAAATTTCCGCCAACGAAATCCATTGTTATCCACTACCAGTTGGTGAAACTGTGCATGTACACCTACAACCTGATAGACATTTTGACCTAGGTGCAGGTGGAGGTGTAGCCGTGGAAAAAGTAGTTACAGGTGGAGTCGTTGGACTCGTAGTAGATACACGCGGACGACCGCTAGATCTATCTCGGTCAAGTATCACAAATGATCATAAAACCCGTTGGTTAAGTACCTTGGACCTCTATCCCTAAACTTGTATTTTTTTACTTCTTCGAATGAATTTAGTAGAAAGAACATTCGTCGTCTAATTTAGTGATCCAAGGACCAAAAGAGAATATTAGAATATTTAAAAATGCAGATTCAACAAACCCAACGCTCTAGGGTAATTGTCTTAACTGACATTACTAATGAACCTGACGATGAACAATCTATGGTTCGCTTCCTATGTTACTCTAATGAGTTTGATATTGAGGGGCTGGTAGCCACAACCTCTTGTTGGCTTCGGGACCGAGTTGCGCCAGAGCAAATTATAGAGCGAATCCAAGCCTATGAGCAAGTAAGAGACAATTTGCTAAACCATGCTCCATATTACCCAACAGCCTCATCTCTGTTAAACCTCACTACGACGGGAATTTCCATCTACGGTATGGATGGAGTTGGTCAAGGTAAATCATCAGCTGGTTCTCAATTGATAATCGATGCAGTCGACAAGCCAGATCCACGACCGGTATGGATTTGTGTTTGGGGAGGAGTTAATTGTTTAGCCCAGGCGTTATGGGAAATTCGTCAAACACGATCTGTTGTAGAAGTTGACAAGTTTGTTGCTAAATTACGAGTTTATACGATCTCGGATCAAGATAATAGTGCGCCTTGGATTCGGCAAGAATTTCCTAATTTGTTCTATATAGTTAGCCCAGGTTACGAAGAGAATGGAGCGGGTGGCTATCATCATTCAACTTGGGTGGGTATTTCGGGAGATAAATTTCATGGACGTTTTTCTGGTGCTGACTTTGAGCTTGTCGACAACCTCTGGCTGGATCAACACATCCGATATAATCACGGACCATTGGGAGCCTTACACCCACAGACCAAATTTTTGATGGAGGGGGATACTCCTACCTTTTTGTACCTAATTCCAAATGGTTTAGGTGTGCCAGAACTGCCTGATTATGGAAGTTGGGGAGGGCGCTATGAACTGTATACTCCTGATCAAAAGCCATGGCATTACCAGAAAGAAACTCGTCCTATATGGACGGATACCACTGATCAGGTACTTAGCCACGACGGTAAAATATACCAAACCAACCAGGCTACCATTTGGCGTTGGAGAGAAGCGTACCAACACGATTTTGCTGCTCGTATTGATTGGAGTAACACTGATAATTTTGAATCAGCGAACCATAACCCAATCGCAGGTTTCGCTGGTGATGTTAGCCGTGGCGTAGTTCACTTGACAGTTCAATCAGGTCAAATGGTTGAGCTAAGTGCTGAAGGTTCGACTGATCCAGATGGGGACGCGATCACCGCCTGTTGGTTTCAATACCAAGAAGTTGGTAGTCTGAAGCAGAAGATTGACATTCAAAATCACTCCGAAATTAAGGCTAGTTTTATCGCACCTTCCGTTCAACAACCTGAGACGATACATATTGTCTTGGAAGTCAAGGATAATGGAAAGCCTTGCCTGTATAACTATCGACGGGTCGTCGTCGAAATTTTGCCCAGATGAGGTAATTATATGTCAAGTGATTTGGGTTTTTTTGCAAATCCTGTGTCGTTTTCCGGGAAAAATGCCATCGTAACTGGTGGTAGCCGTGGTATTGGCCGTGCCATCGCCTTAGAACTTGCTCGGAAAGGCTGCAATTTGCTGATCAATTATAATAGCAACCGAGATGCGGCTATCGAAGTTCAGCGGCTTATTCATCAAATTGGACGTCGTTCTGAAATTATTCAGGCCGATGTAGGTAAGATTTCTGATCACGAAAAATTAGTTCAATACACAGTTGAGACGTTGGGGTCAGTTGATATCTTGATTAATAATGCTGGTATTACTAGAGTTTCTGACATACTAGCGGAAAAAGTTGTAGATTACGACATCGTAATGAATACTAATCTGAGGGGTCCTCATTTTCTTACTCAGCGTGTAGCCAATTATATGATTGATCACAGTATAAGAGGTGCGATTGTTTTCACTCTTTCTATTTCTAGCCAAGTGGCCTCTGACAATCGAGCTGCCTACTGTATCTCTAAATCAGGTTTAGAAATGAGTATGCGAACTTTCGCAGGGCGACTAGCCGAAGAAGGTATCAAAGTCAATGGTGTTGATGCTGGTGTTACTGACACAGATTTGGCTCGGGCGAGAGTTCCCGATTACGTTGAGGCTGCAGATAAAGGTTATATTTTTATGTACCGCCCTGGGCAACCCGAAGATGTAGCTCAAGCCACTATTGCAGCTTTGACATTGTATGATACGGGGGTACTTATTCCCTGTTCGGGTGGAATTCGGACACCTCTACTTAATTTACGTTCGATGACAGAACTTTCTGGTAATCAAAGCTAACCATTTCACATTAAACAATCCATAATCAGCACTGTTTTGCGGAGAAAATCATGTCAAATACGACCCGAATCGCTTTTATCGGATGTGGTGGGAACTCAAAAGGACACGGGCGAAGCGTCGCTAGCGTAGAGGGAACGGAAATCGTCGGCTTAGTCGATGTTAATTCCTCGGCCATCAGCAATTTTAGGTCATCAGTTGAATTAAATAATGATATACCTGCCTACGATGACCATAAGGTTATGCTTACTGAGACTCAGCCTGACGCAGTCATTATCAGTACACCACACACTCTTCATTTTGAGCAAATCATGGATTCTTTGGATGCAGGCTGTCACGTCCACACGGAAAAACCAATGGTCTGTACTGTGGATCACGCTAAACAAGTAATCGACAAGGTAAAAGAGACTGGTTTACATTTAATGATTGGTTATCAAAGGCATTTACAACCGGCCTATATGTATTGTCGCCAAGTTGTTCAGAGTGGTGAATTGGGTAAAGTTAATTTTGTGACGGCACATCAGTGTCAAAATTGGTATCGTAACCAGCAAGGACGTTGGCGTATGACTCAGACTCTTAGCGGTGGCGGCCAGCTTAATGATTCTGGTAGTCATTTAATCGATATTTTACTGTGGATTTTGGAAGCCAGCCCCAGTCAAGTTTATGCCATGATGGACTATAAGGATTCTGAGGTAGATATTCTAACGGCTATGACCATCAAGTTTGACACTGGTACTTTATGTAACATAAGTGTAGTCGGGCATGCTGTCGGTGGAATGTCCGAAGATTTCACCATTTGGTTAGAGGAAGGTACACTTTTCGTTCGTCAAGGCGTAATATACAGAGAGGAACAGGGAACAGGCCGCTTACAAGTAAAAGAAACAGACCTGCCGACTGGTACCAATAAAGACTTAGCTTTTATAGAATTGATTCGGGGGGGGCGGGTAGAGAATCCAGTTGATATGACTAATGGATTGCGAGTAATTCAATTAACCGAAGCTGCATGGAAATCAGCTGAACTAAACGAGCCAGTTCAGGTCGATTTGACTTAAGAGAACTGTCATTAACTCAATCATTTGTGTCATTCTGAATACACCATTTCCCGATAGAGTTGAAATTCTAGTTCTGTAGGTTATATGTTATATAAATTCAGCCTAAATGCTAGTTTCCAACTGACATACCCCACCGGCCTCCATCAACATGGATGGTTTGACCTGTGATATAGGACGCATCATCGCTGAGTAAAAATGTTATTACTGAAGCTATCTCCTCAGCGGTTCCTAGTCGACCCATGATACAAGATTTGATGGTCGATGTCTCCAGTTCTTTTTTGCGTTTTTCAGGATTTTCGTGATTACCAAAGTGCATTTCTGTCACAATCCAACCAGGAGCAACAGCGTTAACTCGAATTCCATAATTGACGAATTCGGCAGCCATGGTCTTAGTTAGTGAAACTAACCCCGATTTGATGGCATCATATACCCATTGGTTTGGTCTTCCTAAGAACCCACCTTCAGATGATAAGTTAACAATACCACCACCTCTTTGCTTCATCAATGGTAACAACTCTTGCGTCATTAGTACCCAGCCCCGTAAACCTATTCGTGTTTCTGGATCCCAGTTCTCCAGCCAAGAACCATCTTCGATTCGGCCTTGTCTCAAAATGGCTGCGTTATTAACAATTGCGTCCAGAGAAAGATAGCTTTGTGCTACGGCCTGCCCAGCTGATTTAACCGAATCATCATTAGCTAAATCAACGGGTATAAAAACAGCTTGTCCTCCATTCTGCTCTATATTGGAGACAGCTTTTTCCCCTAACTCAGTATCTTTATCGGCAATAATTACTTGTGCCCCTTCGCTCGCTAGACGAACTGAGGTTGCTCGTCCAATACCGGAGGCTCCACCCGTGACAAGCACTACCCAATTGCTGAAACGTTTCATAACATGTAATTTTTGATTCATCTTCCGAATAATCCTTCTCCTTAGAAAGGGGAAATATAACGTGGAACTAGGCTATTGATCCAATTAAGATTTATGATAGAAAGACCATGAATTAGCTTTTTCTTTTTAGCAAATTTTATCTATCGATTCAATGTAAAAATTATCGTTCTTTAATTTATATTTAAGTGAAGATGCTCTGGATTCGACTTAGAGCTTGATTTTACCAAATTTAAATAAAAAATCGATAGTTATCGATAGAAAGAATAGACAGTTAAACCGGAAAAAAGACGAAATAGTACCCAACNACCACCNACAANAAATTCTCCTAACAAAANGCCTAGAAAGATAGGGTAAACTCGGCGGTATAGGNGAATTCCCCCAAAACGAAGTACAGTAATTTTGATTAGCCAACTCAGGAAAATAGAAAACCATAGCCAACCACCAGTCCAGTTGCTGCTTCCAATGACATAGCCAGCGGGGTGAAAAGGTGAGAGTGGAAAGTAGTTTCTTAGCCACNAGAGTGAATTGACAACTAATGCGCCAACTACCATAAAAGAAACAGAGACAATATCCATTTCTGTAGGGTAATAGAGCCAATTTCGAAGCATATTATATTGGCTAACTCCTATGTCACTACTCACACCGATTTGATAACCAACGTCAAGGTAAGACCAACAAGCGGAAAAAACCCCAACGACCGTTGCTAATAGCATGACAAAAACAATACGATACATTGATGAACCACCAGCNTTGTCTATTACCTTGAACCCTTCTAGAATGTGAGGCATNACATGTGCTCNAGACCCTCGGTTGAATGTTCCGTAAAGACTCATTGCGGTCAGTGTAGGTGGTGCCAGACGGCGACTACCAAACAGGTCAACTAAAAAGTGATGGGGAGTAGCACTTACCTCATTAGTTGGTGGGCCAACTTCTGCTCGTACACGGGTGATACCAACAGACAAAAGAAAATAAAATAGAAAATATAGCGGGGAGACCCAAAAGCTCATACCATTTTGGTATGAGTAAAAGAATAATAAAATTAATCCACCAATTAAACCCCAAATAGCCCATCTTGGATGTTTCGTAGTAGGTTTTGTAGTTAATATTGACTTGATGATCGACCAAAAATATCGCTTTCCATGATACATGGACATTATGGCCAACGCTAAATAACCACCCATAACTTGTGAACGCTCATAAGGAAAACGAGGTAGGACGCCAAGACCCATAGCCTGACCTAAAACGCGTTCAAATTTCCAAAAAAGATAAAAAAACCAAACGGAAAAAGACATACTGACTGGCATCAAAAAACCCAGACCGACCGCAAAAGACAAAATATAGAGTGGTGTCCAACCGATGGCAGCCCATGGTTTCTCGGTCACATACTGACCGATTTCAACTTGCCGAACAGGGATCTGTGGTAGAACTGGTAAAAATACATGTACGCCATTAATGAGATCAATACTTCCAGCAATGGCAAAACCCAGCCACATCATCTTGGACTTGAATAGACGTCCATTTGGGTAAGTGATCTCCAAGGGTAATTGGATAACAGGGTATGCGAGACGTTCATTTCGAATCCACTGTTTGCTCAACAAAGCCGAAAGACAAATCATAATTGCGGTCAAAATAATCAATAGGACCGCCCAACACATTATTGGGCGGAACCAAGTAGAAAGATGATGGAAAGTGTAGAATGTACTTTCGCCAGAATAGAACGCAGGTAAAACTGAAGTATCGTTTATGACGAGCCAAACTGGAAGATGGTGGCCAAAAAGTTTTTTCCACTCGTTTTCGGGAGTGGAAAACCAAAACCCATCCGATATTGTTGGCATAATCGTCTGTATCATATCGTGTCCTGCTAGTACAGACCCGATCGATAACATTGTGTAGATTGTCAAAAGTTCTCCTCGTTGGAAAACAAATTCGGGGGCAATGATTCTGATAACAACATTCAGGCTTACTAAAACGACCACAGTGATTACAACGTTGTAAATCAACGAAATTGTAGTGGGTAGCGTACTCCAGTATCTAAGATGATTCCACATGATGAAATAATTATTTAATGGAATCAATAAACTACCCAATACAACCGATCGTAGCGAAACGACTGCAGAAGAACGATTGAGCCCGATTTTTGTCATCGAATCAACTAGCTTGAATTAGACTTTTAAGTTCATAACTTAATAAAGGCTTAATCGATATCTTAGGTTAGCCAAGAGAGATGTAAATTTTTAGGTGTTTTGGAACTGATGTGTTTTTGTCAAAATCAACTTTCGTCATCACCAACAGTAACACCAACAATATTTTCCAATATTTTTATAATGGTCCAGTTGTCTTCTTCGGGGTTTGTCGCCTTACCAGCTTGGAATAATTCATAGGCTACGCTGGTAGTAAACAGTGGTACACCACAGTCTTTAGCCATACTTCTAGCAATACCCAGATCTTTAAACATGGTACCTATGTTACTCTGCCCTTTGAAGTTACGATCAATGATGTTTTGACTAGTATCTCGGAAAAGAAAATTACCAACTACACTAGTACCAACTACCTGTTGTAAGACTTCTGGCTTAACACCGGCCTTAACTCCTAATATCAGAGCTTCGAAAATGCCGGCATAAGTAACTCCAGTTAAGGCGGCCAAAGCGGCTTTGACTGTCTGACCCATACCGATATCTTCACCTACATGGTAAATATTCTGTCCTACAATCTCTAATAACTCACGGTTATTATCTAGAACTGATTCAGAACAAGCTACCATCATAGTTAGCGTACCTGCTTCAGCTCCCGGAGCACCACCACTGACTGGTGAATCTATGACATTGATCCCTTTTTCGTCAAGTATCTTGCCAATTTCGATCATTTCCGATCGAAGTATAGTAGCTGTACA
The DNA here is from genome assembly GCA_002714785.1 of Candidatus Poribacteria bacterium. GTDB lineage: Bacteria > Poribacteria > WGA-4E > WGA-4E > UBA9662 > TMED15. Next base: position 38,914 of record PAYP01000082.1, on the reverse strand, counting down.
AATAAGTGTTGCTCCTGCTCGTAAGCCGCCTAGTAGACCACTTGGTCCGTCTAAAATAGCCTTAATCTGGTCTCCATTCATTACCATTACAAAAACAACGTCTGAATTTTCTCCAACTGTTCTAGGAGTTTCAGCCCTTCCAGCACCCAACTTAACTAAATCTTCAACTGGTTCACTTCGGACATCAAAAGCTGTAAGTTCGTAACCAGCCTCTAGAATATTTTTGGCCATTCGCCCACCCATATTACCAACACCAATAAAACCAATTTTTTTCATTTCTTAAACCTCTCACTTAAAATTGTCATTCAATTACAAGCAACACTATATTAGCATTGATAGTATTAGGTATCCAGTTACGGCCTAGCTTTTGGCTTGACTTAAAATCAAACTCGTAATACAATAGNTTTAGGCTAGAGCCGGAGCCTAGGGAGAAAGGTTACGTCAGGAAAATGTTATTAATACTTAGTTTGGAGTGGTGTTGTGACACGAGGAAAATTAACCGCTGATCAGGTTCAATCTCGGTTATCTCAACTTGATGGTTGGTGTATACGAAGTTGCAAACTGCACAAGACATTTCAATTCTCCTCTTTTATCGAAGCCTTCGGTTTCATGGCTCAACTGGCACTGGCAGCCGAGTCTATGAATCACCATCCTGAATGGTCTAATATCTACAATAAGGTATCGATCGACTTAATAACTCATGATGTCGATGGAATTAGTGAACTTGATTTTCAACTGGCGAGAAAAGCCGACGATCTGGCGTAACTGTTCCCATTGGCTCATTTTTCATAGTCTTCGACTCCTTTCCTATCTGGCTCAAAGAGTTTCGCCTGCGACAGCAATCGGCTTAGGCCACTGGCTAGGTTGGCTAGCATATTATTTATTCAAGCAACGCCGTGTTATTGCGAAGTCAAATTTGGCTTCAGCCTTCTCTGACGATTTGTCAGCAGTTGAAATTGACTGGATTTGCCGGAGTAACTTTCGTCAACTCGGTCAAACTGTAATCGAGTTTTTGCGATTTCCCATCTTCACTGCTCGAAGTTTGTGGAAATCAGTGGAAATGGAAGGCGAAAAACACCTAATGGCAGCACTTCAAAAAAAGAAGGGTGTCATTCTGTTTTTGCCTCACTTTGGTAATTGGGAGATACTTTCCTTAGCATATGGCGCCCGTTTTCCCAACCGTGTCAAAGCCATTGCGTTCCGTCTCAAAAATCGTTTACTCAGCGATTGGGTATGGTCTTATCGACAGCAATTGAGCACCGAAATCATTCCACAAAAACGAGCTATTCGTGAGACACTTCGATCCTTAAAAAAAAATGAAATTGTCGGCTTTTTGGCTGATCAGAATGCCGCCAACGCGGGTGTATTCGTCGAGTTTTTTGGCAAACCCGTTTATGCTGTAAAAGGACCAATTGCTTTGGCAATCAAAACAGGTAGCCCTATTTTATTTTCCATTGCCATTCGACAACCAAACGGAAAGCATAAGATCTATGTACACCCACCAACTAGTCTGCGAATTACGAATGACTACGAAAGTGATATTCAGTTCAATACACAGAAAATGTTGAGTCTTTTGGAAACTTATATTCGCCAGTACCCAGATCAATGGCTATGGATACATAATCGATGGAAAATCAGGCCGCCAGACGAGTCCGATCAAGATTCACATTCCAATAATGCAGCCTAAGACCAAATATGTTAGACTGTTTGGTGGCAGAGGCTCAAACCGACGTTGGTGTTCAAGCGTCAGTCTAGCAGATGAGCAACATTAAACTCTAGAGGGATCGTATGGGAACTTATTTGAAAAAGAAAGCCTTTCCGCTGCTGGCACTGAGCGTAGTGGTTGTTTCTGTGTCTATGTTTTTTAGCTTTGGTGGGCGAGAAGCTGTCAGCCAAAGATTCAAAAAACGAACCACCATGAGTATGATCCGAACGCTTGATGAGACAGTAAGACTGGCAGAGAAAAACTTTTACGAGGACGTAGATCGTGAAAAATTGTATGAAGGTGCGATTCAAGGAGCTTTGTCTGCTCTTGGCGATCCTTACTCATTTTATCAATCGCCACAGGAACAACAGTATGAGCAAGAAACGTTAATTCGAGGTAAATTTGGTGGATTAGGCATCACTATATACGAAGACAGTGGACTAGTTAAGATTGCACGACCATTACCGAATACACCGGCTATGCGAGCTGGGCTTCACGCGGGTGACTATATTGTCAAAGTCGAAGGAGACCCCGTCAGTATCGGTGGGACAACCGGCGTTACACTCAATGATATTGTTACTAAAATTCGGGGTGAAATTGGTACCGATATTACTATAACCATTCAAAGGCGAAGTGTTAAGGAACCTTTCGATGTAACTTTAACTCGAGCCGAGATTAAGATTAGTAGTGTTGAACAGACCATTATCGATGGGTCAATTGGTTATATGCGCCTCAACCGTTTTACAGGCCTAACCGATAAAGAATTCCGTCAAGCTATGCAAGAATTCTTCCCCAATGGGAAAATTAAAGACGTGAAATCGCTGATCTTAGATCTGCGATATAATCCCGGTGGCTTACTGGTTTCCGCTAATTCTGTTACAGATGCTTTTCTTTCTGGCGGTCTGATCGTTTCTACAAAGGGAAGACTCGCACAATTCAATCGAGAGCATCTGGCGAGTTCGCGCACAATCTGTCCACTAAACGTTGATGTCATTGTACTAATCAACGAATATAGTGCTAGTGGTTCAGAGATCGTGGCCGGAGCTTTGAAAGATCATAAGCGAGCTCTACTAGTCGGCGAAAAAACCTATGGTAAAGGGGTTGTACAACAGCGGTTCTCTCTAGAAAGCGGTGGTGCAGTTTCACTAACCATCTCGACTTACTATACACCTAACGATGTCTCTATTAACAAAAAAGGTATCGAACCACATATCAAAGTCACACCACTTCAATTAGAGACCGACGTAGCTCAAATGCGTCAGAAGATGCGTTTGGGTAGATATGTTAACAATTTTGTCATCAATTGGATCGAAGAAGAAGAGAAGTCATTGGGTAGTATTCCCAAAAACTTTTCTCCTTTTGTCTCGAAAATGCCAGATCTAATGCAAAAATTAGCCGAAAATGAAATTGAGTTAAGCGAAGAGCTCGTCAAATTGGAAGCCGAGCGAATATTTAACGATAACGTGGGTATATACCAGCTGATCGATCGTGAAAATGATCGGCAATTACAAGAAGCTATCCTCTTAATTCAGCAAGAAAAAGTGCAAAGTTCGATACAAGAATATTCTACTAATACCAGTCAAACTACTGACGACAGTCAATCAAAATTATAAGTGGATACCAAGCAAGCATTAGTGGAACTTGGTGTAGACAAACATACACTTACAACCTGCCAGAGGCAAGCGTTAGACGAAGATGGTTTTTTTATTGTTGAAGGTATATTGAGCGAAGAATCGTGTTCCAGAATGAGAAATCGGTTCGACCAAATTCAGCAAGTTGAAGGAAAACGTGGTGGTTGGGAGGTCCATACTGAACTTGGAGCTCCAAGGCTGTCGAATGGTCTAAATAAAACAGCAGAATTTGATGATTGCCTTTATATTAAACCGTTATTAGCAACGGCCTTTCATCTCTTGCAGCCGTCCTTCAAAGTACACGGTTTTAATATTCGAGACGCTTCACCTGGATTCGGTCACCAAAGGCTTCATAGCGACTACGGTAGAGCTGTTAAGATGGGTGATTACCATATTGTCAATTCCTTGATTCTATTCGACCCTTTTACATCGGATAACGGAGCAGCTAGGGTTGTTCCTGGTTCACACCGGTCAGGTTTACGACCTGAAGATGTCATGAACAACCCGCTAGAAGCTCATCAAGACGAAGTTTATGTCATCGCGCCAGCGGGCAGTATAGTCATTCTGAATGCTCACACTTGGCATGGGGGGACACTCAATGTCAGTGGCGCAAGGAGACGAGTTGCTCATTTATCCTATTGTTTACGTCACGAGCAACAGCAATTCATACAGCAGGATTTCTTAACTTCATCTTTGTATGAGAGAATGCCACCAGCCCAACGATACTTATTACAAATCACTAGCCTGAATGATAGTTGAAGTTTAAATTAGGTGTAAGCTACAACTACTGTATCTATGATTGCCGGACTTATGAAAAAGGCCAACACCATCAGAAACTTATATCCCCGTCGAAACGTAATGAGAAAAAGTTTTATAAACTTGAAAATTTGGTGAGTTTTTTAGTAATTCTGATTCAATACAATAGGGGGATGGATGCTCAAACCAACAAGTAGCTACGATAGTAATAAAGTCTATACTATAGCAATCACGAATCATCAAAAAGCTGAATTACTACAGAGTGAGATTGATTTAACTCGTCCACTTGCACCTGATGAAATCGCTGGCCAGACGTTAGCGACCTTGATCAGTACAGGTACAGAGCTCAACTCAGCCTACTTGACTGAGTCTAGCTTTCCCAAACAAGTTGGATATGCTGCCGTTTTTCGGCTGGATCAGGTCGGAGCGGAAGTTTCGGGGCTAAAAGTTGGTGATATCGTTTTTGCTTCTGGGTCGCACAGTTCCTACCAAAGGCAATCAGCTAAGAATGTTGTTTTATTACCGGCTGGGCTATCAGCTGAGCTGGCTGTTTTTGCTCGTATAATGGGCGTTAGTATGACCACACTGACTACAACGTCAGCACGCCCTCCAGCTAAAGTTTTAGTCAGTGGTCTAGGTCTGGTTGGGCACTTAGCCGCCAAAAACTTCCTTGCTGCTGGCTATCAAGTCTATGCCTGTGATCCTGTCGAAGCTCGCCGACAAATAGCAATGACAGAAGGTCTTGACAATATACTCACGCAAGTACCTGTTGAATCAGACGAATTATACGGTCAATTTCCACTCGCCATTGAATGCTCAGGACACGAACAAGCCTTGCTAGATGCTGCATTAGCCATTCGTAAGGGAGGTGAGGTCGTCTGCATTGCTACACCTTGGCGAAAATTTACTGATTTGTCTTTACATGCACTACACAATGCCATATTTTTCAACTATGCCCACATTCGGAGCGGTTGGGAATGGGAATTACCTCACCACCCGCAAGATTTTAAACACAACAGCCTATTCGAGAACTATGCTGGGGCCTTGCGCTGGTTGCAGGAAGGCCGAGTAAGTGTTTCTAACATTTACACCAAATATCATCCCGCGGATGCACAAAATGCCTATCAAGATTTNCTGCACAAACGTAACAATCGGTTAGCAGTTGTCTTCGACTGGACCGACATCGCTTCGGAAGGGAAATTAGTAAACCCACAAACAAAAGTGGAATCCCAAACGGATCGCTCCGACCTTCAACAAAACCTGCTCTATATTCAAACTAGTAATACTGCACTCACATCTAATATACATGGTATGTCAATGTTAATTGCAGGAAAGATCGTTGAACCAGAACTACCCTTTATTTACCAAACACCATTGGAAGCGATACAGGATGGTTGGCGCATAATCCAATTTCCTAATACTTCTTTGATGATGGACGAATCTCGGACTTACGGACTTGGCTGTGAATTCATTCTAGAAAAATATGGGGTTAGTTTATGATCCAGACTCGAACCTATGATTGTTCTCCAACACTCAATGATACTGACGTTTTTAATTTCTGCAAAACTGGTTACCTCATGCTAGAAAGTGTAGTAGACGATGCTATAAACCGACGGACTACTGACTATATTGATAAAAACGGGCATCACTCATTGCTCAACGAGGACTGGTTTATTGAAGCTGTTTTCCACAATCCTCAAGCAGCCGGAGCAGTTCGTTCTTTATTGGGTGCTAACTTTGCATTGCCTATCAAATTACCTAACCATCGAGTTAAGTGTCCAATGGAATCCCAAAGCTGGCACCGAGATGGAGGCTCACGATACGGCCCCGCAGTTAACCATCTGCAGGTATTTTACTACCCACAAGATACACCACCTGAAATGGGACCAACCGAAGTTTTACCTGGCTCACATTTTTTCTTTTCTTTACAAAGCTGGATGGGCCACTATGGTACCATTCGTGGTGCAGAATTGACTGCAGCACCTGCTGGTTCGATTTTTATTACCGCCTATTCGATTTGGCACCGCCGTTCTAAATCAACCGCTATTGGCTGGCGAAACATGCTGAAATATATTTACTGGCGAATGACTCCACCCCAACGGGATTGGATTTCCGATCCTAACTTTGAGTCAGGCCAGCCTCAAAATACCAAGTTTCAGCACCCAACCCATCAACAGCAGCATAGGAATTGGTTCGATGCCGCCGAAATGTACTACTGGTTGTGTGGAAGTAGATCTGACTTTAACCGGAAAGTAGGCCACGACCATTGGCCTCCTGGCTATCCTGTGCCTAGCTGGACTCCCGAGAATTACCAGAATTTCTAATTTATTCTAGTAAGGTGATGAATCGACAGCAATTTCTACAATTTACGGTTGCAGCTTTCACTAGTCTTTCCACTGGTCAGTTACAATCATCGACAGCCATCGCAAGTTCTAGTAATTCAAAAGTAGCCCGAAACCGCCCTAATATCTTATGGCTTTCTACTGAAGATCTCAGCCCTCGTTTAGGCTGTTATGGAGACTTAGTGGCAGACACCCCTAATCTCGATAGGTTGGCAATGGAAGGAGTTCGATTTGATAATGTCTTCACTACCTCTCCTGTTTGCGCGCCGGTTCGTTCAGGGATTATCACAGGTATGTATCCAACTAGTATTGGTACTCACAACATGCGTACCAGTCATAAGGGGCGGACTCAAGAACTTCCAACACCATACCAAAGTTGCCCCCCGCCTTATGTTAAATCCTTCACCGAATTTTTAAGATCATCTGGTTATTATTGTACTAATAATTCTAAAACGGATTACCAATTTCAAGTCCTCATTAGTGCTTGGGATGAATCTAGTCCAAACGCACATTGGCGAAATCGGCCGCGGGAACACCAGCCTTTTTTCGCTGTTTTCAATGACACACAAACACATGAGAGTAAGACTTGGCAAATACCAAGCCAAACCGACCCTGATTTAGTAACTATACCTCCTTATTATCCCGATACTCCGATTGTGCGACAGGCTATTGCTCGTTTATATGACCAGATTCACCTTATGGATGTTAGGGTGGGCCAACGGCTACAGGAGTTGGAGGAAGCTAGTTTAACCGATAATACGGTGATCTTTTTCTGGAGCGACCATGGGGACGGTCTACCTCGTGGGAAAAGATGGCCATACGATTCAGGGACTCGAATCCCAATGATTATCAAGTGGCCCAATCATATTCAAGCGGGAAGTGTTGACAATAGCTTGATTAGTTCCATCGATTTTGCACCAACAGTACTATCGATAGCTGGGCTAGACATACCAGTCTGGATGCAAGGTAATGCGTTTTTAGGTTCCAGAGCAGGAAGTCAGAGAAAATTTGTATTTTCGCACCGAGATCGGTTTGATGAATCTTACGATATGGTACGTTCAATAAGAGACCACCACTTTCGTTATGTGCGTAATTACTATACAAATCAACCATATGTACAGTGGATTCCATATCGTAATAATTCTCCGATCATGCAAGATTTACTCCGCCTACAGGCTGAAGATCAACTGAGCCCAAATCAAAAACTTTGGCTGAGTGCAATAAGACCGGCAGAGGAACTATACGACTGTCAGGTCGATCCACATCATCTCAATAATTTGGCTCAGGATGAAAATTATCAGGATAAGTTGGGGCAGTTACGAAATGAATTAGATAATTGGCAATCAGAAACGAAAGATTTAGGAGGTACACCAGAATCAGAATTAAAGCGCCGGTTTTGGCCTAATAATGAGCAACCTCAAACCAGTATGGTCTGGTTGGTTCCCAATTCACCGAACAATCGAGGCCAGAAAAGGATTACAACCGAAACAGCTAATCTACAATCCCCAACTATGATCAATTTTTATTGTGCGACGGAAGGAGCTTCTATGGTCTATACGATTGACGAAAAGGCAACCGAACANAATCCACATTGGATGCTAGTCACCGGGCCAATTCGTTTAAATAAAGGAGTTCACTCTGTCAGAACAAAAGCTATACGTTATGGGTACAAAGAAAGCCAAGAGACTAAGTGCCTAATAACTGTTAATTAAAAATATGCTAACCCCCAGACAGATCGACGAATATCAAGAACAAGGATATCTACTAGCTGAAGATTTGATTCCCGATCAAGTTTCAAAAAAGGCTAGGGACAAATTGTGGTCGCTATTAGAAATGCAACCAGATCAACCAGAATCTTGGGAAACTGTTCCAAAATGGGCCAACGTACAGTCTTACCGAAACTTGATTGACATCACTACGACTGACTCCGATCTTTTAGCCTGTTGTACCCCTGAGTTTATGCAAGCTAGTTCTCAACTGACTAGCGACCCCTCCGTAGCTACACACTATCCAAGTGGTATTAATACCATCAATGTTTTTCCATCTCCAACGTGGTGGTGTGGTAAAGCTCATATTGATGGGATTGAGTTAGGAGGGAAAAAATACCGAAAATCACTTCCGGGACCACTGAGAATGGTGGTGTTAACTTTTCTTAGTGATACTGCAGATAAGGGTGGAGGTACAATGGTTTGGCCCAAATCTCATCACAAAATCCGTGCTTTAGCTGAATCAGACAAGGAAAAATATCACTATCTTATCGACCTACATAATGATCTAAATACGCTAAATCTGGGAGGCGCGGTCGAGCTACAACCTAAACGAGGTGATGTATTATTTTTTCAGCATATGTTTGCCCATGCTGGCACGGCCAATACCAGCTCCATTCCTCGATTCGCATTTCGTTATTTATGTACATGTCGATTATGCGAGCGGTGGTCTCATTCAGCTGAATGGAATTTGTGGACTCCTTGAGTGAAACACGCACTTGTTAATCTTGGAATAAAATAAACTATCATATAAAAACCGTCTAATTCTTGTTAGATTGTTAATTTGTTTTCTAACTTAGCTAACCTATCTAAGGCGTAATTTTATGCTCAACCAACCTAATATCTTGGTTCTACACAGCGACGAACACTCCTACCGATTTCTATCACACCGAAGCCAAGCAAACGGAGGTGAGCCTTGTCAGACACCAACACTAGACCAGTTAGCTAAAAAAGGCATTACCTTTGACAAAGCTTACTGCCAGTTTCCACTATGCTCACCTTCCCGTATTGCTATGCTAACTGGCCGCCACGCTCATCGGTGTGGTGCTTGGACGAATGAGTCAATCTTGTCTCCTGAACTTCCGACTTGGGGCTCACACTTTCAATCTAATAGTTATCAAACGGCCACAGTTGGTAAGATGCACCTTGGTGGCTCTCTCCAGCATGCAGGATTTAGCGCAAGGCCTTATGGCGATTTCGGTGGTATGTGCTCACACCAGTATGATCCATTAAGTCGCCATAACTCACAAAATTCTGCTGGGATGACTATGCGTTCTCGAACGGCTGATGCAGGATTGAGTGAGATCCCTGAGTCTTTATTACAAGAGAATATGATCATCCGCGAATCGATATCATGGTTGCGAGAAAACCATCATATATCTGCTGATCGTCCTTGGCTATTGTATACTTCTTTCAGTCGACCACATTTCCCCTTGACAGCACCTCGTCGTTATTTGGAACGCTACTATGATTTTCAAACTAACCAGCCAACTTTGGTAACTCGACCTCGTATCGGACGGAGTGGAGATACAATTAACCACCCAATGACTTTAGGCGCTATTAAAGGNTTTCAGACAGAAGCCATTAGCCCTGCNGAAGAAATGAAGGCTAGAGCAGCTTATTTTGCTTCTGTTGACTTCTTGGATGAGATGTTGGGCGACTTCTTAGTGCTATTAGAACACAGTGGATTCCTAGATAATACAGTTATCATTTATACTTCAGACCACGGAGAACTGTGTGGTGAGCATGGNTTATGGTGGAAAAACACTTGGCANGAAGCTTCGACTCGTGTTCCTTTTATCATTTCTCTACCCAATCACCGAAAAGGAACCCTCTCCTCACAAACTATTCAAAATCCTGTTTCGCTGGCTGATATTTTTCCAACTATATGTGGATTATCTAATATCGAACCACCAGAGGNGTTGGATGGAGTTGATCTNTCTTCNGTTATAACTGGCCAGCAGCAGTCGCCAAGNCAGTTGACGCAACGCTCCGGAGTCATTACTGAATCGTTGGTGCCTCGCTGGGGTTTAGGTACTGAGTTTCGAATGATTAGGTCTGAAAGATATAAATACNTTGCTTTCCGCGGTAANGATGACCTTGCATTTGATTTGGTTGAAGATCCTGATGAGCAACATAATTTACTTCTGGAGGTGCAAATTCCTGATGAACTGATTCAGCTAAGATCTGACGTTTTGGAAGATTTTGACTTTGACCGAGTCGAAGCTATTCGTCATCAGGATAGCCGATTGCTAGCTAAACGATATCGAAAGCGAGTTAACCCAACAACACCTAATCAAATTTTACTACGAGATGGTCGACTAGTTGAAGCTGATTCGCCGCTCTTCCATCCGGAAGTTGTCAGCAACAAATTCGACCTCGATTTCGACGATTCACCGGGTGTGTAGATAATTTTGGAAAAGGAATGTTAACATAAAAGTATTAGCTGTTCATCTTCTATANAACAGACAANATTGCNGCCCCCCTCATTTGATCAAAGCAATGATATTNCGTGTTTTGCTGTTTAGCGTTCTTATAATTAATGGTTACAATAACTTGTTAGACATGCAAGATCCAGCCCCTATAAATCTCTAAAACAGTAGTTTTTTTGGCAATTTTCATTAAGACTTTACTGTCTTCAACTTCTGTAGAAGAATAGTTTTCGACGGGTCTTCAAAAATCTGAATCGTTCGAATTGCTCTATTGCAGGGATCTAAACACATAATTTCTACTGATTATATGTCTTATCATCCAAGAAATTGATTAAGTCCCAAATGATGGGTTTGACTTTCTGTCTATTTTTCCGAACCTTCGAATTAATTATATGCGAATTACCAAGTTACTAGATTGTAAATTTGATATTTGATTTTAAACTCCTGATGGTGTCACACTTCGATATCATCTCAGCAATACGAATAAACCCGCTAGGTAACGAATTTTTCGTTCTTTTCCCGATTTTGTCAAATGGCAAATCAGACTTGACAAATGGCTGTCAATTGTGTGAAATTTATGTCCATTCATCTCGATTTTGAAGATGGTAAAAAATTAAGTCAACATGATGAATCAGATTTTAGACCATTACCAAACCTTACAAGTTGAACCTGAAGCCAGTGTTGAAGATATCAAGCAAGCCTTTCGAAAACTTGCTAAACAATATCATCCTGATAAAAACCCTGGGCGTGAGACATCTTCTGAACAAATGTTTCGAAGAATTACCACTGCCTATCAGGTCTTAAGCGATGAGCAACGCCGTGTTCGCTACGATCTAACCCGCCAGCGCCCAAGAGCCGAGTTCCCTAATTCTTATCTCGAGCGTTTACGGCGAACGCAAGCAGATCAAAAACAGTGCGAACTGATGTTCCAAGAGCTACTAAATCGCAATTTAGACGAAGGAATTCAAATTTATGAGGACTTAAGCGACGATAACCAAGGTTTTTTGATTGACGATTTTCTTGGTTATGGTGATAGTCGTGACTGCGAATTTTTACTAGCCGAAGCTTACCAAACTAACGGCTTATTCGAGAAAGCAATAGAACTTTATCAAAAGCTAATCGACGATGAGCAAGAAACGCCTTTCTTTTATCATTTTATCGATGAAATCAATGATCGTTTGTCTGAAATTTACATCGAAGCTCTTATTAAACCACGGACTCTAGAGGACATTCCCGTCTACTTGGAGAAAATCCAAAAATTGAAGTTGTCAAAGCGTGATTTGGGTTGGATCTACAAAAAGTTGGCCGAATTTTATCTTGACCGTCGTATGACCCAAGATGCCCGCCGAATGGTCGAAACTGCGATAGATATTAATCCTAAAATCACTGGCATCGATAACTTGTGTCGATCAACCGGTGTTGAACGACGTAATTAACTATTAACTACACCTCTCTTGGTAAGTCCTTCCACTGCCGAATTTAGTTTTTATTCAATCTGGTTTAGCTGGGCTACTTGGGTAGAAGTCAAGTCCCAGTCAAAAATACCGAGGTTGGCTTGCAAATGCTGCTTTGAACTAGCCTTGGGAATGACTAAGACTTCTTGCTGAACTAACCAGCGCAGAGCTACTTGGGCCGATGTTCGACTAAGCTCATTAGCAATTTCCTGTACCATAGAATAGTTGAATAATTCCCTTTTAGCTAAAGGGCTGTAGGCTGTAATAGCTATTTTATTCTGTTGGCAGTATTTGATTAGCCCCGAAGGTCGATGCCCGATATGGCACCGAATCTGATTGACGCTAATGGGGGCAATCGACTTGGCCTTCTCGATCAATTCAATATCAAAATTACTAACCCCAAGACTTTTTATTTTTCCTTTTTGGTATAGTTCAGTAAAGGCACCTAGTGTTTCTTCCAAATGTACTTCTGGNTTAGGCCAATGAATCAGTAGTAGATCAATATAATCCATTTGTAGCTGNTCAAGACAATCTTGGAATTGTTTNTAGACCTCAGGTGCTCGGAGCGAGTCTCGCCAAATTTTGCTAGTCACAAAAATGTCGGATCGGCTTACTCGTATTTCTTTAAATGNTTGACCGATTTCCTCTTGATTATTATAGAACCAAGCGGTATCAAAGTGGCGGTAACCAAGCTGATAAGCCATTTTAATTACTGATCTACAAATGTCGCCTCTGAGTTGCCAAGTTCCCAGACCAAGTACGGGCATCTTTGACCCGGATGATAGGGTAATTTCAGGTATCATTCTTACTCCTTCAATTATTTTCGTAGATTTATTTTTAAGTAGCCAAAACAAGAAAGATAGTAGTNGGANGGTTAATNTCATGAAGTCGAGCGTTGANTTGTACAGTATAGTCTATACAACTGGGNGGCGCATGACTACTCCTTAACTTTGTTTTCGAGAGTACAATTCGTTTTTGGACTTTGCAAATTTCTTTCAGTCGTAACTCATTGACTTGCACCTTCTTCACAATCTAAGCCAATGCGCCAACTTACACCATTAGGCCAGAAAAACTAGTTGTTCCATTGAATAAAAGAAGGAGAACTTGAAATCATAGAAGTTNCCTTTAGTCTATTTCTTTATCCATTATGCCTGATTAGCTAGNGATANTGCTAAGGCTTGCTATTTTTCCAGAGGTTAGTTAAAATTGTGGGCNGTTACTTCATAGTCAGTGTAAACCGAGAAATAAGGAACTATACGATGGAACCGACAATGCTCGTCCAGTTTGTACCTTTCATTGCGATCTTTCTGATCATGTATCTTTTGATTATTCGACCGGAAAGTGTAAAAAGAAAAAAGCATCAACAGATGTTAGAAAATCTGAGCAAGGGAGACGAGGTGGTGACACAGGGTGGTGTACACGGTCGTATTTCGTCNGCCAATGAGAAAAGTATTATGCTGATTATTTCGGAAGGTGTAAAGATTGAGGTCAGTCGTAGCGCCATAGCATTTTTGAAAAAAGGTGGAGAATTGATCGAGGGAGAATAGCTAGCNATTACGATCATTTCTAGCTTTCGTTACTCNGTAACAACTCAGANGCTAACATCGCTCCTACTATTAAACAACCTCCTGCTAGCTGGATGGTGGAAAGTCGATCACCTGCTAGCCAGTAACCAAAAATAGCCGCAAAAACAGGTTCAGTAGTTAAAATAACAGCAGTACGAATTGAAGATAGTCGTTGTTGTACGTAAGACTGAATGGTAAAACCGACAGCCGAGGCTAAAGTGCCCGTTACCAGAATAGCCAACCAAACATTCTGGCTGTTTGGTAAGGGAGTTGGCCGTAGAAGCCAAAGTATTGAAAACAAAACGCCAGCTGCTGCCATCTGCCCCAGTGCTAGCACACGGACGTTATGTTTCTTCGCATAATAGGACAAAAGTGAAATATGCAAACCAAAACAAATGGCGCAGGCNAATGTCAAGGTGTCTCCTAATCCAAGTCCGGTTGGGCTAAATCCTGTCAATAATACCATTCCTACCGCGCTAACACCTAGGACCCCTAAATTTACTTTATTAGGAGTTAAACGAAAACACAGGAAGTCGCATAGTGGGACTAGGACAACACAGAGACCAGTAATCAGGCCTGACTTAGTTGGTGTAGTGTAACGCAGGCCAAGTGTTTGAAACAAATAACCTAAGGCTANGACTAAACCAATGCCAGTNCCAGCANTAAGTGAGTTCCACCAAGTCATCACCTGTCGGCCNGAGACACTCGCTAACGTGATCGTGGCTACGATAAAACGGATAGCTAAAAACGGAATCACCGGATATTTCTCAATAGCATCTTGAACAACGACAAAAGTACTACCCCATATAGCCGTCACACAAATCAGTAAAAAAGTTAGCAATAGNTCGCGCATATCCGAATCACTATATCAGATNGATTCAACTTGAACAAGATAAAGGCNGTTTAAAGTAAGTTTTGCTAAATTTGCAGTCTGTATGGAAAACATGATAAGATTTAAAANATCNTTGGGAGTGAACCGATAGGTTTTTAGATGTTTTACCATCCAACTAAGTGCCCTGACTGTGCACATAAAAGCCCTTTTGGAAAAGTTAAGTGTGTTAAGTGTCATCGTCGGCTATATAGCGATGATCTCAAACCTATACATACGAAAGAACCCTTTGCTAAAAGAACTTACCGAATGCGAGTTAATCGGCATGACCGACAACTAGCTGTCTTAAAAGCTAAACAATCACCACTCTCACGCATTTCGTCTCTAACTACCATAGGATCGTCTCTTCTTTCAGTTACCATATTCATAGTTAAGGAACTAAGACAAATAAGAAAAGACTTAGCTTATGTATTGAAGGTCCTCTTTAAACCACCACCCAAAGATGATGATTAAATCTCTGAATAATGATCATTCACTTTTTTGACTTCTAACCATCAAATATTCATGTTTCAATTAGCCCTAGATTATCTACAAGAAACACAATCTCAGGTTGGCGATCGTATTATTAATTTCTTGCCTACGAATCATTCCTCTGCAGAGGTCGAGAAGTTCTATCGTATGATGATGGATTATCCAACTCGGGCAGGCAAGCGTATTAGACCAGCGTTGTGTTTGCTAATGTGCGAAACTTGGGGAGCAAAAGCTGAGAAGGCCCTCGACACGGCTGTGGCTCTCGAATTGCTCCAGAGTTGGTTGTTAATTCACGACGATATAGAAGATGAATCAATTTTACGCCGTGGCGTACCCTGCTTACACCAGACATACGGAATTCCTCTAGCTATTAATGTTGGTGATGGTCTGCATTGTAAAATGTGGGAGATGCTAATTCAAAATCAAAGAACCCTTGGATATGAACTTACCTTCCAGATTTTGTCAGAATTTATAGATCTCAGTAACCGAGTCGTGGAAGGACAACATATAGAATTGAGTTGGGTAGAGAATAATGCATGGGATCAGACTGAGCAAGACTATTGGCAAATGTGTGTACAAAAGACCGCTTGGTATACTTGTATTACTCCCTGTCGTCTGGGGGCTTTGATTGGTGGCGCAAAAACCAATGAATTGGACGCTTTTATTGAAATTGGTATGAATTTAGGTGTAGCTTTTCAGATACAGGATGATGTTTTGAACCTAATTGGTCAAGAGGATGTCTATGGGAAAGAAATCGGAGGAGACATTGAAGAAGGTAAACGGACGCTCATCTTAATTCATCTTTTTGATGCTTGTACACAAGCCCAGAGTCAAGACTTGATAAAGATTATGGGAAAACCTAGAGAAGCTAAGACCAAAAATGAAGTCCAACATGTTTTGGATTTGATGAAGTCTTATGGTTCTATTGATTATGCGCAACAGCGAGCAAAATCGCTAGCCGATCAGGCTCAGCGTGGGTTTCAAGAGCACTTTGCTCACTTAGATAGTCCTTCCGCCTTAATAGCGAAATCCATCTTTTCTAACCTTATTCGATTTATTATCGAACGTCAGCACTAGAGACACTTTCTCAGGCTATTTATAAACAAAATACAACAATTCTTTTGGAGATTAAGACCATGTCCAAATTCGAAAAAACTGTCATCACGGGGCAACAAACACAAGCTGTTTTTAGTGATGCTAAAGCCAACCTGTACGCTTTGCCTGCAGTCAATGTTGCTAACACAAGTACTGTGAATGCGGTTCTAGAAACCGCGGTGGAGTTAAATTCACCGGTCATCATCCAATTTTCCAGCGGTGGGTGCCAGTTTTTTTCTGGAAAAGGACTAAGTAACGAAAATCAAAAAGCGATTATTGCTGGTGGCATTTCTGGAGCGATGCACGTTCACCAATTGGCAGAAGTTTATGGTGCTAGTGTCATTTTGCATACTGACCACTGCCCTCGAGAAGCTTTGCCATGGGTTGATGGATTGTTGAAAGCAGGAGAAGCGTTTTACCAAGTTCATGGAAAGCCTCTATATTCATCACATATGATTGATCTATCCGAAGAGCCTATTGAAGAAAATATTGAAACTTGTAAGCAGTACTTAGAGCGTATGAGCAAGATTGGGATGACTCTGGAAATCGAGTTGGGCATTACAGGTGGCGAAGAGGATGGAGTAGATAATACAGATGTAGATAGTAGTAAGTTGTACACGCAGCCAGAAGAAGTTGGATATGCTTATGGCGAATTAATGAAAATCAGTGATCAGTTCACAGTGGCGGCAGCCTTCGGTAACGTACACGGTGTGTATAAACCGGGTAATGTCAAATTGACACCTGTTATCTTAGACAATTCGCAAAAATATGTACATGAGCAGTACAATACTGAGCAAAAACCAATTAACTTCGTGTTTCATGGCGGGTCTGGATCGACAGTGGATGAGATTCGAGAAGCGATATCATACGGCGTCATCAAAATGAACATTGATACCGACCTACAGTGGGGGTTTACTACAGGTATCCGTGATTATTTCAGTCAAAAGACTGACTATCTACAGGCACAGATAGGAAATCCGGAAGGAGANGATAAACCCAACAAAAAATACTATGACCCGCGTGTTTGGATCCGAGAGGGTGAATTAACCTTTAAACAACGATTGGTGCGTTCCTTCGAAGATTTGAACAACGTCAACCGTAATCAGTAAACAAGTTTTTGTCCAAGTGGATTAGACATCANAACAATGTTTTTGACACAAGTCAAAGACATTGTTGTGGTCAATAGATTGATCCGTTTTCTGATACTTTCTCCAACTTCTGACTTNAANAANCAAACGCCTGCCTGGAATTAAAAACAAACTTCATTNCTTCATGTNTTTGAGTTGACAATNTTCTGAGAAGCAGCAGGTTATAGGGTTTTGTTGATNCGATCACGCTGGCAACTTCTGTAGTCNCTNTGGATCGACCCAGACTACACTCTAACATTTTTTAGGAAACGATAAAGTTTATAATTCGTTTGGGAACCACAATCACTTTGCGTATTTTTTTCCCTTCCAAGTACTTAGCAATTTTGGGTTCACTTTGAGCTACACTTTGAACCTGTNCTTCTGTTGCATCAGGAGAAACGGAAATAGTTCCTCGCATCTTACCCATAATTTGAACTGGTAATGTGATCTCATTTTCTATTGCTTTTTCTTCATCCCCAATGGGAAAATTTTGCGTTGAGGCTAGNTCCGGCCCAAATCGGCAAATTTGCCAAAGTTCTTCAGCCAAGTGGGGAGCGAATGGAGTCAATAGTAAGAGGTAAGTTCTCGCTATTTCTTCGGGAATAAACGATAGCTGAACCAATCTATTGTTCAGTTCTATCAGAGTTGCAATCGCAGTATTAAAGCGCAGGTTTTCCAAATCTCCAGTTACCTTGATAATAGTTTGGTGCATTGACCGTTCGAGATCGCTAGTCATAGTAGCACCCACATTTGCATTACCGTCAATGGAGACAAAATTTCGCCAGACTCTCTGCAGGTAACGTTGCATTCCGCGAATTCCCTCCATACTCCATGGTGCACTTGCCTCCAAAGGTCCCATATACATTTCGTACAAACGTAACGTGTCCACACCATATTCTCGGCCAATTTCTTCGGGTGGCAAACCGTTTTTGTAACGCTTACCCATCTTACCACTAAATCTNTCTAACTGTTCACCNGTTTCTTTATGGTATGGGATGTCATTTTTAAAGTTGACTTCTCGAATATCGATATAGACGCCCCTACTATCAGTGAACGCATCCGCTGTAACCATACCTTGATTAAATAGCTTCTTGAATGGCTCAGGAGTCGAAACCTCCCCTAAATCAAACAAAACTTTATGCCAAAAACGGGAGTAGAGTAAGTGTAAAACAGCGTGTTCAGCTCCACCAACGTAGAGATCTACCGGCATAAAGAACTGCTCAGCTGATTTCTCACAGAACATTTCGTCATTTGTNGGATCAATGAAACGTAAAAAATACCAACATGAACCGGCCCACTGAGGCATCACATTTAGCTCCCGCTCATGTATTTTTCCGTTCAATTCAACTTCTCTCCATGAATCTTCAGCGCGGGCCAATGGTGGCTGTACCGGTAAGTCAGGGTCGTCTGATGTAGCAGGTCGAAAATCATCCATCTCGGGGAGTAGTACTGGTGGATTGACTGATACTGTTTCCCCTGATGAATTACTGGCGATAGGAAATGGCTCTCCCCAATAACGCTGACGAGAGAAGATCCAATCACGTAACTTGTAGTTGGTAAAAGCTTGACCTTGGAAACTTTCTGTTAAAGCCGAAATGATTTTGGATTTTGCTTCATTTGTTGGCAAACCCGTAATGGCAAAAGGATTAGTTTCCAAATCACCTGAATTGACGGATATACCATTACCGGTGAAACAAAGATCACCACCTGCTCCATTCGGTTCTTCCACCACTATAATAACAGGTAGATCGTATTTCTTGGCAAAAGCATAGTCCCGTTCGTCATGCGCAGGTACAGCCATAATGGCACCAGAACCATAATCCATACTCACATAATCAGCGACAAAAATGGGTATTTTTTCTCCATTGACGGGGTTTCGGGCATAGATTCCTGTTTTTACACCTGTTTTTTCAGCTTCAGTGGATGGGCTAACCGTTGCAGCAGTACTAGCTCCAAGTTTTGCTTCAGAAATGTACTTACGGACAGCTTTGATATGATTTGATGGGACTAGACAACGGCCACTATCTTCGCTAACAATATAGTGTTCTGGTGCCACAGCCATAAAAGTTACACCAAACAATGTATCCGGGCGAGTAGTAAAAACATCTAAAGTTCCACGACTCTCTCCAGTATCAGGATCTAGAATATCAAAAAGCACCGAGGCTCCGTCGCTTCTCCCAATCCAGTTTTTTTGCATCAGTTTGATTGGATCTGGCCAATCAATCTGAAAATGACCACCGGATCCATCAGCTAGATCATCACAGTCGAGATCAGATAGAAGTCGATCAGCATAAGCCGTAATCCGCATCATCCATTGTTTGAGTGGCCTTTGAAAAACTGGGAAATTGCCTCGCTCGCTTTTTCCATCATTGGTAACTTCTTCATTGGATAAAACAGTTCCTAATCCTGGACACCAATTTACAGTTACTTCTTTCTGATAAGCAATGCGATGTTCGTTCAAAATTTCTGATTTCTCTGCTGCCGAGAGATTTTTCCAATCGTGACCTTCGATTTGGTACTGGCCGGATTCAAATAGTTGAACTAATTCATCAATGGGTCTCGCTTTTTGTTGCTGAAAATCGAACCAGCTTTCAAAGAATTTCTGAAACATCCACTGAGTCCAACGATAGAAATCTTGACGTGAGGTGGCGATCTCTCGCTTCCAATCGTAACTTAAGCCTAAATATTGTAGTTGGCCACGTATGATATCAATGTTATCCTCAGTCACTATAGCAGGATGGATATTATTCTCGATAGCATACTGTTCAGCAGGCAAACCAAAACTATCAAAACCCATTGGATGTAAGACGTTATGACCCGTCATTCGCTTAAATCGACTATAAATGTCAGTTGCAATGTAGCCTTTAGGATGGCCAACGTGGAGACCGGAGCCACTGGGGTAGGGAAACATATCTAAAATATAGCACTTAGGCTTATCAGTGTCGAAACCTACATCTCCCGGATTCAAAGTGCGAAAAACGTCGTTTTGATGCCAGTGGTCTCGCCACTTTTGTTCTATTTGTTGAAAATCATATGACCCGTTCGACATTTTAAAATTGACTCCTTAATTTATTCGTAAAGTGGCTGAATCTTTGCAGGCAAGATTATTATACTTACCCAATTACTGGAGATTCAAGTGTGCTAAATCACTATATATTCTGTAATGCTACTTGTCTCATGCAAATCAGAGTGGTAAAATTGCTACCTACCCCGGCTGATTAGCTCCTATAGCAAGAAGGCCTGTAACGTGTCTTTCCATCCTGTCGTATTATGTGGGTTAGAAGCAGTATTTACAAATGGACTCAACTCCCGAAAATCTAGACCGAGACCTCCTTGACTTCTTTTCTCAAGCTTTCCGATCATTTGATTCGGCAAGTGAAAAATTGGCCGACGCGTATTCTGATCTAGAAAAAAGATTAGAAAATGTCAATCAGGAACTGGAAAGAACTAACCAAGAACTGAGCCGTAGCCTAACGGAGAAGGAAGCCCTGCATAACCAGTTAGCCTGTGTGCTGGAAAGTATGACTGCAGCAGTGGTNGCAGTTGATCTTGAAGGTAATATCAATCTTTTCAACCAAGCGGCCGAACGATTGATGGAAAAAGAAGGACAACTGGTCATAGGTCAGCATTACGCAGATGTTTTTGGTAACCGGCCACTTTTACTGGAAACGCTGAACTCGAAAAAAGCTTACGTTAGGTTTGAAGGCTCGATTAAAACAGCACGCACAACTGAGCCAATTCCAGTACAAATCAGCACAGTTTTGATTCAACAATCGGATGGTCAAATATTAGGAGCTCTAGAGATGATTAATGACATCTCCGAGCGAGTAGAACTTGAAGAGCAATTAGGGCGTTCGACCGCCTTAGCGGAACTAGGACGAATGGCAGCTGAAGTAGCTCATGATTTACGAAATCCACTAGGGGCAATTCGCTTGTATGCAGGCATGCTGCAACAGGAACTAACTGATGACCGAAAGCAATTAGCAGACTCTGTAGTCCGAGGATTGGATACCTTGGAGTCCATTACCTATAACCTACTCTCTCTAGCTCGACCAATTAAGCCGAGTTTTCAGTTTATCGACATCGTCGAATTGATGAGAGATGTTATCATCTATACTAAGCATGCTATGATGGAAAATAATGTGGTTCTAATTGAAAATTATACCCAACACTTAGTCTGCCATGGTGATTTTGAACAGCTTAAACAGGTTTTTTTGAATATCATTTTGAACGCTATACAAGCAATGCCTAACGGAGGTAATTTGTCCTTAACCGGTAGTATTGATGAACAAAAGGAATTCTTAGTTTTTTGCGTTGAAGATGATGGTTGTGGCATCCCTCAGGACATACAGGACAAGATTTTTACCCCATTTTTCACTTCTAAGCCATCAGGATCCGGTTTGGGGTTACACACGGTTAATCGTGTCATTGAGGCGCATTTTGGTCGAATTCGTGTTGATAGCCAGGAAGGTCGAGGCACCCGTTTTTACATCGAGTTACCTACCGATGCTCGCCAGAACCAACCACCTGTTTTTGAAGTGGGTCAAATGTGAAGTTAATCAGTTTTGCGCCCTTAATCAGTATCAAAACAGGCTCAATTTTAAGTAATTGGAGTACTACATGAGTGACTGCCAAATCCTAATTGTTGATGATGAAGATTTTATGCGCGGAGCAGTTCTAGAAGTACTACGTCGTGCCAATCATGTCGCCATGACTGCTAGTAGTGCTAAAGAAGCTATCGACATAGTTTCCAATCGTTCTTTCTCGGTTATTATTACAGATGTGAAAATGCCAGGCATGGATGGTATTGAATTATTTAGAGAATTAAAAAAGCGCCACCCAGAGACTTCAGTTATCATTATGACAGGATTTCCTGACTTGGAAGATGCGGTTGAAGTCATAAAAGAAGGAGCTGTTGATTACCTACAAAAGCCATTTCCACCCGACCGGTTAGTGGAACTGGTTAACCAGTTCATCGAAGTCCCAGATAATCATAGTGATAAAAACCTAAAAAATATAATCACTCAAGACGAACAAATGCTGAGGATATTGGACAAAGTACGGACTGTAGCTCCGAGTAATGCGCCAGTTTTAGTCCAGGGTGAAACTGGAACTGGTAAAGAATTAATTGCCCAAGCTCTGCATAATCTAAGCTTTCGGACAAAATCTGGTCAAATGGTAGCACTTAACTGTGCAGCTATCCCCGAGAATTTATTAGAAAGCGAAATGTTTGGTGCTGAAAAAGGAGCTTATACTGGCTCCAATTTACAATATATTGGTCGATTCGAAAGAGCCAACAAAGGCACTTTATTTCTCGACGAAATTAGCGAACTATCTTTACCTCTTCAATCTAAACTTTTAAGAGCTTTACAAGAAAGAGAAATCGAGCGACTGGGAGGAACGCAACCAATTAAGGTAGATGTGAGGATTGTGGCTTGTACTAATGAGGACATCCAACAAACTGTTGATCAAGGTAAGTTTCGATCAGATTTATTCTATCGTCTGGATGTGATTCGCATAGTCTTACCACCACTTCGTCAGCGTCCATCGGACATTCCGCTATTAGCTGAACACTTCTTACATAAATATAATCAAGAATACGGCAAGTCAATTTCAGGTATTGAGCCTGAAGTTTTTCCTGTATTAGCTCAATATGGTTGGCCGGGCAATATTCGACAGCTCGAAAACACCATACAATCTGCTGTGATCCAAACCAAAACCAACTACTTAACAATCGATGACATCGATATGCGTCAAGATAATAATTTAACACCTATAAATCCAGAAATAGAAAAGAATGAAGGTGATCAAATTAACTTTCAAGTCGGTATGACTCTACGTGATTTGGAAAAAGAAGCTATTATGAAAACGCTAGAAGCTCACGACTACAATCAAACTAAAACAGCCGAAACTTTAGATATTACTTCTCGTACTATCCGTAATAAGTTGAAGGACTACGATAATCAAGATACAACAGAGTAAGCCGTGGCTGCAATGTGGCACAATAACTGCTAGCAGGTGAAGTGAATAAATAAGGGCATAAGAAATGGCAAAGCTTTTTGACACCACCTTACGAGCTGTAGAATTTGCGACGGCAGGGACTCAGTTGCGTCATCACGTAATTACCACCAACATTGCTAACGTTGATACGCCTAACTACCGAGGACTAGATCTCGATTTTCAACAGACTCTAAGAACGGCTTTAACTGAAGAAAAAATAGCAGCTCCGCAGAACGCAAGCCAGAGGCTTCGACAGTTAGAGAAGAAATCATTTGCTATTGACGTCAAAATGTCGCATCATAGGCATGCTGAAGAGAGCACTCGGAAGTTTGGCACACAACTTTTGGCCGAGCCAGTTGTCGAAGAACGAAAAGATGGTAACAATTTAGACGTCGAGAAAGAGATGGCAAAGTTGATGGAAAATTCGTACTTTCATCGGGCCTACTTAGAACTGGCAAACCGAAAGTTTCGAATGTTAAAGAATGCTATTTCAGGTCGAGTATAGCCCTTAAACGGAGAGAATATATATGAAAGCTAATCTTTTTTCGGCTATAGATGCCAGCGTGGCAGGTCTTAGATCTCAGCGATATCGAATGAATATTATTGCCGAAAATTTGGCCAATGTTCAGACGACCCGAACTACTAGTGGCGACCCTTACCGCCGCAAGGAAGTTCTTTTGGCCTCAGGCAACCCAGCTCCTGACTTTTCATTTGCGCTTAATGGTGCTTACGAAAAATATGCCCAATTGACGCGTCAAGACGTAGGCAAACAGGCTGGTGTTCGAGTTTTAGGAACGGTAGAAGATCAATCGAATTTTCGTGAGAAATACGAGCCTGGTCATCCAGATGCAGATGAAGAGGGGATTGTCCGGCTACCTAATGTCAATCCTGTGGTAGAGATGGTCAATATGTTGTCAACCTCCCGTTCTTATGAATCAAATATCGCTGCTCTAAATACATCCAAGAGAATGGCTGAAAAAGCCCTTGAAATTGGAACTTAATATCGATAGGGATTATACGCGCGGCCTATTATTTAATTGAGGTAATTTAGGGGATTTCCCTTCAAAAAAGAGAATTTTAGATGAAACTCCAAAGGACACTCATCCCGGCTCCGTCGGTGAAAAAGCCAACGGAGCAAGAAAACACGGAATCTGCTTCGAGTAGTACGGAAAAATCTTCCTTTTCTGACACTCTACGTGATTCTATTGATGAAGTTAATCGCTTGCAGGAACAAGCTGATCAAGCTATTGAAGCATTATCTAAGGGAGAAACTAAGGATATTGCTCAAACTATGATGGCTGTT
Organism: Candidatus Poribacteria bacterium; assembly: GCA_002714785.1. GTDB lineage: Bacteria > Poribacteria > WGA-4E > WGA-4E > UBA9662 > TMED15. The sequence continues at coordinate 14,378 of PAYP01000082.1, read as the reverse complement.
GAAAAAGCCAATGTGTCGTTTCAACTAATGACACAAGTACGTAATCGCTTGATTGAGGCGTATCAAGAAATTATGAGAATGCAGTCCTAGTGCAACCGAATAGGTGGTAATCGGTTGAAAGGATAAGGTGTGCCAGAAGGTCTTCTACAAATACTTAACCAAATTCGAGATATATGGAACAACCTGCCTCGACAAGCACAGATTGTTGTGCCGATCGTCGGGCTGGTCATTTTAGGAGCATTGATTGGATTCAGCCTCTGGTCTGGAACGGAAGAAGATGTGGTAATTTTTTCCGGATTGTCAGACCGAGACCTGAAAATGGTGCAGACTGAATTAGCAAACTCTGGAATTAAATACACCCTTCCTACTAGTGGTACAATTTCGGTTCCAAATAGTGAGACAGCTAGAGCTCAGATGGTTTTAGCTATGGCTGGTATCCCACGTTCAACTAATGGGTACCAAGTGTTTGAACAATCCTCTGGCTTTGGTGATACTTTCCTTGATTACAATCGAAAAGACCAACAAAAGACGGAAATTAATATACGGAATGCGATCGAAACTTTAGATCCTGTTCAGTACGCCACGGTCCAGATTACCCCTATGGTCGACTCGGCTTTTGCGGTTGATAAACAACCAGCAAAAGCCGTTGTAATTGTCACCCTAAAATCATCCCGAGCACTCGACTATCAACAAATTGAGGGTATGACCAATATTGTAGCTTTATCAGTCAAAGGCCTATCAAAAGAGAATGTGCAAATCATTGATGAGCAAGGTCGTACACTATCTGGTGAAGATGTCCAGACTTCTTACGATATGAAAATGGAAGGAGCGTTTCGTAAGTTACAATACGAAGACCAGATTTCTAATCAGAGAGCGGAACGTATTAGGCAAAGCTTAGCTCCACTGGTAGGTGGTTTGGAGCATGTCAAAGCCAATGTGGTAGTTGAAACCAATTTCGATGATCAAACCACTAACGAAGTTGTGTATAACCCCTCAGAAATCGAAATAGACTCGATCCCCCTGCAAATGGAGACCACAATCGTGGAAAATACGACAGGGCCATCCAGTTTGAATAGCGCAGTAGCCGGTGCAACTGCCAACATAAACAGCGAAACCACGGTTGATAACGGCTCTGAACCTCCCATAACCGTCGGTAAAAATAGTAAGGAAACTCAGTATTTAGTTAGCGAACGAACAACTACAAAAAGAACCTCGCCAGGATCCATCACTCGTCTAACGGCGACAGTACTTATCGATTATCAATTAACTGCTGACGGTACACGTCAGCAATGGTCCACTCCTCAGATAGAACAATTAAAATCTTATGCTCAAAATGCNGTTGGATACCAANTGGGAAGGGATACNGTTGAATTGATTAGTATTGAATTTGATACTTTTTCCAANCAGCAGAGAGAGATAGAAATCGGCAATAGAAGACGAAATGAGCTATACAAGGANATTGCCAGATATATTACTATTGGAGCTATTGCACTGATCGTACTCTTTTTAATGAGGTCTTCCTTGGAGCAGTTACGGCTGGGTGGAAGTCCTTCTACATCAATGGCGACGTCAACAGCTGATATTGAAGGTGATCTTTCTTTAGGTGTAGTACCAAATATGTCAAACGATACCGGATTAGCAGCCCTTTCAAGTAATACTGGGGGAATCTCGCTAACTGAATCANTTGGGACTCTTCCCCAAACTACCGGTGCTGAGGCACAAGAGATTGGCAGGCTCCAAAATGAAGTGATGACACTCGCCGATCAAAAACCAGAAGCAATTGCCCAAATTATCGAGTCTTGGCTATCTGAACCAGAAGAACTGGAAGTAGAAGAAGCGACCTAATTTCACCAACGAGACGATTAGCTANAATATAGAAATAAGCCCCTGATTGAGGTAAAAATGATGGCACCACTCAGTAAACCTGATATGGCGGCAATCTTAATGATATCGCTGGGAGAGGAAAAGTCCTCCAAAGTCATTGAGAAACTTAGTGAAAAATCGATCAATGATTTGGCGCTTCGAATTGGTAAGACCAAAATGGTACAAGCTCAGGAAAAACTGGAAGTCTTACGTGAATGTCGGATGTTGATGCTCGCACAGGAGTACATTTCTCAAGGCGGATTGCCCTATGCTCGTTCTTTGTTGTCCAAGGCTCTGCCAGAGGANCGCGTCGACACCATTATTGACCAGGTNGAGAGGCACATTGAAGGCAACCCCTTCGACTTCATGGAAAAAGCTCCACCGGATCGAGTCAGTGAGATTTTACGAACTGAGCATCCACAAACTATTGCGCTAATTTTGGCGAATTTGAGTCGTCCAAAAGCTAGTGAAATACTGGTCCTATTACCAGCGGAAACTAGGCTAGATATAATCAAACGTATAGCCGAAATGGACGAAATGAAACCAGAAGTAGTCGANCTATTGAAGAAATCGTTAAAGGAGCAAATGAAAGGTTTTTTGGGTACTGCAGGCGATGCAATTGGTGGAGTTGAGGCGGTGGCAGAAATTCTCAATCTAATTCCCCANGCTGACGAAAGAGCAATTACCCAAGGCCTCCAAGCCGAGACACCAGAGATGGCTGAAGAAATTGGTAAACTGATGTTTACTTTCGATCAAATAGCAAACATCAACGACCGTCAACTTCAGGAAGCNTTAACCACGGTTATACAAGAGATCGGCACCGAAGGTGTTGCTATTTGCTTAAAGCTTTGTGATGCTGACCTCAAGGAAAAAATCTTGAATAGTATGAGTGCTAACAACAAACAAGAAGTCATCGAATTATTCGATGGTCTACCTCCGCAACTTATGAAAGACGTTGAAGTCAAACAACAGGAATTCATCAAGGTTCTCAAGCAACTTTCAGATGAAGGTGTAATTACCATTTCGGCATCAGGAGAACAGGATGCATACATCTAATTCTGGATTTGTGAAGTATACCAGTGCTCATTGTACAATTTAACCTAATACTACAAACACAATCTAGCCTAAACATCTGATAAAGCAGAAACCAATGTATGGCACGTGTAATTCGAGCCGACCAGGTTCCATCTAAATCTTTTACCAAGATAGAGTCAACTGAAACCTTTGAGACTGACTTTGCCTCAGAACAACCATTCGTTGAATCAACTCGGACACTATCTACCAACTCAGAATCAAATCCAGCTGATGATACGAGTGGTCTATCTAGTAATATACTGGCAGAAGCACAATTAAGAGCCGAAGCTATCATTACTAATGCCGAGCAGAAAGCCAGTAAACTACAAAGTCAAGCGGCTTCACTATTGGAATCAGCCAATAGTGAAGCCGAGCAAATAATACGACAAGCCCAGTCTGATTCTACTCAACTTCTGGCTGATGCTCAAATGGAGGTTGAACAACAATTTCAGGGCGCTCAACAGTCTGGATACCAAGAAGGATTAAAAACAGGTCAAGAAACCTCTATTCAAAACACTGCTCAACTCAGCGATATTTTACAGCAAATAGCAGAGAGTCTAGAGGATTTTAAAACTCAGTTAGTCACGCAATACGAAGCTGAAATCTTAGAATTCGTTATGGTTATCTCGACCAAAATCGTTGGGTTTGAATTGACAATCAACCCAAACGTAATTGTTGAAGTGGTAAAGGAAGGATTAACTCATTTAAAAGACAAAACTGAAATTTTTATTCACCTTAACCCAGATGACCTGGTCTTAATGAAGCAATATCGGCCTCAATTACTAGAACAAATCGAAGGCGTTGGGCAATTACACTTAGTAGCAGACGAAAATTTGATTCTTGGTGAATGTCGGATAGAAAATAAATCCAATTTGATTGATAGCACTTGGCGGGAAAAATTGAGTAATGCCGCTGAAGTCATTTGGAAATTGTATCATACTACTGAGGTCCACGAGATTGAACCATCATAGTTCCCCACCAATATCGGATTCCTTCACCTCGCCAGACCTAAATCTAAGGCGTTATATCAGTGAAATCCGTCAAAATCCCTTAGTATCATCTTACGGTCAAGTGACCAAAGTCGTTGGTTTAGTAATTGAAGCTAAGGGGATTGTAGCACCAGTGGGAGAATTGTGTGTCATTTTTGCGACTGATCCGGATACCAATCAACCGATAGAGGTAAAAGCCGAGGTCGTTGGCTTTGAAGATGAACGCTTACTACTAATGCCATTAGGGAACATTCGAGGGATCAAAGCCACTGACAGAATTCGGCTAACCAACAAAACTTTTACCATTCAGGTTGGAGATGGGCTGTTGGGTCGTATTGTTGACGCACTTGGTCAACCAATTGATGATCTGGGTTCTCTAGTTGGATTAGACAAGTATCCAGTCCATAATACGCCACCTGACTGTGTTGGTCGGCGTCGTATTACCCAAGTAATACCTACTGGAATTAGAGTAATTGATGGGTTNCTTTCCATTGGTAAAGGTCAACGAGTAGGTATTTTTGCTGGCAGTGGTGTAGGCAAAAGTACTTTATTAGGTATGATAGCTCGTAATGCTGAGTCCGATATCAATGTCATAGCTCTGATTGGTGAGCGAGGACGCGAAGTGATGGAATTTGTTGAGGATGCTTTAGGCCACGAAGGGCTCCAACGATCGGTAGTGGTAGCGGCAACTTCTGACCAACCACCACTACTACGTGTACAAGGAGCTATGACGGCAACTGCTATTGCAGAATACTTTCGGGATCAAGGACAAAGCGTTATGTTGATGATGGACTCGGTCACTCGTTTTGCTATGGCACAAAGAGAGATTGGTTTGTCANTTGGCGAACCTCCGGCTACTCGTGGTTATACGCCTTCCGTCTTTGCCAAATTACCTATGCTAATGGAACGTGCTGGTACGACCAGAGGTGAAGGTTCTATTACAGGTTTATATACTGTATTGGTTGAAGCTGACGACATGAATGANCCTATTGGAGATACATCCCGGTCTATCTTGGACGGTCACGTTGTTTTATCACGTGATTTGGCCGCCCAAAATCACTATCCAGCAATTGATGTTTCGGTTAGCTTAAGTCGTTTGATGTCCGACATTGCCTCATCAGACCACCAGGNAGCTGCCAGTCAATTCCGACAGACTTTAGCAGATTACGAATCAATTCGTGATGCTTATAACATTGGTGCTTACACCGTAGGCATGAACCCACAGAGTGATTATGCGATAGAAAACCTAGAATCGATGAATTCCTTTCTAAGACAAGACAATCAACCTAGCGGCTTTGATCAGACCGTATCTCAATTAACTCGAGTCTTCAATCCAATTGAAGATTCGAGTTCTTCCGCTTAGTCCCTTGGTTGACAATAATTGTTGCGTGTTTACTTTTTCTAGTTGTTTGTTTTTTGTCAAATTCCAGTATAGATTTAGTTGTCTAATTAAGAAAGCCTAAAATGCAGAAATTCCGTTTCGCACTCCAGCCCGTTTTACAAAAGCGTAAAATGGCTTATGAGCAGGCAAGTCGAAAGTTAGCAATCGCCCAAAAAGAATTGCAGACGGAATTCCAAAGATTGACTGATCTCCAAAATCAGAATACTCAACTGCAAGCTGATCTAAAATATCGAAAACAACACCAAGGGTTTAAGGCCGCTGAGTGGACTACATATGTTGGCTATTTTCAGCACCTAGACCAAAGAATTCGAAGCCAAGCTCTTATCATTGAAGAAAAAGAAAAGCAGGTTGAACATATCCGCCAAGAAATGCAAAAAGCCGGAACCGAATACGAGGTTATGATCAAAATGAGAGAGAAAGCTCAAGCTGAACATCGACATCAATTCTTAAAAGAGGAACAAGCATTTTTGGATGACTTGCCCAAATCGAACCGTACTGGTATAGGTATGTAACAAATACCAAGCAGTAAATTTCAGCGATCTAAAATCTGTAATTATGCATATAATTTTTCGATTTATAATTGCTGGCCTGTTATTAGTTTTAGCGATTTTTTCTATTCTTTTGTGGAAACGATCGCTCATAACAATTGATCTGCTAGAGGGAGGATCAATTGTTGCGACTGCCTACGACTTTGAACCGATAGTAGGTCAATTCAAAATAGATAGGCATGTTGCAACCCTTAGTGATAAAGCGATCCAAAATTGGGTGGCAGAATCCTCCGATCTTAGTGGTTTGGCCAAGCAACTACGCTTGATGCCAGAGTATGTTCAGAGTAGGTTTTTGACTCACTTGTCAGCTCTTGATGAAAAACAAATAAATTCGATTCTGAGAAGTAATCAAGGTTTTAACCAAACATGGATCAAACTAATTTCCTATTTACGCCGGGGAAATTCCAAGCTTACGCAGGAATTCATCAAGGATGCTAAAGACTATCATAATAAGGATTTAGAGAAAGAAATTCAAACCGGAGACACAGTCGAAATTTCTGAGATGCTACCAGGACTTAATATTGATGATATTGGTACAGCAGATCCAGATATATATGAGATTCTATTTAATATAAACGTTGATAAAATACAAAGTGACATGGATAAAGAAAATAAACTGGAGAGAGAAATCGAACAAAAAGAGAGTCTGATAGTTAAGTTGAAATCAGAATGTTCAAGCTTAGAGAATGAAAATAAAAAGTTAGAGAATACAAACAGACAACTGAAAACGACCTTGGGTAACCTAAAAGCATTTAGTCAGCCTACTAGCCCCTCAAATCCTTAACTTCACCATGCAATAAATAGTGGATCCAATTATGTTGGAGAAAACTCTAACCTGGGTAACCAGCTTATTCGCCCTTATTACGATTTTATTTTTATTTTTGTGGAGAGCTGAAGTCTCTAAACAGAAAAACCCCCAATTTCAAGGTCGGTCAGCCAGTGAGATCTACGGCTATGCATCCATCGACCAAGGTTCTCTAGAGGTGAGCCTAGCGGGTCTTTACGTGAAATGGGCATCACAGCANGAGAAGATTGACCAACTTTACCAAAAACGTACGGATCTTCAGCGANGCCTTGAAAACAAGAAAAAAAAGAAAAAAGAATTAGATGATGAAATTCAGCTTTTAGAGAAACAGATTGAAATAGTTAAGAAGTTAGTTGAAACTGTTTCTAATAGTTCACGTGGTTCGAAAGAGCAAAAATAGGTNCACAGGTCATGATTAGAATACTGGCATTTTTATCTATTATTTTTTATTTTTTTGCTGTCTTTTTTGGCATGATGTTTTATTTTGATAACTTTAGCGAACAAGATGAAAACGTGATATCAGCCGGAGAGTTATATGGTTACTCAGCTATTCAATTAACCACCCCAGAAATGGCCAAGGAAATTCAGTCTTTTCTGGAAGAAGAAAGTCAGATCAAAATGCAAATTGAANACTTGAATAGNCAATTAAAAAAGAAAGAATTAGAGGAAGCTGAGATTTTTGGGAAAGTGACCGAAGCAAAAAAAAAGTTGCAAAAATATGAAAAAGATTTGGCCAAATATCAGAAGGGCGAGGAATTGGCAGACTTATTGCTAAAGCTACCAGCGATTAATGCGGCGGAAACTATTGCGACTTATAGTGATTTGGAGCTAAGATTTTTTGTCGAGTATGCCATGCCTGTGATGCAAGCAGACGTAGCAAAAGAAAAACTCTACAAAAAGTTGTTGCAGTCAATTGGTCCTAATAAGATTCTCGCNACAAAAATNAGTAAGTTTACAATTCAAAAAGAAGAAAGGGCTAATGACTAATGTCTAGTTTATTTTTTACTGCCCCTTCTGCTACTTCGGAAGGTTTAGGAGCCAGCATGGATCTGCAGTCGCAGAAGACTCTGTCCAGCATTTCACTTGATCAAGAGGTTGGTAATTTTGCCAATGTTCTATCCGTAGCGATAGATCAGTCTCAAGTGGGTAGTGGCACCAGTTCACCTACTGATTCGCTAAGTAGTTCGTTACAGCCGACTACTACTCATTTGTCGTCGGCCCCAATCGGTCTTAATTCTCAATCCCAAGCCAACCAACTATCTCTGTTACTGAAGACTTCTGATGTTAGTTCGACTGCAACTTTGCAACCAAAACTGACTGGCTTGAGTTTCGGTAACCAGTGGAAATTGGAGCAATCTTTGGTATCGGACTTACCGATGGCCGAGCAGGTTTCAGATTTGGCNNATTGGATTGAAAGTTTTGCAACTGGGAATAAACAAACGGGCCAATTATCGAATCTTGGTAAGATGGGGCAAATTCTTCCGAAGATTGTGAAATCGATTCAGGCCAAATTGACTTCAGTCGAATTGGCGCGGTTAAATCTTCAGGTTACTGGGCAGCAACTAATAATGGAATTGGATCAAACAGAGATCCAGTTACCATTGTTAATGTTTCAGGAATCTGATTTCGACCCTCAGTTGGTGGCTCATATATTGACGGCCAAAAATCATACAGTATCAAGAAAAAACGATCAGCATGAAACAGATTCTCTAACTCCTGTTCAGCTGTTTGAATCAGTTGATTCTGAAGGTACTGGAAATGAAATAGAGCCTGCTAGTCAATTTGGACATCCTTCACTTATGACGGTATCGAATTTAGGGGTAACCAACCCGATTAAGGCTGATACTGTCTTTCTAAATGAATCATCTTCACATGTGCGAGCAGAAATATTTTCCACTTTTCCATCTACGCAAATGACTTTCCGATTTGAAGCGGGAAGGAGTTATCTCAACACCGAGCAAGTGGATTGGTCAACAATTCAAGCAGGTGATGATCAGAACCAACTGGGATTTACCCAGTCAATGATTGGATCAGAAACCAATGAGTTGGAGGTAACCAACATTACGGAGTCATTATTGATTGACGAAATCAGTCAACTTCACAATGTTGGACCAAATTCTTTGTCAGAAGACGAATTACAACAGGCAGCAAGCCAAATCCAACGTCTAGCGACCAATTTAGCAGAGAAGTCGTTGAGACCAAACTTGTCTAGTGATACCTCAACAGAATCAGAGCAAGTCAAACAGTTCAATGTTGTGTTTGGCCTTGGTTCAGATAAATTATCGATAGCAGTACCTGATTCCTCAACCCAGATATCTGTTTCTACGGCTACTGACTTACCAATGTCGACAGTAGCAGATTGGGTAGAAAAAATATCGACGCAGAAAAAAGAGGCGTTAGTTGAGAAGCCTACTACAACCAGTTCCGCCTCATTACCATCAATCTCCTTTGGCCTTGACTTGTCGTCAATGGAAGAGATGGAGGTCTTACCAGTCAGTTCAACAACAATCGGCCAAATGCAAGCTACTCAACAGATACTTGGACACTTGGCTTCAGCAATAGAACAATCGATCGTACCTACGTCGGATGGGCTGTTACAAGTTAGTGTTCCTAAAGGTATTGAACAGGTAGCTATGGGGGCCCGATTACAAGTTGAGGCTAACGATAGTTCTGTAAGTTTAACCTTTCAATCTGAAAACCCCGTTGTTCTGAGTTCTGTGCAAAGATCTTTACAAAGTTCTCTGCCACAGCTTAATTTGTCAGGTCAACAGCAATCTGCTCAAACAGAATTTGCAAATTCTGTTGGCCTAGAAGCAGAAGTGCCAGTTGAGTCTGTATTAAATAGACTCAATGTGTCGTCGATGCGTATTACTAGCTATGACAGGAATACAGTGCCAGAAGGAGATTCAGTTTCTTTCATGCCTAATCAGGTGATAGCTGGTGGTTCAGTTAAGTCTACCAATCCTAATTTTGGCAATGCTCAGAATCCGCTTTTGGCGACTTCGAATCAGTTATCGACGCAGATTTCTGAAACTAACTTTTCGGACGGTACTCAGCCACTGACGGTGAGACCTAACCTATCTAGCTCAACCAGTATGGGGGCGCAAGCCTCGAATGAATTGGAGCCTAGCCCACTGAGTAACGGTCTAGATATAAATGGTTTGCCCTTAGATGCAGAAATAGAGTCAGTACTAGGTGAGCGACTAGGAAGACAGAATCACCGAGTTTCAAATCCATTACTTGGAGGTAACCAACCCACAGTCACACCGACGATATCTGTAAATTCCATAAGTGAATCTACGGAGACAATTTCATTAACTGGAACTACTATTGGACCTCAGGTCAATAGTAGTACTTTAGGTCAGTCTTTCGATTCGCAAATGGCCTTCGGCCAAAATGATGGTAGCAATAGCAACCTCACAGAAGATGAGTTTGGCTCCACTGAAAGCGATTCATTCACTACTGTTTTGGAGCAAGAAAATGAGACCCATCGAATGGAGTTTCTGTCAACTGCTCCTCAGAAGCAGGTGAGTGAAATGGAAGGTGTTTCACCACAAGATGAAGTCAGCTCGCAATTCGCCGAAGTTCGACGAGTTCGAGAAGCCAGACAAGACATTATCCGTGAAATTCAATCATTACAAGCTGATCGCCGTCAGGAATCCGACCGAGAGATGACTATTCAGCTGCAGCCTGCACGATTGGGGCGGTTAATGGTTCGTGTCTCTCAAAGTCGAGATTTAGATGGGAACTCAGCCGTGGCAGTTCAGATACAAGCTAGTTCGACAGAAGCCCAGCAGTTGTTGATGAACGAGTTATCGGACCTTAAGTCAGATTTTCTAAGTCAAGGCATAGATCTAACTGGCTTAGAAGTTTCGGTTGACAGCGGAAGAAATTTCCACCAATCTCGCTCGCAGGGATTATTTTTCGCTGATTATCAGCGACAGATGCGTTCCGGCGGGAATTTGCGCTCGGCAGACCCACCTATTTCGTCAATTCGCAGCTCTGCAGGCCCATCCAAAGTTGGCACGCAATATGCCAATAACCAATTGAACTTAGTCATCTAAGCATGACATTTGAGAGCTACTTGGAAAAACTAAGTAGCTCTCAAATATCTTATTTACCGAAGTCAATCTCTGTTAGTTAACCAAACTAAGCGACCAAACTCTAAGATGAAGAGGTTATTGGAATGGATGTTAAACAGCAGTCTGGGTTGCCAGGGTTCATGCAAAAAAATCCAACCCTTCAAGTCGACCGGAAGCAAGAATTGGGAAAAGACCAATTTTTGAAACTTTTGGTTACACAACTCAAGTATCAAGATCCACTAGACCCGATGAAAAACGATGAATTCATCGCTCAAACAGCTCAGTTCAGCGCTTTGGAGCAGATGCAACAAGTTAATGAAAACATCACTAAACAAAGTGGTCTTTATCAGCAAGTAGTTAATGCTGCAACTGTTCAGTACATTGGTAAATCAGTATTAACGCCGGGTAACAAAGTAGAACTAACCGCTGGCCAACCAGTTCAGTTTGGAGCGGATGTTCCTTCAGCAGCTAATCTGACGGTCAATATTAAGGATAGGTTTGGCCGAGTGGTTGATACCTTACATCTTAATACCGATAAAGCCGATCGATTAGATATTGAGTGGGATGGGCACAATGCAGATAATCAACCGCTGCCTGATGGTACCTATAAATTTGAAATACAAGGAATTAATAGCTCAGGAGAAGTAGTTCTACCTGTTGCTTTGACCAAAGGTAAGGTTGCCGGCATTTCAAATAAAAATGGCAAAACTATGCTATCGGTCGATGGTCGATTAGTTGATCCAAGTAAAGTTTTAGCTACTACAAACTAAGTCATAGTATCACAAAACAGATTTTAATTATTTTATTTTTTGCTTAGGATGAACTGGATAGTCTCATCAAAAATCTAAGTAAGCTTAGACAGGAGAAAATACATGTCAAAATCACTACTTAATGGGTTAGCTGGGATTCGTGCCCACCAAACCCAAATGGATGTGATTGGTAATAATATTGCTAACCTCAATACTGTTGGTTACAAAACAGCCCGTGCTACTTTTCAAGAAACTTTGAACCAAACCATCGCTCCAGCTCAACCTCCGAGTGNAGGTATGGGTGGAGTTAACCCNAGTCAAATTGGTTTGGGTACTACTATTGGGGCAGTGAAGTCGATTTTTACCCAAGGCAATTTGCAAGAAACAGGTAGTACAACAGATTTGGCNATTTTNGGGAANGGNTTTTTTGTAGTCAATAATGGGGACGACAATTTCTATTCTCGAAATGGAAACTTCCATTTCGACGGAAATGGAATGATCGTTAANAATCANGGAATGTCAGTGATGGGTAAACAGTANGATGCACGTGGCGCTGTATCCGGAGGTATTGGCCCCCTGGAAATTCCTGCTGATAAAAAGATTCCAGCTCAAGATACAACTAAGGTGGATTTTAGTGGTAATCTCAGTTCTGAAGTTAGTGTTAAAGGTACAATTACAAAAACTAAGCCTTTTATGGCTACGGCTGACCCTAGTGAGGATTTCAGCGGTTTATATGCTAATGGAACAGCTGAAACTTTTCTCAACTTAACCAGGGGAATGGATACTTTAACTATAGGTTTTGAAGACACNGTTGCAGGTACAGCGCCTGTTCAACAAACTTTCACCTATGGTATTGATTTCACNACAGTTCAAGATTTAGTNAACGTGGTTAATGATCCAGCTAACGGATTCAACACTTTTTTTACGGCTTTAGATCCTCCTCCAGCAGAAGGTCAAGTCCGATTCGCAGCAGCGGCAAATGGGGTTAGGTTAACTATGATTAGTGATACTAGTAGTGCACTTAACCAGGCTTTTGGAAATGTGGATGGACGAGTTCTAATTACTGCTGGAGATACTGTGGATTCGGACGAATTTGCACATATTGCTAAAGACACCGACAAGCTNGTCAAACTACGCAATGCACAAGGAAATCGATTAGACTTGCAGGCTAATGATCTAATCTTACTGAAATCGGCTACTATCGGNGGTAATGAACTGAATGCCAGTCAAGTATCAGTTTTACAAACTGAAGGAGCTACTCCAGCCGATATACCTATTACTGACGATACTACGCTTCAGGAATTACGAACTGGTTTACAAAAGGCACTTTTTCAAAGAGTACGAAAAAATCCGGATGGGACCGAAGTTGATGCAGCAGAAAAAGATCCANCAACCCAATTGTATACGGCAGANCCGGAAGAAATCGTCTCTATTGANGCCGACGGATCAATTAAAATCAATGGTGGTTTAGGTTTAGATCGTGAACTAGAAAAAATNCAGATAGGTGCGGCCGATGGCACAGGNGTAGAACGCTCCAAATTTGGTAGTAGCTTTAGTTTTTTTGATACTCAGAAAGCTGAAGACGTAACTCACATTATGTCTACTACAGTTTTTGACAATATGGGTCAAGCACATGACTTAAACCTTAATTTCAAGAAAACACGGGAAGCCGGTAAATGGAGCTGGGATGTAACCTTATCAGGAAACGAGAAGATCAAGAGTGGTGGATCCGGTACTATTCGTTTTAATTCTGATGGTTCACTGCAAGCATTCGAATATGAACAAGGGGCAACAGCTCTGAGTTTTGACCCGGGCAATAACGCTGATTTTGTTGAGATCGAAATTGGGGTTGGATTAGAACAGTCTTTTAATGGGATAACCCACTTTGCATCGGCTTCAACCACCACGTCAGTCGAACCCGATGGTTATCCGCCAGGAAGTATCGAGACCATTGATATTGATGATGTAGGTCTGGTTTCAGCTAACTTTGATAATGGTGAACGACGACCAATGGCCCAATTAGTTTTAGCTCAATTTAATAACCCTGCTGGTTTACTGAAAGTACAGGACAGTATGTATTCCGAATCAGTTAACTCTGGTGGAGCTATCGTTGGGGAACCCGGTATTACCGTTCAGGCCAAATTAGTCTCCAAAAAATTAGAGCAATCTAACGTCGATATTGCGGAAGAGTTTGCTAGGCTTATTATGGCTCAGCGTGGATTACAGGCTAACTCACGGGTAATTACCACTTCCGATGATATTATGAACGAACTTATCAACCTTAAACGATAATTAGTTTGAGTTAATCTATTACTATCAAATTAGTTATAAAGACTAACTGCCAATATTAACCCTTTCGGAGTTGCTGGTTAATATTGGCAAGTTAGTCGAGTGAGATATTTTTATGGATCTGGCAAGTATTATTGGGTTTGTAATAATTGTTGCTTCAATATTGCTAACTGTTTTAGCCAGCTTTACTGGCCTAGGAGACGCCCTACCAAAAGGTGGTGGAGGACTGTTGGACACTGCCAGTTTCATTTGCGTAATTGGTGGAATGGTAGGAGCAACTTTTGTTACTTTTTCCATGGCTAACATGGGTAGTTTTGCTAAAATTTTCGGTCAAGTTATGAAGCCACAAATGGAGTCCAACCAATCAATTGAAATGATGCAGAAATTAATTGAGATTGGTACAGAAGCACGTCGAGGTGGAATCCTGTCGGTTGAACCATTGGTCGCCCAGTTGGATGACCCCTTCCTACAAAAGGCCATGCAACTAGCGGTTGACGGTCGGGATGCTGACGAGATACGTTCGACACTATCGGGAGAATTGACGTTTATGTCTAATAGGCACGATACGGGAGCTTCA
>PAYP01000081.1 GCA_002714785.1 Candidatus Poribacteria bacterium | reverse complement strand
AGAGAAATAGCTGGCCATCGATCTACGGCTAAATCATCTACCTACCACTTNACGTTCGGCCATATCGTACCGATCTCCTGNCCTTAAAAAATAAAATCGGCTGTTGCTAGGTGGCAATCTTTTCATTGACCANCCTTCCCGAGACCAGAAACCTCCNTCGTAGACTAGCACGTAGCTCTCNCCCACTACTTGGAACTGATCGCCGATTACNACTATCCCCGTCATCTCGTCAATACTCAGGCCCAGTAATTCAGNTCGTTCTTGCAGAATCTGAAACATATCGTAGTGCCGGTTTCGGGCTAAAGTNTGCTGATCAACTGTCACATTTTTNAGAAANCCGAACCNTTGTTGGTNGTCTCCGACCATAATTTGGTNATGACGAGTGTCTCCTCGGGCTAAAAATGAGCCTTGAATGGTGGCACCNGCTGAGGAACCTCCGATCACGCCNCCACGTTCTAAGANTTGCCAAAACATTTNTTCAGTTCTGGTACCTTGGTAAGCATCAACCAATCGCCACTGCCTTCCACCTTCAAAGAANACNCCCTTAGCTNTAACTAAAGGCTGGATAAAATCTGGGCTATTNGCCAATTCTCGATCATTAGTATGCAAGACTTCGACTTGNTTAGCACCCAGTTGACGTAAGAGTTGTGATATTGGTGTTTGCTGACTATATTCGGTGGCTTCACCGGCGGTTGGAATGACTACAATCGGCACTTCAATACCCCCAGCCAAAGCCATGAATTGTCGGCCAATTTCTGGAGTCACACCACCACCAACTAGCAGCAAACTGCCATTTTCAGGACCAACCAGAGTTGGTTGTTGATGAGCTATTAAATAATAAACTAATAAAGTCAATCCGTTCATTGAATCCGCCAGTCGAAGGTTAATTTATATAGTTAGGATAGTAGTTGTCTACTTGTCCTACTATTGATCAAGAATAGAAAAGTTAGGCTGCATGAAGTTTACAATGGNTCNTCACGCGNTCTGGAGAAAATCNAAAATCTAGTCCGAATAAAATTGTGTAACACANCTGCCAACGCNATCAATTTCAATTCGCANGANTGTATCCATTTTAATTGGAACCAATTCCACCGGTGAGCNTGGAATGACCCAACTACCACTTTTTAGAATTTCGCCTTTTTGACTTAAAAATCTGACCAACCAGCGCAAGGCATGTAGCGGACCACCCATAATTTGATCAGCTGTAGCTTGAGTTATCAAAATGTTATCTTTAAAAACTTGAAAATTCTCCTGCTGAAAAGACAACCGTTGAGCTGAAACCTTTTGTTTACCGATGATTAAAGCAGCGTGAATTCCACCACTGCAAATCAATTCTGACAATGAATTGGGTGTAGCCCAAAATTTGAAATTATGAATTTCGAGGCCTGGACTAACATATTTGATGGCTGAAATCAATTGGTCATCGGATAGATTTTCTCCGGACAGATCTTTGTCGATTTTGAAAACCATTTCGGGTTCGATAGCGCAATTTAGATAGTTCTTCCAATTTAGTCTGATACCTTCTGAAATGACGTGGGGTAAAAACAATCGAGCACAAATCGGATCGTTCAACCTGAACTGAGACCGAATAGCATGACTGGTACAACCTACTTTGAAGCCGATTACCTGCTCTCCCTTTTCAATTCTCATGTTAGTAACTATGTCCTGGACTTGATAGGATTGGTCAATACTCAGTTCTCGCAGGTCAGGTTTTTGCTTAGTTGGCCAACAATTTTGATAAAAAGTGTGGTAGAACCGTTTTGCCAGTTCGTTTATTAGTTTGTTTTCAGGCCCACGCATCATTTTTTCTGCCCGTAAACTAGGTGATTAGTTATAGTAGCCGATTGAGAAAGCTGATCAATGGGTTGTTCTGACTGATTAATATAAAATTGTTGTCCATCACTCTCGGTTGAGGACAAATGAGGCAAAATCACCATTAATGGTTGTCTCATTTGATTGACAAATCTCGGTCTGTTGTCCATTTTCAATATTATTTCTATTTTAGTCTGCGACATATATTCGAATCGAATAATATACTGATCTTGGTTCTGATTGCATAAGTTGAAGAAATCAGTAGAATCCTTGAAAGATAAGACAATGGTCTCCATATTATCCAGAAGGCCATCAGCTTTTTTCAGCCGAAGAGTGCTGATATGGACCGATATAATTCTGACTTGTCCGTCTCGGTTTAGATACAAATNATCGAAATAGTTTTCGCACTGATCTTCTAATTCTAAGAAAAGTTTCCATATTAGACGACTTAAAATAGAATTCGCTGCCCCTCAATTGTCTCATATTTTTCAACTGAAAAAGTCAGATGTTTGATCAAACTTTTAGAAAAAGAAAGAACATATTCTCAATCAGCTTTTAAAATACAGATATAAGAGTAAGTCAAGAAATTTTTTAACTTGATGCAGCGATGACTAATAACGTCTGATAACTAGACTGATAGGACAGTATAAACCAATATAACAGTAATTAAAATCGGCATCTCCTATCGNTTTGGATTAAATNGGGATTTGCCTCGGTATTTTTTCTGCCGTCTTACGAACAGGGCTACTTTCATCTTACAATATTTGAGTTAGTACTTGNACTCATCTACAGGAGCTGGGCTTATTTCGACTAGTGCCTTGATCACATTAACACGAATAAAAACATCATCCTCTTACAATAGTAATATTAGGTTGAGTATTGTCTGTTTAGTCTTAGGTCCTATNTCTGCTAATTTGTTGACTGCACTAATACGAAATTCAAGACTTTCGTTTTCTAGTTCTTGAATTTTGTCGTGTTAAACCACATTAAAATCTTCCCGATAAACTGTAANNGTAAAGAGATCAATTGATGATAGAAATTAGCTAATTAATTAACAGCAATTGGATTGCTAGAAAAGGCTGGTCAAAATGGGGCATTTTTGTGCTTATAGTTAGAAATCAAGTTCTGCAAGGAANTCCACAATAGTTTGATTAAAAGGCTATCATTTCTAGATTTCAGGGCACACNAAATTGTTTTTCAACAATCAATTCGGGTTAGCAAACAGCCAGCCAACCAAAAACAGGATTGCAAAAGTTAAACGATACAGGAGCCTTAAAAATACATATAGAGAATTTTACCTCTTNCGGTTTGATCATATTACTTAGTTACNCAACTGATGATCACGATTTGATTGTATTAATCAGATNATGAAAAATATTAGATAGGAAAGAANATGGATATTAAGAAAAAAGAACTAAAATGTAAGTGGTTAGAATCTTAGATAAAAAAGTGGTACCAACTGATACTGATACCCAGCNTGATTACTTCTGCTCCAGATACGAGTTTCAAACATCTAGTAGGAGTATATAATTGAGCCAATTACTTTCTTATCACTTCTTGAATATAGACTAAAGTATTTTCAATTAAACAAAGTAATTATTCAAACCGACAGGTGATTGTTCGAATAATTAGNAGAATGTGGAGGAGCTATCTACAATAAAGAGTCAAATGGCCTAACCACATCTTTCGTACAGGCATATCGCATAAACAAACAACAGAGGGTATATGACCTGACAGAAGATATGGTTGTTTATNCCTGCTCTTAGCTTATTATTAAGATACCCGAAATTTAAAAATTATCAGAAAAAAGAAGAAGGCAAACCAGATTACTATCCGTTGGCTAATAGAATGGAGAAACTGATCTGAGTCTGGTATATTTGGAGAATAATACGGCACTATCCATTCTGAGTAACACCTGACTGATATGGTTCTAATACTCTGCGTTTGCAACAAGGTAATCTANTTTTTGACNGCTAAAATTTGACTTTCAGTTTAGCCCAAGCTAAGACTACCTTTTGATGAGGCTCGACCACATAAGGCAAACTTTTAGAGAGGACATAAACATCATCAATTATGACTTTNACCACTTGATCCGCCGACAAATAGATGGTCCACCAGGGAAAAGTCCCCAGATCGGCGTTGGAATGAACATCCTCTTTCTTCCATTCGGTCTTTTNGCCCGGATCGATGGTGATCGCCATCTGCTGATTGGCTTTATTCCATTGCAAACGGTAGGTTCGGTCGACATTCTGGTTATCCGGAATATCACTATAGGCAAAGGTTTTCCAACCACCAAGTTTACCAAAGGAACCGGAACCAAAATAGGTTTTGGGCCCCCAATCGTGTTGATGACTAGGAGACGCACCAAAAATCCAGTTATTCGCCTTCCAGTTTGGTTCTTCGTCAGTACAAAGAACGCCGAACCAACCACCAGCCTTGGAGAGTTCAGCGGATTTAACTGTAAATTGGATGCCAGCGATGTCTTTCTTAGCCCAGCCAAACCCCAACTTGAAGCCAGGATCGCGACCGCCAGCTTGCACCACCTGAAAGACTAGCTCATTGTCTACTATATCCATCTTTAGTCGTGCTTCCGGCGTATACTGAATCCACTTTTTTCCAAATTTAGCTTGACCAGGATCTTCCTTAACAGCGTCCAATCCTTCTGTGAAATCGTCGTATGGTTTCCAGACCCCAGTTATTCCAACCGACAAANATAGAAAAAATTGTATTAAAAAAATGAGAGACAGTCGATTGAGCTGAACCAAATTAGTCATCGGTTTACCTCTAAAGTTGATGGTCGGTACTCAGTTTGATTAAAGACAAAAAAGTTACAACTTTACGTCATGAAAGTAAGTTAGAAACATTAGCGAGATAAGCTCATGAAACAAATTAGGCTAATTTAATAGCTTGATGAAGACTATCCGTAGAATTTCTGTATCAGTTCAGCGGGCTTATCCCCTATTGTTGTCGGATCAATGGCATTTTTACCAAAAACGACCGGAAAAGTTTGCCTAGTGTCAAGAGTTC
Organism: Candidatus Poribacteria bacterium; assembly: GCA_002714785.1. Classification (GTDB taxonomy): domain Bacteria; phylum Poribacteria; class WGA-4E; order WGA-4E; family UBA9662; genus TMED15. The sequence continues at coordinate 8,725 of PAYP01000081.1, read as the reverse complement.
TAGTTTCCGAGTCCATATAAGTTACACTGAAGGCTCGGCGAGACATCGGTGTAGAATTGATTCCTGACTTATGTAACAAAAAGTTATGTAGCAAAATAGCTTCCCCGGCTTCGGCTTCTAAGGAGATTACTTTTTCCATTGGGGCATATACATCGACCTGCTCTGTAGAAAGGAAGTGACCTTGATTTATAATACCGTGTTGATTACTACCGGGTACAATCTGCATACAGCCATTAGCTATCGTGGCCTCGTCAAGTGCTGTCCATATGGTTATAATTGGGTTAGCGTCGATCCCCCAACCAAACCCCANGTCTTGATGCCAAGGGAGCGGTTGACTGAGTTGGGATGGCTTGTTCATTAACATCGAGCGGAAAATTGATACCTGCTGGCCAATATAGCAGCTCGTAATCTGTCGAAATAAAGAGTGTTGGATATAAGTGAGGAAGAGGGGATCCTGTTCCAAGTCGTCAATACGTCGATAAGCCCGCGTTGGTATCTGATGACCTAAGGTTCGGCATACTTCGCCATCAGAATTTTGATAAAGCTGAAGTCGCATATTTTTGTACTTGATACGGCCCACCATAATATCGTCGATACGTTGCTGTAAAGCCGATAAATCTTCTGGGGACAAGATCTTACCCAATCGTAGGTAACCCTGAGCCATAAATTGTTTTTGGACCGAAGAGTCGAAAGTCCGAGGTCGTTTCATGACTCTTTTTCTTTTAATGATGAGCTGGAATTATCATTCTGATTGTTTCACTAGGCCTATGATAGNAGGTTTATGAATTTTGTCGCTGACATGACCATTATATAGTAATGCAAATTACAGGTCAACAGAGCCAGGATCAAATGGGATAGGTGAAATAAGGGGAAATATTTCTCATAACATTTTTGATGCTTCTTTTGGCAGAATCAAATAGTCTTTCGATATTCTATTGATGAGGAAACCAAATTCAAACCAAGCTATTAATCAGTAATGAACCGCTTTTGCTACTATCGGTCAGGTGTAGAAAATGGGTGTTTCCTTTAATTTCACTTGCTCCTAANCCTTTCTCGATTACATTTGTATCTACTTTTAATTCTAACCTCTTGTCAATTTTAGCTCCTGATGGTTCTTCCATTCTGACACAAATTAAGCTAATGATCTCTACCTCAGTTCGGTTCAGTAAATGATCAATATTCCAATATAAATTCTTGGCTGATCTTGGGATCAGGTCACCANGGGCTAACTTTATATCTGAAAACAACTTTAGTATATTAGGCCGAATCTGATGAGGCATTCGATCAGAGGTACGTGTAACATACCTGACCAATTGCCATGCCAAGGTCGAACTTTTTTACCCAAATCAGATCTAGTATAAATGTATTCTGCCTTTGGCAGATGAANTACCTTCCCCTTTTTGAAACGACCGAAGGCTAGTTCTAGATCTAAAACGACAGAGATTAGTAAAACATAGATACCACAGGNAAGGTCGAGACCAATAACAGTTATTTTACTAGAATTGGCAACTATTGATTATCTGACGGTTATCGCTTAATTTTGGTTGTAAATTAAATGATAATCTGCTACTTCAGGATCGTAAGTAGTGAAAAATTATCAGGCAAAAAGGTGAGTTAGAGGGGTTGATCCACCTTACAGAAGAGGGTTTTGAAGACNCNACTATTATATCCAGATTNGACCTATCCTTTAGCTAAAGTCACAAAAAAGACGAGCCTGATCGCTCGCCTTGATTGTTCTTCAATAACTTCTAGCATGAAGCCAGAGCNTGAATATATTTCCTCCGTTTCNTATTTCGGGATAATATATTTATANAATGACTGTAATGCATCANTTCAGAATAAGTACTTTTTCAGTCTGTGTATGTAATACACGANTGTAACTGGGACGTATCATAATTTAATAGAAATCAGAAAAACCCGCAGAACCTATACACATGAAAATTACTTCGGAGAAGAATTAAAAAATCTAAAGTTGTTTTTTAACTCTGGTGAGCTTTAATACTAACCTCAACCCACTTTGAAGTCGGAGTATTGCTACCTTCAGCAACAGAATCAAGAGGGACTAGAACATTTGCCTCTGGGAAATAAGTAGCTAAGTTACCTTTTGGAATTTCATATGGGACCACTTTCCATTGCTCAGCAGTAATTTCTCTTTCGGCATAGTGACTAGTTAGGTCTACTTTGTCCATTGGGTTTAGGCCTAGTGCATTCATATCGTCTGGGTTCATAATTACGATCCTCCGTGAGTTATATATGCCACGATATCGATCGTCCATGCCATAGATCGTAGTATTGTACTGGTCATGACTCCGAATCGTCATTAATACAAATCGCCCTGCAGGAATTGAACGTTTTACCAGCTCATGTTTATGAATGACAGCCTTTCCTGAACCTGTGTCCCAGATGGGTCCATCTCTAGGTCCATTTGGCAAATAAAACCCACCNTTTTGACGGACCCTCTGATTATAGTTAGCAAATTCTGGAAGTATTTTCTCAATCAAATCTCTTGTGTGATTGTGATTTTCTATGTACTTGCTCCAATTGAAAGGAAAATCTCCAAAGCAATATTCACCAATGCTACAAATAATGGCAGGCTCACTTTTTAACGCACTTGAAAGTGGAACTGTTTTTCCTTTTGAGGAATGAACCACACCCATTGAGTTCTCAACNGTTAAGAATCCTGAAGGATCAATTTCAGTACGTCCTAAACAGGGTAGGATTATTGCTTGTCGGCCAGTAACNAAATGACTTCGATTTAATTTTGTGGAGATTTGAACAGTCAGTTCAATTTTCTGTATTCCTGCTGCAACTTCTTCTGTGTCCGACATGGCTGATACAATATTTCCTCCCAAAGCCATGAATAATTTAATTTTCTCATCCCGTGCGGCACGAATAAATTCAACCGTATCATAACCGGGTTTTCTNGGCATTGAGATCCCAGTCTCATTTTCGCAAGCTTCCAAAAATGATGAGGTTGGGTGATGGTTGATTCCAACAGTACGATCGCCTTGGACATTCGAATGGCCTCTGACCGGACATGCCCCAGCTCCAACCTTTCCGAAATGTCCCCCGGCAAGTAGAATATTGCATATTTCATGGATTGTTGCCACTGCATTCTTATGTTGAGTTATTCCCATTGCCCAGCATATAATCAACCGATCTGACTTTGAGATAATTCCACCGAGTGTTTCAATCCGCTCTTTAGTAATNCCAGATTGTGTGATAATTTCATCCCAAGAAGTTTTGATAATGTGTGATTTCCATTCTTCAAAACCTTGGGTGTGGTCACGAATAAATTCCCAATCTAGCTGTCCCTCTCTGATCATTACTTTTGCAATACCCTGCAATAGTGCTTGATCTCCTCCAATTCTTACCGGAAAATGGTCGTCCGCAATTACCGTTCCCTTACCAATCAGGCCAATCAATTCTTGAGGGTGTTTAAATCTATTTAATCCAGTTTCAAGTAATGGATTAATGCTGATGACAGAACCGCCATTACGTTTTGTTTCAGCTAAGGCTGATAGCATCCGAGGATGATTTGTACCTGGATTTTGGCCNATGACAAGTACTAAGTCTGCATGTCTAAAACACTCTAGGNGAACTGTACCTTTACCAATTCCAATAGCTGACGACAATGCTACTCCGCTTGATTCGTGACACATATTGCTACAATCTGGGAGATTATTAGTTCCTATCTGACGCGCTAATAATCCCCAAAGGAATGCTGCTTCATTAGATGCACGACCGGATGTATATAATACCGCTTGGTCTGGGCTATCGAGCATTTTGACTTTAGATGCAATAATGGAAAAAGCCTTGCTCCAACTTAACTCTTCATACCGATTGGAATCCTCTGATAAGAACATAGGATTTGTTATTCTGCCCATCTTATCGAGTTCCATGTCAGAACTTTTTGACCACTCTTGAACAGTCTTTGACGATAGCCGTTCAGGTGTCAATCGTCCTTCGGTTAATTCGGTAGAAAAGGCTTTGGCACCATTTTCACAGAATTCGAACTTTGATCGATGAGAGTCGGGATCAGGCCAGGCACAACCTGGACAATCATATCCATCGTGTTGGTTGACATTTCTCATGGCACGGATAGTTTGGGAAATGCCAGCTTCAGTTAAGCCAATACGGAAAGAACTAGCAACACCCCCAATACCCGCTGCGACTTGTTTAGGTTTTCGGATTTTGAGAGATTCAGATTCAATTGGAGGCTGTGCACGAACATTTCTACGCATTGAATATCCTTGTTCAAGATCAGAGGGTTTTAGTTTTAAGTAGGGCCTGCACACTAACTTTTACATAATAGTCGCCAATATTATTCTGTGTAAAAAATGAAGAAAAATGATTTTTGATAAATTCTTCGTCGAATAGTTATGAAAACCATGCAAATTACTAAGTTATTGTATATAAAGAATCTGCCAGCAAATAGGGACTATTTTCTTTTACCTTCTATTAACCCTGATTTTTCGATTATATTATTTTTACTTACATTTACTATTTTTGTTTGAAGTGAAAGTGTAATATTTTTGTCAAATTGTCAAAATTAATTAAATAAAATAANCAAATGGCAGGTAGGTGCCGGAATCAGGACCAACTAAAAACCGTAGGTTCATTTTCCACAATTTCTTTCTTTGAAGTCGTCTTTTCAAATCTATCCACCAACAATAAATTTATGGGTAACATGGATCGAATTATTTATAGTGAATGCTTCAACAGCGACTTATAGAGCTAGAACAGCGAATCAAAACGCTACTGAAGTATTGATTCAAATTCCTAATCCAAATGACCGATTAATTCCCAAAATCCAATCAGATGAAGACAAGATTAGAAAGGTCAAGACCGAGATTGAAAAACTGGACTATAGACCGTCTAGTAGAATGTTCGGGGCTGAAGGACAGCTTATGACCCATATGCGTAATGAACGCTGTTTATATCGGTTAGATGCCAGAAAAGAGTGCTATCCAGATCAATCGGTCAGGGACACTTATTTAATCGCCCAATCAAATGCCATATTCTTTCAATATGTTTCAGGACAGTTTTATGACGAAGTATCAGCTCANGTTCTAGTTGAATTGGCATAACTATTAATACGATTGAAAGATAACTTCTTTCAAACTGAGAATAATTGATAGTTTTAGATAGATAAGCTACTTTTATTTTTGGCATCGATGAATTTGGGTGAGAGTTGAGACAGANAAATAGCAGATGAAGTAAGAGTTGTTGAAATTTCTGTTGTTTTTTGGTTATTAGATGGTTTAATTTCTTCAGATTTTGGATTTGGAGTGATAGCAGGATTTAACTTGGCTAATTCTGAACGCAACTTTTCCGTAATTTGATCAATGGTGGTTCTTAAATGGCCAGAATCCTTTCTCAATTGATCATAAAGTTGTTGAGAAAGGCTATAAAGATTGCGAGGAAAATAACTTGGCCTGTTTTAGGATTCCACAACGAAGAGAAAGTTGAAATTCCTTTGTTCCAAGAAATGACTGAAGATCTTTGGGAACGATTAAGCGAAATTGATAACAACTACCTATTTGGCGAAAGGCTAGATCGGTAGTTGACACGATAAAGTGCAGCCTCAAATGTGACTAAAACAAACACAATCCTTGTGATGACAGAAATTGAAAAGAAAATGGCGGTAGAGAGTAGAAGTCGCACAGTCAGGNTTTTTGAATTCCTAAGCGATNCTCTAACGCTACCGAAATCACCAAACTCACNAATATTTNTAGAGATTGCCATATGAGATCTCTTGCTTTATTCAAGATAAAAGTGTGCCGTCAAGTCTGTTTTTATCCCTTGTCTTAGTTATTCATTAAGGAATGATTTATATTTACTTTGAATGGTTTTGAAATCATTATTTCGACAAGTAATGAAGAAGACCTTTGGCTAGTTGTTTAGATAATATAAGCAAGCCACAAAGGGTAAAGTCGCTTTATAGTAGTAGCAATGGTAACGATAAGCATGATCCAAGTAGTAACAAACCAAAATAGAAGACGGATTTTCTTTGCAGATAGGCAATAGATTAGAGCAAAAACTTTATCCGCTGCCTATTTCAGACATTCCATTCCTGACGAGCTTTATGCATAGGGACAGTTTCGCCTTTTTGCCAAGCATAATGCCCAATTGGTTGTAATCCTACCCAACGATTGTCAACTGGCTCATTAGCAGGCTGGTAACGCGTATCCGAAGACAAACGAAAACGGTTGGTTGTGTTATCCAAAGAAGCATGCATAGTAAACATCCCAAATATCAGTACATCACCGGCCTGAAAATTCGTCGTCTGCCATTGTCCACCATACTTATCGATTAGTTCGAAAGGATCATTAGAAAACCAGCCAGTAACATGATCTCGGTCAACATCCATCTGACCATATGTTTGTTTGATTAAATCATAACGATGTGAGCCTACCAAAACTGCCAGTGGACCAAGCTCTATCGGGATATCACCGATGGGCGTCCAACAAGTTAAAACATTAGTTGTCCCTCGTCCCATGTAGACAATGTCATAATGAGCGCCAGTGAACCCCTTAGGTGGAACAACTCTTAACCATTTGTAGTCATAAGTCAAAGCTGGCGTTTCAAAAAAATGGTCAAAAAAATTCATGATCTGAGGTGATTCAACCAAATTTAAAAAATCACTATCTCTCGTCATTTCTTGATGCCCACCGAAAAACCCACCTCGTTGACCACTTTCTGCTACCCCATCGAGCAAAGGAAAACTAGTATTAATTTGCCCTTGATTGGAAAGTTGATTTATTAAGTGCTGTCGAGCTTTTTCCACTACGTCAATTGGTTGTAGATTGCGAATGAGTAAGTATCCATCTTCCTCAAATCGGTGGTGTAAATCATCGATTGAATCTAAAATATCGTTTGACTCCCTTAGCCAACCCAGATATTTTNCCCCTAAAATCATTTTTTGTTGATTCATNGTNATAATCATTGACAATTTCTCCTATCTGACCGTTCTATTAATGGCTCCATCATATACTGATTAGGTAATAGTCTTCAACGTTTGGTCTTCTGTCGAATACTAAGACCATATCTTTAACGCTGTACGCTCTAAAACCCCTTACTGGAACAAGATCAACATATTGGATAAATTATCCTTTGATTGCATTTCAATCGTAACGGTTGGGTTCTTCAAGTCTGTATCGGCTATTCGAATAGTGAGGATCGGATATATTGCCTTTCCGACTAAGAGTCGAGTTATAGGATTACCCAGTTGGTCTTTTCCGCTTACCGCATAAACTCTCAAGAGTCATATCGAGAATGCGGGTAAAAACGATGTTTCCAGTNGGTTGTTTCTTCACGCAACACTTTGGTAAAGTGGAGTCAAACCGTGAGCATGCCAGTCAATATCAGGATTAGCTATTCAGCTGATGGATAAATTTTAAAGCTATTAGGTCATAGCCACGAAAGGCTATTAACCAATCTAATCGAGCCTCTTACTCAATTAGAATAATAAGTTGCTTAGTTTTAATTCGGAGTGCAGGTTAGTTTCCTTCCGTTATACACANCCATAGTAATACTACACTGTGAATGATCAATTAGTTTCTTGATAAGCCGTGAAAAATCGATAGAAATTTAGCAGAAGATAACAATCTTTTTAACCGTTGAGTGATTTTTCAAAGCTAGAGATATGCTATCTATTTTACTTGCTTGAAAAGGCCTCAAAATATTCTTTACAAAGCAGTTGAATCTGGTTGAAAGAAAGTCTAGAAAAAGAACAAAACAAAAATTAGGATAATTTGCTGTTCATATTTAACTGTGCATCTGCATTAGCAAAATGGAAAATTCGCNAGGTAATTAAAATGAAATTTACTAATCTAAGGCTTATGCTAATTGTTTTGACTGCTGGTTCTGTTGGGGNAGANAATAAAGTTTTAGNTTTGGATGGCGATGAGAAAGGAAAGCACCAANTNAAAATCAAGCGACTTANAAAAAAACAACAAGGATNTCTGATAATTCCTGATATTCCAAGAACAGTTGTTCTAATCGATGATGAACTTAGTTTTACAATGGTCTTGAAATAGTTGANAAGCTTTTACTTGTAAGTTAGCTTTTTCNCCATAGGTGATTATTCATAGAGAAAAAGAAGTTTGTTACTAGATGTTCTTACATAATTTTACTTCAGAAATATGAAATAAAAAATCGCACATTCTTTTTCGTTTCAAAATTAGAGATTAAGTTATGGCTCTCGATTCTATTACTTTTATCATTTTTCTGTCCTTTTAAATCGTATCTTCTGGTTTACCTTTACACACAACCGGTACTTTTTCCACTTTCCTTCAACCTTGGATTACTATGCTACGGTCGAAACCTTCTCAGTCAATTTAATCATAATTTTTACTCTTAATGGAAATCTGANACTCGTATCTGGAACATAGAGGGTATGGGGTATTATTGAGAACGCTAGTACTAATATAAAACTCAAGTGCACCCCGACTATCTTGAGTTGCACCGATTCTATAAATTAATGAACTTAAGGTGTTTTTTCCTCAGTAGATTGATCTGCAAAGCCTATTCTATTTCACTCCTGAAACTAGACCCAATCCTGTCAGGGCGAAACTAATCTTCAAATAAACCACTTGACAAAAACATGAATGAACCTAACAATGTTGTAATACTGTTATTGCCAGTCATAAAGTCAAAAGAAAGAGGCTCGACACACAAAAAGGTAAATAGAAATAACCAAAGGGTAAAGAAATGTGTTCAG
>PAYP01000080.1 GCA_002714785.1 Candidatus Poribacteria bacterium | reverse complement strand
GTATTAGTCATTCACTTCTAAGTGGCTAAAGAAAATTGAATTACTCCAAACGATCCTATTTACTTGAAAAGACAAAACTTAGACTGTACATTTTGGATCCTTCTAAGATGAAGAGCCAAAAAACAAGGCAGGGTGCGAGGTTTACCAACTACTAAACGCTCTCCCTGTGTCTGTCGTAAAGTGCCTAGCCATTGTTATACTAGACACTTTCATTTTCTTAAATTTTTATATCATTTGCATATTAGTCGAAGGATGGGTAACTGGATTTTCTCTCTGGGTATGGTTTTCTTCTTCCGAACTCAAGTATCCATTACCAATCCTAATATTTCTGTTTTTTCTCGTGTAACGGAGAACTGCAGACCAGCATCTCAACGCTAGTATTTTCGCTCTCCGTTAATTAAAATTTTGTATGATTGGAGAACATATCTGCCTTTTACCAACGTTTCCTTTCTTCTCTAATCGGCCGAAAAATGGAAGAGACCAACATTCATCCTAACCCTTTCTGCCAAGTTGTTCGTTCGAAAAATATTTCGTGATATAATAGAATTCATTCCCTGAAAATAAATGGTGATAATTGTGAAAAAAGTATTTATACAAAAGAAAAAAATAACGAACGCACATCCACAGTGGCATTTAGTTAAATGGAGTTTGGCTAAAAAATCATCCTTGCTATTAATTATTCTTCTGGTAACAACTTCTGTTGCTTTAGGTCAACCTAAGCGAATAACGGTTCAAGAACTGAAAGGCATGATAGACAAAAAGGCAGATGTTCTAATCGTCGATGTAAGAACTCGACAGTGGTACGAGAAAATGCACTTGCCTGGTGCCATATCTCTACCGGAAGGAGATTTAGTTAATCGCCATGATGAATTGCCAAAAGACAAACTCATTATCTTTTATTGTGGATGACCGGCTGAAAACTCCAGTGTCCGGGCGGCACAAAAATTATTACTTAATGATTTGGGTTTTCAACCACAGTTCCTCCAAGTTCTAAAGGGTGGAATTTGGGGGTGGCAAGATGCAGGCTTCTCACTGGAAAGTGGATTATCTGTTGAATCGAATAAAAAACGATTATCTCTTTGGGCGAAATTAAAACGTAGACAATAATTCAACTAGAAACTATTTTCTTACTTTACATCACGTTTTATTAAAGCCCGCCAAAAAAGGTTATTTCTGTGAGAAGAGTAGCTTTTCATCAGGATAACAACCAATCGAGACCCTAGGTTTGTCAGGCAACAACTTTGTTTGGTCTACACTCGTTCATGAGACTGTACCTGCCTATTACCACTAATGGCTAAACGTAGCCCCACCTTCCGATTCTGGGGCTACCCTCGCTTTCAAGAACAGGTTGAAAAAAATCAGTTAAATTTATGGCCTATTTTTCAAAGAATGTCAGAAGGCCGGTTAAATAACTACGGAAAGAAGTTTATTCTAGAGTTGACTTGGTATCTTGATCTTTGTCTTGGTAATAGACTTTTCTATTATGGCTTGTTGTCCAACATCAAGCCATAGTTCAGTTTGGAATAATCAAGATTTGGTTACATCAGTATCACTTGAAAGTATTCGTCTGGATTGGGAATTAGATTTGCCATAAGTTTATGTAAGCTTTTTACCAAATGTTACTATGTCTGGTTAGAATTTTGGCACACCAATGCTAACTAAAGCCTCAGCAACTTGACCAAAAGGCCGTCCACCAACGGTCAAGTCCAGTCCAATAGGCTGGCGTCTACAACAAATCCCACTTGGAGGCGAGATAGAGATTCGTATCTCTTTTTGTTCTCGTGATTTCAATTCAATCTCAACTACTTGACTCTTCCAATCATCCGGCCCAACTAACTTGATTACAGCTTTTTGGTCAATCGAGAAAGGATTTAAAATCCACCCCTCGAACCCAACTTCTCCTTCATCCAGAAGGTGTAATCGGTACGGACTCAATTTTCCCCCTTGAGATTCGGCACCAAAATGAACATCATCATCGCCAAGTGGCATCAGACATAAGTGAACTTCGTCGAATGCTTTGGCACCTTTTTCAATGACCTGATACCATTCTGGGCTGGTTTGGTATGGTTTAGTATGTCCGGTCAAGACCCAGTCGGGCTGAAAGTCACGGAGCAATTTCAATGTCTGCTTATAGCACCCGATATCTAGGCCATTCTTATAAACGTGATTAGTAAACGACTGTGCATCTTTGTCAAAAGGCAAACCGCTTGCAGTGTTGAAGAAAATTTGATCGCCGGTATGGACAACCCTTTTCCCATCTACCTCAAGACAAATCAAGGTCGAAAATCTTGTGTGGCCTGACATCGGATACAGTCGTATCGGGATATTTTCCCAGTAAGTAACATCTTCATTGGGAAGATGGCGACTGACCGAAATCGGTTCATGCCATAGACAAGGACGATCGTAGTGAGTTGGGTTTTCCAAAATATCTGAGAAATGATCACCAGCCCAGACTTCGGCACCAAAAACACGTTGCAACATGGGAATACCATTAACATGGTCGTCGTGAAAATGCGATACCAGAACGGTATCAATTTGATCGATACCAAGTCTTTTCTTTAATCCCTTGATACCATGTAAAAATGGTCGCCGATTTGATAAATGTTGTTTGCCAGGGGACTGATATGCAGATGTATTGTAGCCATAATCGATGGCCATTACTTTACCACTGTCACTAATCACAAAGTTGGTCTCTGCACTACTATATTTTGAACGGTAAAGATGCGGTAGAATTTCTTCAATGTCGTCATCATCTGGNTCATTTAATTGTTCGACAAAGCCAGGGGAAATACCACCGATTAGTTTCAGATTCTGCCTCAAAAGTTGGATAGCTTGCTCAGGATTTTCAATTGGTTGNCCTAAGCTAGGTAGCAACATATCTAACTTGCTTTCCATCAGTCTATAGCAACTTTGCCACAAGTTTACCGCACCAGTAAAATCGTTGTAATTGTACTGAAGTGGTGCTAAACGAGATGTATAACCCAGACCACAAATCAACTCTCCAACAAAAGCTAGGTGAAGACCATTGAAATTAACTACGTAACTNCTAGCTCCGTTAGTACAGCCTGGTGTGGGAACAACTTCCCATTTTAGACCAGCAATCTCCCGATTTTCATAATCCATCATCCAATTTGAGACCGGAATTGGGCGAACAGGTGCAAAGCGGTCCCAGCGATTATCATAGGAATTCCAGATCTGTCGTTCCCGAAANTGCTGCTCAGGATCTGTCAGATATTCCTGTTCCCAATACGGCGCCAAGATTTTGGCACCTGCATTTCGCAGACGGATCGCGCCATCAGTATGATCCCTGAAGTGGTGGGTGAGGAGAACNGTCAGCGACCCATTTTGAAANACTTCATCAAGATAGTCTGCAACTAAACCCGTTCCGGCATTAATTAAAACTGTTCCCTTAGGTCCTTGAATAGCATACACACAGCAACTATCTTGAAACAGGAAGACTCCATCACAAACTTTTTGCCAATTGGATAACCCCATATTATTGCCTTGAACTCCTTGATCTATCTACCCGCTAAACCATCATATTTCTTACTTCTGATGGATTTTGTTGTTTTGGTCCTAACTCAACATCACCCACAACATCGATGACAAAAAGCGTATCTGGTTCATTTTAGTTTCTAATTAGAGTTGGGTGATATCTATTCAGTTAATAGCTGATCCCAGTTGAGCCACAATATAACAAAGCTAATTGATCTTGTAAAGATACGACTAATCAAGGTGCGACTAAATTCTCAGTCAGTCGAAGAAATCCTACTAATCNAATTGAAGATTTGAGGAAAGTGGTAGTTTGAATTTTGCTATCCATTGTAATAGGGAGTATAAAAGCCAAATATTTAGTCAATAGCGGACTNTTATATTGTATTTTAATCTGATGCTGAAATAATGTCTGATAATTACCAGTTATAGGAAACAATCGACAAACATTAGCCATGGCAAATTGATTAACTGTTTCTATCCTAGATTCTATCGAGCATTGTCTCAATTAACAGATCAAGACTCAGTAAAACTAACAAGAGAAAAATCATCGTAGNATTTGGATTAAATTACATCAGACATCAATGGATCTTATCCATTATCTACGGTATTTTCATATTACAAAGCATTCCACTCATTCGGCACCGTACTGAGTACGGTAACAGAACTAAATTCTATTTAGCATGCTTTCTGTAGCAATTATCTTCGGAGTTAGCCAAGTGTTTTATAATGCCTAGAATTGGAAATTCCAGAGTTGAAAAAGATTTATTTAAAAAGAAAAAGTTTAATTGCNTATTTTACAATAACTGTAACAATACTCTATTTCGTCGAGGATCTTAGTTTTTTGATTTCTTAAATCCGATCTTTAAAGAAAATAAAATCTGGTCCCCAACCTTATCTGTTAATTTGGTTTTCTTTCATATTGCNATTGACCCTAGTTTATTTGTTTAATAAAATCTACATTTTCGTAATTTCTCATTTAATGAGAATCGTAAATATGAGTATTACATTCGGTATCCTAATTAAATATTCACNAGTATAAATATGAGTGATATTAGAGGATATGGCCGATAAGGNGATACGAAAACGTCTGATAATGAATTTTATAGNACCAAATCCCTAATTGACACCCACAAAATTTTAACTGTGATAACATGAATCGCGTNNNTCTAGTTCTTATTACAAGGTAATTTTAGTAACGAAAAGGAGCGCTATTATGATTTTTTTGTTAAATTCCCTTTCATTGCAGGGAAAAATCTAGAGGTTATCTATGTTGAAAGTTAACTTAGCAGAGGTAGGGGCTGAAATTTTTTCTTCTCCCAAAGGAACGTATCAACTACAAAGACGAGATATTTCACGTCATCTGATTCAAAAAGACCAAAAAGATAGAGAGCCCGCTTTTGAAATTGAACACGTTATCCTACCATCAGGAAAAAAGAATTTCCCTTATCATCAACACGCAACTTGGTGGGAACTCTATTTCATTTTAAGTGGAGACGGAACAGTCAGAACGGAAACAGGCTATGAGAAAATTGAAGCCAATGACTGTTTTATTTTTCCTCCAGGGGATCCTCATCAGATTATCAATGACAGCTCGAATGATCTAACTTACTTGGTAATAGCCAACAATACTCCATTCGAACTAGGTTATTACCCTGACAGTGATAAAGTTTGGTTTGCAGGAACGTTAGCAAAGGGACAAAAAGAAGGTTTAACCAAAGTCCAATCTGGTTTTACCAATAATTACTGGAAAGATGAAGAGTAAATAGCCTGCTCTAACGAGACAAGTTCTATCGGTTAACAATGGTATTGTGGACGAGTAGTTTGGATTTTGCTAGTTCAGTTCATTGATATTTAGTTGCTTCATCTGAGGATTTTTTCGGATTAAATCATATAGAGACTGTGTTATCTAATGGGGATAAAAAGAGAGTCATGTAGATTGTTGGAGAATACCAAAACCCAGAGATAATTGGAACTATCGAGGTTGAAATTTAGTTTGAAGATCGAGAAGGAGTATAGAACGAAAAAGCTAGTCATNTCCAGACTTACGATGGATGGGATACGAGGGATTTATNGTCGAAAGTGCATTCCAAAATTTGTCCAAATTAGGCAAAGGAGTTAAAATTTGTACCAGGGAAGGAATCTAAATTGGGTCTATGGCTGATTGTATGATAGAGTGGNGAAATTGAATGGAAGAGTTTTCATATAGATAGCTATCTGCTAACTTATTCCAAACCANTATCGCTTTACTTGTAAATATACNCTGTGAATCATTTTAGTAGATAAACATAGTGTATAGCATTAGGATCCAAGAAATTAGAAACCATGTTTAATTCAAACATCTCATTTTTGACTGTCTTGTAATCAGCATGCGGAAAATTTTAGATTAATCAACCNGTTTCTTGTTTTCTTTACTAAAATGAAAGTCGAGTTAATTAATATGGAATACAATTGTTCATAATTAAGTGATAATCAATTATCAATCTGATAGAAGGGGAATGAAACAATGATTCGCGTGGGAATGGGACAAATGACGGTATTAGGTGGTGAAATTGACAAAAATTTGAATCTCTCAGCTCAATTCATCAAGAATGCCGCCCAACAGCAGTGTGACCTTATCGTATTACCTGAATGTCTAGATACCGGATGGACTCATACCAGTGCCACGGATTTCGCTGAACCGATACCCGGATCGACTAGTGAAATTTTGTGCCAAGCAGCTATCGACAATAAAATTTATGTGGTTGCGGGTATCACCGAAAGGCATAATAACCGAATTTATAACGCTGCCATTCTGATAGATTCAGATGGACAGGTCTTGCTCAGACACAGAAAAATCAACATTTTGGGTATGGCCCAAGATCTGTATAGTACAGGTGATCACTTAGGCGTAGTTGAAACACCCTGGGGCATAATAGGTCTCAATATTTGTGCCGACAATTTCCCTCAGACGTCTTTCTACGGACAAGCACTGGCCGGGATGGGAGCACAATTGATCTTATCTCCCTGTGCTTGGGCAGTTAATGCTGATCATAATAATCAAAAAGATCCATATGGACAACTGTGGATAGATGCTTATACTCGATTAGCCATAGATCACCAGGTGGCAGTTATAGGAGTCAGTAACGTCGGTTGGATAACCGATGGTCCATGGAAGGGAAAAAAGTGCATTGGTTGTTCATTAGCAGTAGATCAAACAGGTAAAATTATCAAGCAGGCAGGGTACGGAGAGTCAGAGGAGAGGTTAGAGATAATTAATCTCGAAATTTAGGCTACTAATCTGGTTACCCTGGCGAGCAAACAGTAATCCGCTTCGAAGTTTCACTCTTAAGCATCGATCATATTGATAATGCTACTAAGTATCGTGAATTTGTAAAAAGATTCTCCCGCTAAGTGATAGGCAAGCAAATTTCCATCTGAGTCTTACTTAGTAAGAGAATAGATCATTCTATCCAATTTACTATTTTGTCTTAAGATTCCCAACATCTTCATCAATCCATTGTTTCCACATTTGCTCATCCGGTTCCATAAACCCACTATTTGCACGTTGAACAAATTTTTCGTCTTCACCCAATAAACGCAATAATCTACGATCTCCTATAGAGCGAGCAGATGCTTTGACAGACTTAGATATGGGACCCAAATAATTGGCCCTATGCTTGAGCCACGAATGATTCATGGTGAAAAAGAAAAGATATCTATATTCCTTTGAATAGTTGGCTGTCCCTGAGTGAACGATAGCATTATGAAATATAGCTACATCTCCAGATTTGGGATACAGAATGATTTCGTCTGGATGAGATCGTTTTCTTTCATTTGATGTTAAAGACATTGCTCTCATATGCGAACCTGGAATGATGCGCAGAGGGCCATTTTCATCAGTCAAGTCTTGTAAATAGCTAAGTGCATTAAAAAGTAAGGGCCTATGATAAACACCTTCTTGGGGAAATTCGGCAAACATGTCTCGATGAAAACCTAGTATTGGATCTGTTGTATCTGGATCTTGGGGAGCAGTACGACGAAACGTAATAGATTCAAGCTGAACGTGGGGACCAATAATCATTTCAGCAAAGTTGAGTAGACGATCATTTGACAAGATAGGAAGGATGAGATCAGGTTTATGTTCTAATAGATCAACAAAAACTTGCGGACGACTCCCATCAGGATTTGGTATACGATCACCAATAGCGTCAAATGAATCTCGCATAGTTTTAACCCAATCACTGTCAAGCATATTTGGAAACAGTGTAAAGCCAATAGTTTTGAATTCTTCCAAGTGTTCATCCAGGGATTTGGTATCTTCTAGCATTTATGTCTCCACATGCAGCATGTTTGGTCGAAAAAGGACACGGATAGGTGATTCACACGCCAATCCTCTTCAGAACAAGTTGATATCTTCAAAATCAGTCGACTGTTATTGCTTTATCGATAATCTCTATTTGACAGACTCAGAAGCTTTTTCCTTCAAAACCTATGTCCTAAAGTTAGGTTCTTACTCTGTACTTACATTTTTTAAATCACAGAACATATTTATTAAATACCAATTGCAGATCNATGACAGGCAAAAACAGCTAGGTATTTTACCAGAAGTCCCTAAATATGATATTATTGGGTCTTCATCTTCGCACGATAGCCTTGGACCACAACAAGCCCCTTTAATTTNGTAATTTTCTATAACTGAGTATTACTAGCAAGGTACAGTATNCTTAATCTGAAGCATGAAACTAGTGGATTCCGTTAATTTAATGACATACCATCATAGATTCATATTTTCTCGTCAGCTGCAAGTTGGATTCTTTTCATCGNTCGATTCAGTACCCACTCATTNCCAATGANGTCTCGTTGAGAATTGAGCATACCAGGAAACTGNTCAACNTGGATGTAATGTTCATGCTCTGGNCCCAAANTAGTTTCTTTNTTTATCGCTTTCTGCAAAACGGGAATCANTGGCGCCATTGATTGCAATTGTGAACGACTACAGTAAGAAAGGTATGCTCCGGCTCGAATCCTTGCCCACAAAATATCGCTTTTCAATCCCTGGGTGAAAGAAGAAATTGTTTCTGATCCCTTTCCTGCACGTACNAAGTAGTCAGCAGCAGCCAGACTGACNCTGATGGAATCGTCATCAAGACNNANTAAAATTCGGTTGATAGTGTGTGAATCGAATTGGTATGAGGAAAGACCAGTGACTGCCCAATAGCGCACCGCACTATCTGGGTCCTCCAGACGGGTTATCAATTCTTTTTGGCCTACTACACCTAAACGTGCGAGATCTGCTGTCTCTAGAATTCTTGAAAAATTTGTACAGTGAATTCCTANCTCTCGGTTAATGCCACCATAAGCTGAGGCCCGAACGATTATTTCGGTCTCGTCAATCAGNCCTAAATCTTCAGTTTCAATCATCCANTCAAAGAGTTTAGAACGTAATTCATCAATTGTATGACTGAGGGCAGGATCTCCTACTAGGTTGTGAATTGANTCTGGGTCCTTCTCGATATCGTATAACTCTTCGAATGGTTTGCGAGCCTGCCAGATAAGGTATTTCTGGTATTTCTTAGGCAAACCATTACCTTTGGGCATTGATGGGAGACAATACATCAAGAATACGCCATCTGGATCATGGATTCTTTGCTGCCTTGGCAAGCAGGAAGTTTCCCAGAAGTCTCTCTCTGGTGTGNCCTTCTCTGGAATAGGAGAGAAATATCCTCCATCTGGATAAAAGGAAGCATATGGCTGATGAGGCAGAAAATTACGAATATAGCGATATTTTTTTGTACGAATTGTACGAATCATTTCTGGATTGTTGTCCAATCGATCTCTCGCACTGCAAACAAAATCTCTGGGTTCGTCTTTGTGAGGGCCACAGAGATTACGACTGTNGATATGGCCAGGAATTGGAATGTCGGCAAATTGAAGCGTTGTTGCATAGAGGTCCATATGCAAGACAAGTTCATCAATCANAGTTCCAGGAAGCGCTGGGGCTAAATGTTGAAACTTCTCTGGAAATCGGATAATCAGCGGAATTTTCAGCCCATCGTCATAGGTGTGGATTTTACCCCGTGGATAGCCGGTACCATGATCTGCCCAAAAGACAACAATAGTATTTTCATTGAGTTTCAGTTCTTCGAGTTTGTTGAGAATTTTACCGACTCGTTTGTCGACGTTCGCAAGTGCATCATAGAACAATGCCATTCGTTCGCGGAAAAGGGCCGTATCGGGAACGAATGTTGGTACTGGTACATCCTTTGGATCGTGTAACTCTTCATCTTCAAGAAGAGATGAGCGTTGCTCTCGAGCGTCAGTTGGCTTCAGCTTAAATACACTCGCGTGGGAATCATTCAGTTTATAATATGAAAAGAATGGNTTTTTTTCATTAAAGGCCTCCCAAAAATCACTAAATNCCTGATACTGTTGGCACTCCTCTCTAGAAATATAAAGATTAATATCACTATCAGGTTCCGTACAGATGTAACCAGCATCAGTAAGTATCTTATTCAGGAGTTTAATACCTTTTGGACGGATGACAATACTACGGTGATGGTGTGTNCCGAGGGTTGTNGGGTACATTCCAGTATATATACTAGTACGTGATGGTGAGCATATTGGGCTAGCAGTGAATGCGTTAGCATATTGCACACCTTCGGCNGCAAGACGATCAATGTTCGGAGTATGCCCATACTCATCCCCATAGCAACCGAAATTCCAAGCACTAGAATCGTGGTTACTGATCCATAGGATATTAGGTTTTTCCATTGATCTCTTTCCCGGTAACGACATAGATAAAATTACTAGGGAGATCTGACTGAAGGATCCGCTTGAGATATCCTATTCTGGGTAACACAATTTCACACTCGCTGATAAACAGGTTGTTAGGGNGCTNTGANACTCGGNAAGACAATATTTNGGNTNAGTGCTGCAAGACGACATCTTTGAAAAANGGNNAAGTCAACACTAGATTTATGATTGTCTCCAGAAAAGGTTCTGGTTTTTGTCTTAAGGGAAATATGCTTTTTNGATTGAAGTGTTTAATTCTATTTCTTATATGAGNGATCAGCTATATTCGGCTTAGACTGAACGAATTTTCCACCGAGAATCATTTCTAATATGCTAAAAGTGGTGGTTTTTTAGCTTTTCNCGATCAAAGGTCTAAATAATTTTTTTGAATTNCTTATTGTTTTTTGTTTTCAGGTTTTGAATCTCATCCTGAAGTTGCTTGAATCTTGCGGCTGCCGTCTTCAACATCTTGCCTCGTTCATCGATTTTGCCGGCCANGTCAAGATTTTCCTTNGTCAAATCTTTGATCGTTTCATCTCTTTTCTGTAACTCAGAATCAAAATCTTGTTTTTGCCGTTCTTTTTCCTCTTCTAGTTTCTTATTCTCGTTTACGGCGTCATCCAATTCTTTTTCTAGCTCCAGACCCAACTGCTGAGAAACTTCAGTNTTTTCACTTTGGTTGATCTGCTTAAATTCGTCTTTGAGAGATGAAACNTCATTGAGTAAGGCTTCCCGTTGGGAAATTTGGAAATTACCGATATTTTCTGTAATTTCCTGATACCCAGTAACCAAGTCAGAGACCGATTCGGTTAGTTTGGTCTGTACGTCATTAATTTGCTTGAATTCGTCTTTGAGAGATGAAATTTCATTCACTAGGGCTTCTGGTTTCGGCATATGACTTTCACCCTTATCTTCATTGATTTCAGTGTATTGCAGATTCAGATTGGATACCGATTCAGTTATCTTCTCCTGCATTTCATTGATTTCTTTGATTTCATCTTTTAAAGCTGAAAATTGTGTGTTCAATATTTCTTCACTCTTTGCGCTATTTTTCTTAGAAACCTCAATCGAATGGATACTTTTTCGAATATTGCGTAANTCTTTCAGTAATTGAGTCATGCGATCGAGTTTTGGAGGTTGTCGAACTTTATCTTCAGTTTCAGTGATATCGAAGACTNTTGACTTGGCTTTTGGACTACGTTTCATTTTCATCTCAATGTATTATACAAGCCTATCNTTGTTATAGCTGTCAAGAATTGTAGAGAAACCAAAATAACCTTATGAGCAATTTGAAAAAANTTTTCTCACGTTAAGAGANCTCATCCCTATTCNATCTCTCATTNTACAACAATGGTTGATTCTGGTCAATAAAGGAAAAATAGANGAGAAAAGAAATCAAAGATAGNAGAAGGTGTAGGTTAACTAATATCAGATCAATAATTCTCCACTTNANAGTTCCATAATCGAAAATCAGATGCAAAAATCTTTCTCAATGGCAGNCTAGNTGCATACATATTATACTGAAANCTNTCAATAGATAGAATGGGTCTCAACATTAGAAACACACCGAAACCCGAAAGTATTGGAATTATCAGATGGGTCACTACCATAACGAGCGGAAACTAGCCTACTACGTACGGTATAGCTCGTAAAGTAGTCCCAAGACCCACCTCGCAATACTCGCCGACTTTTAGGATTTGATTCAGGCCCTTTCGGGTTTTTATATGATGAATTGGTATAGNANCCTTCGTCGTACCAGTCTGCNCNCCATTCATAGACATTNCCTGCCATATCGTATAACCCATATCNATTAGGGAAGAAACTACCAACCGGAGCAGTTTTTTCTTCCCATTGATCTTTACCTTGCATCCCNGCAAAGTTAGCGTGGACACTNGCAATAGCTAGATTGTTTCCCCAAACATAGAATTTATCTTTTAGCCTGCCACGAGCAGATTTCTCCCATTCGGCCTCTGTAGGTAAACGTTTTCCTGCCCATTTTGCATAGGCCACAGCATCATCCCAATCTACATAAACCATTGGATACTCATCACCAGGTGCATATCTAGACACATCCCCCCAATTCCCTTTATATTGATAACCGCTCTCAGCCAAGAACCACCTAAATTGACCAACTGTTACTTCAGTACTATCAATGTAAAAAGCATCAAGTTTAACTTTGTGCCGAAGCGCAGTTTCATATCGGCCCGAATGATCCCCCATGTAAAAATGACCAGCGGATATTAGTACCATCTCTTTTCCGTCTTTTCTCCAAGTAATTTTGTCAGCCAGATCGTCTATTACANTTTCAGAAGTATNACTCTCCTTACTGATCTCATCAGAACACCCAGCGANCAATAGTAGAAACAAACACAACCAACTAATTTTCGTTGGTAAGTTNTCATANATTAAATNCAGTCTCATTCAATATACTCCGTGTTAATGATACATTTGAAAGGCTTAACGAGAACTATGTTAGNNACTGANTTAAAAAATTAAGTGCAGAGCCAAANCTAAACCAAGTNGTAGATCATAAATGAGCAATGGAAACCTTTCGACCAGCGGTAGAGTGTGTTGATGACAAGGNTGATTATAGTTAACACTGTTCAGGCAGATTGTCATCTTCGCCATAACATATGGCATTCAATCTTTTGTATTTTTTAGGAAGAATACTGTCAACACTTCTAATTCTAACTTACAACACCAGCAGCTTTAAACCTGAAAAACAAATTATTAACAAATAGGATTTGTTGCATTCACCAAAAGTTAATCCGATCGTACAATTCGATTGGTATTCTAGCCTATTATCTTTCTGAGTTTGATCGTANAATACTATAGTAGGTACAAAACTAGCAGAGTACAGATGTTAACTGTATTGACAATGAGAGGTGGATAACAGACAGTAGCATAAATAGTCTACAAGCTCTTTAGTAACAAGATATCAGGATTTAGGAAACACCCTTGTCATGTATTTTCCTTCACCATTAGGCTGTCGAGTTTCTCGATCTGTTCGTATGTATTTTTCAACAATCAATAAGTAACTTCCAAATCGCAAAAACCTGTCCTCAGATCCTAAAAATATTTAGCAAGTAAAAACAAAGACACACAATTGAGGAAAACATTAAGTATGGTGAAGAGCGAAGAGACAAAAGGAACAGAAAATATCTACATAACGCTGACCTAGCCGTTACAACCGGCCAATACTAGTATTTTTTCTTTTCGAAGAAATTTCAAATTGTTTATAGAATCTCACGGTATGGGTAGCGTAGCTTTTTCCCAAGATCTTGTGTTTGGCGACCAACAGCAGTAGATTCTGGTATTTTGTTTTCGATAAAGGTTTTAAAAATAAAATTCAAAAAAGGATTAGCCCAACCATTTAGTACGCAGAAGTCCCGGTCGATATTTCGATGATGCATGGAATGTTTTTTGGCAGAGATAATGATACTGAATTTTTGTAAGTATTTGAGGGCTCTTTTCAATTTTGAATTTGATCCTTTTCCGTGAGCAACTGCGTGAGTTATCTGTGAAATAGATGTAAGCCATAAAAGAAACAACCAAAATGGAAAAATCCAGTCTGGTATAGAGTACGAAAAGACGAATTTAATGACTAGAACAGGTAAGATTACAATCAAAAAAAGAGCATATAAAGCTGGAGAAAACCACAAAGACGATATATTCAAGCGTGCTGGGCGAAAAAGCTCATGGTGATGGACTCTTGATAGAAAGAGCTGTTTGTGAAGAGATGTTTTCTTAGTTGAAGGCATAAAATCAATGAAAATATGAGCACACCCAGAAATGAAGTCAGCTACGAAAGCACCACATATTAATCCGAGTATCCAACTAATAATATGTGGGTTGGTTGATATTTGAAGGAGGTAAACTGTAAAAGATATATAAAGCATCAATAGAACGAAAGACAGTATTCTATTTTTTTTTACAGAGTTTGGAGCCATGGGCTTGACAAAATCTGGATGGTAAATTGGTTCATTATTCCAATAGTATTCCAATAGAGCGTCGGTACTAATCTTCTGAGATTTGACTATTTCTTTTTTCAT
>PAYP01000079.1 GCA_002714785.1 Candidatus Poribacteria bacterium | reverse complement strand
TGCTATCTGCATCATTGGAATTGGTATTACCATCTGAATTATCACTAATGATAATTGTTGGTTGACCAACCGGAGGTAAAATGGTAAAGCTTAAGCTGCTAGTCGAACCGCTGGCTTGTCCTATGGCTTTAAGTTCTTTGTCTCCATCCGTTTGTTGAGCTACCACAAAGGTGGCTAGAAACCGACCATCTTGGAGCGTAGATGCTTGAAAAGATTGTGTGCCTAGAGAAATCAAAATTGGCTCGTAGGGACCAAAACCAGTACCACTTAGTGTTAATGTATCTCCAACCCGTGCTCGTCTATCTTTGCTATCTGCATCATTGGAATTGGTATTACCATCCGAATTATCGCTAACTGAGAGTGTTTGTTTCGGAGGTTCAGGTGTTGTAGGTTGGGTTGGTGTTGTAGGTTGGGTTGGTGCTGTAGGTTGGGTTGGTGTTGTAGGTTGGGTTGGCGCTCCGCCTGTGACGTAGATTAGCTGCTCAACTCCCCCATACTTAAGATTATCACCAACCAGAGGTGTACCTGATACATTTTCCGCTCGAATAGTTATAACACTGCTACCTGCACCCGGAACCGAAAAAGATAGATCTCCATCGCTGCCAAAACTACCTCGATCATCGACTAAAACATTCGATAAGGTAGCAGGGATTGCTTCACCAACTTTAATTAAAACTCTTTCTGTAGGGTTGAAGCCAGTTCCACGAACATTAATTACTTCTCCAACTGCTGCTGATGCTTTATCAAACTTCAGACGAGGTGTAACTTTAATTTGACTGATTAATGGTTTTAAAAGGTTTACACTGGATAGTTCAATCGAGACCTCACCGTTTGGTAATTCTGGTAAAACATAGTTAGCTTGCACTCGACCCATTGTGTCGGCAATAGCTTCAATTTCGTCTGTTCGTACGTGGATCTTGACTTCTTCACCCGGCAGCATTGCATAGGCATTGATTGCTAACGTATTACCTACACTAGGGTTATCGGGGACAATAGACAAAGATCCTTTGACATTGAAAGTAGCTGTTTGGTCAACGATTTCCTGATTAGAACTACGGATACGCATTTCAGCTAGCCCACGTGGGTGACTAGGTACGGAGAAAGGTAACTCAAAACGCCCGTTACTTCCAACAGTTGTAGAGGTCAACGACCGGACATCACCAAAGTCTAATATAACTTGGGTGTTTTGTAGATAGCCGTTACCCGTAATTGTGGCAGCATCATTCCGTTTCCCTGTGATCGGATAAACTGAAATCAGCTGACCAATTATTTTGAATGAACCTAAGGCTGACTGTGCTATACCTGCGGTCTGACCGTAAAGACTGACTGTTACCTGTCCACCAGGTTGCTCGTCGGCTTTGAAAGTAAAGTTAACTTCACCTCGAGCATTAGCATTGACCGAAGGTAACTGAGTCGTTCCGAACTTAGGTTGGATAACTTCGTCTGGTACAAAACCAGCTGCATTAACGGTGATCTTTGTACCTACCGTACCTTCAGATGGGGAAATGTTAGTAACCTTAGCTGTGCCAAACAAGGTTAGTTCTCCCGCAGAAATTGAATTACCAAAACCATCATCAATCCTAACCTCATGTTTACCTGCAGCAAACACGGGTTCAGCCACTGAAATAGGCAATTCAACCGCTTTGAGAAATACTCCGTTCTGGTCAGCTAACACAACTTCTCCAATCGAAACCGTACCGACATGTATCTTGCTGTTGGGTTGACCAGGAGCAAACCCTTCTCCTCTTACTGTAATTGTGTTGCTCAGTAAGCTATAGGATAATTTAGGAATTATCTCTAATTGACCTTCCAACTTCCGACGACCATTAACGTCAAGCCGGTTATTTCCGTTGCTATCCTCGTTTACATCTAACTTGCCGTCATTATCAACGTCTTCACCTGCATCTATTATTGTATTTCCATTGACGTCTTCATTTATATCGAGACGACCATCACCATCTATATCTTCAGTTAAAGTTGCTGTGGTTAATAATGTTTTCATACCAGCGGTTCCATAAGTACTATTACTGGGAACAACAAATCCAATTTCGAAAACACCATTGGCATCTGTAAATATATTGCCTAAAGCATCAACAAATCCAGTGCCGATATCTGTTACTGTTGTCAATTCTAAACCTTGATCGTTAGCAACATTCCTCAGCTCTAATTTACCGATGTTTGTTTGCGATGGATAATCTTGACCTCGAATCTTGACGGTATCCCCAACTTTGGCTTGTGAGTTTTCAATAATTGACAATTGCCCCCCATTTACCGAATTAACAGAGGAATAAATAAAATCAATATACGCTCTAGTACTAAAGGTTTGAGCTGTTACTTTCACCTTCCCAGAAGGGAAATTAGAAGGTTGTGGTATGTTAAATGAGATGTTCATTGCACCTTGAATGGACGTTGACACACTAGTGTCGATAGGAACACCATCATTTAACAAGATGCTAACGGGTTCGTTTTTATCAAATCCGTTTCCTACTAAAAAGACCTGAGTTCCATCAGTACCAGTTTGCGGAGAAATGCTAGTTACCTGACTGACGACACGAACACCAACGGTATTTAGCTGAGATGTGTTACTGATCAGACGAACTGTTTTAGGGCCATAAGGAATTTGGGGTACAACAAAAGTTGACTCGAATGAGCCGTCAGAGTTGGCGTTAAAACCTTCTGTTAAATTAGCAATATTCAGAAGATTAGCTACACCAAGTCGAACTTGAATGGTCTCATTAGATAATAAACCATCTCCTGCAATTTTCACTTTTTGTCCGACTCTAACATCCACGGGTGTAAAACCGAATGTCGTTACAGCTAAATCTTCAATAGACAGAATTCTAGCCGTTACAGTAAAGTTAGTCGAGACCACCTCTCCAGCACTGTCTTGAGCTGAAATGAGTTTCTTGCCACCAACTTGAACGGGAACCACGAACTCTAGAGAAAAATCTCCACCTTTATCTGAAAGAAGATTTCCTTCAGAAATAATTGAGTTATCTCCCATTTTCAGAATTAGCAAATCATTAGGAACGAAGCCTTGTCCGCTAATACGTATACGTGTTCCTATTTTCCCACTAGCAATCCCCGACGAAAAGCTACCGTCCGGAAGTATTATTCCTTCAACGGTCAACTTGGGAGTTACACGAAAATAACTTTCGGTAATATCATTACTAGCTTTGCCTGTAACTCTTACAGGTTTTACACCTGAAGTCTGGTGTTGAACTTTTGTGGTGTAGGTATCAAAAACACCTTGTGGATCCGCATTTATGCGTGCAATTTGAGCAGGTTCGCCAAACTCTATTTCGATGGACTCACTAGGGCGGAAGCCATCTCCAGCAATTCGCAACGACTGACCATTCGCCAGTATCGCTGGACTAACCAATGTGATTCTGGGTATAACATTGAATTCGGTTAATCCACCAGCATCAGTGGTAATAGTAATCGGCTGGCCTGATGGCAGTGGTGGTAATCTAAACCTCACCTCAAAAGACCCGCGGGAATCAGCTTGTATACGACCAGCTATAATCTGTCCNTAACCTGCACTGGCCAATTGNTGGTCNCTATAAGTAATAGCNACGCCATTGAAACGCAATANTCGNACTTCGGANGCTTCAAACCCAGTTCCCTTGACTAATAGTTGTGANCCAGCTCNGCCTTCCGCCGNTGGTGGATCAACAATGGTCAGTTTCTTTTGAACCTCGAAGCTACCTTTNGTTTTCGCAAAAACTTTGTCGGTACTGATTAGTTTAACACCAGTAGTAGCAGTGGGTACGACCATTCGTACCTGAAAAACTCCTGTTTCATCAGTCACTACTGAGTTATCATCAATTTTACCGACACCGGTTGCAGAAACAGTAGCTGGGTTACCATCAAAGGTAATTTGACCGATATCAGTTGAAATAGGAAACCCGGTTCCTGTTATAGTTACAGTATCTTCTGGAGAGCCAAATACCGGGCTAACATCGATTCTCTTAGTTGCTTGTTGGGAAAGGATGAATTGAGAGGTAGTATCGCTAATTTCGTGAACGCCAAGCTTCGTGGTAGCAGTGAAGGTCATGGGGCCTAGCGGTAAGTCATCACCTCCGCCCAAGTTAAATGTCGCTTCCAGGTCTCCTTTTTCATCTACTGTTCCTTGGCCCGCGAAAGCATTAATTGTTGATGAAGTAATAGTGGCAGTTCCTGTATGAAAACCATACCCCTTGATTGTAATTTCGGTTGTACTGTCTCCGCTAACTGGTTCTAGAGATGAAAGCCTTCCCCTGACCTCAAAGCTACCAATATCTACTCCTTCATCAGTATCTATTGTCACATTGGTTGTCAGGCGTTGACCATCCTTAGCATCTTCGACCCGAATGTTAATATCTGGGTGTCCAGATAACTTGCCTGTACTAAATGACAATGCAAAAGTGCCATCAGACTGAACAACATTTCCTCTTAGATTGTAGTTTGTTGCTTCTTCATCTTCTGCAGGAGCATTTTCATCTGTTGATTCAGTATTAATAATTTCAGTTTCGACATTTGTCAGCAGTGTAACTTTAAGTGTGTGTCCTGGTGTGAATCCTCTTCCTGCCAATGTGATTCGGCCCGGACCGATTAGTGTTCGATTCCCAGTGCTTATCGCAGTGTCATTTATTAAGAGTCGGGTTAGTTGTCCTTGGATAGAAACAGCATTACTAATTTCGTCAAAACTGCCTGAAGCTTGGCGAACTACCACATCTTTCAACCCGTAAGGGAGAATTGAGACTTTGAAACGAGATTGAAAGGTTCCATTGTCGCGAACTTTCGTATCACCAGCCGATATAGAAATACTTTGCGTCGCCCCAAAATCGATAAATATATTTTCATTGGGAATATATCCATCACCTACAACTTCTATTACATCTGCGGGTTGAACAGGAGATGAAGTCGTAAGGTTTGAACCAACGGATAAATCATTATCGTTTTGGTCGGCGTAGGAGGGAATTAAATCTTTATCATTATCAACAACTACTATATTTTGGACAGCGTAAATTCCCGTGATACGACCCAGAATGCTGAAACTATGTTCTGCTTCTCCACCGCTATTTCCAGTTGCACGAACAGGCTTAGGTCCTCCTCCTAAAAAAGGAACAGAGAATGTATGTGAGAACTCACCCGTTGCTCCTACAGTCGCGTTACCAATATCAGCGGTACCTAATTTCAGCGTCACCACTTCTCCATTAGCAAAACCCATTCCCTTGACTGTAACATTTTTNCCAACTTGAGCACTTGTNGGAGTTAAGCTAATTTGGNTGATCAATGTAAAATCAATTTGTCCCTGCAGTCCANTATCGTTATGCAACTCAATTTTGCCAGCCCCTTTAGGCTGAGATTTCAAATCAAAAGTAGCATTGAATTCACCNTTCTCATTAGCTAAGAATTCGGATGGNTCAACGGCTTTNCCGTCGAACTTAACTGTTACTTTNTCATAAGCCTTAAACCCATTACCAGATAGAGTAATTGGCGTTTCTGTTGTGCCAATTACAGGTTCAATTTCGGTTATTTTTCCAGTTATTTGGGCTGTGAAGGTAGCCTCTACCGTCTGACCAGTATCTGCAGCAACAACAATTTTATAATTACCACCTTGTGGTACTACAGGTAACTCAAACGAAGATGAAAAGGTACCATTGTTCTGTGAAATGCCAGCNACCATCTCAATAGTATTGAATGCGACAGTATACCTAGTATTTCCAGGGAATCCCTTACCCGTAACTGAAATTACATCTCCAATTTTAATTGTAGCAGGTGTTACCGGATTGATTGTTATTGAGCTNACAACGTTGAAATCCACTTTACTTTGCTGTAACTGAACAGATTGAAGCCCCGCTGCCGCATCCGGAACGGTGAATGCNAACACTGCATCAGCAATGCTATTNCCAGCAGGAACAGTTGCAATTTCAGCATCNCCAAAGAGCAACGGTCCACCTGCAAAATTGCGATTAACGGTCAAGTTAACATTTGTCCCAACTACACCCTCCATTGGTGTCATATGAATAACGGGATAATCGCTACTGCCCTGTAACTCCCANGATAGCAATGTTACACCATCACGTCGAACATGNGTTTGACTGTTGCTTGTCTCACCGGTAACCTCTATCGTTAATGTGCCAACATCACCTAGACTAGGAACGGGGAAACCAACTGATAAAGCACCATTAACTTGTGTCGTTGCAGTCTGAACAACCAATGGCTGCCCTAAAACAGCTCCCTTAAACTTAGTTACAGCGACAGTTATAGCTTCTTCACTTCCCCATCCATCACCAGTTAGATTTATGATTTCACCGACGTAAACGTTATTGCCAGTTGTTGGATTCGCACTTGAGATCTGGTTCAATACCGAAATCGTCTGATCTCCCACTGCTGTCAGTGAAGAGTTGCGACCAATAGCCAAAATCTTTTTAGCACCAAAGGTTTGTTGATTGATGGTGAACGTCGAGCTGCTAAACTTCCCATTAGCATCAGTTGGAAAAGTTCCTGCAGCAAGTTCTACATTATCATCGGTTAATTTAATATCTACATTTTCACTACTAGCAAATCCTACACCCGAGACGGTAAAGGTATCTCCGATTTTACCTGATTGACCTACAGCTATGGTAAGCTTAGGAATAATGGAAATTGTTTGATAATTTTGATGGTAATCTAGCTGTCCATTATTGTTGGTGTCTTCACCGGCATCTAGTATGCCATTCGCATTAACATCTTCAAGGTTCATTAGGACTTGATATTGGCCTGCCGCTATAGTGGTAGGTAGAGTGACAGCGGTTTTGAATTTTCCATCTGCATCTGTTTTTACTTGAGTACTCGAATTGCCCGCATCTTGCCCATAGATATAGTTATTAATTGTGACTACAACCAAATTGCCAGCAGCCGACTTAAGGGTGATGGAACCGATATCAGCCGATTTAGGATAGCCGGTACCAACAACTGTCAGTGTGCTACCTGGGGTGTACCCGGTAACAGGGGTTTCGATTTGCAAATTTTGGTTGCTATCTGGATGAGAATACAAGAAAGATGCCGTAGCATCTGGTGTAGATTTGGAACCTCGAGCCCTAACTTCTAGAAGGCCACCAAGAGATTGATCCCCAGTAACGAAAGTCGCTCTAAAGCTACCAGGTGGCTGGCCACCAAAGTCAGCCTTTCGAATTTCCATAATAGGGCGAGTTTGACCAAAGTCGATATACACGATTTCGTCGTCTGAAGTTCCAACGCCAGCGAAATTATGGCCAGAAACCGTCACTGTATCGTTAGAAGTCCCACCGGTAGGAGTAACCACAATAGATGGTTCAATGACTAAGGCATTATCTAATTCAATTCGACTTCCAGAAGCGTTGGCTGAAACAATAATATCGTGGGTTGCCTGCCAACGGCTGTCTAGTATTTGTATGTTAGCAGTGAATTTCCCTACTGCATCAACGGTGGTTCCACCCGGTAGGGTAACCTGTTGATCTCCAACAGTAACAGTCAACGTATCTAAAACTTTGAATCCCCGACCATTAAGCGTAATTGTATCACCATACTTGACAACTTTTTGGCTGGACAACGTAACCGAGGGCAAAACATTAAACCCAAACTGACTGGCTCCAAGCTGGATAATAACAGGTCCATTGACGTGGTCAGGAATCTCAAAAGAAATTTCATATTCACCAGTACTATCAGAATATACAGAATTGTCGTCAGCTACATACCCTTTTATGGTTTTTAGGGTGTGATCCGCCACAGTGATCGTCGTATTGGAGAAGGTAATGGTGCCAATTCTCTGGTTACTCGGTCCAAATTTCCCTGATATTTTTAGGGCTGTTCCAACCTGTCCGTTTACGGCATCCTGTACCGGCCCTGTCAACAAGAAGTCACGTTTTTTTTCGCCGATCTCAACCGTATATGCACCAGATACTAAGGTCGCATCCACAGGTACTGTGAAAGTCACTTTATATTCGCCATCAAGGTTAGTTTTAACCTGATCTCCCGCAATCACNCCCTTAATGGCGGTCAACGCATGGCCTGCAGTGGTAACACTAACAGTCCCGAATGTAATACTACCAACAATCGTTTCAGAATTGTCGTTGCCAAGATTATCCGAAATTGTGACCGTAATACCAGGGTGGCCAGTACTCGGTGTAACCACAAAGACCGCAAATGCCCTCTCTAAGGATAAAAGTAGGCATAACGCAATTAAAATAGAGTAGCGGAGTTGCTTCATACAGTTTCGTCCTTCTTTAGTGATCGTCGATCGACTGACAACACAGACAATATGGCGGGAGAACAANCAGATAAAACCTCANTTACTTAAGGTCGAAATATTTAGCCGAAAGTTGAGATAAAATTTAAAATCACCTAATTTCGATTATAGCATAGTTGACCGATCCAAACAATAGTGATGCAAATAGTTGTAGTATTGAATTTTATAAATCTGGATAAGGAAAGCCGCTAGTGTTTAAAGTGACGAAATCCAGTAAAAGCCATTGCNATTTTGTANTGATCAGCCATTTTGATTACNGANTCATCATTGACAGAACCACCAGGTTGAATAATAGCAATGACACCTGCTTGACCTGCAGCCTCAACACCGTCAGAAAAAGGAAAGTATGCATCAGAAGCCAAAACAGAACCCGAAATCCGTTCACCAGCCTTTCTAATTGCGATGAGTGTAGAGTCTACACGACTCATTTGACCNGCTCCAATACCAATACTTTGTGTNCCCTTTGCTAGCAAGATTGCGTTTGATTTCACGTGTTTACANGCTTNCCAAGCAAANAATAAGGACTGAATTTCGGGTTCGCTAGGTTTTCTTCGAGTAACAAATTGCAAATCTTCTACCGTGATTTGTTTTGCGTCTCGATCTTGAACCAATAAGCCGCCGACCATATGACGCAATTGCATAATTTTTGTGTTGGCGGAGAGNGCCCCAATTTCCAGGATACGTCGACTTTTAACACGNGNTAAAGCCTTTANGGCNTTGGGTGTGTAGCTTGGAGCGATTATTGCCTCAATTTTAATCCCTGATTTTGCTTCTGCACGTAATGTGTTAGCAGTTAAAAGGTCAACAGGTCTATTGAAGCCCACAATACTACCAAAAGCGGAAGTCCGATCACAGTCTAATGCATTCAAAAATGCTTGTCCTAAATTATCACTAGTGGCCAAACCACAAGGATTATTGTGTTTTATCAAAGTGCAAGCTGGTTCAGGGAAGTCTTTGACAATTTCGGTCGCAGCTTCTAGGTCCAGTAAATTATTATAGGAAATTGGCTGTCCACTGAGCTGATTAGCCCAAGCAGCACAAGNCTCATTCTTTTTTATCTCTCGATAGAAAGCTGCAGGTTGGTGGGGGTTTTCTCCATACCTTAAATGCTGAACTTTTTCGTATGACAACTCGAGCCTAGACGGAAATTCTTCATCGACTTCATCTAGACCTGAAAAATAACTGGAAATAGACTGATCGTAACTCGCAGTATGCATAAATGCAGATTTAGCTAATTCAAAACGAGTTGTTTCGGATACAGCTCCACTATTCTCAGCCAACTCACTCAAAAAATCTGAGTACTGGTCGATAGAAGTCAAAACCGTAACATCTCGATAATTCTTGGCCGCGGCTCGAATCATTGTTGGTCCACCNATATCAATNTTTTCAATGGCTTGCCTTAGACTGACATCTGGCTGAGCCACGGTATCTTCAAACGGATATAGGTTACAGACGACAAGATCAATCATTTGAATGCTATTTTGATCAGTTTGTTCTTTATGGTCTGGATTATCTCGAATTGCCAATATNCCACCATGAATATTGGGATGAAGAGTTTTCACTCTTCCACCTAACATTTCAGGAAAGCCTGTAAGATCTGAGACATCTCGGATGTTTACGCCTGAATTTCTTAGAAGATTAGCCGTTCCTCCAGTGGAAATAATGTCAACGCCNAAGCTAACTAATTCCTTAGCAAAGTCGGCTAACCCAGTTTTATCAGAAACACTAATCAGCGCCCGGTTAATTTTTTTCATTAGATATTATTGAGTTATTTATGCCAATGGGCTCGAGGAAGTGTTTAACATAACATCAGCTATGGCTAATGCCATCAATATTAAGCTTACAGCCCCATTGAGGGTAAAAAAAGCTAGATTTACTCGGGATAGATCATTAGGCTTCACAATCAAGTGCTCATAAATTAAGATAACGGCAACAGCACCCACACCAACCATATAAATCCAACCCAATTGTGAAATTTCCGCAATAATAATCAGTAGACACACTGTTACCACATGCAGAAGATTTGAAATCCAAAGAGCTNCACGCACACCAAATTTAACAGGAATTGAATGCAGGCCAAAGGATTTATCAAAATCAAAATCTTGGCACGCATAAATTATATCGAAGCCCGCCGTCCATAACATAACTGAAATTCCCAATAGTATTGGCAGAAGATTGAATCTACCTTGAATAGCGATCCAAGCACCAATTGGTGCAATCGACAAAGATAGACCTAACCATAAGTGTGCCAGAGAAGTGAAACGTTTGGTATAAGAGTAAAGCATAATAATTGCTAATGCAACAGGTGAAAGCTTGAAAGCTAAAGGATTCAACTGATAAGCTGAAACGACTAGCAAGCAAGCAGATAATACTACAAATATTAAGACATCAGTTTTCTTCAATAGACCGGCTGGAATCGCTCGCGTTTGTGTCCTCGGATTACGATTATCAATTTCTGCATCAGCTAAACGATTAAATGCCATTGCGCAACTTCGTGCTCCAACCATAGCCAACACAATCCAAAATAGATCAGACTTACCTGGTAAGCCTTCGGCTGCAAGGAANGCACTCATTATAGCAAANGGTAAGGCAAAAATCGTATGCTCAAACTTGATCATTTCCAAAATTATTTTCACTTGTCGAAAAAACAATTTACTATCTCCCTTCGAATTAGACTGTTAATTTGTATACAGCACGGTGAATNGGGCGGCCTTGATCTCGATATTTAATNTCGAAGCTAGTCTGAATATAATTTGGGTCTTCAGATATTTCAGGTTGATAGATGAGTTGCGGCCAGTTAGCTAAACGTTGTTCTATCAACGCAAAGTACTCGGCAAAATCAGTAGCAAAAAATAGGCAACCTAAACCGGGCTGAAGGGTTCTAATGATTTCTGGAATCCATATCGGGTCGTTGAAAATCCGGCGNTTCTGGTGTTTATCTTTTGGCCAGGGGTCCGGAAAATAAACATGATATGCTTCCACGCTGTGGTCAGCCACATAATGGCGAACAAAATATGGNGCATCCACATAACTTATACACGCATTATTTTGGTTATGTTTCTTAAGTCGNTCTTTTGTGCGAAGTACGTACTTCCANGAATTTTCTATCCCTATGAAATTGGTGTCTGGGTTACGATTACAGGATTCGGTTAAAAATCGGCCTTTCCCACAGCCAACTTCAATTTGAACTGGATTACAATTACCAAAAAGATTGGTCCAGTCTATATAGGAAGTGAACTGACGCAGATCGAACTCGGTTTCGTCGCTCAATCGAATTAGACGGATTTGAGCCAACTGGGTCCAGTAAAGATCTGGTGATTTCTTCATTTGTCTTACCATCGTAATTTCCGGGCCAATACCCTATTGTTAATTGTAGAAAACATATTCGTGAAATTTAATTCAGCTTCGATTTAATCTAGAAATAAATTCAGCTGTGATTTAACGNAGACCTCTTGTGATTTAAGTTTNGCTTCGGCGATATCTTCAACTAGTAGTNGTCGTCCTTGGTAAAAATCTTTCCCCAAGCCAGGCATTCTGAGTACGTAGGCTGGGTTATATGTTGCTGACACAAAAGGTGCATACCCATTATCTGAAAACCAAATACCTCGTTCTTTGGCTAATCGAAAACTTGGCCGGATTATAAATTTGGCCGCAGGTGTACCCATGCATAGTATCACNGTAGGCGCGATTAATGATACTTCTTGACTCAACCAACGGTTACAGGATCTGATTTCACTTGATTTGGGCGGCCGATTATTAGATTGGCCATCCTTCCAGACAAATGCACGACACTTGAGTAAATTAGTTAACCAAACTTGCTCGCGGCTAAGTTGGTTTTCCGNCAGCACATCATCCAGAAGAACACCTGCAGGGCCAGTGAATGGTTGTCCAGTCTGCTCATCGCTGGCTGATGGTCCTTCAGCTACTATCATAAGCTTAGATACGGGGTTGCCACTACCGAAAACAGTCCTTTGTCGGGTTCTAGCCAATTGACAATCTTGGCAAAACTGAACCTGATGTCGAATAGATTCAACCTTTTCTACTGAGTTCACGTCATTTAACTTAGNTACTCTTGGAATTGTCTAAGTTTTTCAGCTCCAATAGTAGCATCAATTAATGCTCGAATAGGGTCATCGTTGGTGGCTAGAACTACACCCATGCGACGTTTTCCTATAATGGTCGGTTTACCAAAGAGCCGAACCTCACAACCTGCTTGTACAATTTCAGNAATATCATAAGCAAACGGATTCTCATTTTCTGAAGACAAAACCAAAGCGGCTGAAGCGCCNGGTGTCAAAACTTGTGTNCCAGTAATTGGCAAGCCTAGGATGGCTTTGGCGTGTAAAGCAAATTCGGATTGTTCTTGGCTAACGAGCGTGACCAATCCTGTGTCGTGTGGGCGTGGGGAGATTTCACTAAAGTAAACAGTGTCACCACGAACAAAGAGTTCTACTCCAAAAACCCCGTATCCAATACCATCATCGGGTACACTTGTCAATTCGGTAACAATGGCCTCTGCCATTCTTTGGCACTCAGCCAACACGGTTGCATTACAATCGGCAGGTTGCCAACTGTAGCGGTAATCACCATCAATTTGTAAGTGGCGAATAGGAGAACAGAAAGATATACCATCACGATGTCGAATAGTTAACAAGGTTAACTCGTAGTCGAATTCAATAAATTCTTCGATTATGACTTTACAGTCAGTTACTCGTCCATCTTCCTGTGAATGACTCCAGGCTGTTTGAATATCTTGGTCTCCCCGAATTACTGACTGCCCCTTTCCTGAAGAACTCATGATCGGTTTAACCACACAAGGGTAACCAACAGCTGCGACAGCGGACTCTAGCTCTGATAAAGAATGCGCAAATTGGTAACCAGATACTCTCAAGTTCAGGTCAACCGCCTGCTCACGAATACCTTCACGATTCATGGTTAGACTAATAGCTTTGTAGCTAGGCACTAAATTCTGCTTGTAATCAGCCAAAACACTTGTATTAATAGCCTCAATTTCAGGTACAATCAGNTCGGGCTCCTCTGTGTCTAAACAGTGACGAATTTTTTCACCATCTAACATATCAAACACATAACTGCGGTGAGCAACTTGCATGGCTGGAGCGCCTTCATATCGGTCGCAGACAATAGTTTCAACCCCCAGTCTTTGCAATTCGATAATAACTTCTTTACCTAACTCACCGCCGCCAAGCATCAAGACTTTGGTCGCATTTGACGCCAAAGGGGTGCCGATTTTCATAATCTTTGACTCCTAACTTTTAGGTACTGATTTGGTTTCTGATTGAGCTAATCAACTACCGCTTATCTGTACGGAATTATGCCATTCACTGCTCACAACTGCAAGCTAGAAAAGCCGAGTTGGGATGAGCCGCATTAATTATGGAGTAAAGCCAGTTCTATAAAGGGGTTGATCTAAGAAATCAAGCATTATAGAATAGGTCAGTACAAGTATTAATTCTTCTAGTAGATTGCAAGAAGTGCAACTTTGGAATTGTTCGACTTAGCATTTGAATATCAAATTTGTAAAAGGGAGTTCATGACTCAAAAATTTAATATTCGTTCCAAACGTCAGCCTAATGTGATTTGGGTCTTTGGTGATCAGCACCGAGCTCAAGCCGTAAGTTATCGAGGCGATCCGAACGTTTATACCCCTAACATTGATAATTTAGCTCGAAGTGGAATACGGTTCGATAATGCTGTGTCAGGGGCTCCTTGGTGTACCCCATTTCGGGGAGCCTTGTTAACTGGTACTTATCCACACCAAAATGGGACTATTCAAACACCATCATCCTTATCGCCTAAAGTTCCTACGATAGCCGCAACCTTCAATAAAGCGGGATACCACACCGCATATTTTGGTAAATGGCATTTGGATGGATCTAATTCTAGAGAACACTTCGTACCAAAAGAGCGAAGAGGCCAATTTCAATATTGGATGGGATATGAAAATAACAATAATCAGCATGAATGTTACGTTCATGGCTCTCAAAGTGATAGCCCAATCAGACTATCGGGATATGAGACAGACACTTTAACTGAGATGATGATTGATCATCTCAAAAGGCATGTAGAATCTAAACAGGATGACTACCAGCCTTTTTTTTCTGTTCTATCAGTTCAGCCACCCCATGATCCCTATGTGCCACCAAATAACCCTGAATATGGAACTCGGCGAATTCACCCAGCCGAGATTCAATTTCGACCTAATGTCCCTGATGTAGATTGGGTTAAAGATCGGGCGAGTAACAACCTAGCTGGTTACTACGGTATGATTGAGAATCTTGACTATAACCTTGGCCGTTTACAAAAAGCGCTAAAAGAAGTATCAATTGATAGAGAAACTTATCTAGTATTTTTCTCCGATCACGGTGATATGCTTGGTTGCCATGCCCAGTGGGGAAAATCTAGTCCGTGGGAAGAATCAATCCGTATTCCTTTTATCGTCAGTAAAATCGGTGGGCGGGATAATATGAAAACCGGCTACTGCCCAGCTGTCATTAACCATGTGGACATTGCTCCTACGACATTAGGTTTATGTGGACTTTCTGTTCCTGAAAATATGGTAGGGCATAATTACGCAAGCTATTGTGTACGAACAGATGCACCAGAATACTCCGGGCCACCAGAGTCAGGTCCTGAAAGTGCTTATCTACAGCAAATACCTCGTAAAATGCATCAACACTCAGTTAATCGCTCTTGGCGTGGCGTAGTGACACAAGATGGGTGGAAGTATATTTGTACGCCTAATAACGATTGGTTACTCTTCAATGTTAAGGACGACCCTTACGAACAAGCCAATTTTGTCTACGACCGTTATTTTCAGTCAGAAAAGGAACGATGTCATAATCTCTTGAAACATTGGATTGATAGTACTGGGGACAGGTTTAGCTTGCCAGATATATCTTTACCTTAAGCAACTAAATTCAGATGAAGAAAAGAAAAGTCCCCACCTCATTGCAGCCTAAAGTGGAAACTAACGATAACGAAGGATGGCAACAACTCAAAATTGAAGATGCCATACGTCAGGTCAATGCTGCTTCTAAGCTAGAAAATGCAGTAAGTTTTCAAGAAGTTTTAGACGCCTTTCAGACGATGAATAAACATATAACAATGGCCAAAGATCAAGCTGAGTGGTTATTACAAAACAGCCCATATCCCAGTATCTTAGGAAAATTTCATTCGGCTGGAGTATTAAACGATATTTCGTTCCGCTTACACTGGAAATCAGCTCGTACAGTGATTCAACTTTATGATCAGATGGCTGAAGATTACGAATTAGAAAGTGTAGAAACAGTCGACCATACAACTAATGATCCGAACAAGTAGTTCAGAAACATTCAGAGTCAAAGCTAAGTAAATATACAAAAGATTAATCAACCCACCAGAAATAGTAGAATTCGCAACAGTCGGCTGTAGCTCTACACTCAATTTCATAAAAATAATCACAAGAATTCGTAAGGTTCACACGATTGTAATTACTGAAATAATATCGTTAAAGGGCATACAAATGATGACCACCAAAAGATTGAAAAAATGAATATTAGGTAAAATCAGTCAATTCAGAGGCAAGCGCTCGGAAATTAGCAAAGCCAGTAATGGATTATGTCTAGTCTGGTCCTTCGGGTTCGGCCATTAGCGCAGAAGAAGA
The DNA here is from genome assembly GCA_002714785.1 of Candidatus Poribacteria bacterium. GTDB lineage: Bacteria > Poribacteria > WGA-4E > WGA-4E > UBA9662 > TMED15. Next base: position 1,308 of record PAYP01000079.1, on the reverse strand, counting down.
TCTAAATCATTATAAAAACAGTTGAGGGTTTATAGCTAAACCAGTCATTTATATGGGTGTGTCTATTCACACGCGGAGTGAACTACAAAAGGGTAAAGATGACGACGCTAAGATCTGAGTTGTCGTTTTTTATCATAATGGGTAAAACATATATGCAGATACCAAGAATTGAGTCAGATGAAGTGATCGGTTTCATGAATGTCGATACCACCGACTTTGGTAACCTAACATTAGCTGATCAAATTCGTCACTTTGAGGTTGAAGGCTATGTCCTTCTTCCTAATATATTAACAGCCAGTCATATTGATCAACTAAAAGAGCAATTAGCTGATATCGCAATGGAACCCAAGCCGTATAGTGATTACCAAAAAATGGCCTGTGTTCAACCACAATGGCATAGTCGAATAGTGGCAGAACTAATCGGTTATCCTCCTATGATCTCGTTTTTGACGAATTTAATGGGTCCTGACATTGTTTTTACCCGTGGATTTTTCCAACGTACACATCCCGGTTCACCGGGGATTTCTATGCATACCGATGGCCAGCCTCATGGTTCTTCGATATTCGATTATGAAGGAAGTAGCCCACGTCTTCTACGTGTTCTATACTATCTGGACGATTTGACTAAAGAGCGAGCACCATTTCGTTTAATCCCACGGACCCATCTCTCTTTTCATGCGCAGGCAAACCCTTATTTGAGGTACAAGTCACATCCGCAAGAGATCACGCTTCTTGCTCCAGCAGGATCAGCGGTGGTGATTCCCAGCACACTGTTTCATGGTACACATCCTAATACTGATTCCAAATATCGTGAGCTGATTCAATTCGGTTACCGGCCGGCTTGGGCTGGACCAATCCAACCAGTTCCAGAGTGGGACAAAGAACTGATTGCGAATGCACCAGAACAAGCCAAACCGTTTCTACAGAGCCCCAATACTACTGGTGGAGTTTGGGGGCTAGAACATAAGCCAAAAGGAATGCCAACTACAGCTTCAGGTATTAACCCTGATCGTTGGTATTCCAAAAGAGAAAATTAAAGGTACTGAATAATCTACTGGAGGTTCGAGTTTTCTACCTGACGAGCCCTTGCTTTGATCGAAAAAGAGCAATATTATTCCTGGTTAATCTAGAATCTGAAATAACTGAAAAAAGCTACCATCATACCTGTAGGTGGTGAAACTGGATCTGTCTGTCAACCTGATACTAGTTAGTTATATTGTAAACACGTTGATTTAGCTAAGCTAAAAGTTGTATTCCTAACGTATTAGTATCCAAGTAAAATCACGCATCGCTACATTGGATGACATC
>PAYP01000078.1 GCA_002714785.1 Candidatus Poribacteria bacterium | reverse complement strand
TTTTTCGTTTCAAAATTAGAGATTAAGTTATGGCTCTCGATTCTATTACATTTATCATTTTTCTGTCTTTTTAAATCGTATCTTCTGGTTTACCTTTACGCACAACCGGTACTTTTTCCACTTTCCTTCAACCTTGGATTACTATCCTACGGTCGAAACCTTCTCAGTCAATTTAATCATAATTTTTACTCTTAATGGAAATCTGACACTCGTATCTGGAACATAGAGGGTATGGGGTATTATTGAGAACGCTAGTACTAATATAAAACTCAAGTGCACCCCGACTATCTTGAGTTGCACCGATTCTATAAATTAATGAACTTAAGGTGTTTTTTCCTCAGTAGATTGATCTGCAAAGCCTATTCTATTTCACTCCTGAAACTAGACCCAATCCTGTCAGGGCGAAACTAATCTTCAAATAAACCACTTGACAAAAACATGAATGAACCTAACAATGTTGTAATACTGTTATTGCCAGTCATAAAGTCAAAAGAAAGAGGCTCGACACACAAAAAGGTAAATAGAAATAACCAAAGGGTAAAGAAATGTGTCCAGCAAATAGTTTCAAAGAAATTGAAACTTCAATGCTAGTCCTTCCTATAAGCTTGAGGTGCAAGCTTCTCTGAGCTATTTTATCGCTAATAGTACTAACCATGATGGTTCTACTCTTATATACTAAGGCTGATTTGATTCCATCCTGAATTATAAAATTTCCACCATATCAGGGAACAATAAATGAAGGGGCACCGAATTCCGCTGTCGTTTTCGTGATGCTTTATCGAAATGGCGGGTCGATTGTCATTGGATACAACAAGAAGACAAAATCCATTTGTTTCCTATATTGTTGCCAGAAAAGAATATCAAAATAAACTTGGATACCACCTTATCGTTAGTATCGGAAATTTACTTTATTACCTCAATTTCGATAGCTGGTATTTTATGTGAGAGAAATTTAATGAAAAGATTTGTGTGGTTTTTATTCTCAATTATCTTAGCAACTATAGTAAATTCTAAAAGCGAAACAAATACGACACTGACAATTGACGATATTTTTCCCACCGACCGAGTCTTGGATGTACAAATTACTCTCAAGCCTACTGACTGGGATACGATCCGCTTTCAATCTCGGGAGTTTGCCGAGGCTCTGTCAGAAAGCCGCCAATATGCCCCGCCTGACCACCCTTATACTTATGTGGATTCTAGTGTTTCCATCGATGGAGTCGAATTCTCGCAAGTTGGTATTCGTAAAAAAGGGTTCATTGGTTCCCAAAACACTGATCGTCCGTCTCTTAAAATCAAGCTCAATCATATAAATAAAGACAGGCAAATTGATGGATTAACCAACTTGACTTTTAACAATAACCAGCAGGATCTCAGCCTCATCAGCCAGTTTATGGGCTATGGATTATTTAACGCTGTCGGTTCACCTGCGCCACGATGTGCTTACGCTAATTTGACGGTAAATGGTCAAAACTTGGGTATTTACACACATGTAGAAAGAATACATCGTCCACTGTTAAAACGGTCTTTTAGTAACGATCAAGGTGTTTTGTACGAGGGTACAGTAGTCGATTTTTACTCTGGTTGGGTTGATTCTTTTGAACATAAGTTTGGCTCTAAAAAAAAGGGGAGAAAGAGAATCAAGGACCTGACTCAGGTTTTGCACAATCCCGAAGAAAATATAGAGACAGCTATCGGTAAATTAGTCGATCTTGATGCATTTTATCGATTTTGGGCATTAGAAGGATTATTGAGCTTTTGGGATGGTTATTCTGGTAACGCTAATAACTACTTCTTTTATCTTCACCCAGAAATAGACAAATTCTATTTTATTCCATGGGGAGCTGATAGTCTATTTGAGAAATACAGTCCGATTAGAGACGACAGTCGGGACCCTATCTCAGTTAAGATACAAGGCTTAATCGCTAATCGGCTGTATCAGATAGAATCAGGCCGTCAACATTATAGACAAACACTGACAAATATTATGGAACAACACTGGAATGACAAGGCGCTACTAGCAGAGACGGAAAGAATAGAAGCCCTGCTTAAGCCTTATCTCGCTGTTGGGGAAGAAATAGAAACCCAGACAGACCCCATAAAAAAAATAGTAGAGACAGAAAACAAAGAAAAAGATGATGAGGCGGAAAAAGGGAAATTTATTGTCGACTGGTTTCTGTTAGGACCATTCTATACTAAAGAAAGACATGGTTTAGCTCAAGATTTTTTATTGCAACATGGGGGAGAAGATAACATTTATCCTGATAAGAAACAGGAGTTTATCAACTCCAAAAATCAGCCCCTAAGGTGGCGTTCGGTCTCAGCTAAGAATGAGATAATTAATCTGGTGAAGGAGGTAGGCCGGTTCGATGACGTGACGGCCTATGCCTTCACTGAGATCGAAAGTGACCAAGACCGATATGTTGAATTTGGTCTTGGTAGTGATGACTCAGTCAAAGTCTGGATTAATGGTTACGTGGTCCATCAATATGAGGAAGCGCGTGATGTGGAAATCGACCAAGACCGGTTCATTGTTAAACTGAATTCAGGGAAAAATAGATGTCTCATCAAGATTAGCCAAGGAATGGGAGGTTGGGGGTTTGCAATCCGTCCTGTTGCTAGTTTTTCCCTGGATGAAGGGATTTTATTATCGGGCCAGTTAATTCTGGAAGGAGAAAATAGGGATGATTTTCCCCCAATTCGACTACAAGCTAAAATCAATTCAGGTGGGAGCACCTATAGTCGAGATTTGGGTTTTTTAGTTCCTGGTCAATCGTATCAGCGGATCATTCGTATTGGCCAAGGTGCTCGACTCAAGTCACAGCAAGCTGTGTCTAAGGGAGCAGTGTTAGCCGAAAGAGATATGGAATCACGGTCAGATCAAGAAATAGATTTGATCATTAATACCGAATCGTCTTTAGCTTTGAAGGTATTCAATCTTGGATTAGCCCAATCCCATTATGAATTTGTTGAGGCGTTGACAGAACGAAGGGAATTTATCCAAAAAAGAGATAGTCAGATAGTGGCAGAAATCACCGATGGAATGCCGAAATGGGAGTTTATTCCGCCAGAGCCGTGGGCGTTGACATCGATCTTTGGCACACCGTTCCCTTTGAACAATTGGCAGAATGACCAAGTCTTTGGCAACGATTTTCCATTCAGGAATTGGTCGGAATTGTTAAATTTTACTAGATTAGTTTTCTTAGGGGTAGTAGCTCTTTTGTGTTCCCTTCACTTATTTAGCCGTAGATATTCGATTTATTGGTATTTACAAGTGTTGAAAAAATATCTTGTTTTTAATGGCCGCTCCAGACGAAATGAATTCTGGGTTTTTCAAGTCTTTAACGTTCTAGTCTCCATCATTTTTCCCGTTATCGCAGTCAACTTAGTAAGTATGATGGGGGGGGATTTGGAGATAATTGTGATCACCTATGGTTTATCCATGGGCATTTATAGCCTTGGCATCATAATTCCTAGTTTAGCAGTTAGTGTACGTCGACTACACGATGTTGGTCGCAGTGGGTGGTGGTTAATTATCGGCTTGATACCCATAGTTGGCTGGATTCTAACTTTAATCTGGTATGTATCTGATAGTGAAGCCGAAGAGAATAAATATGGACCAAATCCCAAATAAAAATAAGTAAGATCACCCGACTGGGGGATTGCTAGGCAGTATTAATTGACCGAATTTTTCTAGCTTATTTTTGAAGTCAACTTGGATGTCATTTTTCTATCATTATTGTATTTAGGCTTGGCTGGACGACGATTCCAAAGTGACAAGCTAATTTTAGTCAGTGTTTAGCGGTTTGTTCTACCAGTTTAATATTTAGGAGAGAAGAAAAAAGTTAAATGAAAAAATTAGTATTACTATTAATCACTTGCTGCTACTTTCTGATAACTAGTCTAACTGCTGAAAAGGATGTATCTAAACAGAAACAAATCAATTTTTACATTCACCAACGTGTACTCGACCAATTTGATTCTGATAAAGACGGCCGACTCAGCGCCGTTGAACGTGAAACACTCCGAAAAGCTGGTAGCCCATTTGCGGTGAAACGGCCCAGATTCATCCGGAATCGAAAACGTCATGAACAACGAATTAAAAAGTATGACAAAAATGGTGATGGCGAGTTGGATCAAGCAGAGGAGAAAACCGCTCGACAAGCACTAGAGAATGTATGGCGTAATCTAGTTGGCGAATACAAAGCTTTCATTAATGACCGGCCAATCGTGGAAAATCTAGAAAAAATGCAACAGGATGCTAAACAGGGAAAGATCAAAGATTTCCCTGAAGAGTTGTACGATTGGATTCGCGGTAGTATCAATCGGTCAGGAAGTAAACGTATGCAGAAGAAGGAGAAATCGCCGAGTAATCATCTATTGACACGATTTGATTTCGACCGGAACGGTCGCCTTGAAACAATGGAATTAAAGGAAGCCCGCGCGGCGATAGCGGGTCAATCTAAAAATGATTTAAGCCAAGTTGCCCGACCTAAGAGTCAACCAGAAAATGTATCTATGATCGAACCACAATCAACCGAGTCCGGCACCCTACGCATTACAGAGTTCATGACAGACAATAAAACAGGATTGGTTGATGAGGAAGGTGAACTCGTTGATTGGATCGAAATTCACAATTATTCATCTCAGAAGAAAGGACTCAAAAACTGGTCGTTGACGGACTCAAAAAAAGGTTCACTCCAATGGTTTTTCCCTGACATCCATTTAGATGCTGGTAAGTATCTAGTTGTGTTTGCGTCCGGTAAAAATCGAAAGAAAATCGGTCGGCCACTACACACAAATTTTCAACTTAAAAAAGGTGGTGAATACCTGAGTCTGATTAGTCCAAATGGAGATAAGTCAGAAATCTCCAAAACCAAATACCCTAAGCAAAGATCCAATATTTCCTTCGGATTGCCCTTATCTGATGACGGTACTGAAGGAGAATTTCCTACCTTCTTGGCTTTTCCGACTCCTGGCCGAAAAAATACAGGGACACACGTTGGTTCGCTTTCAACGATCGAGTTATCCCAACCACACGGTCTATTCAAAGTTCCTTTTACGTTAAAGGTAAGTTCTGTAGATAGCGATGTTACAATTCGTTATACAACGGACGGGAGCAGGCCAAACGAATTAAGCTCGGTAATCGATCAGCCACTTGAAATTGAAAAGACGACCATTATTCGTGCCCGGGGGTACAAATCAGGCTATTCGCCCACGCCAATTATTACGCGGAGTTATATTTTTCCAGCAGATCGTATTGACGACTCGGCTGATGGTTTACCACCAGCCAATTACCCATACGAATGGGGGGTTGGTAAATCAAACTACGGAATGGATACAGGCATGACAGGTGATCACAAATACCGAGAAAAAATTCTAAAATCGTTGTGGGCAATTCCTTCTTATTCGGTCGCCATCGAACATGAAAACTTATTCAGCGATGAAAACGGGATCTATGCGCATGCAGGGTGGCACGGGAGAAAAGCCGAACGCAACTGCTCGATTGAACTTTTGCCGACGGAAGATGGACAAGAACACGGGTTCCAAATCAACGCTGGTATCCGTATGAGAGGAGGCTTTAGTCGACAACCACATGTTCCTAAGCATGGCTTCCGATTTTTTTTCCGTCCTCGATACGGAGCAAGGAGACTCAACTACGACCTGTTTGGTGGTAATGCCGCTAAGGAATTTAGTCATATTGACTTGAGGTGCAGCCAAAACTACGCTTGGCACCATGGATTCAGTTCTAAGGCATTGTACATTCGAGATCAGCTCAACCGGGACTTGCAATTGGCCATGGGCCATCCTGCACCACGCGGTAATTTTCGTCACCTTTACATCAATGGACACTACTGGGGACTTTATAATACCTGTGAGCGACCAAAAGCTTTCTTCGGTGAATCGTATATTGGAGGTGAGAAAGATGGGTTTGATGTCGTGAAAATCATGGGCGGATACTCGGAAGACGAGGATCAGGATCGTCGTTATCAGGTCTTTGCCACTGATGGTAGTATGAAGCTCTGGACACGTCTAGATGAACTATCCAAAGGCGACCTGAGCGACTTGGATACCTACTGTCAGATGATTGGAGTTAAACCAGACGGTAGTCGAGATCCTAATTCCAATCGACTACTTGATCCAGTAAATCTTGTTGATTACATGTTGATAATCTTCTACGGCGGCAACTTGGACGCACCCATTAGCTGGTTCGGCCACAATCGTGGAGGGAATAACTGGCATGGACTCATCAATGGCACCCAAAATAAGGGATTCCGATTCATCATTTGGGATGCCGAACATACTCTGTTGGATCTCCAAGAAGACCGCCTAGGCCCCTTTCCGATCGGGGATACTGCTGATCGTAGTAACCCACATTGGTTATATCAGCGATTACTAGAGAATGAAGAATTCCGTATACTATTAGCAGACAGAATCTCGAAACACTTTTTCCGTGACGGAGTTTTGACCCCATCATATGTGAGAAAATTATTTGATCGACGTATTGCTGAAATTGAGCCAGCTCTATTCGCCGAGGCTGCTCGATGGGGAAACCCACGCAAGATTTATGAATCGGTACTCACTAATTCGGAATGGCGAGTCGAGACTCACAACTCTGGTGTTGCTAAACACCAAAGTTGGTTTGCAGAAGTTAATCGCACCACAAACCAGTACATACCTCACCGAACGGAAGTTGTTGTCAACCAGTTGTTTAGTCGTGGTTTATACCCAGATCTACCAGAGATTTCAGTTCGTTGGTCGAAAGGAGACAGTCAAGTGTTGGAACTTATGGCAGGCGGATTAAAAATATACTACACAACAACTGGTCAGGATCCACGGATGTTTGGTGGAGGTCTTCATTCGGATGCGTACCTATATGAAAATCCATTGACGACAGTCAACACCGATGGTGGTCGTGTTCTTTGTCGAATCATGGAAAATGAAGAATGGGGGCCTCTTCGAGAAATCATTCTCAATGAATCAGATAAAGAGAATGAAACTACTTACCCGATTGGAAGCAGGCAACCATAGAGAAAGATAAATTTCATAATTGTTCTAGTTCATTCAATGCACTTATTGAAAATTGATAAGGATAGCCGTTTAACCAAGATTATGGTGTCGTTTCGTAATTCTTGAAAGTAGCGGGACTGAATTAGTAGTAAGTACTATCGGTGGGAGGAAAGATAGTTAACAATAGGTATATGACTCATAACTGAGATTTTGCCTGAGTTAGATTTTAGTTACAAACGAATCGGTAGAAGACCATTGAGAAAAAAGACAATGTTTTTGGTCTGGATAAGCTGAAATCTTTTCTTCCATTGTATATAAGGCCAAATTCCATGATCCATGATTGTTACCACCAAGTATTCCGAAATAACCATCTACTTACAGGTATAAAAAATCCGAGGAAAACTCGGCAAGGAGTACCCATTTTTCACCGTCAATTTTCGATATTCTAACCTGTCAAAAGAAAATATATCCTGATCAGTGTTTCATATTTCTCACTAGAGAAACGATACGATACCTGTATTACTCTGCGTTTAGACTATGAAAGTTCTATTGAATGTGATAGTGAGTATTATGTACAACAGTAGGCTGTGTCAAAACTCGGCTGTTTTGTTTTAAATTTATTTTCAATACTGAACATCAATAGATAAATTACAGGAGTTGGAGTGAAACTAGTAAGATTATTATTTTGGATGCAAGTCTTTGCGATCATGAGCACCATTGGCGCTACGTCAGAGTACGTCGTTGTTAAAGACGAGACCACTATTTCATCCTCTACTCAGGCACCAACGGAGTCAAACCATATCACCCAACAAGTTATCAAACTGGTCGAAAAACTTGGCGAAGGCTTACCAGGGGACAATAATGACGCTACTGAATCTTTAATTCAAATTGGTGCTCTGGCAACTCCTTACTTACTAAATGTATTTCAAGATGATCCTCCACCTTATCAAAGTAGAGATTTGACTCAACTGAACTGGGTTCGTTTACGAAGTGCACACTGTCTCAGCCGACTTAACTACAATGGGATTATCAATTTGTTGGCCGAAGAAATCGAGCGGGACTTGCACCCTACCATGCAGCATATCTATGCTATTTATCTGACCCGACACGATCTCAAACGGTCGATTCAAGTTTTAGTCTCTAATCTCAAGAAAAATAACTATACACGACCAGATATCATCATTACGCTGAAGAATATCAATAGTCCACTGGCCATTCCCATGCTCAAGCCTTTACTGAAAAATCAAACGCTTAAGTTAGACACAGCAGAAATATTGGTCCATTTAGGAGATACGACAGGAGCCAATTTACTTCTGTCGCAAAAAGATAATCTAGAACTTCGATTAGCAACAGCTTTACTGCTTGGTGAAGACCACCTAGAATCCATTTTACCTATATTAAAGAATAACTTAAAACATCGGGAGGCTAGAACTAGATTACGAATTGCCGACAAATTGGCTGATTTGGGTCAAACTAATTCCTTGATTTCTACTAAAGATAGACTGATGATTTTATTGGAGATGCTAGAGCAAGAACCAAATGCATGGGAAAGGGGAACTGATCTTTTTTTAAATGAAATCCCTAAACCAGCTGATGAAATCATTACAATGATTGGACACCCTGATGGCTATGATCCACGTGGTACCGAAAAATTAAGACAATCAGTTATCAACCGATGGAAAAAACGATTAGAAGTGGAAGGGATAAAATGGCTAAAAGGATTAAATCATAGAAAAGCGCTTTTAGGTAGACAGAAAGCCACAATTGGTGACATCGAAATTTCTAATCAAAATGTAGACATGGGAAACTTTTTTTGCATGACGGGGCAAAAGGCCTACTTAATTGGAGCCATGGATGGTTCGTTTCGTCCGGTTGGCAGATTGCTTGGCGACGAAGGTGGTTTTTGGGCTCCACCAACGAAATTACTGGATGGCTTTTTGATCACAATCAATGAGAAAGATCGATCAAGTTGGAGGTTAGACAATTGTACAAACTTTCAACATCAATTTTCACACAACCAATTCTTATATCAAAAATCAGGCTTGATTATAACAAGAAGAGATTTTGTCATTGAAGAGCAACCAGGATTATTTTCTCAATTAACCATTAGAAACCTCGAAAATAAAAAACGTAAAATTACAATTGATTGGCAAAGCCGAGTCAATATTAGGCCGGCCTGGCGTTCTGGTCTGACTAACGATATCGATATCATTAGTTATCACCAAGGTCTTATCAAAGCCTCAGATGCGTCTCGGCTAGGAGAAAAATTGATTTTTGGCTCAATAACGCCACCGGCCAAACATGAATTGGATGAGAATTTAGCCATTTTATCTTATTCTCTTGATCTACCGGCCAAGGGTGAATCGTCGATTTCATTTTTATTTTTAAAGCTAGACTCCGACGTGGATAATCAGAAGTTTTTGCAGACTTTTGACCAGCAAAATCAACTACTAGAACAAAAAGCGCGGACCTATCGGGAGATAGCTTTCGATGGGGTTCAATTCAGTTGCTCTGACCTGGAAATAACGAGTTCATTCATATTGTCCAAACTCAATCTGCATATGTTACGGTTGGACTTACGTCCAAGTTTGCCAGATGTGTGTTTTTTTGCGGGATATCCCAATTACGCCAGAGTTTTTGGATGTGATACTTTTTATTCTACTCCGGGTGCCAATGGAGTCGGTTTTTCTGATGCAGTTGCTGGGGTCTTGAAAACACTATCAGCCTCTCGAGAAAATCCGCATGGTATCCCATCTGGACCGGTTCCACACGAAATTTCTACCAGCAACCGACTGATTGGTATAGCCAATTCTCAGGAACCTCCTCAGTTTATCTGGTCTTGTTTGCAACACTTTCGGTGGACGGGTGACCAACATTTTCTAGAACAAATTTACCCGGTATGTCAGCAAAGTATTTCATTCTTAAAAAGCCATAGAAACATGGATAGATATGGGTATGTGGAAGGCAATGGGTTAATCGAAGCACCAGGTGCGGGTGGAAAAACTTTGGAAGCTACTTGTTACCTTTACTCGGCTTATACCAGTTTGGCTGAAATGTCTGCAGCTTTGGGAAAAACAGACCACTCTAATGACTATAAAGAAAAAGCTGAGCGTCTGAAGGAAGCTTTCAACCAACAGTGGTGGAATCAGCAAGAGCAGATGTGGGCCACAGCCCTTGAGACTAATGGTAAACAAAGAATGGAAAATTTTTGGTCGGTTATTTTTCCGATGGAAACTAAATTGGCCACTCCTGAGAAGGCAATGGTGGTCCTCAATCGTATCCAGAAAGAATGGGTCAACCAATGGGGAGGAGTACACACCAGACAAGAAGATATTAGTCAACAAGGGTCAGGTGTGGTTACCAGTAATTTGTTCGGTCTGGTTGGTTTTCAATATGGTTTGTCAGAATTTGGTTGGCAGATGACTAAAAAGGCAAGTTTGGCTCCTAGGCAAGACCGAATGCCTGGCGGATTTGTTGAAGTTATCCCTCCAGGCCAGTCTAATTTTATACAGCTTTGGTCGGTAGGTCCATTTATTGATATGATCATTCAAGGGTTAGGTGGCATTGAACCAAATGCCAGCAAAAATCAGGTTAGGGTTTCACCTTCTTTACCCACCGAGTTAAGTGCGTTGAATTTTGAAAGGCTACAGATAGGTAAACACACCTTAAGCTTTTCACACCAGTTGAGAGGGAAAATGATTGAAACGGTGATCACACATCATCAAGGAGAGAAACCATTAGATATTATATTCAGTATTAAAAATGAAGAGGTAGACACAATTTGGGTTAATGATCAAAAGATGGTGATGTCAGTTGGTCAGCACCCAACCTTGGGTTACATTGAATCTACCCTGAATCTGAATCTTCCTAATGGAACTCAGGCTAAGCTAGTTAGAGAGTTAGCGTTTGAAAATTAGAGCCTATCTCGAAAACGATTGAATAAGTCTCAGGCTCGTTTGTTATTCTGGATGTTAGATTCTTACTAATTACATTATTCAAGCCCGCGTGATAGATCTATCAAGTGGCAGATACTATTTGGCTATCACGCAACGTAAGCGAAAGTGGAGAATCATTCACTAATATGATCTAGTAACAATACTATTACTGTTTGATTAGCTTATAAATAATGGTTTGCGACAAAGAATGAATCAGTCCTCAATTCTTTTTATATAACAACTGGACCATTGCCACTTGGATTCAAACCGTTTTTCTTGTTTTACATAGATAATTTGCGTCAGTTGGCCATCAGTTATTTCTAAGGTATAGCTGTGGATGACTAAATCGTTTTGGGTCGGCAAAATCCGATTAGAGATAACCTTTTTACCGTTAGCTATTAGATTGAGCCTGACAGGTTTGGGCGTCGGACTGCTAGCAAACTGTACCTTCACTTGGTATTGTCCATTGGGCAAATCGATCTTAAAAACACCATCAAAATGATCCGTCACAAAATCTCGATCAGGGAATTCTTCCGTCGCATTGTTGTACTGTCCGTTACGATTTGAGACAGTAACCCATCCATAGCCGTGTTCTCGGTAGCAAATATTAGGCTCAACGACGATACTGTTTGCTTGATGTGGTGCGCCTGCTGGCTGAAAATCGTAGAGTAGTTGATCGAATGACTGCTTCTGCCAATCTATGGCCTTATCAGTCTTGCGACGCTGATATAGTGAGTAAGCGATTCCGCTATGAATTCGTTCATAACTTCTTCCCAAATCTGGCTGATCATGGTGGTTTTCCATGCGCCAAGCCAAAACGTAGTCGGCTGATTTTATCCATCGGTCTGGGTTAGTTTTGTAGTTAATCGGGAAATAGGGTAATTCGGCTTCGTAGTTGTTCAAAAAAACGGACCCATTACCAATGCAGTAAAATGCAGGCACATGTAGGAAAGGAGAGGTGTACTTGATCGGTCCAATGTAGGATGACGTCCGATGGGCTGGACCATCCCATAATGAAGATCGAAACGTCAGTGTCGAGTGTGGCTCGATTTTATCAACAGCCGTGGTCATTTCGGATGTTTCTCTATCCAAATGATAGTAAGCATGGGCAGTCAAACCGAAGTGGTAGAGTGTAAGTAAGGTGATGACGATCGTGAATGTATGCCTAATATAAAAATGCATGTTAGTAGTAAAAAAAGGTATCAGGACTAGGAAAATGTATATGTGAACCCGATCGTTGATCCAACCACCACCAGATTCTACTGACCAAGGAACGTAAAAAAATAGCCAAGTTAACCCGCCAGCTGCTAACAAAAACTGTTCTTTACCGTCGATGACTGATACCCAAATCGGTTGATCTCTATCTCGATGGATCACACGTTGAATACGATCCCAAACTGTTAACAAGAAGGCAATAGCTAACATTACCAACACCAACTGACCAACGATGATATGCTTGTCAGAGTAGTAAACAATCGATTTCATGTCAAAAAAGTATTCGAGCAGGTGTGTGAACTGCCAGTGATTCTGTTGATAACCAACCGTACTGGATAGATAGTACGCTAGCATAATGAAATAGATTGGCAGCATAAAACCGACAAAATGAACCAAAGGCAGTAACCCGTTCAGGACCTGCTTCCAATTAATGGAATCTTTAGATAGACAGGTATCAGTCAATATTATGTACAAATGGGAGTAGATAGCAAAACAGGTCATTATTACCACCAGTTGTAAGAAAGATTGGAAATGTGAGAGATAAGTCAAAAGTAGAAGTAGATAGAGAATACCGAGGCGGGGCAAGGTGAGTCTGGTTTTATGCCGCCACCAAAAACCAAGACTAAAAAAAAACATCGGTAAACTGAGAGAGAAGTTGTAGAATCCCATGTGGAGTAGATAGTGATAACTAAAAATAAAACCGACCAATCCTAGACCGAAGTTCATCCTTCGTTGGTCGATGCCATATAAAAAATAGAGAAAAGCCAAAGGAAGTAATCCGATGCTGAGGCTGACTACGATTTTCTCGCAAATAATTGGTGGCACGATGTGCATGAAAGCCGTCATTATCATCTGCGAGCTCCAGTTGGGAAACAACAACAGATTGAGGCTATAAATTTCACGTAATCGATAATTTGTGTGCTTGTGATATTCTTTCAGGACGTAGGAATTGTATATGTGACTTGATCCGTCTTGAGTAGGAAAGTAAGTGAAAATCCAAATCGGAAACAGGTGTAAGACCACCAAAAATACCAGTAGCAATACCTGTGGGGTCAAGCTCTTGATGCGCATTTCTTTTAAATAGACCATCCAAATCTTAAACCACCAGTTGTTAGTAAACTGAAATTAGTGTCTAGAACTAAGTTCATTCCAACACGATAGGGTAGAAACCCTTCCTATAAGTAGTACAAATGGTGTGAAAAGAAAAATTTCGATTTATTCCCCTATCAAAAATCCAATTTAACAGAAATCCAAAAGCCATACAGTCTAACTAAGTCTCAATTCTTTCCATCTAATTGGTGTTTTTATAAATGGCCATCATTAGATCATCATATCAATCAAAGAAGGATTGATCTTCTTCCTTCAAAAAGGGCTTGGTTAATTCTGGAATCAAATTTATTCCCATACCAGGTCGATCCCAAACTTCAATAAATCCGTCTTTCACAATTGGGTTTGGTAATCCTTCCACGATATCATACCACCATTCTGGCTGGCCTATCGGATATTCGAATGCGATATAATTTTGTGGTAATGTGGCACAAACCTGAACTAGAGCAGCTAAACCAAGCAATCCATTACCGATTCCATGGGGAGCCATCAAGATTCCGTGCAAATCTGCATATTCGGCTACCCATTTCAACTCTGAGATACCACCAACATCGCAAGGATCCGGACCAATAACGTTAACTGCTTTTCTTTCAAGTAAATCTTTGAAATTCTGGCGCAAGTAAATTTGTTCACCAGTATGAATGGGAGTTGATGTTGACCGAGTTACTTCCCTATAGGAATCGGGGTCTACCCATGGGACGTAATCTCCCGTCAGCATATCTTCCAACCACATCAAATTCAAATGCTCGACTGATTGCGCTAGCCGAATCGCATCGGAGACGGTAAATCCAGGGCCACAATCAAGTGCTAGTCCAACCTCATCACCTAATACTTCTTTCATCGCCTCGATACAATCGATTAAGTGTTTCATTCCTGACTCGGTTATTAATCCCCGATTCAATCGGTGACCTTCAGGCAAGGATTCGCCGTAATAAAAATTAGGTATTTGTTGTGCCATAGGCGAATGAAAAGCAACGCCCTGTTTGATAATGGTAAACCCTTCCGGAGAAGACTTCATCAATGCCATATTATCCGCATGGTGTTTGGGCTCACCTCCCTTTGACGGGAAGCGAATCCCACCATTATAGACTCTGACTAGATCGCGGACTTTGCCACCTAGTAGTTTATAAACAGGTAGATTAGCTGCTTTGCCCGCAAGATCCCATAGTGCCATCTCTATGGCACTAACGGCACTCCCCCATGGTTTGAAACTCCCCATTCGACGGATTTGCATCATGACCCGCTCAACGTTTGTTGGATCTTGACCTATAATGTAATCCTTATAAAAAATTACATGGGGCTGCAGGTAGGTCTTGAAAGATTCGATTTGTCCAAACCCATCAATACCCTCATCTGTCACAATTCTTACTACTGGACTGTTTCCGATAACTGCACATTTTAAATCTGTAATTTTCATTTATTTCTCACTAGCAGGTGTTGTAGGTTTATCATAGAATATTTCGGTATCATTAAATTTTAATTGCATTATAATGCATAATGTGAATTAACTGCGATGGACATTATGCTTCAGGTAGACCTATTCAATATGATCAATTCTAATGATTGACATAAACACAGTAATTGATTATGTCATTATCCGTTTGTAGCTCTCAAGATCCTGCAGATACTAGCCTACACAATTAGGCCAGATTGTACAGCTATTATTTCATGTTGAAAATCAGTTTGCATAATTTAATATTACAATCTAGACGAACTAGATTGATACGGAGAAAAAATTATGAAAACGGTGCATATGAACTACTTAGAACGACTACAAGACACAACTAATCTATTGGAGCAACCTAATAGAACCGCAATGTCAATCATCACCAGACGGTTATTTGGTTTTTATGATCTNTTGAAATAATAGAGGAGTATCAGCATGACTAATAAATCTCAGAACGCTCGTTTAACAGAAGACCAGAAAAACCTCTACCAGGAAAATGGGTATATTATTTTAAGACAAGTATTCAGTACTACTGAATGCCAAGACTTTGTCGGACACATGGAAGACCTAGAAAATGGAAAGAAANATCTGGAACAATTTGGTCAACAGAGTACTTATGGTTTCCGGACCTTCAATCAGCATTTATATGATCCATGGGCATTAAGTTTTCTAATTCATCCACGATTAGCNAAGCCATTAGCCGATTGTATGGGAGATGAAGCGGAAGCCATTCAAACAATGCACTTCTATCAGGGATCTGAACATCCACGTCACCAAGACCAATATTATCTACCGGACTGCATGTCGGCTTGGATCGCTATGGTTGACNTAACTGATAAGAATGGTCCATTATGTGTCCAACCAGGATCTCATCGGGGGAGACTGATCACCAAAAGAGATGTGTCAATGGAATGCTCCTCAGGTGAAACCTATGAAGACCAACAGGCAAATCGATACTTCCCAGCGGTTGAGAAAGTTTTTATGGAAAATGGCATAAAGGAGATAGAATTACAAGCCAATCAAGGAGATGTAGTTCTATTCCATGGCCGTCTGATACATGGTGGAGCTAAAGTTAAGGAGCCGGGTAGTCCTAGACACGCACTAGCCTGCCATTATATCCCTTATCATTCTGAGAATTGGGACCGAGATTGGCCACGTATTGGTTTCAACGGTACCCGAAGAATTCACTTTCAAAATTAGAACCGCCATTTTCTGATTGGACTAGTACATCCTATTTAGTTACAAAAGTGAGAGGNAATTTAAATTAGCAGATAAGACTTAATCTAGAATCCGGGAAGTGTGAAATATAGATAGACCACTTTCATTAAGTCCTGTTGGATTGAAATATAATCTGGAAATAGAAGGGGTAGTGGGAAATACTATCCAAAACATACCCGATTAGATGATAGATCAATAAATCATATGTTTAGTGATTNAAGTGATATAGGTAATCAGGCATTCTCCCTGAAGGTCTCGCCAAAGACAACTTGTTCATACGGACAGGTACCATCTAATCTAGCTAGTACTCTTTTTGGTTTTTCTATCNATTTTGATCTTTCCATCTTTTTTATTTCAGAAAATCTTAATTATTGGTTCTTGGATAATTAGTTGTTTTTAGTATAGTATGAAGTTCAATCAGGGTAATCGAATGCAAAAATCTAGTTGAAGACTATTGAATTTTTTAACAGCCATCGGCTAGGATAAAACTCCNTAATGTTAACCTTCATCTCTATAACTAAGATTTGGATTAACAAATTAAAAACGGAAATATTTTTCCAATATTAACGATCATTCCTAACCTTAAACCAAACTATATCCACGAACCAAGGAGTTNCCATATTGAATAATCATCAACTTTCAACTGAGCAAATTCAGTCCTTTCTGGACGATGGTTATTTAATAGTCCCTGATTTTTTTGATCAAGAAGAGACTAATCTATTATTAGATGCCGACCAATCAGATCCAATGATGAAGGNTCATATACTAGACGTCGATGACCGATCAGGAAGGAATAGTCAGATCACTGTCTGGAATCATCCNGGTAATGATATCTGGGGTATGGTTAGTCGTTCACATCGATTGGTGGATGCAATGGGATCAATATTGGGAGGAGAAGTCTACCATTATCACTCCAAGCTTCTAGATAAAAAACCGGACATTGGAGGGGCTTGGGAGTGGCATCAAGATTACGGGTACTGGTATAAGAATGGGTGTCTATATCCTTATTTAGCCAGCTGTTGGATTGCACTCAATAGGGCTGATAAAAGCAACGGATGTATGCAGGTGATCAAGGGATCTCATCATGCTGGTCGAATTGAGTACCATATTGATTCCGGTCAAAACTACGCAGACCCTGAACAGGTGGAACAACTGATCAATCGACAGGAGATTGTTTTCTGTGAATTAGACCCAGGATCAGCTTTGTTTTTCCACTGCAATGTTCTACATCGCTCAGACGCTAATACCAGTAATCGAAACCGATGGAACCTGATTTGCTGTTACAATGCAGCCCGTAACAACCCTTACAAGGCATTTCCACATCTGCAATATNCTCCTCTCGAAAAGGTNTCCGATACCGCCATCAAGGAAATTGGACTAAAGTTAAGTGTGTCATCTGATTCATTTTATAAATCAGACCAGGGTGTTATTAGACGAGGGCACACGGCCGATTAGCGTAGGTGAAACCGCCACTGGTTAGCTGAATTCTTGACAGCATAGCTAATTTTGATAATATGAAGAAGGCATTTTCTTGGTGTTAAACAACTATAAGGTCTAATTTGTTTGATTTTACAATCAAAAAATTTTTAGCCGAAAGACGATAAAATGAAAAAATTAAATAAACTAGAAGCTCTAGAAAAGAGAAATGAGTTGGTGGAATTTGGATTTACTACTGTACCCACAGTTATGCCTAAACCCTTAGTCCAACAGCTTCGCATCTGGTCGGATAATATTCTTGACCGTGTGGCTATCGACCGAAAAATTCGCTATCAGGGTAGTGATATCTTTGTACATACGGAACGAAGATGGGGTGAAAACGGTAAAGAACGAAAACCTAATCATTTCCCTGATTCAATTGCCGAAAAAATCATCGACTTACCGTTACAGAAAGAAGTTTGTGAATTAATTGGGTTGGAAAATCTGAATCCGGATGATTTGGTAATAATCTTGTCCAAACCTGGTTATGGACCACCACTATACTGGCATCAAGATTTTATGAAATGGAATAGTCCAGAAGCTGCTACNCCTTGGCCTACACGTGTGTTCTTNTCTTATTACCTGACTGATACTAACCGTCAGAATGGTTGCTTGCGTGCTATTCCAGGGACACACCGTAGACGACATCTACTACATGACATTCTTCCAGATGCTCATAGTGCAGAAATTCAGTCTATTGATGATCTTTCCCATCCCGCTTTTGCTGATTATCCAGATGCCGTAGATGTACCGATGAAAGCTGGAGATTTGCTGATAGCAGACGCACGATTGATGCATGCGGCTTGGCCAAATCAAACTAAACACCGACGGACTCTATTACTAGCTTGGCATGAGGTGTTTTCATTCCCTCACCCACCTAGTTGGTGGACGGAACCAGTTCCAGAAGTTATCAAGAATGCGAGTAAAAGTCACGAAGTATCGGCTAATTCTCGAACTCCGACCGACTATATCCAGTAAGTTATAAAATGAAATAATTGACGAAAACGGAAAATAGGTTCGTTGTGAGACAAGATTGTTATTGACATTGTCCGTGTGGTAGATAAACGAAGGCTGAATAAGATAGAAACTGAAGAGGATAGAGAATGAAACCAGTATTTCGATTAGACGATCCAACAGATGATGATGTTTCGACCTTCCACCGAGATGGCTTCTTAATCCTACCGGAAGTTTTTACAGATGAAGGATTGAAAGGTCTAACTGAAGAGATCTTATCATTACAAGAAGTGAAAGATTACTTCAAATCCCTATCTAAATCAAATCCAGAAGCTGATAATCTACCTCCGAAACATCCTTCGAGCTACTTCGTCAGGCCTTGGAATGACAGAGGCCCCTGGGGCGATAGGTTAATTGATGCACCATTAGTAACAGCCTTATTACATTCCACGATTGGTTCAAATTACCATTTTTGCCACTCGGCTATGAATATTGCTCCCCGTGGGGCTAAACGACTTGGTTTCCATCAAGACCACCACCATTGGTTTCATGAAAATCCGATTAACTTATCGGAACGAGACAAATGGTATATCCAAATTCTGTATTATCCCAATGGTTTTAAGCAGGGGGATCGCAACCTGATGGTTATTCCAGGTAGTCACAAGATAGCTCCGACACCGGGTATGTCCCCGGATAGGCTACTGTCGGGCGAATGTGACCAAGAAGCGGGTAGAAAGTTAGAAGCACACCGGCTAGAATTACCCGCCGGTAGCATGGTTTACTTGAACGCTAGAACATATCATGGAGTTGAATCCAAACCGTGGAATTCGCCGCAGGCTTACCGCCTATTCGTGATCGATATTTTTAAACAGGCTGGTCCACCACACCGTTACACACAAGAGATACCAGTGGAATGGATGAAAAAAGCTAATCCGGCCCGAAAAAAAATNTTTGAACGACAAGCCTTCACTGAAGACTGTTGGCTAGAATAGAAAAAAGACGTCAGTGAAGACTTGATGATATAGATCTGTATTCTTNATAGACTGATGAAATAATATTCCATCGGTTGTTAGTATCAATAACTATAGTAATTTTCACTTTTCTTTACGCCATATTCAATTAACTTCAAAACAGATCTAATTTAACCTAAGCAAAAGATGGAAATTACCTGAGCGTCGAGTAAAGGGTTAAAATATTGGGAAGTCAGCCCCACACTTGTACTGCTACGATAGCAGGTCGAACAATATTTCCATTATGTTTTTGAGAAAGTAATCTAAATCGGCAAAAATCCAATTTTGAAAAATAAATTCCAATCCGTTCTACAGATATTACCTATTAATAGGTTTCAAGAGAGGTACATCTATGAATTTTGTAACGTTACTTAGAGAACAGCCGGATATTGTCAGAAACTATCATAGTATTGGGTGCGATCTACTGAGTAGTAAGGGAACTGTAGAACAGATTGTTGTCTCCAAAGGAGAAGAAGCAACGGCTCTAGATAGATTTTACAAGGCTTTAGAAACAGCCCATGGTGCGATTATCGGGCCGTGGTATCGACCCTCGATTGATCTTCACCACTGGCAGTCCGCTAAAAATTTGCAAGTTTTTTCCGGAACCTTTGATAATAGGTTTGCGAACTGGATCGATATTGATGTACTCAATTCAACAGGTATTACTGTAGTTGATACATCGCGTGGAATGACACCTTCGGTGTCCGAATTCGCGTTAGCAATGACACTAAATCTAATTCGCCACATTCCTGAGTCACTAAATTCGACACAAAACGGTAATTGGAGAGGTGATGTNACCTGGAATCACCCAAACTTCATCTACGGTGATTTAACTGGTCGCCGAGTCGGTTTAGCAGGATTTGGTAGTATCAATCGGCGTTATGCTGAATTACTTGAACCTTTTCAGTGCACTATTCATAGTTACGATCCCTTTGTAGCTGATCACGTATTCGATAATCACAATATTCAGCGTTCTGAATCTTTGATTGAATTAGCAGCAAATTCAGAAATATTTGTNGTAGGTCTCCCTCCGGTNCCAACTACTCTAGAAATTATCAATCGAGAGGTGATTTCATCGTTACCTAAGGGAGCGTTGTTTGTTTTAGTTACACGCATGGCAGTAGTTGAGCAGAAGCCATTATGGGAGAGGATTAGGGCTAATGAATTGGCCGCGGCTATTGATGTTTTTGACCCTGAGCCTCCTCCTAAAGACGCTTGGTTTCGGCGGCACCCGAACGTACTAGTGACACCCCATATTGCAGGTGGAACTGACTTTTGTCATCGACGCTGTTTCACACATGCCTGTCAAGATGCGTTGTCGGTTATTGAAGGCCAACAACCGATATTTCAAGCAACTCAATGGGACCAACTCTGTTATGCAGGCAAACTGAAATCTGATCAGTAGAATTTGCTCGAGTTGGCNGTTTAGCTNCGCAGTATCTTCTTTTAACTNATTACTAANAAAAGACANACCTTTTTCTCNAAAGTATCTGTAAATTACACTTAATTAAAATAGAATNTGNTGACTGTTAACTATCAACATGCCAAAGNAAATATATCTTATACCGCAGATTCTTAATCTTTTCTGCAAACAGAATATGCGTAGTGTAATGGGTTCGGCTACATTATAAAAATTTATCGGAGGGAAAGTATAAAACCTTACTTAAACGAGCGTAAATAAAGGTTANATCCGAACAGAATTGTTATTGAATTTATCTCGAATAAGGTACNTCCCCNAAATCACCAACTTCATATTCCCACTTTTCCAGATAATATTCCTTCTTCTTGAAAGGATCACCAATCTTTTCCAATTGTTTCGACAACTCTTGCTCTAAATCCTTCTGAACACCTGCAAGCTNAGGAGTGCCAAACAAATTATTTAATTGATAGGGATCTTCTACATCATCGAAGAGATAGTACTCAGTATCACTTGTTCGAACGAAAGTATAGCGGTTGGTTCGAATCGCACGATAAGCAGCATCCAGATAATTTCTTTCACTAAACGGCGATACGCTCATATAAAGTGCAACATGATCTTCTAGTTCAACTGGATTGCGAACGCAGATTGACAAATCACGACCTTCGACTGTATCGGGAATTTCCAATTCACATAATCCCAGTAATGTCGGCATGATATCAACTGTGCCCAATGGGGTCATCACTTTCCGGTTCTGGTATTCAGAAGTAAATGGAGGGTAACGCAACAGATAAGGTACGCGACAGGATTCATCCCAGAAGATTTGTTTCGTAAATGGCTTTTTGTCATGAGATCCTAACATTTCTCCGTGATCAGAGGCAAAAATNAGAATAGTATTTTCTTCTAACCCTTTAGCCTTTAGTGTTTCTGCGATGTCGCCTACACATTGGTCCAAGGCCGCAATNTGNGCATAATAGCCTGCCGCTTCTTTTCGGGTGAATGCTTCTGATTTTGAATCATCGAATGCTACGTTAGGTGAGAATATGATTTCTTCGGGTGAAAACATTTTTTNGAATTTGGGGGGAGCGTTATGATGCGGGAAATGTGGAGGCCCAAGTGATAAAACCAAGAAAAATGGGTTTTCGGAGTGTTGGTTTATATAGGCACAAGCATCATCCGTCTGTGCAAAAGCATCATATCCAGGCCATATTTTAATGTCTTGGTCATCGTTATCATAATACTCAGAGTTTTGATAGTCATGCGTACACTCTAAAACTTTCCAATAATCAAAACCTTGCCGCCGTTCGGGTGGTATGTAACTGGCACGACCATGTCCGTCCACATGCCACTTACCTATATAGGCCGTATCATAACCACCTGTTTTGAAAGCTTTGGCAAGACTCCTCTCCTCAGGCGACAGTGGTACATCATTCATAAACATGCCCGTGGTTGTAGGAAAACGACCAGTTAACAATGCAGCTCGTGCTGGTGTACAAACGGGAGAAGTACTAATGGAATTGGTAAAATTTATTGATTCAGTAGCCAGCTGATCTATATTTGGCGTGATTGCATTGGGATCCCCATTATAACCCGTCGCTTTGGCACGCCATTGATCTGTTAAAATGTAAACCACATTGGGCTTTTCGTTATTCTTCATCAGATATTTCTATGTTTTTTTGGCGATTGAACCTGTATTGTGCCAGAACAAAAACTTTCCCTCCTACCTAAATTGGGTGTTTTCTCATAATTTGTCAACCACCAATTATTGACAAATTATTACTGATGGTATTCATTGACGCATGTGCCACCATTTCAGATAGTACATACTGAATAGTACTCCGAGACCATTTCGTGATGTAGATTGACACGCATCATAATCCTTACTTCAGAACCGAAACGGCTAGTACGTCGACTGTCAAAATTTAAAAGATCTCGGCTAGTAGATCGTCTTCGATTCTGCCATTCTTGGAGCAAAAAGTCAAATATGTTACTTATGCCGAGTTCTACACCATCTCATTTTCCCCCTCGATTGAGGGAAAAAAACATTTATCAGTAATTGTGTGATCTTAGAATTCGTCAGCTCAATACTTGGTTTATCGGTCGCTTCCGGTTGAATGTTGATTTCTGCTTAGTTCTATAATATGCTAACTTACAATGAGATTGCCCAAGAAAGAAAGGTCTTCCAGAAATACTTGATTTGTTATGCTAATCTTAATCCTAAAATCATCAACAACGAAAGAGTTTTGGATTAAAGACTATATGCAATTCGGAGTAACTGTAAGTATCTGACAGAAATATTGAGAGTTTTCTACCATTAGCCTACCAACTTGGTTTGAAGGAGAAAACCAACAATCGAAATTTATAATTTCTATGGGTTCGTAGCTCCTGTTGTCTCCATTTCTATAATGAGTTCAAGTTAGTCGTTCAATAGGTCGATTTTTGTCTAAATTTCTGAAGACCTTTTCGTTCTCTTAAAGGGGAGGTTTTCAGAAGTAATTAATTATCTGAAAGAGGGATTTTATATGAATCAGGAAGAACTTTATCTCTTTGATTTGAATGGATATTTGGTTATTGAAGATGTTTTGACTCAAGAAGAAATTACCGCTGCCAATCAATCTATCGACCAGAATTTGGATAAGATGCATATTCGATCTCGGGATCAACGATTGGATGGCAATTCAGTAGAATTGAGCGGGGAGCATGGCCGAGGTGAAATGGGAGGATTACTGGATTTGGATCCCCCCTGGTGCGACCCGTTTCGCCTTATGTTAGCCCATGCCAAAATTATTCCTTATCTAAATGAAATTCTGGGCCAGGGTTTTCGCATGGATCATCACCCCTTCCTATTGTCAATGGACAAGGGAACCGAGGGGCATCTTTTTCACGGTTCTTCTGGCCCAGGTTTTGATCCCAATCAATACTATATCTTCCGTAATGGTCAAATGCACAATGGTCTGACGGTGGTTGCTTTCCAATTAACCGATGTCAATAAAGGTGATGGTGGATTGGTCTTGATTCCAGGTAGTCACAAAAGCAATATAGCTTGTCCTGATTCTATTCGACACTATCAAAAGCATCAGAAACAAGTACGACAAGTAGCCTGCAAAGCTGGTAGTGTGGTGGTTTTTACCGAGGCAGTTACGCATGGTGCTATTCCTTGGAAATCTGACCAAGATAGAAGGTCAGTTTTAACGCGATATACGGCGGGAAATCTGGCATATGTACCGGCTTATCCAGTACCAGAATGGGCTGACAACCGCCAGAGAAGTGTGATGGAACCACCTTACCACTCACGGTTAAATCGTCCTATTCTAGATAAGTAACTGTGCAAATCTTTACCAGAATGAATCTGTTAGTACTAAAAAAATTGTTAGCGTTACTATAGTTGCAAAAAAGGATCAAAAATAGAAAAGAAGTTTCATTTACGATCGCCTTATTTTTACAAAGGTCACTGAGTATCAGATCATAATCAATCTGCTCTGTGAAAACGGAATCTAATTTTGTTCTACTTTGACTGAAAAAATTGTAGTCGTTGGTGATTTTTGTAATGTGTGGAAGAGTTTTTACTCTTCATCATTTTATTGGATTTTGACTATATTTAATTGAATTTATAATGAGCTATCAAAGAGATTTTTCAAACAAGTTAAGTGTTGGTTTGGTTGGTGTCGGAACTCATGCCTACCGAAATATCCTCCCAACGATGAATTTTCTGCCAGTCGAACTGAAAGCATTTTGTGACGTGGATTTAGATCGAGCTAGAATTACGGCTCGCCAATATGGTGTTTCCAATTGTTATCAACGAATCGAGGAGATGCTAACAAAAGAGTGCTTGGACGCAGTCTTCATTGCTGCACCACCTCGACTACACCCGCAACTGACGATTCAGGCTTTGGATGCAGGCCTGCATGTTTGGTTGGAAAAACCACCTGCGATGAGAGCGGAACAAGTTCAGCAGATAATAGAAAAACAGAAAGGGAAAGTGGTAGTCGTCGGGTTCAAGAAAGTCTTTATGCCGAGCACCAGAAAAGTGATTGAAATCGTGAACCAATCAGAATTTGGTCAATTGAAATCCATGTTGGCTATTTATCCGATGACGATTCCATCAAACGGAGAAAAAATTTTAGATGAACACATCCATACAAACTGGTTGCAAAACGGTTGTCATCCTCTCTCACTAATGTTGGCAGTTGGTGGTACCGTCGATTCAGTANTAACACATCGGGGTAAAAATGGAGGAGGTGTGTGTATTTTGTCCTTCGATTCAGGAGTTGTCGGNAATCTACATCTGGCAGCTGGTGGTGGAAGTGGGCAGCCAATTGAGCAATATAGTTTTTTTGGTGATGGTAGCCAAGCTAATATTGACAATAATTTGCGAATTACTTGGCAACGTGGCATCCCTTTTCAGTATACGAGTACAACTGACTATGNTCCTGAAGGATTCGATAGCGGTGCCATTATGTGGGAACCTCAGAATGGATTAGCCACTTTGGAAAATAAAGCCCTATTCACTCAAGGGTTCTATCAGGAAATGAACTATTTTTGCCAATGTATTTTGAGTCAGACACCTGCTCAACTCGGTTCATTGAAGTTTGCTTTTCACCTGATGGAAGTTTACGAATCTGCTTTATTGTCAAAAGGGGAATTATTCNCTATCGGTCAATAGCCGTCCTAGNTTGAATTCAACNTGTTCAAGCTGGTAAACCGTTGTACATACCANACCTCCACCTTCAGATTAGAAAATGTAGTGTAGAATAGAATCCTTACCTAGCGGTGGTTGAGACTCATTTTGACTTTCTATGCGGACCAACCAATTGGTAATTCGATAATCTCTGCGAAAAATAATTTCCATCCGTATCAACAGTTCTATCCTAANCACTTGTGGGTATAGCCCATCGTTGGNTTGTCGTGGCAGACCATTTCNTCGCACGATATTCTCTACCAGTTTGTTGGTNTGTGCGCTTGAAAATCAGTTACGGGGAGTTAGTTTGGNATAGTTCGATCTTGCTAGAAGAATAATGAAAGTTTTAGATCGAAGGGAAATCACCATACAATTATATTTCCCTAATTAGTCGACGAGTAAACTGGATATCTCTGATGCTAGAATTGTGATAGTCGTATCCACTTTTGGCTTGACCATGGGAAGGATTCAAGCAAATTACGGGACTGACACCATCGATAACAACTTGCCGCGTGATTTCAACCACGGGCCAAGATGCATCTGATAAATTTGATTTCCAATACAAACTTGGACTGNCTCCTCGGAATTGTCCACCTTTCAAATGGTAATAATGGATTAGATCCTTAAGCTGATAATAAACATCAATTGTTGGAAATGTTCCCATCTGCCACAGATTTTGTACATCCCAAGTTAATGCAACCGATTGGGGCCTATCAAGTAGTTTAAAAAAATCGACAATCTCCTTTGGATTTGAGAAGATACAATTGTGGGCTTCATTTTCGATAGTTATACCGTGGTGAAACTGAGATGCTAGAGAAGAAAAATATCCTTCTTGAATCCGGTCAATAGCGGCAATGTATAATGGGATTAGCCATTTATGTTTTTGTTGAAGGTAATCTACACTGTGACTGATCATACTTCTGTGGGCTGTTTTAGCTGCCAGTAAACGTATGAACCGAGGCTGAAATATTTTAGCAATTTCGATTAGATGATTGAGTCTATCAAAATAATTTGACTGAAAGTATGATTGTCCTAACTCGATGTCTCCATCGAATAAGACTGTTGATAAACAATAGACCGATAAACTTCTTCTTTTAATGATTTGAGCAGCTTTTCTGGCTTCGTCAACGGTCAACTCAACAATACTTTTTCCCCAGATACAATCTTTTAAATCTAAGTAATTAATTCCCCACAAGACATGTTGGTCCAAGGCAATTTCAAATGATGANCCCGCCATTGAATTGAGTATACTGATAACAGCTTTTTTTGAACCGTACGCTTCATTTACTGACATTCTAATTCCATTAATCTATGAATATAATTAAGNTCATGAGTTGGNAAATTACGAAACATCCGTTCTTATTCACGGAGTGAAGAAATAATGAACGATATTATCTGATTAGATTTCGTTGGCACATCTTGCATATATTTCTCCCCATTCTTATAGAAATCGCTTNAAATTTCAACTAGATTTTCTGTAGTAAAAGGTATTGAAACTCATTATAATCACCTTATCACCCAAGAAAATATGGATATTTTAAACTGATCTGATTATATGTTTAATGGGAATGCATTCTAAGAAGAACCAATTAAGAGCATGGAAATATACCAAGTCCACAAATGAAAAATAAAATATTTCTCTCTAATTCTCGTGCTTGTAGNAAACATCTCTACTTACTCTTTTGATTTCATAGGTAAAACCTCTAAACCAAATGTTGAATTATTGAGTAGTCATTTACTTTCGCTATTTTGTTTATTATCACCCCTGAAGAGATTCAATCTGTTTTCAAGATACGTGTAAGAGTTGAGAAAATTGCATATTCAGTACTATACAAAATTGAAATATACTTAGACTGTCAATATAAGCTGAGAATAGTTTATAACTTCATAATAGTGGTGGTGATTAAGCTANTCGTTATTACAACTGCTACTCTTTTGGTAATAAAAGCAAATAAGATCTAGGTATAGTTACTCAGAGGATNTTTTAGGATCTAATACTTNAGAATGTTTGCAGATTTACTAAGAAAGTACAACGGTTTCAGNAAGTTTATAATTAAAAAGGAAAGTTAAAGCCTTGTTATTAACGCCCAATCTTCTTGTTCATAGTGATGGCTCGCCAGTTGAGAAAAATTCTTGGGTTCTTCGGCGACAAGAATTGGCTGCAGCTATCATATCGCACCAATTTGGCGACATGCCACCAAAGCCTACAAACATCGATATAATTCGTCGTGCCAACAACAGAATTCACGATTGGGATGGTGCTGAGTATGCTACTTACCAAATCGATGTTTGGTTTCATGATATACCTCCCATTTCTCTAACAATATCACTTTGGATACCANCTGGTGATGGCCCTTTTTGTACAGTGCTAGATATTGATGGTTGCTGGCGTTATTTTAATGATCAAGTCATACATAGTATCTTGAAACGGGGTTATATCGCCGCAAGTATTGATCGTACACAAGTTGCAGCAGACAATAAGNATTCTTACCGGAATACTGGCTTGTACCGATTATTTCCCAGTGCAAAATTTGGCGTATGTGCTGCCTGGGCTTGGGCTGTTCATCGATCTGTTGATGCTTTGATAACAATTGAAAGAGTGAATAGTGAGGCTATTGCCATTACAGGTCATTCTAGAGGCGGGAAAACTGCTCTTCTAGCAGGTGCGACAGATGAACGCGTGGCCATTACTAATCCGAATAACTCTGGNGTGGGAGGTGCTGCGCCAAACCGTTTGAAAATGAAGGGTAGTGAAGTCATCGATAGTTTCTTTGATTCGGGTAATATATTTTGGTTTGGTGAAAAATTTGCATCCTATCGAGACCGGGACGATCAGTTACCGTACGATAATCACTACTTGCATGCTTTGGTTGCACCAAGAAAGCTTTTGCTTACTGAAGCGTATGAAGACCATGCTGCTAATCCAGCCGGTACCTATGCTGCAGCGATTTCTGCACAGCAAGTTTATCAGATGTTGAAGCAAAAAAAATCTATTGGCTGGTCTTATCGAGAAAGTGGACACGCTCACTTATTAGAAGACTACACTGCCTTATTAGATTTTATGGATTTTCATTTTCGCCATAAAAAAAANAATCGTGATTTTCAGCGAAANCTTTATCCTGATCTAGANACAATCCTTACAACTAGCTAATAGTCTCGGTNGTAGTATACTAATTACTATTTTNGGCGAAGCGCNGATCTTGAAACATACTCACNTCTATGTCAATAAGATTGATAGTCGAGTCAAGTATTCTTAGAAACATTGACTTTCTAATATAGCACCTCCTGTTTTCGGTCGGTGAATTCTATGATGATTCGATAATTATTACTCAACATCCGAAGACCGAATAAATAACAAACAGAAATGTTACCCACTAAAAAATCGACGATAAAAAGCCACGACATAAAACACATTCTAGTTTACACAATGCACGGAAGGTTCGTACTAAGATACTATGAGCGAAATAGATCATTTCACTCAGNCATATTTGAAGTTAACCTAATTAAGTATCTCAAAAAGAGAAAAAATCCGTGCCCCGACGTTTTGAGAAATAANAGAGGTGAATTTGCTGCATATAAAAATCGGATGTCAAAATCCAATCCATGACCAGATCTGATTAACAACAACCGTTTTAAACCCAAGCTGTACNAGATGTCAAAAATATTATCGGAAGTAAATGTAAGTTATAAATAGATCAAATAAAAATGTTATACGTACGACCATTGACTGTAATTTTCCTGTTTTTATTGATGACTTCTGATTTCAAAATTTTAGATAGTCAATCGGAATACAATCATCAATTTCGTGTGGTTGGATATTTACCTGACTATCGAGTCGATCAGTTAAATTTATCTTATATTAAACTACTAACGGACCTGATTTACTTTTCGATTGAGCCAGATGGGTCAGGTGGGTTAGACCTAAGTCGTATTAATGAATCATCTTTCGGGACTTTGAGAGAGGTCACACGAAAACATAATGTTCGATTTTTGATAAGTATCGGGGGATGGGGGCGAAGTCAAGGTTTTCCCAGTATGGCACTCAATAAAGATTTACGTCATAACTTCATTCATCAGTTGAAAAATTTCTGTCTACTTCAGAAGATCGATGGCGTTGATTTTGATTGGGAATTCCCCAAAAACCCAGAAGAGACTAGTGCGTACGAAAAATTATTAATTGAGACCAAATCTGTTTTCTCTAAATTTCGACTATTGGTTACTGTTGCGGTTAATCCACATACAAAGTTAGGCGAATCTGTATATCAAATCATTGATTATATTCACCTCATGTCCTATGATCATCCCGACCAACATTCAACTTATCAACAGAGTTTATCCGATGTTTCACAACAACTAAAATTTGGTATTCAGCCTGGAAAACTGTGTCTAGGTATTCCTTTCTATGGTAGATCTATCCAAAATTGGAACCAAGCGATGGCCTACTCAGATTTGGCCAGACGGTTCGATCTATCAGAAGGAGTTGATTTGGTGGAAGGAGTATACTTCAACGGGCCACAACTTGTTCGTAAGAAAGTTCAATATTCATTAGAGAAAAAATTAGCAGGAGTAATGATTTGGGAGATAGGCCAGGATACCACAGATCAAACTTCTCTACTACAGACTATCAATCAAACTTTGAATCGATAGGCTAGATTAGTTATTTGTTGATGATCAGCACAAATCGAGAACGATTTTTCCTACTTGGAACCTTTAAGAAACGACTAATACTCGAACTGTTTTTCCCTCCATGTGTCAACCAAAATTATTGGTTGTAATTGCCTGCCAATCTACGTAGAGTTTCTTACTTGCTTGTGATATGTTACCACGGACCACCAATTATATCGTATTTTCCCAAATTTAAAATCTCATTATTACCGATTACCGACACAGAAGAGAGACCTAAATGAATATTGAACCTACTTTTATGAAACCTGAAAACAGATTCAGAGAAATGATCAACCTAGATTTTGTCTTTCAACCCTGTGTTTTCTTGCCTAGTGAAGACAATGAGTTCCCCAAGGGAGAATTTATAAATCCTGAAAAGGCCAAGGCGCTGCTAGGAAACTACAAGATTGACGTCGTTTTCTACTCAAAGGACTTTAAAATAGTAGACACAGCCAAGGATCTAGGTAGATATGGGGCTGTTGTGAAAATTACGGCTCAAGACGGGATAGAATACATTCGATATAGAACTCTATTTAGATGTGAAGAAACTAAACCGATTTTGGTAGATGATCCGCTAGAAGGAACAATCCTTTTCCCGAAATATTTAGGATTAGATTATTCGATTTGGAAAAATCAAAGTCAGACCATAAATACATTCATTACTGCAGCTATTGAACGAGATAAGAACCGATCTCATGAGTTCGCAATTTTACTTTCTGGGCTGAGTGAAATAGATTCTGATTGCCAATCACTTTCTCAGTTAGATAGCGCCATAACTAGAGACAGAAGGTGGTGGTTGAAACTAAAACAAAAAATCAACGGTAGTGAAAGTCGAGTCTCTGAGATTCCAGTTAGTACTAGAACAGAAAACAGCATATCATTTCCACTTTTAATCGAAGGAACAGAAAATACAGCAGGAATGGAATCAGGAGTCATTCAAAAACTAGACAAAATCCTGAATACTTGGTTAGAAGAATCATCAGAGCCATTTAACGTTTGTGTCGCCAGAAAAGGAATATTATTTTTCAACCAAGGTTATGGTAAAAGAAATGGAGAACCTGTAACTCCGGATACCAAGCATTTGGTTTATTCCATAACTAAAGCGATATCGGGTACATTGTTTATGATTTTTGTGGAAAAAGGGTTAGTTAAATTGGACGATCCCGTCAGTAATATTTTGCCACATTTTTCCGATAAAAAGATCGAAACTCCTGTGACCTTTCGTCATTTGTTTACTCATACAGCTGATATGGATGAGCACTTCACAGACACTTGGAATGATTTAGAACAGATCTACGGTGAAGCATACCCATATCTAAATATCGGCCGAGAACATCGGTACAATGGGACGAGTATTGGGATTGCGCTCAAAGCCCTTGAGTATATCACTGGAATGACTTTACCAGACCTCTATCAAAAATACTTGTTTGGGCCCTTGGGCTGTCAATCTATTGAATCAATTGATGGTTCAGCGTTGACTTGGTCAAATGCCTATGATTTGGCCATCATAGGACAAATGCTTTGTAATCGAGGAACTTATAACAAATATTTATTTTTCAGTGAGGAAAAATTCGGGCAAATGTTGCCACAGAAATTAAATTCGATTTTGGGTCCAAATACTGACATTACTTGGGGAATCGGATTGACCGAATTTAAGGAAGGAGGTCTTGACAAAAAAACTATTGGACATGGTTCAGCATCATCTTGTACTTTGCGAGTCGATTTGAAAAACGAACTTGTAATTTCTATGACGCGTGCAAGGGCAGGAGAAAATTTTGAGAATAATCATGAAAAATTCATTTCAGCTATCACCAGTTCTATAATCAACTGAAGGCATAATTTCCTGAAAAAATAAAATCTGGTTAAGACAGTGATCCTGACCACACTTCAAAAAAATTTTGTTTGTAGACGACCGATCGACTCACGTTGTGGTTTATATCATAGAAAACGATTTCTAATCATTGGTGTAATCTGATGATTATGTTTCAAATCAGGAGGCGTGTCGTAATTAAGGTCGAAAGGGGACTTTCCAACCCACTGGCTATGTCGTCCTTCAATCTCAACTGATCGGCTATTTAGATCAATCGTAAAAATCGCAAAAAGAGAATCTCTATAAGGACAAGTATAAGAAATCCAAGGGAAGTTTCGGTGTATTTTTTGTGAATATGAATCGTGTTTATAAGGATNACCAACCCAGTAATACGAAGCCGAATTGACATGAATGTATGAAACCCCGTTGATGTTTAGCACTTCGTCTATGTGGGAATGCCCATTGATAGCGAGGATNATTTTGTCTGACGACCGCTCCAAAGTTGATTGCACTTCCGCAGCATTATCAATAGCGAAATTACCTGCAAGCGGCTGNTGCGAAATAATAATTATTGGTTCCTCTATGATTTCTAATTGTTCGTTTAACCAGTCCATTTGCTCGCTAGAAATATAAGACGGGTAACCTCCTTGGTATGTTGGTGAACCCAACTCATTCCCATCAAGGACTAGAAATGTGAATTCGCCAATTTGTTGTACGTAATAAGGGGAAGGCATCCCCCAAAAGTTTAGGCACATTTGTTTAGTATGTGCGGAATCGGTATCATGGTTTCCAATTACATGTAGGGAGTGTTCATGTGCTTGGTTGAATAGATTAATGATATCCGCGTTTTTTGCGTTGGGATAAGCAAAATCCCCGAGTTGTATGATTGCATCCACTGGATTCATTGAAATTCTATTCAGAAATGATTTCATACGATCAATACCGTCATGCATCAAGTCATGGTGTAAGTCTGCAATAACCCCGAATCGAATTGGCTTCTCCTTGAAGCTNACACTATTTTTTGATGATTCGAGTAAATTAGATTTCTCAGTGCCTTGATATATTAGACTATCTTCCAACAAAGGATCCAATAGGTGTTTATTGAGCACGATTCTATCTCCGATCAGTTTTTGATCATGTTGTATTTTGATGATAATAGTGAGAGTAAGNGTAATTACTTGAATATTTAATCAGGGNTTTTTCTAATAANAAAACAAAAATATCATTCCACTTTCCTTGTTAGGCTCAAGNTAATTGATTCAATCAATTTACTAATCACCGCCAATCAAAATAGATGTGGGTGTAAAGATTAGTANCTGTTCTTTGATTAAGNCAATGATCCCTCTGTGATTATACTAGCATAACCATTTCACAATTTATAATTCAGATCTTTACTATTGGATTATAAAAAGATACCTTTTTCGCTTTACTTTAATATTTTTTCGGCGATAGATTTCTTGATTAATGATATTTTATCTGACTTTTCTAAGTTCATANTTATCTCGACTGCTTATTGCATGCAAACCAATAGAAAAACTGTTCGTTACAAAGTGAAGTGGGTAAAATTACGCTCTATTTGGGTATGAGTTAGAGTAGCTTGAACTGTTTTTTAGATGGATGGACAATCTCATTTCACAGTTTCTTGATTNCACCAATTCATAAGATATAATACTTCCCAATAAGNTTCTGATGAATAANTTGTATGACTATTAAAATTATGAAATGGGACGATTACGTGCAAAAAGGTCCCGGAGAATTCAGTTGGATCATCGACTGGGATGGATTGGAATGGGAGGAACATGATATAGGATATGATTCCATCGTTCCCGGTTTCGTTAAACCTCGATCTAGTCATAAATTCTGCAGAGCTAATCAAATTCAACATGATGCGTACGTTGAATTAATAAAATATGATAGAGAGTCTGAAGAAAAAAGAACAGANAAACCTAATTTGAATAATTTTTACGAGGAGTTTTTTAATCTAAGAAAGNCAAATTACNTTAAAANATCNACTACGATTGAAATTGAAAAAAGAAAGGCGGTANATTTNATGANCAGGTGGGGATTCGATCATGTTGATTANACTTGGATGGATACTCATCATCCGACGATAATTTTTTCTGTCAATCAGATGTGGAATTACCAGATTGATTTTGCTGATCAGTATTCTTATTTCAATTTAAAAAAAGATGTTTTGCCGGATTCAGAATTATACAAAATACTGGAGTCAAATTTAAAAAGAAAGTTTCAACCTGATAATTCAGTAAACAATGAGCGTTCACGATTAGATGAAATCAATAGTCATTTACAAAGGATTGACACTAAAATCGAATTTGAAAACTCATTTGGGGACTACAAGCCCATTCGCCAAGTTAGCAATCACAGAGATTTAGTTGCTTTAGCATATAAGCAATTGCATGAAAAAATATTAATGTCGGAAAAGTGTAAATTAAAAATTTGTCCTGAGTGCCAGGCAACATTCTTTCCCACTAATTCTAGACAAAACTCTTGTAGCTTGAAGTGTGGAAGAGTAATCAGTAACAAGAAATACTACACCCAAATCATGTCCAGTGAAGATAAAAAAATAAAAAGAAGAAAAAAGAATTTACTAGCAGTCAAAAAATATCAGAAATCTTCAAATCACGTTGAACATTAATTATCNTATTTACTACTTGCTTATTAAGAAACTGTATTCGGGTAAACTCGATCATTCATTTTAAAAATTGGTCAAATTTGGAATCAAAAAACTAAAGTGAAATTGGCACATCAATCTTTGGACTTTATNCTGTAAAGAAATATGAATTGCGATTAAGTTCTTAGACTTAACAATAACAATGATAATCTAGTGTTCAAGTACAGGTTTTAGCACCAGTATTAGAGAAAACTAAGTTGTTATAGACTGCTAAAAGAAACATAATTACTAATTTGTGAGGTTCACATAATGAGTACTGAAACTGAAAAACAAAACCCCGATCATCTAAAGGACTTTGGAATCAAACTTATCAATGAGATTAACAAGGTTTTGGTCGGTCAAGAAACCATGGTTAGCCGTTTGTTAACAGGAATATTAGCTGGTGGCCATGTCCTAATAGAAGGAATGCCAGGTTTAGCCAAAACAACAGCAGTCAAAGTCTTAGCAGAAGCCGTAGATACAGGTTTTTCTCGTATCCAATTTACTCCGGACATGTTACCTGCAGATGTCGTTGGAACTGAAATATTCAATCCTAAAGAAGCTACTTATAGCATTAAGAAAGGTCCGATATTTTCTAACTTTGTCTTAGCAGATGAGATTAATCGAGCTCCAGCAAAAGTACAAGCAGCACTATTAGAAACGATGCAGGAACAGCAAGCAACAATCGGTGGGAAAACATATAAAATGGATCAACCCTTTATGGTACTAGCGACTCAAAATCCAATTGACCAAGAAGGGACTTACCCTTTACCTGAAGCCCAAGTAGACCGCTTTATGCTTAAGATTAAAGTTGGCTATCCTAATAAAGACGAAGAAAGGAAAATATTGGATCGTATGACTATCAGTCAGTCTCAACCCAAAGTGGATAAAGTAACTAACCCTGAAGAAATCTTTGCCGCCAGGCAAATGGTTGATCAAGTCTTCGTTGATGAAAAGGTCAGAAATTATATTGTAGATGTGGTCCAAGCCACCCGAGTAGAATCAGGTCAGAATCCAGCAGAAGTCGAAGGTATGATTGAATATGGTGCTAGCCCTCGGGCATCGATTTTTCTAATGCAGGGAGCTAAAGGGCATGCGTTTTTACAGGGAAGAAATTACATTACTCCACATGATGTTAAAACTATTGCACCCGATGTGCTCCGGCATCGTATAATGCTCAGTTATGAAGCCGAGGCTGAAGGAAAGTCTGCAGAAGATATTATTCAGGTAATTTTAGACTCGGTTTTAGTTCCATAATGTTGGTTGTAAATAATGTTAGCAAGTGAGATTATCCGCCGAGTTAAGGAAATTCAGGTACGTACTGGTAGGCATGTGGCCGACGTATTAGCAGGAGAATACGTATCTGTTTTTAAAGGTGGAGGAATTGAGTTTGATGAGGTAAGACCTTATATACCTGGTGACGATATTCGCTCAATCGATTGGAATGTGACAGCACGTGTAGGTGAACCTTTCGTGAAACGATATGTCGAGGAAAGGCAACTGACATTAATGTTAATTGCCGATATTTCTCCATCCCAAGAATTTGGATCTAGCCAACGAAGTAAGCGGGATGCTGCAGCTGAGCTCTGCGCTTTGCTGGCGTTTTCGGCTATTCAAAATGATGACAAAGTAGGTTTATGCCTGTTTCACGGAGAGATTGAACAATTTATACCACCAAGAAAAGGTCAAAAACACGCTCTACGCGTCGTTCGTGAGGTTTTAGCTCACGGTCAAAACCTATCAGACAATAAGAAACAAAACCAAGATGCAAAATTAAAATTGTGGCAACGGCTTTTTAATAACTGGAAAAAAAGTACACAGGATAAGAAGTCTTCACATACAGGTCGCCTGAGATCTGCTGATCGCGGTACTGATATTAGCCAAGCAATGGAGTTTTTATTGTCTGTATCCAAGAGAAAATCCGTCTGCTTCTTAGTAAGTGATTTCATGGATGAAAATTATCAACAGTCGTTAATGACGGCTAACCGAAAACATGATGTTGTTTCGGTATTGATAAGCGACCCTAGAGAATTAGAAATGCCTTCTGTCGGTTTAATAGCACTAAAGGATTCTGAAAATGGGGGCACCCGTTTGTATGACACAAGTTCAAGTTCTTTTAAAGCCTCAATGACCCTTGCTGGGAAACAGCGAATTTCAGAACTAGAACAAAATTTGAGAAAAAGAGGAATTGATTTTATCCACATTGATGCCTCAGGATCAGTAGTCGACCCTCTGGTCAAATTCTTCCGAATGCGAGAAAAACGGTCACGTCGATGATTACTAATTTTTCAAATTTTACTGATAATATAACGGCGCACGGTTACTTAGCCGCTTGTTATATATCCTTAGCCTTTCTTTTCACTGTACATACATTTGCCCAAAATTTGACATCAGTGGAAGAAAAGATCTCAAAAAAAGATCAACAAAATCTGATCAAATCGAGTTCTAATAAAAAAATTGAGAAAATTACCCAGCGTGGCCCAGTGAAGACTGAAGTAAAGTTAGGGCCGTCAGAACCAACTATAGGGGATGTTTTAACCTTAACGCTTCAGGTCAGTGCCGAGGCTGAGGTGGAACTGCTCATGCCAGAGTTCGGTCAATCCCTAGAAAGATTCACTATTCTAGACTTCGTTCCTAGAGAGGTAATTGATGATCAAGGTAAAACGATAGTCACATATCGATACAGACTACAAACATCAGGGTCAGGGCCGCAATCTATTCCTCCTCTGATGATCGAATTCGTTGATCGACGACCAGGGAATAGATTAGCACCCGAAGGTGAAGATGCTTATGAAATATTGACGGAGCGAATTGAATTTAATGTCAAATCAGTCGTTCCAAGTGGAGCCGCGAAAGAGTTAAAAGCTCCACTTGGAAAGCTAAAGCCACTGGGATCAATTCGAACTCCAATTTGGATTGCTATTGTTGGGTTAGGGATTTTGCTAATAGGGCTCCCCTTTTTATTACGTTTATGGCAACAGCACCGAATTGGTAAACGTCGAAGGAGTGCTTATGATATCGCTAATAGTCGATTAAGTAGGCTGAGATCTCGACCCAAACCTAGAGAAGAAGAAATTGGCATCTTTTTTGTCGAACTCTCAGATATTGTTCGTCGCTATTTAGAAGATCGGTTTAACTTACATGCACCTGAGTTAACAACAGAAGAGTTTTTAGAAGTGGCTGCTACCTCGCCCGACTTAACATCAGAACATAAAAGCTTCCTGCAAGAATTCTTGCGCCAAGCTGATCAAGTCAAGTTCGCCCAACACATCCCGGATGCTCATTCGATTGATAAAGCACTAAGTTCAGCTACCAATTTTCTTGAGCAAACAAAGCAAGATGCTCCTCTATTAGAGGAGCCGGTTGAATCACAAAAAAAAGGAAATGGAGACAGATCATTGCAAAGTGATCACTCTGTTGTCGCTACAGACGAATCGACGAGTACAGTATCAGAACAGAAAAGGCAAAATAATGGTTAGTTCAATAGGATGGGAATTTCGTGATCCACTTTTTCTGCTAGTAGGTTTGCTTGCCCCCTTAGTTTATTGGTTTTCTGTCCGTATACCGTCTTCGGTTACATATTCTAGCCTTGATTTGCCTAATCAAGCTCCACGTACTATTCGAGTTTATCTATCTCATTTGCCGGCTATACTACTGGCGTTAGCTCAACTGTGTATCGCATTAGCCTTAGCTGGCCCTAGAACGGGAGATGCAACCAGCAAAATTAAAAGAGAAGGTATCGCCTTGATTATGGCAATCGATCGTTCAGGTTCTATGAACGCACGTGATTTCGTTGAGGGAGATGACAGTGTTAGTAGATTATCAGCCCTCAAGAATGTACTGAGAGAATTTGTATTAGGTGGACAATCTGGAGAAGGTCGCCCTAATGATTTAGTTGGCATAATCACTTTCGGCACCTACGCTGATGGGGTGTGTCCGTTGACACTAGATCATGGGAATTTGATATCCATTATGGATGATATAGAAGTTGCCCGGCAACAATCAGAAGCAGCCACTGCCGTGGGAGAAGGTTTAGCTTTGGCTGTAGAGCGGTTACGACAGCATCAAGCTAAATCTAAAGTGGTGATATTACTCACGGATGGTGTTAGTAATGCAGGAGAAATACAGCCCTTGCAAGCAGCCAACCTGGCTGCCGCTAATGACATAAAAGTATATACGATAGGGGCTGGTATTACCGGTTATGCTCCGTTCCCTGTTAATTTAGCTGACGGTAGGGTAGCCCTGAAAAGTGCCCGAGTGGAAATCGATGAGGATACGTTAAAAGATATTGCTGTTAGAACAGGTGGTAAGTATTTTCACGCACGTGATGCTGATGGGTTAAAAAGAGTTTACAAGGAGATAGATGCGCTAGAACGCAGCGAAGTAACCGAAATTCGTTACTTGCAGTATCGAGAGCACTTTAGTACATTTGTTTTACTGGCTTTGATATTGATTTCGTTATCAGTATTAGCTGGAGGTACAATGCTACGGAGGTTGCCATGAACAATCTTTATTTTGCTGAACCACAATGGTTCCATCTATTCTGGGCTATCGTGGGCTTTGTAGGCATAATGATCTGGCTGGAGACGCGTGCAGGCGGGGACCTCTCCCAATTTATACACCCATTGCTACAATCTCGGCTAGTACGATCAATTCCTCCAAATAGGAGATATATACGTATAATTTTACTTAGTCTTTGTTGCATATTCCTAGTTCTATCATTAATGCGACCACAATGGGGCGTCAAATTCATTACAACCCCGAGAGTTGGAGCGGAAATCATGGTCTGTTTGGATGTATCGAAATCTATGCTAGCCGAAGACGTAGCACCAAGTCGACTAGAGCGTGCCAAGGCAGAATTAGTTGACCTCCTGGCCTATCTGGGCGGAGATCAGGTGGGTTTAATTGCCTTTGCTGGCCGAGCCTCAGTTGTATCTCCATTAACTCCCGATTTTGGTTTTTTGAGGTTGGTATTGGACCAATCCGGTCCCCACAGTGTAATACGCGGAGGTACACGATTAGAGGAA
Organism: Candidatus Poribacteria bacterium; assembly: GCA_002714785.1. Classification (GTDB taxonomy): domain Bacteria; phylum Poribacteria; class WGA-4E; order WGA-4E; family UBA9662; genus TMED15. The sequence continues at coordinate 3,191 of PAYP01000078.1, read as the reverse complement.
CCAATTCGGAAAGCGATAGATGGGTTTGGAGATACCGCTGATGTTTCAAGATCCATTTTACTAATCACTGACGGTGAAGATCATGATTCATTTCCCTTGGAAGCAGCCAAAGAAGCAGCAGAACGAGGTATTCGAGTTCTTTCTATTGGGTTCGGTGATGAAAATGGTAGTCAGATTATGATGAGCGATCCAGAAACTGGCGCTCGTAGTATATTACGGGATAGTAATGGAGAGATTGTAAAGAGCCGTTTAGATGGTGAGCTGTTACGTGAAATTGCTCTATTGACCGAAGGTGCCTACATACCAGCAGGTACTGGCGTTCTGGATTTGAAGTCTATATTTGATAACCATATTGCAGGTTTAACTAGAGGAAAAATGGACGGCCGTGGTAGAACCGTCAGAAATGACGCATTTCAAATCACACTACTATTGGGGTTATTGTGTTTACTAGGAGCCGTGATAAGTACGATTGGTAGTGGTTATGATCCGTCGGTGCAGCGCCGGACGATTACTATGACTAAGAATAATTAATATTAGGGTGTTTTCTAATTCATGATGATTCATAAAATACTAGTTCTTGTTAATTTAACGAGTTTTGTAATTACGGTTTTGCCTTTTCTTTTTTCGAATTCTTCGTTTGCACAGCAAGAAGAAAAAAAGCCCGTTGTGATCTTTTCTGATGAAGCCGATGAAATACTTGAGGTAGAAAATGAGCCGGATGGTACAGTAAAAAATCAAGATGATGAAGAATCGGATAAAGATGCTAGGGCGTTATACAACGAGGCTTTGGAAAAGTTTAATAATAAGTTGTGGGAGCAAGCTAGTAGACTATTTCAAGAGGCTAGAAGGATGGCTGGAACTGATGGCGTAGTTAGATTTAACGCTACTTACAATCTAGGATGGGTAGATGTAAAAACCGCGGATGAAATGCTAGAAAAAGAACCAGATAAAGCTCTTGAATCTTTATATAGAGCGGCAGATTGGTTTAGGGAATCGATTGCTCTGCGAGATGATATCGATGCACGTCATAACTTGGAAGTGGTGTTACAAAGAGCAATGGTTCTGGCGGATTCTTTGCAAAAAAAAACAGCTGGAGACCTATTGTCTAGAATAAACCAAAATATCAGCACACAAAGAGAATTTTTGGATATTCTCAGGAAAGAAGTTGACATAGAAAAAGTCGAAGCTTACACCAGTGAACAGTTACGAACTCAACTTAGATCGTTAGCCGTACAGCAGTTAGATATTTTATCGGAAAGTCAACAACTGACAGAAGTAGCTGCTCGTGAAGGTGATACACTTCGAGGAAAATTAGAAAGTGAACAAACCCCGGAAGATAAGATGAGGGTTGCTCAAATAGAAGGATTTTTACATTACCTTCATCGATCTCAAGAACGGATGGGTCAAGCTCGGCGTCGGTTACGGACTTCACAAATTGAGCGTGCTTATCGTCGTTCAGCCATCGCCTTGGCAGAGCTTAAGCGAAGTCGAGACCAATTGCTGGATCCAGTGTCTCGGATTGATGCCTTGCTGAATGACAGTGCTGAATCTATTAGGCATATAGCAATCAAAGCTGACAACCAAATGGATAAGTTAGCCATACAAAATGAAAAAAAAATCCCCGAATGGTTAACACAAGAATACTTAGTAGAAAGTCAGACAAGCTTGAGTGAGCGTGTGCAAGAATTGCATAACGGTTTAAACGCTGGCCTTTCAGGTGACTCAGAACTCTCCGCAGTGGAAGATCCTAAACAAAAACAGCTAATTGAAAACTTACGCTTAGCTCTGCCATGGCTAAAAAAATCAAGTGAAAAATTCGATCAGACTAAGAATCAACTGGAACAGTCACGATTCGATGAATCATTTGTGTTGCAAAATGAAGGAATAAAAGCCTTAGTTTCTGCCCGCGAAATTTTTCTAGATCTTCGTCAACTAGTTGAAGTAGTCTATCAGGACCAATTACGCATTCAGCACTATCTAGACCCATCTTCGAGTCAAATGTTGGCTCCGTCATCTTTAACTGGTGTTGGTGGTAAAAATACGAGCAATAATCTACCGACTGAAAAAGCGTCGTTAGCAGTAGTATCTGAATACTTACCCTTGATCGAAGAATTTCAGCAGAAAAATTTGGGTCGAACTAAACGTCTGAAAAAATTAATAGACTTAGCTGTAAACGAACAGGAGAATATCAAGCAGCAACTAGAAACTCAACAAAACTTGCAAACTTCAACCCCAAATCAACCGCAAACGAGTTTACCTCAACAGAATCAACTCAAAGAGAAGCTTACTGCGCAATCAGAACGGTTAAAAGAAGCAGAAAAATTGAGGAAAAAGGCATTCACTGAATTCGAGTATAATCAAAAAATTCTAACGGGCCTCATCGCCAAATCAGGAAAAAGTGATCTTTCGCATTCTATCCTCAAACCACTTAGATCTTCTGTCAAGGATTCCGTTAAAACCGTAGAACAATTACGTCGTTTATTTTTTTCTTTAGTTGAGCACCTTCGAGAAACAGCTCAGAAACAAGTAGAACTGGGTGATGAAACGCAGGATGCAATTGCTTTGGCTAAGACAGAAACTAAGGATGAAACTGCTTCACGCATGAATCCATTGTCATCTAGACAAGTAAATTTATCGAATATATCTGGTACCATTGCTGAAGCCTTAGCTAAGGAATCTCAACAAATCGTACAACAAGAGGCGAAACAAAGTGGAACCAATGGATCCTCAAGTCAGATGAGTGAGAAGTATGCTCAGGCAGGACAACTAGTAGGTGAAGCTACCGTGAAAATGTATGGTGCAGCATCCATGATGACGGACGAGGAAATTTCACTAGAAGAAATTAGCCCTCAACAAAAATCTGCATCAGAGGACCTGATCCGGGCCCTGAACATACTACAGCCACCACAACAAGACCAGCAGCAAGACCAGCAACAAGACCAGCAACAAGACCAGCAACAAGATCAACAGCATACTGGTCAGAATAATCAGTTCAAAGAAAGTGAAGAGGTTAAAACAGAAAAACGTATGCAGGCTGAAGCAATCTTAAATGCGTTAAAGAAACAAGAAAAAATCAATCAAAAATTGCAAATTAAAAAATCTCAATCTAAAAAGATGGATAAAGATTGGTAATGAAATATCTTTATCTTTTTTTCATATCATCTATTATAATAGCAAAACCAGAAATTTTT
>PAYP01000077.1 GCA_002714785.1 Candidatus Poribacteria bacterium | reverse complement strand
AACCAAGTGGTAAATGTATCTTTTTTGCGTTGCATCCGCATATACATTGGTAAAGCACCTTGCTTGACTTGGCCATAAGCTGGTGCCGTGCCAATAAGTCCGGGCTCATTATCCCTCTCTCTAGCTTGGTACTGCAAAACGGCGTTTTTATCGTCCCCACCACGTCCCCATAATTTCAACGTTACCCAATCTGGAGTTCTGCCTTTTGCGTCTTTAGTGGTCTTAGACAGTGCCACTATCCCCTGAACGGTCGAAACATCCTTGTAGTCATGAATGAGGTTAGTTTCGATATGGAAATCACCAGAGTGCTTCTGAAACAACCGGTTCGACTGATCTTCTCCCCACAGGTTACGATTATGCTCACCGGCAATTGTTAACCAACCGTCCTTGGTTTTACCAATGTCCCACTTCTTCGGTTCATTGGACCACTCCCAGTTTGGGTTTCTTAGTGAATTTCCATCGAACGGGTCTCCCAGCGAGTCAGCCGCTTGACCCAGAACAACGATTGCAAAAAATAAGAAAAAGGAACAGGAAATTTGAGTTAATATTCTCATATATTTATTTAGACTCTCCATAATTATACGTACAAATTCTAGTCAGTAGTTTAATTTTATTGCTTACGGATTAGGTCAAGAGCAGACTCAACCTTGATCCAGTCAATCTGTTGATTACTGTAAGTATAGTTCAATAAGACAGTGTCTACTGAGTTGTATTGGTGAATGATCTCCAAAGTTAACTAGCTACCAAGATAAAAATTGGCTAAGTCAAAAAATTGAAAGCGACATTCTTCCAAATTTTATCATAATCGGCTTCACCTGCAAATGTCAATCGAGGTAACCTCTGTTTTTGAGTTTGTTTCATGTATACGAGCAAAGGACTCAACAATCACAGCTCATCCCACTAAATTCCTTGGTCTCATAACTGTCCCCCTCTAGAATGTCCTTTACCATAGTTGTTGCGTCCCATAACAGTGGTGTTCCACATAACACACGAACTGGCACGCATAAATTAAATAAGGCTCCATACGTTCGTCGTAACCGAAATTGGAAAGCGTTGCGGCAATTCCGATTCCCACATTTCTGCTCTTCTACTAAAATATCCTGCGGCATAGCCTTTTCTTAACTCTAAAAAAACTAATCCAGCAAGGGGTTTTACATTATGAAGACTATGAACATAAGTTCTTGAGAGAAGGACTAAACTTTGTTAAATTAATACCTACAACGGCGTTTTTGTATTCTTTAATTGATGGTGTTCTTCCAAGAATTGCAGAAAGAACCACCACAGGAGTTGAAGCTAACAATGATTCGCCTTTCTTTCGATCTGAATCCGCTACAACACGACCTTGAAATAGACGAGTAGAAGTAGACATAACAGTATCGCCTTTTTCAGCTTTTTCTTGATTTCCCATACATAAATTACACCCAGGTCTTTCGAGATACATCATATTCTCATATTCTGTTCTAGCAGTATTTTTAGGGTTATTATCATTAAATTCAAAACCAGAGTACTTCTGTAAAACATTCCAATCGCCTTCAGATTTGAGTTCCTCAATAATATTATATGTTGGAGCAGCAACTACTAATGGTGCATTAAATTTAACTTTTCCATGAATTTCTTCGAGATTACGAAGCATCTGAGCAAGAATTTTCAGGTCACCTTTATGAACCATACAAGAACCTACAAACCCAAGATCTACTTTTTTCTTTCCTCCATAATAAGATAGTGCTCTGATAGTATCATGAGTATATCTCTTTGAAATATCGTCATTATGAACATCAGGGTCTGCAATCATTGGCTGAGAAATCATATCTAAATCAACTTCAAACTCAGCAAAATACTTCGCATCAGAATCTGGGAATAACGGTGGTTTTTCACCTGATTTAACCTCATGAATTCTTTTGTTAGCTTTATCTATGAGGCCTTGAAGAACTTGTGAAGAATTATCCATTCCCTTTTCAATCATAATTTCAATTCTACTTTTTGCGATCTCTAATGACTTGACTAAAGTCTCACTTTCAGAAATACAAATAGAAGCTTTAGCTTTCATTTCTGCTGTCCAATCTGTGAATGTAAAAGCTTGGTCTGAAAGGAGAGTGCCTATATGAACCTCAATAATTCTTCCCTGAAAAACATTTTCTCCGCCAAACCTATCAAGCATTTGAGATTGTGTTGCGTGAACAACATCCCGAAAATCTAAGTTAGAAATCATTTCTCCTTTGAAGGTAACTTTGACAGATTCTGGGATGGGCATAGAGACCTCTCCTGTGGCAAGTGCAAGGGCAACTGTACCAGAGTCAGCACCAAACGCAACCCCCTTAGACATTCTCGTGTGAGAATCACCACCGATAATAATAGACCAATCATCTATTGTGAGATCGTTTAAAACCTTATGAATAACATCCGTCATTGCGTGATATTTTCCTTTTGGATCACGACCTGTAATGAGACCGAAATCATTCATGAATTTCATAAGTCGAGGAATATTTTCCTGAGATTTCGTATCCCACACAGAAGCAGTATGACAACCTGATTGATAAGCCCCATCAACAATTGGTGAAATAATCGTAGCCGCCATAGACTCTAGTTCTTGTGAAGTCATAAGGCCAGTAGTATCTTGAGAACCGATAATATTTACTTTAACTCGAACATCTGAACCTGCATGTAAAACTGTTCCTGGAGTTGAACAAACAGCATTCTTATTAAATATTTTTTCAACTGCAGTTAATCACTGAGTTTTATGGGAAATTTCTTTTGATGGCGCAAACACTACAGGCACTTCAACACCCAAAACTTCAGCAGCGAATGCCTGTAATTTTTTGCCAAAAACTACAGCATAAGATCCCCCTGCTTTCATAAACTCCATTTTTTGAGGTGTGAATGCTTCAGAAATATCGATTAATTCCTCGTTTCCGTTATATAATTTTTTGCTTTTTGTATTTATTGTGAGGACTGTCCCAGTTTTGACAGAATAAACTTCCTTAAGAATTGGGTCGCCATTCGGATCTAAAACCACATTTCCATCGGCATCTTTTATCTTTACCCAGTTTTTGAGATCAAGACCTATTCCACCCGTAACACTAACAGTTGTTAAGAAAATAGGAGAAATACCGTTTGTTCCTGCAACAACAGGTGCAATATTTATAAAGGGTACGTAGGGGCTAGCTTGCTTGCCAGTCCATAGTGCTACATTATTGACACCAGACATTCTTGAAGATCCTACACCCATAGTACCTTTATCGGCTATCAACATGATAGTTTTATCAGGATGTTTTTCCTGCAAAGCTAAAACTTCATTTTGCTGCTCAGTATTGTGTTCGAACATGGATTTACCATGTAATTCCCTATCAGAACGAGAGTGAGCATCACTACCAGGAGAAAGAAAGTCTGTAGAAATGTCTCCTACTCCAGCGACGTATGTTACTACTTTAATTTCTTCATCGATATCTGGGAGTTTAGTAAAAAATTCCGCGTTTGAGTAACTTACGATAATTTCCCTAGCAACTGTATTTCCGTTTTTATATGCTTCTTCTAAGCGTTCCATATCAGCTTCATAAAGGAAAACCTGGTTCTTAAGAACATTTGCTGCGTCTATAGCATTGAACGGATCATTTCCTAGAGCTAAATCAATAAGAACTTCAATAGAAGGTCCTCCTTTCATATGTGATAAAAGCTCAAAGGCGAAAGTAGGTGATATTTCTTCTAATGAATAATTACGAAGAATAATGTCTTTTAAGAATTTAGATTTAACAACAGCTGCACTTGTAGTTCCAGGTATAACATTGTATATAAAAAATTTAATAGAATCTTCTCGATCAATATGATCTACATCTTTTATTTGCTTGATAATTTCGCTAAGTAATTTACCATCATCGATTGGCTTAGGATTTAGTCCTTCGACTTTACGATCTTGAATTTCTTTTATATACTGTTTATAAATACTCATAATTGTTATTGAAAATTCTATACTATAAATTTAAATAATTTTAGCGAAACATTAAAAGCCAATAGAAAACTGCTAATGAAGCTGATTAAAGACATGAGTTGGTAGAGTTTTGCTTGCAATCGCACGTTCATACCGATGATAAAAAGGTTCATTGAGGATGTCGTTCTCCCCTTTAACGGTCAAAAATCCAGCAATTTTCAATTATGGAATTCCAGCCACTACATCAACCTTATCTGCTTCACCAACATCAATTACGACTATACTAGCGAATAGCTTTCACAAGACTATACCGTATTTACTACAAGTAGAACTCAGGAAATTAGAAACTCCATTCTTGCTATTCAAACTCTCCTGTAAATCTTTGTCCGTTTTTATCTTTTCCTGAACCATGTGGTCTTTGTGAGCAGTTAGGGGATGGCAACTTTGTTAAACTGGAGCAAGGGCATTTGCGTAGTAGTAATTAATTGCACCGCAGCTCAATCAGAGACAAAGTCGACATAATCTCGACCCCTTTGAAACACTTGGCTAATTTTTTTCATATCAAATGGGCACAAAAAATCTTTTCAGATAGTATCAGAGTCTAACTAACAACTCGGCGATTGGAACTAGCCTGCGCTTTGTCAATAATGCGTCTCGTTACCATCCGTTTTCGGCTTCCTATATTATCATATCTCAACTTTAAAATACAAAACCGAATCGGCTGAATTGACTTGACGGTCTCCTTCAATAGTGGTAAGATTTTAGGCTTAATTCAAATGTAGGGTGAACATGCAAACAAACAGTTATTCTGATCTTCAGGATCATATTCGACAAATTGAGATGCCCAATATTGAAACTTGGCAAAACCAATACGCCGATAAAGAGTACACAATTGACATAACAATCAGCGAATTTACCGCGATTTGTCCGAAAACTGGGTTGCCTGATTTTGCTGAAATTCAGATTTCTTATGTGCCAAACGAGCGTTGTGTAGAACTAAAATCGTTAAAAGAATACATGTTTGCTTACAGAGAAATCGGCATTTTTCACGAACATGTCGTTAACAAGATAATGGAAGATTTTATTAGAGACTGTCAACCTAGAAAAGTCAATATTGTAGGTGATTTCAATATTCGAGGTGGAATCAAGACAGTCGTCCGAGCCAATTACGAACAGTCAACAGTCGAAAGCGAATAAAATCCCACCATCTTCTATCCGAAAGATGTGCTGGCAGAAACCATTCAACTATTAAGCATAGTAAAGTAAAAGCTATCGGCCATTGGAATTTCTCTTCATATCGGGTATATCTCTGTTTTTGTACGATTGATTGCTTGAAATTAGATAATGCTTGGTACAGATCATTGATTTCATTGGTTGAATGAGATAAGCGATAATACGAACCTCCCGTGGTTTCTGCAATTCCTTTTAGCAGATTTTCATTCAGCTTGGATACAATTACCTTACCTTTTTGATCTTTTTTATAGCCGTATAACCTACCTACTTTATCGTGAACTGGGATTGGGCTGCCTATGCCTGGTTGCCCAATCCCTAGGCAATAAATTCGAACCTCATACTCTTTGGCAATTTTTGCTGTTTCAATAGCGACTTGGCTGTGATCTTCACCATCACTAACAAAAACAAGTATTTTTTCCCTTTGTTCAATGGCTAACCTAGAGTCAACCATTCGTTCTGAAAAATGGTCAATTGCTAGCTGAATGGCTCGACTAATTTCAGTTCCATTACGAGATATAGTAGTTGCATCAATTGAAAATAGAAAAGTTTTGATGGATGAATAATCGGTTGTTAGAGGACTCTGAATATAGCTACTGCCAGCAAAAGCAATTAACCCAACCCCATCGTTTTCCAATAGGTCTAGTAATTGAATGATTTTTGTTTTGGCGAATTCTAACCGGCTTGGTTTTATATCCTGAGCTAACATGCTCATCGATAAATCAATAGCAATCATGATTTCAATACCCGGTTGCTCAATTAACTCAGGTTCTTGACCAATTTGTGGTTGAAGATATGCTAGAATTAAACTGGTAAAGGCTAAGACAATCAGAAATTGGAGTAGGTTTCGGCTGTTTGGAAATATATGCCGAGTCAGATGCGAAAAATGTTGGCTGAAGTATTGACCCTGCTGTTGTTTTTGCCGATTAGCCCAAGCAAAAAGAAGAATCAGAGGGATTATACCCAGAAAAAGCCAAAAAGCTTTAGAATTATTGAAGCGGATCCAGGACAAAATTATTTATTCGATCTTTGTTTGGCTAGGACCGCAGCACCAATAACGCCAGCGTCATCACCTAGTTGGGTAGTCGTAATCTCAACACCACTCATCGCATGTTGAATAGCATACTTGGTAGCGAAATGGCGAATTCGATCCATTGTTTTGTTACCAAGTGCTTCAATCAAACCTCCACCCAAAATAATCATCTCAGGGTTTAAGAAGTTCACTGTTGAGGCTATACCGATCCCAATGTACTTAGTAGCCCTTTTGATGACTTTGACAGTCACTTTGTCCTTTTTTCGAAAAGCTTTAGCAATAGAGCCGCTTTTTATCGTATCCAATTGGTTACCATTGATTTGAGTCAGAAGACTCGGTTCTTTATCGATCAAAATATGTTTTCGTAACTGTTTAGTAATCGCTGTTCGGCTAGCAAGAGCTTCTAGGCATCCTCGATTACCACAACCGCACTTGGGACCACCTACTTTGATAATGGTATGCCCAATTTCACCTGAAGTGGAACTAGAACCGTAAAATAATTTCCCATCGATGATAATACCCCCACCAATACCAGTACCAACAAAAATACACACTACACTTTTTTTCCCGCGGCCAGCACCGAAGGCATACTCACCGAGTGTACCCACATTAACATCGTTATCCAAATGAGTTGGAAGACCTGTTTTTTCTTCTAAACTTTTCTTTAGTGGAACATTATGCCAACCAAGATTAGGGGCAAATATGACGACTCCGTTATCTAGGTCTATTGGTCCAGGTGCGCCAATTCCAATTGCAGAGATTTGTTCTTTCTTGATTTTTGCCTTTTTAACAACAGAATCAACTTGGTCCGAAATTCTTTCAATGACAGCCTCAGATCCCTGCTCAGGAGCTGTGGCTTGTTTATTTCTGGAAAGAATTTGGCCATTACTATTGATGACAGAAGCTAATATTTTAGTACCGCCCATGTCAATACCTATTTGGTATTGATTAGAATCTTGACTTAGCGTACCACCAGTTGAGGAATCTTTTTCTTCTTTCACATTGTCCACCTTTAGATAATAATTGGCACCGAAAAAGCCTCTGAATCAAATAGAATAATTGATTCAAGACTAAGATTTAAAAGCAAGAAGGCACAAAGTTATACCAGCTATAAAGGAAAAAGCTCTTATTCTGTAAAGAGCTCACAAATTCTCTTTGAATTTGGTCTGTCTTAATTCTAGTTTAAACTCGGAATAATACAACTAGCTATGTTAGAAAATACATGATGAGCACTAACTACTGTTATTTTTAGTAGTACGCTAAGAGTCTCTCATACGGGGGAACTAAACTTGTTTGTCTCTTGAAGCCAGTAGCCAAACAACTTGCCCTTCGGTCGCAGCTAAAAAGAACGAATTTTTCAAATATTGGTCAAATCTTATTTCCATTCAGCGGAATGCTACAGTCGCATCCCTTACCGAAAAGTTTGCACAAGAAACAAGCAGTTAATTAAGCTTCTTGCTTTCGATTAACTGAGCTGACGGAGCATCATATTTACACAAAATCATCTCCTCTGCGAAATTAACGAAACAAAAACCTGAATTTACTCAGTGTGAAGCGCCAATCCCACTGGTTCTTGCCTGGCTAAAGCCAAGAGGATTAAAGGTTAGGTGGAAGAGTCAATCGGTTACTCTGCTGACGCCCTACCCACTCGATCCGATCGGTTGTCCAGCTAATATCGCGACAGGCTCTTGAATTAGGCGTTAAGAGTTGAAGTGGTTGCTGTTGTGTTACAGAAAGTCCAATATTAGAATCAGTACGCACTTGACCATAATCGATTAGTTTTTTATTAAGCTCCAAAATACAAATTTGGTTTATTTCGCTAAAGACTTCTTTGGCCATTCGCTTTTTTGGGACTTGGTTTACAATCAACCCAATTAGCGCTGATCGATTGGATTGAAGGATCGACCTAATGATTGTCAAAGTAGCTGGTATGGCCGTTGGGTCCGGGGGCACGACAACAATAATTTCATTCAGGGTATGAAGGAAAGCAGTTGTCTGAAGAGAGAAGCTGGATGCCGTGTCGACCAGAATTAAGTCGTTCGTTGATTTTAGGGGCTCTAAATAATCAGTTAGCTTTCGAAAGTCATGACAGGTCAAGTTGGCCAATTCTGCAGATTTCCCTCCTGAGATTAGGGAAAATCCAAAATCTGTCTCTAAAATGACGTCATCCAAATCCATCTGGCCATGTATTAAATTAACTAAGTCATAATTTAGTGAAGTGCCAGATAAGCTGTGGATATTACCTAATCCCATGTCTGCGTCTAGGATAGTAACCTGACAGCCTTTTTGCGCAAAGTGAAACCCAATATTATACGTAAGAACAGATTTACCTGTTCCCCCTTTCCCACTGGTGACACACAGTACTCGGGCTCTAGGTGTACTAATCTTCTTATTCTGGTCTGACTCAGAAGATTCTTGCGTTTGTTTAAGCAGTTTCTGAATCACCAGTTTCGCATGATTTGAACTTTGGTCGCTATGCATTCAGTTTAACCGGTTAATTACTTACTAGTTTTAACATCTTAAATCTATGGAAATCAAGTAGGCTACAATCACTGTTTTCATGTCAATAGCAACATCTCTTTTCGGATAATTATATTCTGAAAACGTAGAAGGTAAAATTTCCAAAAAAATTAAGGTTGTGATCAATTGGTTAGTATCTCAAAATGGGATGCAAAAATTACTGTGATTTAGATTCAACTACAAGATCTAACTCCTCACAATACGTTTTTTAGATACTTCATGTGCTAACGACTTGTAGTCTTGAAATCCTGAACTTTGTCTATCATATATTGTAATTGGTACACCAAGACCAACGGCCTCTTCTAACTTAACATTAGTTCGAACAACAGTCTGATAGAGATAATCACCAAAGTAGTCTTTTATGTTCGATAAAACTTCTCTGGCGATTTTTTTACGCACATCAAACATGGTCGCAACAGCTCGAATTTGAATTGGGTAAGATCGTTTGTCAACTATACGATGACAAAATTTCAACATGTTTGTGATACTATGCAAAGACAAAAAGCTTGTCTTTATGGGCAAAATTAACTCGTCACAACAAAAGATAGCATTCTCCATCAAAACGTCCATGCTCGAAGCACAATCAATTACTACGTAGTCATANTGTAAATTNCGCCNCTCGATCTGTTGTAAACAAGTAGATAATCGTTNATGACGACGTACTTGGCGGCTTAGTTGTTCATTGACTTGAACCAAACTCTCATCAGCTGAAATAAAATCTAGCCCCTCTTCTACTGTTTGGATGGATTCAACAANCTGACAGTCTTCTAACCCAGCATTCATAATAACCGGATAAATTTCCCTCTTAGNTTCCTTCGAAGACCAACTAANACCAATCGTGGCATATGCCCGTGGGTCAAAATCGACCAAAAGAGTCTTGTATCCTTCGTATGCCAAACAAGCACTCAGATTGATTGCAGTNGTTGTTTTNCCACACCCTCCCTTGTAATTAGCGATTGCAATAACATNCATATCTATTCGATAGCCCTTCCGTATATCCCTAATTTACCAAACTCATTATTTTATTAATTGGAAGTTAGTTTTTTTAGTTGTTTAAGATATTGCTTTTCAATCTTGCGGAATTTTTTATACCTTTTCTGATTGAAATTGGCCTTTGCTAATTTACGATAGGCTTTGAATTTAGAGCGAAAAGTCTCATGATTCTCCCCACAGGTCTCTCCAAATTGCTTGATGTTTTCGGGATTTTCCTCGACTTTTTTTCCCGTTGGTGAGAATTCTCTAATGTAGCTGCCAGCAGCCCCTATGATTTTCTTAGCTTGCTTGGTTGAGATATTCGTTTGTTCGCTGATATTGCTTGCAGATGCCTCGGATAATTCCTCGACTGATGTGTAGCCTACAGAAACTAATTTCGCTTCTGTCACTCCTCCAATACCTTTGATTTGGGTTAATTTGGTCATGTTCGATCTCCAGAGGGGAAGTAAGTTTATAGATTCTTAAAGTTCTAGTTTCTTAAACACGCGCGAGTTATAACTTGCACGACACGTAATGCGGAATTACGACAATCGTTGGTCATTGTAAGTAGTTTGTAGGATGGAATCAAGTAAATTACTTTGGAATGGAACGTAAGAATGATATAGAGATAAGTGATGGACTGAACCAGGCTGACTTCATAGGGTAAATTAAGAGGCTTGATGTAGTGATCATGTTATTTTGCTAATAATAATCAANCCAACGAAATATGAAACTTGATACACATCTATGTGAACACAATATTTATGTGAGTAAGACTCAAAAGACAGAGTTGAGAGACGAAGACTTGTAACTAACACCGCAGGTACAGGACCCTAGAGCAAGTCGATATTCATCTATGATGATGTTTTTCTACAAAATTGATTAGCTGCCAATCCTGGATAGATGGATAAGTAGTGATAAAAGATTGTAGCAAGAGAACTGCACAGCGGGTAATTGGGATTTGCTTGTTACCGTGTAATCAACATAGTTTCGATATTGATAAGCCAGAGATTAAAGACAGATAATTCAGTTCAAAGGTGCTAGGATTTTGTACAGGATACCGTGGACGAGTTAAGCTCAAATTTGAAAAAATAATACCATCACTAAGTTCTCGGCTTTTGACCAATAAAATAAATGGCAGAGGATAAAATATGAGCATGTGGATGCAATAATAGCAAATAGTCAAGCCATACTACAGGAAAAGTTAGCCAGCCAATCAAAAGCGAAATCGACTTAGCTAAGGTTAAACTCCCAAACGATAGTATTAAACCTACATACTCTCTGAAAAACCAGTGAAAAGCTGTTGTCGGACCGGAACAGGCATCTCCTTCGATTTTATTAAAATCGACGAATAAGTGGTCAAAACCAGCAATAGTATAACGTTGGTAATCATATGGAGAAGCGTGAAAGCCTTGTAGAAAGGGGACCGCGGCACACACGTAACCACCGGGTTTTAAGACTCGCTCGATTTCAGCAACAACCGACTTGGGTTCTTTTACGTGTTCTAGGACCGCGCAGTTTACGACAACATCAAAAATTTGGTCTTGGAATGGTAAATAATGCCCATCTCCAATCACATCGGTGTCTGCTGTCTCTACAATATCTAGATTAATGATATTCGTTGAAAGGCGACCCGCTCCCGCACCCAAATCTAAAACTTTAGCTTCAGTTCCAAACAACTGAATTATCCTTTTAACTGCCCTATTCCATCTTGGGGCCGGATATGGACAACCAATCAAGAATCGTAGCCATTTTGATTGGCGTAAAAATACTTTAATTGATGTGATGGATAAACTCAGTTTCATACGTATTTCACAATTTCTGTGTTTGGCTGGTTTGGGACATACTCATTTTTATTCCTATATCAAATTTGGAGATTAATCAAAAAAGCGATAGTGGATGATGTGGCCAATGGCCGCGACCCCGTCTTTCCAACCAATTTTTTTCCCTTCGGTGAAGTGCCGTCCTCGATAGTTGATAGGGATTTCGACAAATCGGTAATTTTTTCTTGCTAATTTAGCTGTGATCTCGGGCTCAAAGCCAAACCGGTCCGATTTTAGTTGGATTTCTGATAATATGCTAGTGCGAAAAACTTTATAACATGTTTCCATGTCGGTCAGGCTAAGCCCATTAACAAAATTAGATAGAGTAGTCAGAAAGCGGTTGGCGATATAGCTTAACAGAAGTCCTGTTTGTCGTCCCTCGGTAAATCGAGAACCATATACTACATCAGCATCTCCATCGATAATAGGTTGCAAAAGTTTTGGGTAATCTTTTGGGTCATATTCCAAGTCGGCATCTTGTATGATAGTTACATCGCCGGTGACAGATTGGAAACCAGTTCTTAGTGCCGCACCTTTTCCCTTATTGGCAGAGTGATAGTAAACAGAAACGCCACTCTCACGCTGACTTTCGATCTGTTTTAAGAGGTCCCGACTTCCGTCAGTTGAATAATCGTCAATTAAAATAATCTCTTTCTCAAATTTAAGTTCAACAGCTTTTACTTGTGCTAAAATTTCTTCCAATGTATCGATTTCGTTGTAGACGGGAATTACAATAGATAGTTTGTGCATGGTAAGCGCTCAAAAATCAGAAGTGGAGAGGCAACTTGTATTAGTCAAATTAATGAGGAATTAATTTGATGGCTCGCGACAGAGACTACAACCGATTGCTATTAGAGCACAGCGTGCGTGCACTAAAGCCAATAATGATATAATCTCCGCCGACCGATTTCGTTCAGGTCTGTTTAGCACTTTACGAGACTCCGGTCGGGTTGTGGATTAAACAAGTGGTGCAAAGCAACCTAAAAAGGGGAGATAATTATACTCGACCCAGTCTAAAAGTCAAGCATGAAAGACAGACTGCTTAATTTGTGCTAGAACTTGCCTCCAGAGTGGACCGTAAAGTAGTATAGTGCNTAAAGGAGGCATGGGTAAAAGGAAACTTCGTTGCACCTCCCCCTGCTTATTTTATGGACTTGACCCAATATGTTAGAGACATTCCTGACTTTCCTCAGGAAGGCATTGTATTTAAAGATATTACACCACTACTTAGNAATCCATCTGCCTTTCGATTTGTTATAGACAATNTTTCGATGCGTTACAGTGATGAAAAGATTGATGCCATAGTTGGTATTGATGCGCGTGGGTTCATTTTTGCTTCAGCATTGGCTTATCGGATGGGAGTTGGTTTTATACCTGTACGGAAGCCGGGCAAACTACCTTATAAAACAATTGAAGAACAATACGATCTTGAATATGGNAGCAATACATTAGCTATTCACGAAGACGCAATTAATCCTGATGCTAATGTAATTATCTGCGATGACGTAATNGCCACCGGTGGCACCTTAACTGCAACTATAAANCTAGTAGAAAAATTGGGAGGGCAAGTTGTCAGTATTGCAACCCTGATCGAACTAGTTTTTCTGAATGGNAGGCAACACTTCCCAGGATATGACATTTACTCGCTGATTGAATTTTAGTCATTCGATATGGTATAGTGAGGAGTTTGTAAAAATTATTGAAAGAACGGCGCGCCTGTAGCTCAGAGGATAGAGCAGGGGCTTCCTAAGCCTCGTGTCGGGGGTTCGATTCCTCCCAGGCGTAATCCTCTAGGAGAGGTTGGTGAATGTATCAGTTTAGTGCAGGAAAGCTAATTCTAATTCTGCTGGTTCTCATATTCAGTGTGCTGTATATCCTGCCAACACCGGATCGATTTTTTGATCCTCTTTATGGGCACATGCCTTTATGGATGCAGAAAAAGTTGCCTCAGTCTCAGTTTGAAACTGTCCAAGAAAATTCTATTGAGGTCAACTTGAAAGATGTTCAGTTTCCTAAGGGTACTGACTTTGTAGACACAACGGAAACGTTACAGCTAATTTTGAAGAACCGGTTGGATAAAGCTGGTTTTTCTTTGAGTGATGGGGTAAATGGCGATTATCAATTTGAAGTTGACGAAGCTAACGAGCGGTTGAAAGTTCTTTTTTTGATGGATAAAAGCCAAAACGAATTACAACAAATACTCAGTCAACTACACCTGTGGGGTAGCATGCCAGAGATTGTCCGCCGCCTAGTACCAGCCGAGCGGTTACAATTAGGTCTAGACTTGAGAGGTGGCGTATATCTGGTACTTGAAGTCAACATTGATGAATCAAAGAAAGACTTGTTGGAAGAGACAAAAATATCTATTCCTAACCAAATGAGGTCAGCTACGCCAAGGATTCTTTGTCGAACTGTTGAAGAGCAAGGCGAAACACTTCTGGTCCANGTCGGGATTCCAAGCCGAATACAAAACAATAAGGACGAAAAACAGACGTACCTCAGCAAGGCTGAAGAGATTCTGGATTCGATTGACTTTTTTACACAACCAATCCGAGTAGATACGGTCGGAAGCAAAATAGTCACTTACCAAATAGGGATTACAGAAGCTGAAAAATATAGTGATCAAGCCATTGATCGAGTGTTAACTGTACTTCGTAATCGGATCGATGCTTTTGGTGTTTCCGAGCCATCTATTCGCCGGGAAGAAGGTAAACCACGAATCATCATTGAGTTGCCTGGAGCAAAAGATTCTTCCAAATCACTGGATATAGTGAAGACCATGGGTCAACTAGAATTTAAGGTGGTCAAAAGCAATCCAGCAAACAGTAGCCCATGGATCTTACCGAAAGGAAGCAAACCGAAACCCGATGAACTACCAGAAGGCACAGAAGTTATTCAGCATTACGAGGATGATAGCTGGTTCGTGGTTGAGAA
The DNA here is from genome assembly GCA_002714785.1 of Candidatus Poribacteria bacterium. Lineage (GTDB taxonomy): Bacteria > Poribacteria > WGA-4E > WGA-4E > UBA9662 > TMED15. Next base: position 67,332 of record PAYP01000077.1, on the reverse strand, counting down.
GTTAGCCTCGGTATCTGGAGATCGAATTCGAAATGCTTACCCGAGCCGTGGTGGCCAAACTGGGTTAGATATTGTTGTATCATTAGAGTTAGATGCTGCAGGCACTCGTAGTTTCGCTGAAGTAACGACTCAGCATACTGGTGAGTTACTGGCAATAATTCTGGATAATAAGATTCAGTCCGCACCTCGTATTAATGAACCGATTCCAAGTGGTAACGCCCAGATTTCTGGTAGCTTTAGCTTTGATGAAGCTACTTATTTAGCTAATATCCTGAAGTCAGGAGCTTACCCAGTGCAAGTTCAGATCGCGGAAGAACGGACCGCAAGCCCTACTCTAGGTCAACAGTCGATTAAAAATGGTATGTATGCAGGCCTGTTTGGAATGGGGGTAGTACTGCTATTTATGTTGATCTACTATCGNGGTTCAGGTTTAGTTGCCATTGTCGCGTTAGCTTTCAATATGTTGATTGTCTTGGGAGGACTAGCTGGCTTTGGTGCTACACTGACTTTACCAGGCATTGCAGGTTTGGTTTTGACAATCGGCATGGCCGTTGATGCTAATGTACTCATTTTTGAACGAATTCGAGAGGAACTCCGAAATGGTCGGCGCGTGTGGACAGCTATTGAAAATGGTTATAGTCGAGCTTTCTGGACTATTTTGGACGCCAATCTAACCACTTTCGCTGTAGCCTTGGTACTATACAATTTTGGTACAGGACCGATNCGTGGGTTTGCAGTAACTTTGAGCATTGGTATTCTGGCTAGTTTTTTCACTGCTATTGTAGTAACTAAGGAATTATATGGTTGGTTTATCGGCAATCGGCAAATCAGCAAACTGAGTATCTAGCCTATTTCAATCAGTAAGGAGTAAATTGATTGCAACTTTTACAAGACACGAACATTGATTTTATTAGTCAGAGAAAGATTGGCTATTTCTTGTCGGCAATAATTATCTTGACAGGTATTGTTTCTTTGTTTTGGCGTCAAGGGCCGAATTTTGGTATCGATTTTAGTGGAGGTGTCAAAATTCGGGCTGACCTGCCAGCCAATAATTCAATCCAAGAAAAGAATATCAAAAACCAATTGGAAGAACTGGGCTATTCTACCCCCAATATTTTAGTAGAAGATANCAATGTTACCATCGCAGTTAGTGGCAAACAAGATGTGGGTAGCGGTCAAAAAATTGCTCAAATGTTACAGGAAAAATTTACCATTAGCGCCGCTGACATCGAAATTAACGAGGTAGGGCCCAGTGTCGGGCAAGATTTGAAGTGGACGGCCCTATTATCTGTTTTATGGTCTATTATTATTCTATTGATTTATATTTCTTTTCGTTTTCATCTGCGGTTTGCCTTAGGTGCAATAGCGGCTATTATTCACGACGTTTTAGTCACACTCGGTATATTCTCGTTATTAGCGAAAGAAATTAATCTTCCCACTGTAGCTGCTTTTTTAACAATCATCGGTTACTCTTTAAATGATACCATTGTTGTTTTCGACCGAATTCGAGAAAATCAGGATGTACTCAAAAAGTCAACCTTTATCGAGATATTGAACCGTAGTATTAACCAGTCTCTTAGCCGAACGGTTATTACGTCGTTGACGACCTTAGCAGTGGTATTTTTTATTTTCTTTCTTTCCACTACTGGAGAAGAAATTAATACCTTTGCACTAGCTCTAATAGTGGGAGTGCTAGTTGGCACCTATTCGTCAATTTTCATTGCAACCCCAATTGTTTACCTGTTACACGAAAGAAGAGCAATGTCTACATAAATCCACTTATCTCTTCCCTATATTATCTGGGTTTGATTTTTCTGCTGTTACATTAGTTGGGCAGTAATTGATTCCAGATTGGTCTCTTATGTCTTGTTTGTTTTGCACTAAAGAGGTGTGATGCAGTTCACGGTCGAGAGGGCTTTTGCAATTGCGATACCCGGTGTCGGTCAATTTTTAGGAGGAAGATTTTCCAAGGGTGTCGACCTCCTATTGTTGTTGGCCATCTTGATAATAGCTGCTTTTGCAGATGTCTCTCCACTACCTGACCTCGCTTTATTCGTGTCTCCGTTTCTGTGGGGATACAATATCTGGGAAATGGCTTGCTGTGAACCACAACTGTTACACGTACGCCGAAAACTACAGTTTATTCTCATTAGCTTATTGATAGTTGGAGAGTTAAGTATTTGGCTGTTTACTCAAAACACTCATGAAACCAAACGATTAATTGAAAAAGAACAGGTTACTAGCAAAATTAATAGCGTTGATACAAATAAACACGAAACACAAAAAAAAATAAGAGTCGAAGAATCCTCTATTTTTTTTGATCAAATCACAGAACGTGAAGATAACGATGTAACACGGACTTATTCATTGGTTATTGGAGCGTTTTTATCTCTAGAACGAGCAGAATCAGTTAAAGAAAAACTGATCCAAACACATAAACATGATCATCATGTAACTATACGGTCCATTCAGCGTAAAAACTTATGGCATGAAATTCATCTAGTAGGTTACCAAACATCAGCTGAAGCTAGTATTGCCTTGAAACAATTATTGGCTAACTACCCGTCCATCAGTCAGGACAAACCGTATATTTTATCGTTATTGAAGCCTTAATAATTTGTTTCAACAAACTTATGAATTGGTTCTTTTTTTTGCGATAATCGTCGTGTCGATAATCTCATTTGTGAAGATTCGTTTCTGGTTACTTCGCCGATCTAGCGAGAAAAGTAAGTCTCGATTTTGCTCTGTTGATCGTTCAAATGGCACAATGATTCGGAAACTAATACACGAAATTCGGAATCCACTCAACAGCATGTCATTACATTTACAACTCCTAGCTGAAGATTTAGAAATCCAAATTCCTTCTGATCACACTAATGACCTAACACGAGTACAACGAATACAAGATGAAATCCAACGACTGGATCAGTTACTGTCTAGTTTCCAGAGATATGCTAATCTACCGCCCCTTCAATTTGAGGTCGTTGATTTAAAACGTGTGATAGAAGATGTCATTGACTTTAATGCACCTGAAGCTATTCTGCAAGGAATTGAAGTCAATTGCCAAATTGAAGATTTACCACCCATTTCATTGGATGTAGACCAGATCAAGCAAGCAATATTAAATTTAGTCTTGAATGCTAATCAGTCAATGGATAAAGGAGGAAAACTCCACATTCGAGTAATATTATTGGGCACACTAGTTCAAATCGAAATTGAGGATACAGGTGTAGGGATTGCTCCTTTTTACCAAGACAGGATTTTTGACCTTTTTTTTTCCACAAAACATAATGGAACAGGCATTGGCTTGGTTCTTGCGAAAGAAATTATCGAAGGGCATGGAGGGAAAATCCAAGTTGAGAGTCAACAGCATCAGGGTACAAAGGTTATCCTTCACCTTCCAACTGATTTAGAGGTTAACTAATGAAGGCTCCAATTTTAGTAGTTGATGATGATCATTCGAGTGTGAGTGTTATAACAGAGGTTTTGGAGCGTGAAGAATATCAACTGTTTGTAGCCAACGGTGGGCAATCGGCGATAAAAATTCTAGAACAAGAACGGATAAACCTAGTTATTACGGATTTACAAATGCCGGACATGGATGGTATTACACTACTAAAATATATCACTCGCCAACATCCACATACTCAGGTAGTTATTTTAACTGGTTATGGAACAGTCGATAGTGCGATTGAAGCCATGAACGCAGGAGCATTCAATTTCTTACAAAAACCAATTGATCTGAAAGTACTTCGTGCAACGGTAACAAGTGCGTTAGAAAGACAAGCGCTACTTTTGCAAAATGTCAATCTTCGTCAGCAGTTGGATGAGAAGTTTGGTTTTTCGAACATGATTGGCCGCTCCAAACCGATGACCGATCTATTTCAATTAATTCGCCGTGTTGCTCCCACTGATGCTATAGTTTTGATCACAGGCGAAAATGGTGTTGGCAAAGAGTATATTGCACAAGCGATCCACAACCATAGTCAAAGAAACGGCAAACAGTTTAAACCTGTTAACTGCGGTGCCATCACGCCAACACTCCTAGAAAGTGAATTATTCGGCCACGAGAGGGGGGCATTTACTGGAGCTACTGCGAGAAAAACTGGCATTTTTGAACAAGCCGATGGAGGAACACTATTCTTAGATGAAATTGGTGAAATGGCTTTGGAAGCACAGGTGCGCCTACTGCGAGTTTTAGAAGAGGGTGAATTCAACCGTATAGGCAGTAGCCAAACTGTTAGAGTTGACGTACGTGTANTNGCNGCCACGAATAAAAATTTAGAAGAAGCNGTTAAAAANAANGANTTTCGGGCNGATCTNTTCCATCGGATTAATGTNTTTCGTNTGCGTGTACCNCCATTNCGTGAGCGAGTTGAAGATATTCCTTTGTTGGTTAACCACTTCATGGATCAGATGTCAAGACGTCACAAAAAAGTTGTCACGAAGATTGAGGCTCAGGCTTTAGATTATCTGATGCAACAAGAATGGTCTGGTAACGTACGAGAGCTAAGAAATGTCATGGAGACTGCTGTCATTTTAACTACATCTGAAACTATTACGCTAGCAGATCTATCGACAGATTTCTTCCAGTCTACTAAATCACCGTTGACGAATGAATCAGTTACTGAATCAAAAACAGAAGATTTTTTTGGTCATGTTGGAATGACAATGAAAGAGCTAGAAAAAGAAGCCATCATCCGAGCCTTACAAAAAACCAATGGTAATAGAGATCAAGCGGCTGACTTATTAGGTATTGGGGTTCGGACGTTGTACCGAAAGCTGGAAACTTACCAAATAGGAAACTAGCCTACACCAACCGAAACTTTTAAAATAGGGTAATGGGGAGAACTAATGCAGAAGATAAGTTTTGACAAAATCGTTGACCTATCGTACAACGTAGACGAAAACAGTCCACGAGAGTTACCAATTGACCCTGTCAATATATATCATACAGCTACTATTGAGAAAGATGGATACTTCGAAAGCAGGGTCGATTTGTCAGGTCATTGTTCTACTCACATCGATGTACCTTGTCTGATGTACAAAAATGGATTTACTGTAGCAGANATACCNATCGAAAAGCTTTTTGGTCGCTCTGTTTTGATTGATTTATCTGAAAACAAGAGGCCAGGAGATGCAATAACTGCAGAAGACCTTCAAAAATGGGAACAGGACAATATAGAGATCAAGACTGACGATATTGTTTTTCTGCGGACAGGTATGGATGAAAGAGTCGATCAGGATATTTTTAACAGAAAATGGATCGGATTTAGCAAAGATGGTGCAAGTTTTTTAACAGAAAAAGGTATTAAGACAATTGGTACGGACGCATGTAGTATTGATTCTCCTGCTGGCCATGAATTAGCGCCAGAGGTTCTACCGCCAGCCCATCTTGTATTTTTGGGCGCAGGGATCCCCCAAATTGAAGATCTGAGAAACCTAAATCAACTACCACAAATCTTTTTCGTCACTATTGCACCGCTTAAGCTATCCCGGAGTTCTGGTGCACCTACTCGTGTTTTTGCTTTTGTTTGAGTAGATGAAAGAATCTAGTTTATGAAGAACAATATCGTNCAACGTAGTTTAAATCATCCTATGAGAAAAATATCCATTATTTCAATTTTGGCAATCGGTTTTTGTNTCTTTCAAGCTGAAGCAGGAGTTTGGCGGGATGATTTTGAAGATAAACGAACCAACGAGTGGAAAGTCTACAATGAAGACCGAGCTGTCGAAAAATGGTGGATTGAAAGAGGATCTGCTATTGGTGAAATTTTCATGGATGGCTTTATGAGCCTTTGGCTAACAGGAAACGAAGATTGGAATAATTACTCACTTTCTTGCCGCGCGAAGTTAATCAAGCAGAAAAACAACGCNGAGCCATATTTCGGCCTGACTTTATATGACACCGGACAAAAAAACACTCGTTACTTATTTTTTGTCTATTTCAATGGGATGGTAGCCATTGTCAAATCCACTCCCGAAGGTGGTGCTCCAGTCCCTTTCCCTTTTGTTGCCGAAGAAGATATTTGGTACGACATAGAAGCAACAGTTAAAGAAAATTTGCTGGAATTCAAAATCAACGGAGAGATCGTAGGAGCCGCCCAAGATACTGAGCCACTTAAATCAGGCCAGGCTGGGCTCGTGGTTTCAAACGCACGTGTTCAATTTGATGACGTAGCTATAACTGGCGAAAAAATCCCTAACGGTGGACCAGGAAAAGCACAACGAGTTAGCGTAACACGTAAACTGGCTACCACCTGGGCTACCATAAAGCGAGTCGACTCTAATTAGTTAGATTTTCGTACATCTAAAATTATTAGTCAATAGCATGCTTAAGTCCAATCTCAAAGGAGGTTTTTTCGATCCGTCGGTAAATTCCGTCTTCGTTGGGACGAAAGCTGAACTGTCGGAGAACTGAGACTTCGATGGGATAACCACCTGGTACTTCCANTATCTCATATCCTATACGTAAGGTTAGGGCCGATTTTTCATCTAACCGGAATAGGTCGGTGATAAAGGAGGGATTTACCATTTTTCCTTCTTTATCTTGATAAGAACCACCAATATTAGACTTGGTATAAAAAGCCCTAAATGATAACTTGGGAATTAATCCATCTTCTGTTAATCCTAAATACATTTTCGGCTCGGTATGACTGTAATTTTCCACAGTACCTAGAAAGCTGACGTTCTTTAGTGGTTGAACCAACAGCATCGAATAAAAGCCTCGTAAGGATAATCCATTCGAATCTTCCTCTTTCCCTTCGAAATTAGGCGGATTACTGTTGATAGTATCAGATACCAATCCCTTGTTTACCTCATANGTATAGTCAAAAATGGTAGGAGTAAACCCTTCCATAAATATTCTGTACTCAGTTTTGAAAATAGTCTTGGGTAACAGAAATCGAATCCCACTAGCAATACCATTGGTTGTGGTTTCAAAGTCTCTTTCACCGNAGCTNGATTGTGTCATATTCAGCAGAGCCAAATCACTATAGATATCTGAACGGATCAGGCCATTCTTGAAAATTGGAATGCCAATGTCAAGCCCAATCGCTTGTAATGGTTTTGTGTTTACTTCACTTACAATGCCTTTCGTATTTTCTTCAAGATTATCATCTTCCTGTAAAGTTAATGGTTCAATATCCGTTAAGTAAGTAATTCCGAATTCNAGGCTACGCCAAAAAGCNCCATTCTCTTTCTTTAGTGGTTGAGCGAAAAGGCGGCCACCAAAAATGGACGGTGTAGCCAAGTTATTAACCANTGCTTCCATACCTATTTTATTACTCGGTAGTGCTAAATTNAGCCTTAATCCACGTCGATCATGATTAGAATATCCCGACATAATGAAGCCATGGCCAATTGTGACCAAATCGAGCTCACCATATCGAAGGTATAATGGGTCACTGGGTAAACCATATCTCACATAACGAATTGCTCGCATATAAGTACTAAAACTATCCCAGGCTTCTCCATCCTNAGCTAAGATCGAGACTTTCCCATCTTTCTCTCCAATCAATACTACTAAATCTAGGCCAAAACCTAATTTACCTGGCAGAGAAATATCAGGTTGAGCTTGTGTTCGAAAGTAAGGTAATCNATCAATTACGCTTAAACCCAAACCACTGAGTCCAGCTTGCTGCAAGGCAACCTGCTCAAACAGATCTTGTTCGTTTGCTTCTTGAGACAAAAGTTGGCTCGAAAAAGTAACCGATACGCAAAGTAAAAATAATGACCAACCCCAATTTATGAATGTAAAGTTGTGTAGCTCCAACACCGATTTTTTTTTTGACATTTGTGTNACTCCTATTATCTTACCTGACCTACATTCACNCTATCTTACCATCTTGCATATAAATAACTCGATCGGCATCCTTCTGTAATGTTTCATGATGGGTGACAATGGCGATCGTCGTCTGCTGATCCTGACGTAATTGACGAATCAAATCCATCAAATTATCGGTTTGGCGACTATCCAAATTAGCCGTTGGCTCATCTGCAAAAATGATTTTAGGTTTATTCGATAACGCGCGCGCAAATGAAACTCGTTGCTTTTCTCCTCCTGACAACTGAGCTGGACGATGGTCTAATCGATTTCCTAGGCCAACTTGTAGAAGTAGTTCTCTGGCTCGTTCTCGTGCTTCTGAAGATTCAATTCCATTAATTTTCATTGCAATCATCACATTTTCTAAAGCTGTTAGATACGGGATTAAGTTAAATAACTGGAAAACAAAACCGATCTTTTCTCGTCGTATTTGAGATAAATCGTGGNTCGTGTAGTCAATAGTTTCATCATCTAATATAATTTGTCCTTCGTCCGGTGTTAGAATACAACCAAGTAAGCTAACCAAAGTGGTTTTTCCACAACCGCTGTTGCCCATAAACATTACAAGCTCGCCAATCTCGATGGTCAAATTAACATTGTTAACAGCTACAATTTGGGCTTGGTCCTGCCCAAAAACTTTAGTTAGNCCCCTAGCTTGAACGATCATTATAACTCTCCCCGGAAGGCTATCATTGGGTCCACTTCTAATGCCTTACGAGCAGCTAAATATCCACCGCTACAACAAACAACAAAGCTAATAGCAGCAACAATAATNGCTTCTAGCAAATTCACCTTGACGAATATCGGAGCCACAGCAGCAGCTAAAAAGGCTAAGGACACTCCCAAAACGACGCCAAACAATGATATCAGGATCACCTGCTTCAAAATTAACATGACTACATAGCTATTAGATGCACCAATGGCCTTAAGGGTTCCAATTTCTCTAGTTTTTTCCAATGTTGTAACATAAGTAATCATGGTCACAATTAGGCCCGCAGAAAGCCAGAGCATCACCCGCAAAAACTGTACAGCTTTCATGGGTTCATCAACATAAGTTTCAGTAATGCTGTCTAGTGTTTGAGCTAACGTTTTGGCCTCTATCATCCCNTTTTGATCCAACAAATCGACTAATGGTTCAGCCGGTTGATTTGTCTCAGTCGCCGCAATCATCATATTGACNTGGAGACTNTTCCTCAGTAGTACATCTTGAGCTGTTCGCCAATCCATAAACAGTAGGGGAGTATCAAGGACGAACATTAGACTCTGTGTCCGACCAACCACTTTTAGCTCTTTCCCACCTATATAAATTTTGCCACCAATAGGTATTTTTTCCCCATTTGGAGCCCTCATTTTCTCATCAATGACGACTTCCGCTGGAGGGAGATCTTCAGGACGATAATCTGCATATTGGCTTGGTGAAAACATCCGTCCTTCGTTAGGNAGAGCTNGTCTTGGTCCACCCAATTTCTCTAGTTGATAACCAACCACAATAGCTTTGGTNGCTTTCCCGTCAATTACAGGACGAGACTGGGCAAAAATGAGAGGCGAAACTGAGTTGCGTTTTATGCCCGAGGTGTGATCAATAAAAACAAGATATTCAGGCACTAATAAGGAAAAACCGGTGAATGCACCTCCAGATCCTTCGGCAGAGATCCAGAGATTAGCTCCCGTAGAAAGGATGTATTGCTGCACNTGAATCTTCATCCCGTTCATAATTCCACCTAACAACAAGATCAAGGTAATCAAGACTACTATACCCACCGTGGTCATCACAGCACGAGTCCGACGGTAGTAGAGGTCCTTAATAAAAATCTGTGGCATGGAAGTGGAGTGTCAAAAATTTATATAGTCGAAGTTAGCCTAATCGCTTTCACGAGGCAAAGCTTTATTTTCAGTCTTGCTTTCAATAACTCTATTCGCAGTTTCTTGTTTCTTAGTCAATGTAGTATTGACACGATCAATCTGAAATTTTTGTACTGACATGACTGGGTATGGGCCATCAAAGCTTATTAATTTTGCTTTCATTTTAACTATTTTCTTGGTTTTTAAACTGTTTTTTTCTTCAGAAATATCATTATTTGATTGCCCTAATTCAAGTCTTAGTGAGTCGAAAGTTTTATTACGATGAAAAACGAATTTTTGATCCGATTCTGTCACCAGAACGTGATTCACTGAGGAGGTGTCGCCGCGCCAATTTCGCCAATAAGGGACATTACGTAATGAACTTCTGTTCCAATTAGCATAGGTCGGCATCTCGCCGGAGACAGTGACCTCTGCTTTTAAAACTCGTGTTTTACTCGCTGCATTTGCCCCTCGAAATCTTTGGTCACGTAGTTGTTGGATGATTTTGTATAGTCGTGGAGAATTTTTTCGCTCTACTCCAATTTGCACAACAGTTGTAAAAAAGTCCCGCCGGCCATGCTCGTCGATATAATCTTGAAAGCGGATGTTACTTGGTTCTACCCAAGGTCGTAGTAATCTGCGAATTTGAGTGGTATCATGGAAACTAACGTTCCCAGAAAGCAGAACCTCTATACTTTCAACACCTTGCTCGTGAGTTACATCAACTTTACCTTTACCTAGCGACATATCTTCATGAGCTATTAGTATAGTAGTTGAGATTAACAATATAAAAGAAAGNGTTAACAAGACTGTTAATTGTCGAAAGAATATCATCAAATGGCTTCTCCTTCACTGAGCTGATAACACAACCGAAATTAAGCAGGTCTAAAGGCCTCGGAATTATACCGTAGAAGAGAAAGGAATTCAATTACCCCGGTAAAGACATTGATTGCTATTTCCTGTAATCATAATAACTTGACATTATTTTATTTGTTTTGTTATCATCTCCGGGCCAACTTCTTCTTTTTTGATGAAGAGGATGATTCTTGTGCCAAGGTAGCTCAGTTGGTAGAGCAACGGACTGAAAATCCGTGTGTCGGCAGTTCGATTCTGCCCCTTGGCATTTTCGCCGGTGTAGCTCAGTGGCTAGAGCAACTGATTCGTAATCAGTAGGTCGGCGGTTCAAATCCGCCCATCGGCTTTTCCCTTCCATATGTTGACCATAGTTCTGTTTCGGCCATTTAATTCTATACAAATATAAACTTTATACTCGACTTAAGCGTCTAGTCGGGAACGGACGGGTGAAATGTCAGAAGACTCAGACCAAGACTCGGATCAAGATCTAGTAGAAAAGTCCCAAGCTGGTAATCTTGAGGCTTTCGGTTTATTAGCTGATAGGTATAAAAGGCGAGTCTACGATATAGCTTATAATTTTACTCGGAATACTGAGGAGGCCTACGATCTTTCACAGGAAATCTTTCTAAAAGCCTTTCGAGCGTTGGGTGGTTTTGAGAGCAAAGCCACTTTTTACACGTGGCTTTATCGGATCGCCCGTAACGCGGGTGTGGACTATACACGAAGAAAGAATAATCGTCCCGAGTATCTTTTTCCGGATGACTTTCCTGCGGATGAATCCTTACTTCATCCCCGAGTGTCTAACGACTCAGTTGTTCATCCCGTTGAGGCAGCTGAAATTGACAAAGAAATCAAAAGGGCAATCTCCGAGCTTTCGACTCGGCAGCAACAAGTTTTTGTTTTACGCTATTATGAGGATCTACCTCTGAGCGAAATAGCAGACATATTAGATTTGAGAGTAGGAAGCATTAAAGCTCACCTATTTAATGCTATCCGTAACTTGCGTAAGCACCTTGAGCATTATGTAGCCGAATAGTGTTTAGTAAGACTCAACTGCTGACAAACTCGAGAGACTTGTACTAAATTCTTGATTGATAGGAGAAGAGATGACATGTGATTTTTTCAAGCCACTAATTTTAGAGTACCTTGATAATGAGTTGGAAAGCGAGCAAGTCCGGCAATTTGAAAACCATCTTGGTCAGTGTCCCCATTGTTCAAAGCAAACAGATGAGTTTCGGTCACTGCTAGGTTTAGTAATTCCTCCATCCGTTTCGTATCCTAGCGCTGATATATGGAATGGTTTCTCCGCTGATATTGTCAGTCAGGTCGAAACTAGTATGATCAAACCAGATCAAAATTTCACTAATTCGTGGGCCAAAATTTCGAGTATTGGATGGCGTGTAGCAGCTTGCCTACTACTCGCTATTGGTACGCTCATCTACTACACTATAAATCAAGATAGTAAATCAAAAAGAAATATTACCGCGCAACTCGATGGGCCAAGAAAAATGCTCAGGTTGCCTCGCCAAACTACGTCACCTTTAATTCCTGAAATTAACATCGTTATACAAGAGATTGAAAATGTACTAGTTCAAAACGAATCATACGGCGACATATTGTCTGAGCATCCAGATTACTTGGAATCGGCAACTAGTGTTCAGACCTCAAACACTTTATCTGAGACTACGATCGATTCAATTGACGATATTATTGCCACCTTATTGGATGAATCTCGCGTTGATGAAGATGTGGACTTTTCTATTAATGACCTTGCTAGCCTTTATTAAAATCAAATATCAAATAAATAACCAACAATGAAACACCGAATCTTAGTCGCTATTTCGATTGTGTTTTTTTCTATTTTGTCGCTGACGTATTTGCCCCATCTTATTGCTCAAGTAGGTCAACGCTCTGCGGACCAAGAGCCAGAACGCCAGTTGAAATCTATTCTGAAGGGGTGGAAGCTGATCGAAGCAGTAATTCCATCAGATGAAGATCAGGCTATAGCTTTGATGTCTAAGTTTAACCAGATTGAACATTTGAGGAGCGAATTTAGGGCTCGTGATCGGTCTAACTTCGATCTTATCCAGCAACTTGCCACTGAAGAGGGTAAAGTGGACGAGAAAAAGAATGTCTTAAACAAATATCTGGGAAGTAGAGAAAAGTACGTGCAAAAAAGAGATCTTCTCTATCGAGAACTTCTTGATCTGTTGAATCTTGACCAACAAATTAGGTTTATGGTTTTTGACCGGACTTTTCGTAAGGAACTGCGTAATACAGTGAATACATTGTCAAAACTGAAAGAAATGGAATCAAGTAAGAAAGAAAGATAGGCTTCCTATCCACCCGTCTGCTTTGGCTTCAATCATAATATCATAATATTAATTCTTCATTAAGTTTCCTTTTTGTATAACAAGGCTATGCAAAAGATACTGGTTACAGAAGTAATACATGGGCAAGCGTTGGAGCACCTTAAACATGAATTTTCTGTTACCGTTGATCCTAACCTATGGCAAAAACCAGAGCAGTTAAGACAAATCATCGGAAACTATGATGGATTAATCATTAGGAACCAAACAATCGTTGATCAGAAGTTGGTGTCAGCTGCTGATAGACTAAGGGTAATTGGTAGACATGGTGTTGGTTTAGATAATATAGACTTGAGAGCTACCAAATCAGCTGAATTGATAGTCACCTTTGCTCCAGAGCAAAATGCTGTTTCGGTTGCTGAATTAACATTAGGCCTTATGCTCTCTTTAGCTCGAAAAATACCCGACGCTAATCAGGCCACTAAAAACGGAAATTGGGAGCGACAAAGATTTGAAGGTAGCGAACTTTTTGGCAAAAAGCTAGGAATTGTTGGTTTGGGAAAAATTGGTTTTCGGGTAGGTATACGAGCCAGAGCATTTGGGATGTCCATTCTTGCACATGATACACTCATGTCCCCTGATAGTTTGAATCTAACAGAAATAGGAGCTGATCTCGTCAGTTTAGAAAACCTATTGGCCGAATCTGATTTTGTGACTTGTCACCTTCCACTAACCCCAAAAACTGACAAGATGTTCAATTATCATACATTTTCTCATATGAAAAGAAATGCTTATTTCATCAATTTAGCAAGAGGTGGGTTAGTTGACGAAACAGATCTAACAAAAGCATTGAAAGAAGAACTGATCGCAGGTGTAGCTCTTGACGTTCGAGCAGTTGAGCCACCAACGGCGGGGGAATTAGAAAAGACAGATCGAGCGATTTTAACACCGCATATAGCAGGTTTAACTAAGGAAGCGAGNGAACGAGTTTTGACTTGTATTTGCCAAGATGTGGCATTGGTTTTGAAAGGTGAATCCCCACGTTATCCGGTGGTTTGAGGCCCTTCTGTGATTTCATGAGTAATGAATTCTTGGAATTCAACCTCCGTCATAACCGTAATCTGAAGTGCAATGGCATCTTCGTATTTCTTACCTGGAGACGCCCCTAAGATCACAGCGTCAGTTTTTTGACTAACGCTTTTGCTAACGCTACCTCCAAANTTTATAATTTGTCGTGATGCTTGACTGCGAGACATAGAGTCNAGTNTGCCTGTNAATACAAACGTTTTACCTTCAAAAAAGCCTCNATTTCCATATTGTTTAGTCGACGNTATGTCATTAGCAGAAAACTGCAGGCCAGCCAACCGCAACCGTGTAATTAGGTTTTGGTTAGATTTAAGTGAAAAAAAATCGATCACGCTGTGTGCAATTTTCTCACCCACGCCTTCAACTAATTCTAGATCCTCCATGGTCGCTTCTATGATCCGGTCAATTGACTTAAATGAGTCCATCAGAGAGCCCGCGACCGTTTGTCCAACATATGGGATTCCTAAACCAAATATTAGTCGGTCTGGTCGTATCAATTTGCTTGTTTCGATGGATTGTAATAGATTCGTGGCTTTCTTACTAGCAAACCCTTCTAATTTTAGAAGGGTATCCTTGTGTAGCTGATATAAATCAGCCGTGGTTCTCAAAATGCCAGCATCCACTAATTGATCTACTATTCTCGGTCCAAGTCCNTCAATTTCCATAGCTGGTCGCGAAGCAAAATGTATAATGCGTTGTTTCATTTGAGCAGGGCATNCGGTATTGAGACAGCGAACTGCAACCTGAATTTCCGTTCGGTCAACAGGAGAATGACAAGAAGGACAGAAATCTGGAAGGGAAAATACCCCTAATTCTTCTTTTCTTCTCTCAGTTAATACTTGAACAATCTTTGGAATTACGTCCCCGGATCTTTCTAATACCACAAAATCCCCAACTCGAATATCTTTTCGATGAATCTCCTGTTCATTGTGNAGCGTNGCATGGGTAATGGTAGCACCTCCCACAGAAACTGGATGAAGATGAGCNACCGGTGTTAAAACNCCCATTCTACTAACCTGAACGGAGATTTTTTCGATACGAGTAGTTGCATTTTGNGCAGGAAATTTACAACAGATTGCCCAGCGAGGAAATTTCGCATTTGCCCCCAACAATTGCTGCTGTGATAGCTTATTTATCTTAATTACAATACCATCTACGTCGTAATCGAATGTGTGTCGGATTTGCCTTAACCGATGGTAATAATCTATCACATCGTCAATGTTACTATGGACTTCGTTGTGACGATTTAATTTAAAACCTAATTGTTCNAAATGTACAAGGGCTTCCTGATGAGTAGNTAGGTCCCAACCAGAACTTATATGGTACAGAAAGATGTCAAGAGGCCTCTGGGCAGCCATATTTACATCGAGTAAACGTAAGCTACCAGCTGCTGCATTCCTTGGGTTTGCAAACTTAGGCTTTGATTGATCAACACGCATTTGGTTAATCTGATCTAGCGCAGATACNGGCATAAATACTTCGCCGCGGACTTCCATTCGTTGCGGTAGTGAGCTTTGTCCTGTAGTAGATAAACGGAGTGGAATAGACTTTATCGTTCGTATGTTAGNGGTTACGTCTTCACCAAACTTTCCATCTCCACGTGTAACACCATAGGTNAATGAACCCTGTTCATAAAACAGAGCCACACCTAAACCGTCAATCTTGAGTTCACAAACATAAGAGATCTCCTCATTTGGTAGAGATTTTCGTATTCGTTTGTCAAAATCTAATAAATCTTCCGGTTTATAGGTGTTTTCTAAGGAAAGCATTGGTATATGGTGGCGAATACGCGTACCGGTCTGNTTATCGGTAATAGAACTACCAACCCTTTGGGTTGGTGAGTCCGGAGGAACGGGTCCTGTTGATTCAGCTTCGATTTCAATCAATTTAGCCATCAATTGATCAAAAACATAATCGGGCAACTCAGGTTGATTTTGGACATAGTACTTATGTTCATGTTCACGGATCAACTGACGGAGTTCATCGATAGAAAGTGCCTCTAAGGTAGATTGAACTGGGTAAATCACGGGTTTAGGTGGACCTCAAGTAATTGTAAAAAATGAGTTTGCCAGNTACCGTCCCATTTTTCGAAATTAATTTTGGCATTGGTCTGAATTAACATTTTCTTTCGTCTAGGTCCTTTTTCAGTAACAATAACGAGCTGTAATACAGAAGATGCTTCGCGAGCGTGGTGAGCGTGAATCTTGATATGGTCAAATTGGAACTGTATCTTATCATAGTTGGTAAAAAGTTTTTTGAATGTTGGTTTGACACTCGTGAAATCGGCAGGGATTACACCTGCACCAACTCCAAATTGTGTTACGACATCTTCAGAAACAACNTAGTTTGGCGAAAAGTGGCCTTCGATNTCCTCTACCTTCTCCATATTAGCTACCAAATTAGATAATCGGTCAAAATAGNGCCTGATTTCTTGTTCTACATCATTTGTTCTCACCAGAGAAATATTAAGAGGTAAATAATCTTGAACTAAATCAAATTCTAGATTGATAGTTTGATAATCATCTGATACTACAGATATCGAATGGTGTTTGCCATATGGNACCTGACGTAAAACATAACGCCCCAGTGGNTCTGTTATTACTGTTTGGTCTGAGAAAGTCACATTACTNTTAGGGACCGGCTGATTACTTATTTGGTCGAAAACTGTCCCAGAAACGATACCAAAAGCTGAAGTTTCTGCTTCAGCTACTAGACGATCACTNGTTTGAGATTGACAGCCTACGTATCCAAACAANATCAACGCAGTCAAAATCAACGTAAATTCATGGTTAATAAGNGTGCGTTTAGTTTTAAAAAAGAAAAAAAGTTGCATTGGCTCTAATCTCTATGATAGATTAANNCGGTTTGCCAAACGAAGAAAANTGAAGAATGGAGGTAAAAAATGGCNAGAGTATGCCAAGTCTGTGGNAAAAAACCAATGACGGGTNATAGTATNAGTGGATCACGNGTCCACACCAAACGAAGGTGGCTNCCNAATTTNCANAAAGTCCGTGTGCNANNAGCGGANGGCNGTGTNCGNAGAATGAGGGTCTGCACACGTTGCATTCGGTCAGGAANNGTTACTAAGGCTGTTTCACGCATGAAGGCCTGACTACCATNGANAAAGATTTNATCGTTCATTGGCGANCNACCTTCGTCACGCCCTCTACATCTCGTATTCGTTCCATGATCTGATTGAGTTGGCTCAATTCTGAGACCTCAATCCTGAGGCGTTCAAACCCGATTTCTCCACCCTCAAACCGATAGCTGGGAGACTCTTTGCTTCTGTCGTTGAGTAACGGGCCGAATTTTCCTTCTCTTATATTAATATTTTTTTGGGCTATTGTTGTTGTAATTTCTCCCAAGATCCCCGGTCGATCATAACATTCAATTACAATGTCCACTGGAAATGTCATCTGATCTGCCGGTTTCCACTCGATATCTACTAANCGATTAGGTTCATTGACNAGCCGGTTACAGCCTGCTCGGTGGATTGAAACTCCCTTTCCACGTCGGATATAACCAATGATTTCNTCGCCCGGAATCGGTCGACAACATTTCATGATTCGTGTGGAATCAACCAAATCTTCTTGGCTAAGCTCAATCAATGGCGTAGATTGAAAGACCAATTTTCCTGAATCTAACGTCGTGTTGTCTGTTGAATTGTGATCTAGACTCAGCCCCATTTCTGTGAGACCTTCANCTTGACATGCTGAATTGACTATTTCACTAGCAAGACGCTCGCCTTCACCAATATGCTGTAGTATTTCTTCTGGTTCTTCGTAACCTAACTGATTAGCGANAGCCAACAAACTCTCNGATCGTATAAAAGNAATCAGTTCTAGATCAGATCTTCGCAACTCTATTTGTAGCAAACGTTTTCCTANTTCTATAGATTCAGAGCGGTGTTTTTCTTTAAACCAATGCTTCAATTTATTTCTAGCGCGTGCAGTTTTAACCCATCGCAACCAGTCACGCCCAGGATGACTATTAGCATTAGTATTAATTTTGACTTGATCACCATTTTGCAATCTATATCGAAGAGAGACGACCATACCGTTTACTTCGACCCCGATACAGGTATTACCAACTTGGGTGTGGATTTTGTANGCAAAATCTATAGGTGTGGAGCCTGCAGGTAGTGCTACGACATCTCCTTTAGGGGTAAATACATAGACTTCATGACCAAATAACTCTGACTTAATGGAGCGAAGAAACTGACCTGCACCTTCACCTTTCAATTCTTGTATGTCTTCCAGTGCTTGTTTCAACCATTGAAAGATTGCTCGGCTACGTTTTCCTGATGGTGTACCTTCCTTGTAGAGCCAGTGCGCTGCAATACCGACTTCAGCAACATTCTGCATTTGGTGAGTTCTGACCTGAATTTCAATACGTCGTCCATGATCCAGAATTGTTGAATGAATTGACTGATANCCATTTCCTTTAGGCAAACTAACAAAATCTTTGAAACGCTCTGGTACATGCCTCCATCGAGTATGAATAGCACCAATAGCAGTATAACAGTCAATATCCCGATTGACTAAAACTCTCACACCGATTAGATCGTCAATTTCTTCAAAAGGCGTTCCTTTTTCGTTAATCTTTTGGTAAATACTATAAATATTTTTGGGGCGNCCATAAACTGTGGCATCCGTAGTAGCCTGTTGTAAAACAGCTCGGATGTGGTTAACCATCTCGTCTGTGTAAGCCTCACGTGAAGCTAGTTTTTGGTTAAGAAATCGTGCAATCCGTTTGTATTCTTGGGGCCAAATATGCTTAAAGGCTAAATCCTCCAATCGATTTTTAATTTTCGAAATACCAAGCCTATGTGCAATTGGGGCATAAATTTCGAGTGTTTCTTTAGCTATTTGGCGACGTTTTTCATCTGGTTGAAAATTTAGNGTCTCCATATTGTGGAGCCGATCGGCTAGCTTAATCAAGATAACCCTAACATCCTTAGCTGTTGCTANTAATAATTTCAGGTAATTTTCTGCTTGACGCTGTTCANTACGACGATGTGGTTGTAAAGGGTATTGACTAATATTAGTTACTCCTTGAACCAAAGCAGCTATCGTGGAACCAAATAGAGTNGCTAATTTAGCCTCAGTCGTTCCATCGACATCTTCAATTGTATCGTGAAGTAACCCCGCACAAATCGTTTCTAAATCAAGCTTAAGGCTNATCAATACTTTCGCTGTCTCGATGCAATGGCTGAAGTAAGGATCGCCTGACTTACGAAGCTGNCCCTGATGGCAACTTTCGCCATAGGCATAACAACGACGGAGCAAATCGAACTCAGCCTGCGGGTTATAGTNTTTAATCGACTGAATTAGCTGTTCTACACTCATGCTGNAGGCGACTCCAAATTACCTCTAGACCTTGCTTCAAAAAGGAAAAGCATTCTCGAGCTGAATTTTTAAAATGGCGTTCTTGACGGAAGGTACGTGACTCATCGAGTGGACGATGCGAAGATGGTAATAATTGAATCAAAGTATTTGAATGCGANGGTAACACACTAATAAATTCCAATTCTTCAAAAATATCCAATGCTATAGCTATTGTCTTTGGAGGTATTGCCAGTTGAGACGTTGATTTTAGGAATCGGCTAAGGTCAATTTGATTTTTATTATTGACTAACGGCTTCTGCTCCTTTTTAGCTAGATCTATTAATTTACGGTAAAGTTGTACAAGTAGATCTCGTTCGGGATGATGTTGATCAAGCAATTGCTCAGCGNAATCAAAATCTTGACTGCTATATAGCAGATGCAAGTAAGATATAGTTAAGCTCTCAGAAAAAGCTGGCTGACAACGTTGGTAAAATTGTTCTAAATTCTTTGTCGGNTGGCAAAATATAATATTTCTGACTGCTGCTGGCAANTGAGACAACGTCTGGCTAGAAAGAATTGAACAAATGTTTCCATCCTTCATCATTTTAATCAATGCATGCCTTTCTGATTCGGTGGCATCTGAGCGACAACGTTTTAGTTGAGGGTTGTCATGTCCTTGTAACAGATTAAAGCACTCGTCTACAGCTGAATCATCGCGAACGTAAAAAATACTCATTTGATTGTTTTTGAGTAGCTTCATCATATAATTAGCTTTACCACCTCGGACATTACGGCGATCAATCAATTTAGCTGGGCTTGCTTCAGTTTCGTNGGGATATATATCTAGTCGATCGTTTCTTTTTGCCTTTTCAATCTGAATACCGTCAACTTTTAATTGTGGTTTCACCTCACCTTGCCACTTATTGGTATCCGGGGAGAAAGCTAAATTNACACGTGTATTTCGGCCCTGCATAGCAATACAGTACTCCGCCATTCCAAAAGCAATAGCTCTGANTGTACGTAGTCCATCTGTTACCGAAAAACTTAAATGTTTTTTGTCTTGTCCGACAATTTTGGGTTGATTTTTAATTTTCAAATTCCGAGTCAAAACACGNAGTCTGGCATTTTGCATGCCGGTTGGTTCCAACAGCTTTAGTTGATTCAGTGAATCAAGACTAACTTCATCGAGGCTCACCTCAAAATCTACGGACAAACGAGGCTGTAAATCTGAATCAGTCAAATGCTTTTGAGCAAACCCATTAAACCGCTTTTCAAACTTTCCTATATTTTCTGTCTTAATCGAAAAGCCTGCTGCAGCTCGGTGTCCACCATGTTTGATTAACAAATCAGTACAGGCATTGAGACCATCAGCAATATTGATTCCATCAATTCCTCTTCCAGAAGCACTAGCCACATTACCATCGATTGCCAGCAAAAAGACTGGGCGATGATAGGCATCCTTGATACGAGAAGCAACAATTCCAATGATACCTTTGTGCCATTCGTGATGAGCGACGACNAGGGATTTCATTTTAGCCAAATCTTTTTTTTCAACCTGTTCAATAGCTTGTTGCTCAATTTGGTTCTGAACCTGACGACGCTCTGTATTAAGTATGTCCAGGTTTTTCGCAAGCAATAAAGCCGTTTCATCAGATTTAGTAGTCATCAATTCAATCACTTTTTGTGCTGTATCCATCCGTCCTGCAGCGTTAATTCGAGGCCCCAGCTTNAATCCGAGAGCATAACCATCTAACTCTTCGTCTCGGTCGAGATTTGATACTCGGCACAAAGCCCTAATTCCCGGCCGTTCTCGCTGATTAAGAACAGATAGACCAATTCGAGTTAAGATGCGATTTTCACCCACTAACGGNACCATATCAACAACCGTACCTAATGCGACCAAATCNAGCTGTGATATTATAAAGGGCGGCAAAGCACTATCATCTAATTTATTCTGTCGAATTAAAATAGCTTGTGCGAACTTAAAGGCCAACCCAATCCCAGCGAGTCCATCGAAAGGATAAAGAGAATCTGGCATTTTNGGATTAATAAGAGCAAACGCTGGCGGAATCTCTTGTGGAGGTGGTTGGTGGTGGTCAGTGACGATGACGTCTATACCCAAAGTATTAGCATGAACAACCTCGGCAACAGAGGTAATGCCACAGTCAACCGTAATTAGCAGATCACAACCTGCATCGGCAATTTGTTGAATCGTGGCAANATTCAAACCGTAACCTTCAGTGAACCGATTAGGAATGTGATAATGAGCAGAAGCGCTTANTTCTTGATGGAACAGACACATNAGCAGAGCTGTTGAGGTCGTNCCATCTGTATCGTAATCNCCATAAACCCAAATNCGTTCCCCATTTCGAATTGCTNCCCTAACTCGTTCTACAGCTTTCTCCATATCGTTGAGTAGAAAAGGCGAATGAAGATCTTCGAGTGTTGGGTGTAGGTAGGTCTTTACAGCCTCTGCCGTCGNAATACCTCGCGCGACTAGTGCCTTAGCTAATATGGTTGAAACGCCAGTCTCAATGGCCAACTGGTCAGCAGCTAAGCTATCGTGACGTTTGAGTTGCCATGTCGTCATTCTTTGAGATAATGAACGTATCAGATAGCACGATTAACAATTAAGCCTGTACCCATCAATCGGCCACTCGAATCTCGGCCAATTCCTGAGCGGCTTGTGCTAACAGCAAAGGATCGCTTGTGTATTTTAGTCTCGGCGGTGTTACCTCGAGATAACTGATTAGCTCGTGTCCTAGTTTTTTGCAAGTCGAGCATTTCGAGACGGTTGACTTTGGTTAATGGTTTGCTCATTTCAAGTTCCTCAATCGCTGGCAACTATTGCTTGAATGTTGGANCGAGTTTCAATGATATCAAAACACTCATATTGGTTGTCATNCATGACTTTTTCAGCAACAAAGNGTGCTTGCTTNTCAGTCAGGTANNCTTCGTCAATTTCAGCTGTCAAAGCTTTTTCAATACACTGACGTGCTTGTATGGAATATGCTACAGCACTGGTTGGCCAACGAGTATCTCCACCAAAAGCAAATAGCTTATTAATTGGTACTGCATGNATAAAGCGACGTAAGAAATCAATCGAGCTAAAAGGGTCAATACTCCAAGCCCAACACAAATCTACCCACACATTTCGATAATGCTTAGCCAGAGCAATCAATTCCTGACTGTACGGATATGCGGTGTGCATTAAGACGAATTGGGTTTCAGGAAAAGACGCCAATAGCTCACACATATTACCTGCTGAGATACGAGAAACCGGCATNCGGTCATTACCGGCGTAATAACCCGTATGGATCTTGAACGGCAAGCGATATTGNGCCGCAAGTTCTAANCCTTTAGCCCAAGCCCAGTCTCCTAGACATAGTCGCGTTTGAACNTCGACTTGGTCATGAGAGTTTGTCAATATTAGATCTAACGCTTGGCTAGCGTCATNACTGGTTCTTGGCGACCAATTCAAAGTCCGATTGTAGGCGTGTTGGGACTTAACCGCAATTGCTACTGGTGCGTATTTGNCAAATATTGCTGACATTGCANGNTCTAGACTATCAAGATCTGACACTTCGATTCCCACTGTTGAATGAATAGCCGATAAGTCTACTTGGCCATTACAGAAATCAGCCCACGATAAGTCGTATAGGAAGAAATTTATTCCCGATAAATCCGGC
This sequence comes from Candidatus Poribacteria bacterium, assembly GCA_002714785.1. Classification (GTDB taxonomy): domain Bacteria; phylum Poribacteria; class WGA-4E; order WGA-4E; family UBA9662; genus TMED15. The sequence continues at coordinate 44,399 of PAYP01000077.1, read as the reverse complement.
AAGCAAGGCCAGCAGAAGTTATCAGTCTGTACATGATCAAGATTAGCTACTTCTGAAAGTAAGCGGAGCCTCTCACCAGATTGGCAAAAATCAGACGCTTTGTGTTGGTTTTCAATGAGGCTGCCAGTCGTTATTTCGTCGATACCATAAATGGACTTAGCAATAAGGCGTACGGCTTCCCCATAGCCCGTGAACTGTGTCGCTTCCCAAGCTGCTCGAATCGAGTTGAAGCGCTGTTCTAGGTCAGCATTTGATTTGTCCATTAGCTGCTGTATCGACGAAGGGCTTGCCCCCGCCGTATGTAAATCAGCTGGAACATAGTTACCAAACAAATCTTGCAAAATGTCAGGCTTGGCATCCAGCCACTCACTTTCGCTTTGCAAGTGCTCATGTGTATCAACCATTCGGATTTGTTGGATATGATGAGCTAAGTCTGTCTGCACTCTGGTGCTCCAATTTACATGCGTCATTGTATCAGAGTTGGGGGCTAAAGTCAAGATCGCAAGTAGGCCATTCAGCTATATATAGTGGGAGGATTGTGGGGATATATGAGCTCAAATTAGGGAATAATTAAATCAGGTTTCGATACATTTGAAGGACTTCGGCCTGATAGGTGGATTTGAATTTTTCAGACCCAAGAACTTTCACACAGCTACCCCATGCTAAAACCTGTCTTAGCAAGCCCTCTTCTCCATCAGTTTCAAAATGTAACTCTATCCAATCATCCTCTAGGTCTAGAGTATTTTTCAGTCCGGGCAAGGTTTGCTGTTTAACCCAACGAGAGACTGGCGGGCCAACATGTACTAAAGCAGAAACAGAATTTCGGTTACGTATGCCACCAAATCCAGTTTGTGTATAAGTAGCTAAGTCAAAATTCTCCGGTTCATCGAATGATTCGGACAGCAGTAATACATGCCGCAATCGCCCATCAAAATTAAACTCTCTCACGTCTTTTCGCAAATGACAATAACCAACCAAGCGAAGAGCATTGTAGGCATAGTAAATTCCATAAGGGTCAACCTTACGCTCGTTAACTTTTCCACTGGAGGCAGACCGATAAGTCAACTGTAAGCGTTTTTGTTGTCTGTAAGCAATTTCAGCAATGCTGATCATCGAAGATAAACGCTCCATATCTCTCAGTTGGGGGAAGCGAAAGGCGAACGCACGCTTGGTATCACTGATAAAGCGATCATTTTCCGCGGGTATAGATTGACGTAATTTTGACATAGCTCTTCGAAAATAGTGATAATGAGGGGTTCCAGCGAGAAAACTCAGGGCTTCCTCAGCCAAAATCAGAGATAGGCTCTCACTTGGATTCAATTTGACTTCAGGATAGGGCAGCTTGTATCCATCTTTCAGTTTCCAAACTGTTACTCTGCCCATTTTATCCTTTATGATCGGAAATTGAGACAAACTTAAGTCCAACATGTCGCGTTCAATAGTACGAATTGAAACATGGCAAAGGTCCGCTAAATGACGTTTCGTTGCACCTTCTACCCTACAACGATCCAATTCCTTTAGTATCATCCACTGTCGTTCGACCTGTCTTTCTTCTGCAATTTTTACGGGCATTTATAGTAGCTCCAAGTTAGGGAAGTAATTTGGTCTAATATTCCCTCTTTAGTTTTCAGAATTTCACGATATCACAACAGCAATTTTTATCAATACAAACAGGGTGAGAGGTTATCTTGGAAATATTAATAACTAATCACGTTATTCTGTACCTACTATTTTTAAGTAAGTTTCAGGAAAAAGTCGTATCTCTTCAAATTCACTTTTGCACGATTATTAAAGAGTTTGCTAAACTTGTGTTGATCTTCCTGAGCAAATTCAATTTGAAGCAAAACTTTTCCGAACGGTCAATTTTTCCAAAGTTTCACAAGAAATATGCCGAAGGTGTCACTTGGCGTGCAGTTTTACTTTCGATTGTATTAACGCCGATTAACGTTTATTTGGTTGTACAGTGGGAAACTGTGTGGGGAACACAATACCCTACTACTATGGGCATTTTTTTTAGTGCTATTTTCTGCTTACTAGTACTCATTGGAATTAACCGACTAATTCATTTGGTGGTACCAAACCAAGCGCTAGCACCAGCTGAACTACTAACAATCTATGCCATGTTGTCCATNGCTATTACCGTCAGTGGCCACGATTTTAGTCAAACTATTTTCTGTACTGTTGCTATTTCGCGTTGGTACGCTACTCCCGAAAATGAGTGGGCTAATTTATTTTGGCATTATGTTCCCGATTGGCTAAGTGTCAACGACTTCGATCTGTTAAACGGGTTTTTCAGGGGTGAGTCTTACTTTTTACAAAAAAACTACGTATTGGGATGGCTGCAACCAATGATCTGGTGGTCAACCTTCTTAACTGTAACTGTTTTCACNATGCTTTGTTTGACAGTGATAATTCGCCGNCAATGGATCGAAAAAGAGAAACTNGGCTACCCTCTCGTCCATCTTCCACAACAAATGGTGTTATCAGCACCGAAAGAAGATAGAAGCATTTTGAGTAATCGATTACTATGGGTTGGGGTTGGTTTAGCTACANCTATTGATCTACTAAATGGGTTTGCATATTTACTACCACATATCCCTAGCATTCCCATGAGCTATGANCTACACACTCATTTCACTAGCCGTCCACTTAATGCTATGGGAAAAATACCAATTCAATGGAACCCTTACGTAATAGGTTTNGCTTTTCCTATTCCNCTAGATCTTCTTTTCTCGTGTTGGGTCCTGTTTTTAGTTTGGAAAGTGGAAAGGCTATTTGGATCTATAGTAGGTATTAATACTCCTAACTATCCTTTCCCTGATCAACAAATTCTAGGAGCGTATTTGGGGATTGCTTTAGTTGCTCTTTGGTTAGCTCGTAAGCCGCTTGCTCAAATTGCTCATGGCATANTTAAAGGGAAAAATGAACACCAAGATGAACCAATGTCTTACCACGCAGCTGCCGTGGGACTCCTTCTAGGTTTCATTTTTTTGGTTCTGTTTTCATATCAAGCAGGAATGTCGATGGCTTTTAGTGTTAGCTTTTTCGTCATNTATTTTTTTATAGCTTTTGGATTTACCCGTATGAGAGCGGAGTTGGGACCACCNCTACAAGGCATTCACTATTCTGGGCCACTTCAACTGATCGTAGCAGTGCTAGGTAGCCGTCGTCTGTCCCGATCAACCTTAACAGCTTCTGCGCCGTACTGGACTTTCACCAAAGAGATTAGGAATAATCCAATGCCATTTTTGCTCGAAAATTTCAAATTGGCTGAAAGTGCCGGAATCAATACCCGAAAATTATGTTGGGCAATGATGTTTGCAGTATGTGTCAGTGCATTCTTAACTTTTTTCGTTTTCCTTCAATTGAGTTATCAATATGGGTCAATTGGAGCAGGTCGAGGACGAACTGCTTACACTATTATTGAACGTTGGCTGAATAAACCTCAAGAAACCGACATTCCTTTTTTATTAGCCACTTTGGTAGGTTTTACAATAGTTTTATTCAATACAGTTCTACGTTTACGTTTTATTTGGTGGCAATTACATCCACTGGGTTACCCGTTAGCTGGATATTATCATTTCGAAAAGCTTTGGTTCCCTTTTTTTCTCTCTTGGTTAATCAAGTGGATTTGTATCAAACAAGGTGGTATAAAAAGCTACCGGCGGTTATTACCCTTTTTTCTAGGTCTAGTACTAGGTGAGTTTATTTGTGGAAGTGTCTGGGGAATTATAGGGTTAATTACGAGCGAACGCACCTATACCTTCAAAAATTGGTAAGTAAGCTATCATGTTTTTATATTGACAAATTCAACAGATATCCGCACAATTAGACATTGCCGATTTTACTCGATCATTTGATTATCAGATATGATTTCATACCGGAAGGAGTTAAGAAGTTGAGAATCCTCTCAGGCTTGCCGTTGCTGTTTTTGTTTTTTTACTCTCATCTATCACAGGCACAGACATCTTCTACACGGGGCCAATTGATAAACATTACCAATGGTACTTTTGAGGGATTGGATGGTGAATTTCCAAATGGTTGGATATTACCACCTGGAAATGAAGGTAAGTGGGAATTCACAGGAAAGACAGGTCGAAGTATTAGTGTCTCTGGTCAAGGTAATGACTCAAGTTATTGGCGATCTGAGCAGAATCCTTTTTCTTCGAACACGTTTTATCGGTTACGTTTCTCAGTTTTTTCAGATGGATCTGGGACTATAATTGCTGGCTCACACCTGGCTAATATTGATCTATCCTCATCAACTGACTGGCAAAATAAGGAATTCATATTCAAAACGCCACAAAAAATTCGAAATGCATTTTTGCGTTTTGGCCACTGGCAGTTTCAGGGTAAAGTGCAATTTGACGATGTATCTCTAGTCAAGGTTATACCCGTACACCGACACATAAATGGTTTAGAACTAGGCAAAGGGGAACTGGTTCACGACGGAAAATATACTTTCTACTCTGATTTTACTGAGACAGATGGGAATTCCTCTCGGTGCTTGTTTCAACACACAGCGAGTTTCAATACCGACCGTTGGGTATTAACAGATCAAGANCAGNTCATCTATCAACATAGTTTAGTTAACGAGAATCAGATAGACTCNGTGATCAAACTTCAGCTCCAAATACAANATGGGAGTAAACTATTTGTTGAATGTGCAACTGATCCAAACTTNGATTCAACATCCANAGTNGCACAGACCATTGAGGATAGTGGGGAACATACATTGCAAGTTCCGAGTACGCTGCTACCCGCCAATTCGATTTTCATACGGCTTAAAACGACGGGCGATTGTCAAATCACCGACTATCAATACTGGGCAACAATTGANGATAATGCAATTCGGTTTGTCGGAGATACTAACTACGTTGAAGTAATAGACAACTCGGGAGCACTTGAAGTCGAGTTCAAAACAATAGGAGACTTGAATAGTGGGGATAACAACCAAGTTGCCATCGATATAACTAATTTGATTGATTATAGCATGGAGGTCGAGGCTGTGATGCGAATCAAGCCGATAGCCTCCGGGGGCTTGTACGGTGGTGATGTTTCATCCCAACCGGTTACCAACAGCCGTCGAGTGTTAACGGTTGGAGTAGCAGAAACTTGGGAAATTCTGTGGACTGATTACCGATTGGAACAGGCTGGTAACTACGAAATGGAAATAGAGTTGATTGACCGCTTCTACGGAGAATCAGTGTTTTTTGCCACTATACCCTTCAGCATGTCTATCTTATATCAAGCCGACTACGGTGAAACCGTATCCAAGGACGATGACATCGCAACCATATGGTGGGCTGATGCTACAAGGAAGATTAGCCGNCAGCAAGTACCTCCAACNCAAAAATCTTCTTTAGTTCGTCTTAGTGCTGCCAAAAATGAATATGAACCATTCCAAATNGTGGTACGACCCAAACACCGNTTGAGTCAAGTTACAGTCGCTTCGAGTAATTTTCTCTCTGAANAAAANGATTTAATACCAGCGGATCAAATCGAAATCAATAACATCGGCTACTTGTTAGTCAGGCACCCATCCGACCACACAGGATCTAGAGGGTATTGGCCAGACCCACTTCTACCTCATAACCTACCAATTGAGCTTTATCCAGGCCAAAACTATCCTTTTTGGTTAACGTTCCGAACGTTACCGGACTTACCAGCAGGAACCTATCGAGGTACTATAGTTGTCAGTGGTGTGCTGAGTGAAGATATAAGTTTGTCTAAAGAATTAGTCGTTTCTCCAGTTGCTATTAGTCAACAGATCAGCTCAATCAAGAAGCNGGCGGCCTTATCNGGACTCCATGAGGATTGTATAGATGCTTCAGGCCATCAGTCATTAATAGTTGTTGGAGAAGAAGAGACATTAGAAGAACAAATTTCTGGTGTATTTGCTGAAGATAAAATAGACATCAAAACAAGAAAAGAAGGAAGCATTTGGCAAGAAACGATTGAGGTCGAACTTAAGGTTTGGGATTTTGCTCTGTCGGATGAAACCCACATCCGTTCAAGTTTTGGTTTTGATCCCGAAAGAGTCAAAAAATACCATCAACTGAAAGATGGACCTGAACTTAACCAAGTATTAGAAAAATACTATGAGAATTTTGCCAATCATCGCATTTCTCCAGAGAACCCAATGGAAATTTCCCCTATTGTTACTGATTTTGAAGGGAATTGGTGGCTAGGTGGTGAGCAAGATTCTACTGTAAAAGTAGAAGGGCGCCACAGCTTGAAGGTTGTAGATAGTGATAANTCTTCTGATATGGCTGCAATCAGTCGACATAAAATCAGAATCAGTAAGGATAAATCCTATGAATTGAGTTGGCATGCCCGAACTGAGCGTACTTCACAATCTTACCAACTGTCCATTCTTTGTTTAGACCAAAATAATGAAACTTTTCAGCAGATCGACTTTCCATTTATNGGAAATGGACAGTGGGAACGTTTCTGGACGCAGATTGGTTCGTTTCCTTCAGAGACTGTGTCAATCCGTCTGGCTTTTTTCCCCATAGCCCCAAATGCGACTGAGGAAAAAACGGGGGTAGCTTGGTTTGATCAATTATCATTAAACCTTATGCCCACNGGTGAAAACCTGATTCCCGACTCTGACTTTGAGCGAACTGTCGCCGATTGGAATATTACTCTTGACACTAACCCATTCGAACTTACTGCAACACGCTACTTGAATGAATTACATTTTAATGCTTTTCAACTGCCACTAGAAGGAATGGGCACCCAACATCTTACTGGCAATCAAAAAGGTATTATAGAAGGATATCCAGTTGGTACAGAGGAATACAACATNCTGTTTAGNGGCTATCTTACTCAGCTTCAAAACTATTTAGAGGAGAAAGGTTGGATAGACAAAGCTTATGTTTATTGGTTTGACGAGCCGACTGACCAAGATTATCAGTTTGTTAAAGCCGGTATGGACCGAATTCATCGTTTTGCTCCGAAAATAAATCGTTTTTTGACAGAGCAGATTGAGCCTGANCTGATCGAAAGTGTGGAGGTATGGTGTCCGATTGTTCCAAATTTNAATCCAGCTCTAGCAGAAGAAAGAAAGGCCAAGGGAGAGCAAGTATGGTGGTACTTACGTAACCAACCANTNGCCCCCTATGTAGGTTCTTTCATTGATCATAATGCAATTGATCTTCGNATGTGGTTGTGGCAGACATGGCATTATAAAGTTAATGGGATTCGAATCTGGTTGAGTAATTATTGGAACAACGAGGAGCAGCCTTCANATTCCATCGGGCAAACTTTACCACAAAACCCTTACCAAGACCCAATGAGTTATTCACCAGAGAATCTTCCTCAGATTGGAAACACTCGTAATTGGGGGAATGGTGATGGCCGCTTGATCTACCCACCGCCTATGGCATTAGCTAATTATNGTGCCGGGCAACTGAGCCATTCACTAGAAGGCCCTNTCAACTCTATTCGAATGGAGCTGTTACGCGAGGGAATTGAAGATTACGAATATTTTTGGCTTTTACAAGATTTAGTCAAAAATGCGACAGATCCCGAGAAGGCTTCTGTTCGCGAAGCAGAAGGCTATCTCATAGTTCCCGATACTGTATTGACAAGCTTAGTCAGCTACTCTCAAAACCCTGATTCAATCTACGCTCATCGATCAGTTTTAGCGCAGATGATTCTAAAACTTACCAAAGAAGATAAATAAATCNAANACGGGNTTTAGGTTTGGTNTTTAGTGAGATCTCTGATATTCATTAGCATATTNGTNTGTTCAGTTGGGTGGATTGATCGTAAAACGAGCATAATGCGACGAGGTTATCAGCGTTATTTAGCAGCCGATTACCAATCCGCTGTGTTATTTTTTCAAACATCAAAAAATCAAGTGCCAGTNATAGCTGATTTCAATCTGGGTGCTACCTACTACAAGCAGCAGGAATTCGATCTGGCCGAAACCCACTTNCAGAAATCACTACTTGGCCAAGTTGAAAAACTAAANCCGTCGGACGTTTACTATAATCTGGGCAACGCACAGTTGAAAAATGGAAAAGCTGAGAGGGNNATTCGGTCTTATAAATCTTGTCTCCGNTTAAACCCAAGNGATAAATCGGCAAAACACAATTTAGAATTGGCCCTAATTGCGCGGCAAACTCATAAACTACAAACCCAGAAACCACAAAAAAAAACGAATAGTCTTCTTTCAGCTAATATTGGGGACGGTGGCATCTTAATATCCAAGCGAGATGCAATTCAACTTTTAGAATCTTTTTTGACAAATGAACGAGTGATTTATAGGCAGTTTTTACAACGCAATTTTACCAATCAAAGGAATTCAGATAAAGATTGGTAGATGCTCTCCTATCGTCTACTAAGTCATCTTCGATTTACTCACCCAAATCTTTTTAGTCCTATGTTCGGCTTGATTGCTGTTGCTTGGTGTTTATCGATTTCTTCTGCGGCGGAGTCAATACAGGTTCAATCAAGACTTTCACCGAAAACGATTTCTCTTGAACAATCAGCCATTTTAAAAATAACTCTTTTTGGCGAGACTCAACTAGGTAAAATTAGCCCCCCAGAACTGCCTGCAGTCGACTCAGGCATGTGGCAAGCACTGTCTATTTCTTATCTCGGTTCGTCTAATCAATACCAGTTTTCAAATGGGAAAATTCCTGTAGTAATGACATGGTCTTATAGCCTGAAACCAAAGAAAATCGGTATTATAACTGTACCTCCATTCAAAATTGAATACAATAATGAAATACTGAGTACCAAACCACATAAACTGCAAATTAATTCGAGTTCATTCAACGAAAATGGAGTAAATAGTTACGAGAACCCTTTTTATGGAGGAATACAACGAATAGAAGCGAATGTTGATAGAACTAATCCCTATCTAAATCAACAGGTCACCTATACTTTTCGTTACTTTTATACCGCTCGATTACCAAATCCTGACTCTCCCAATTATATTGCGCCTTCATTTTCTCATTTTTCGCAAAAGAGATTGAATCCGGACAGCAATCAAACAAAAACTATCAACGGACAACAATTTCGGATGGAGGAGATTAAAGTAGCACTTTTCCCTTTAAAAACAGGTCGAGTGATCATTGAACCAGCAAAACTTCGTTTCCCTATTTCTCCGGGCCTGACGGACAATGCACCCCCTCCTGAACTCATAACTAACTCTGTTGGGTTGGATATTCAATCCTTGCCAACTGTGGGTAAACCAGTCAACTTTAACAACATTATTGGACAGTACGAAATCCGAGCAAGCCTAGACAAACAATCAGTCGAACTGAATGAAGCCGTTATTTTGACCGTCGAGGTTTTCGGGTATGGTAATTTCGAGACACATCCTAAATTACAATTACCCGTAATGAAACAGTTCATCACTCACGCACCAGAAATTCAGTACAAGAGCGAAATTCGCCAGGAGAAGATCTACGGGAATCGGGTGTACAAATATGTATTAGTTCCAGTCCAGCTTGGAGTAACTTCAGTACCTTCGATATCTTACTCTCATTTTGACCCAATGTCGGAACAGTACAATGAAATCTCTACGGCAGAGTTATCCTTAAAAGTATTACCTAAATCTATTGATGTGAGAGACATAGGTACTTCAGCAGATATTACAGTCAATACACAAATTAAAAAGAAAATGAATCTGATCTACACAGCATCCAAATTTTTCTTTATATTACTTATGATTTGTGGTGTATATTTTAGTGTCAAATGGTTACAAGATTATAAAAATGATAAAAGGGAAAAACAAGTCAAGACTGATCCTTTACAAAACGCGATTCAAGCCATTAGAAGGACAGAAACTTTTGGCGATCTCTCAACTATCATTTATAATTACGTGGGAGAAACCAATGACAAATCAGCTATAGGCTGGAATCCAGAAATGGTAAAACAACATCTAGTCAATAGATCAATCCCAGTAAAATTAGTTAGTGCACTCATTGATATTTTGCGGCAATGTGATTTAGAGCAGTTTGCCGTAACGGATAGACAAGCAACGATAGAACATATTAGAATTCAAACTCAGCAACTGTTAACTCAGATCGATCAACACAAGTAGAAGACTCTTCTTAGCTCACTAAACTTGCATTCAGAGAGCTTTTATCGTATCATAGCACTTCTGCTGTTTTCATCTTGTCCCTTTGTTCTTTCCTTCATAACAATATTAATTATTTTTCATCTGTGGAGTCAGTCAAATATTGCAGAATCAAGAAGCTCTGAACATATCTGTTCAGAATAATAGAGAAATTCAAGCCGTATTTGGAGAAGCAGATATATATCTGAAATCAATCGAAGAAACCTTTAATGTTCAGGTTCAGATTAGAAGCGACGGGTTACAGGTTATTGGTGGTGATTTTAATAGTGTACGTTGTGCAGCCCGCTCCTTCGAGTTCTTGCTTCATTTAACCAGAAAAGGCCAAAAAATTCAGATAGGAGATGTCCGATACGCTACCCGTTTGGCCAAAAGTAATACCAAAGAAAATCCGAAAGAAATACTTAGCGAATCAATTCCAGTTTTTTCTAAGCGGGGGGTTATTCGTCCTAAAACATTAGGTCAGCGAAGTTATATTGAGTCGATAAAAAAACACGATTTAGTATTTGGAATTGGTCCGGCCGGTACAGGAAAAACTTACTTAGCAATGGCAATCGCAGTCGCAGCACTCAAAAAAGGTGAATTAGGTCGAATTATTCTTACTCGGCCTGCAGTGGAAGCTGGTGAAAGTCTTGGTTTTTTGCCCGGAGACCTAGCTGCTAAAATTGATCCTTACCTACGGCCCCTTTATGATGCCTTGCATGATATGATGCCTGCCGAAAGCTTAGAAAGTTATATAGATCGTAATGTCGTTGAAGTTGCACCGATGGCATTCATGCGGGGTCGGACCCTAAATAACTCTTTTGTCGTGTTAGACGAAGCACAAAATGCAACTATTGAACAGATGAAAATGTTTCTAACTAGATTAGGATTTAACTCCAAAGCTGTTATCACTGGAGATGTCACACAAACTGATTTACCTGCAGGAAAATCATCTGGTTTAGTTAATGCTGAAAAAGTACTAAATGGTGTAGACGGAATTGGCTTTGTATATTTTTCCAAAGAAGATGTAGTTCGACACGAGCTAGTTCAACGAATTATCGAAGCCTACGAAAAAACTACTTTAGAAGGAACAAATGGTTCATCTAATTGATAACTGGTCTAATACTAATGATGAATCTAAGGTTGCAATACTTCTTGAAAACGAAATTGAGTCAGCTTTTTCCTCAGCTCGACTTGCTGCAGAAACAACACTCATGGCTCACGAAGCAGAAGATTATGAGGTTTGCATTCTTATGACGAACGACGAAGAATTGAAAACCTTGAATCAACGATACCGCTCAGTCAACAAACCTACTGACGTTTTGGCTTTTCCAGTAATTCACGAAAATGATGTTAATTATGGCCTCGTTAGTCAGCCATTGATACTTGGAGATATTGCGATCTCCATTTCAACTGCTAGGCGCCAGGCTGTTAATCGCTCTCACTCATTAGAAATGGAACTGGTGATCTTAACAATTCACGGCACTTTACATCTTCTTGGTTTCGATCATCTAAATGAGAAAGATACTGAGTGTATGTTTACAGAGCAGCAAAGAATTTCAGACCAAATTTCGAACATGCTTAGTTGGCCATCTACACCAAGTTTCAATCTATAAATTCTATGCGTAGGAAAGGAGTATTCACTCAGGCTTGGATGATATAGAAAGTATAACTTTTTTCGGCATTTTCGTATCTGTTGTTTTTTCTTTTCTAGTTTCGATGGCTGATTCTTTCTTAAAGGGGCTTGATAAAAATCAAGTTATAGAAGTAGCCGAGGCTGGTGGGGATAAGTACGAAACCCTCTATACCTTACTCAGTCAACCACAGAAGTATCACGTGGCGTTAGCTCTTCTGAAGTGGTTATCAATCGTGAGTGCGCTCGCTCTGTCTTTTCCACTTCTCATTTCTCTGCCAAAAATTGTTCCACCTATAGTTATTATTTTAGTTTTCGTTTTGTTAGTGGAGGTAGTTCCGAGGAACTATAGCTACCCAGTCAATACTAATGCATTGATTAAGTTACTATATATACTGCGACCGGTTTGCTGGCTACTTTTTCCAATTATTTTACCAATGACTTATCTATCTCGGTTTTTGATACGTCTTTTAGGTGGTAAGAATATCACAATAGATAGTATTGTTTCGCCAGAATTGTTAGAAACCTTCGTATCTGTGGGAAATAGACAGGGCGATTTCGACGTCGAAGAACACGAGATGATTTCCCGAATTCTTGGCTTACCAGATAAAGTCGTCCGCGAAATCATGATACCTCGAACCGATATAGTTCATCTGGAAGCTAAATCAGGCCTCGACGAAATCTTACGCGTAGCTATTCAATCTAGGCACTCACGTATTCCAGTTTACCTTGATCGAGTAGACCACAGTCACAACATAATTGGCATTTTGCATGTCAAAGAATTGTTAGATTGTTGGTCTAGAGGAAAAACCGTCGATTTAGAACAACTTGTGTCAAGTCGTCCTCCATATTTTACGCCAGAAAGCCGTAAAATATGGGACCTATTTCAAGACTTACAGAGTAATCGATTACACTTGGCAATTATTGTTGATGAGTATGGTGGTACTGCAGGGTTAGTAACACTAGAGGATATTATTGAGGAAATAGTTGGTGAAATCCAGGATGAATACGACACAGAAGAACAAGTTGAGTGCTTTCAAATATCGTCAGATATTTATTCCGTTGATGCTCGAATGAACATTGATGATTTTAACGTTTTTTTTAACAGCAATTTAGAGGTAGTTAGTGTCGATACTATTGGTGGTGTGATGATTGATCATTTTGGTCGAGTACCGGAAAAAGGAGCAAGTTTCCAAATTGATAGGTTGAAACTTTCAGTTCTATAAGCAGATAATAGACGAATTTACCGTGTGACAGTAGATCAAAAAATATCTAACGGGACAAATTTAACGAAGTCAAACGAGGAATTTTATGACTAATTATAAGTCAGCAATCGTAACTGGAGGAACAGGCACATTGGGAACCGCCATTTGTCAATACCTGTTGTCAAATCAATATCGTCTAATAGTCCCCTCATTTCTCGAGGATGAAATTGAACTATTTGAGCGTAATATTGGTAACAGAATGGTGGACGTATCATTAGCCCCAACCGACCTTACCAAAGCTGATGAGGTTGATAAACTGGCAGAAATGGCTTTAGAAAAATTCGGAAAAGTAGATGTGTTAGCCAATATAGCGGGAGGATTTCTCGGTGGAAACCTAACAGCAGAAATGAAGTTAGATGAGTGGGAGTTTATGATGGATCTGAACCTCAAGTCGGTATTCCTCTGTTGTCGGTCTGTATTGTCTCATATGATGGAACGGCAATACGGAAAAATCATCAATGTTTCAGCAAGGGCTGGTTTGAAGGGGATAGCTGGAATGAGTGCTTATTCGACAGCTAAGGCTGGAGTTCGCATATTGACTGAATCTATTGCTGAAGAGGTGAAAGATAAGAAAATCAACGTTAACGCGATTATGCCTTCGATTATTGATACTCCAACAAATCGACAAGCAATGCCCAATGAAGACCACAGCCTTTGGGTTAAGCCTCACCAGATTGCTCAAGTGGTTGGTTTTTTGATTTCTGAGCAGGCAAGTATAATTAATGGAGCAACTATTCCTGTCTATGGTCGAGCATAGATGGACTAAGCGAAATTAACCGAAAGTATACATACACTCGTGCCGGTCTGCAGAATATAGTTAATTCGAAAAAAGGCGCTGGAGGATTTTCTCAAATCTTCAACCACTTTGAATGATAATAGACAAAATTAGGATATTAACACTAATTCTCGTCTTCTCAATATTTCTGCAAAAGTAAATACTAGAGGCTCAGTTTTTCAGCGCTTTGTTATGTCCAAGTTTTATGAATAAAAATAGGATTCTCTAAAAATTTGTTTCTTATTCGATTTTCCAGTATCAGTAGTGTCATTAGTTCGANAAGCCTAGCTTGACGAATTGATCATATTCACATAATTCAGCAATATAAACTTGGCGATCTCCTTGATGGACCGAGTCGATCGTTACGCAGAGACTATCCGAGGACCAACGAGGATGTAGATCACAACGAATGGTGCCTGTAAACTGTGGTGCGGCATACAGATCACCNAGTTGAATCAACTNCCCACTCTCTAAATGATAAAGCAAAAGAGCTGAAAGTCTGGTGCGTTGGTTAGGGTATGTATCTGTAATCAACCATTTTTCATCTGGCGAATAACAAGCATGCCCGTCCGAAGGCAGCTTACCAAACCCAACAGGAGTGAAATCTCCTTGATTATCGGTAAACTCCACGAATTGCATTTGACCAAGCACATCCGTTGTCATTAGCATTCTTTTTTCATCACGCCAAGCAAAATGAGAAACTTTGTTTCCAAAAGGAATTTGACACTGTAAATCAGAGCCGTCGGGGTTAATAGTCCAGAGCGAAGTCACGAAGCCAGACTCTTTGGTTTGTTTGGCCAAGCGAGAACGACAAAAGAAAAAAATACGAGTACCTGATGGNTTAACCATCACATGGTTAAACCATGTTAATCCACATTGGGAAATAGCTAAATTTGATTGATCAATGACTTCCCTGATTGAAATTATTAGGTTTGCCGAGCCATCTTTCAAGTTGATAAACGAAAGACCATCATTATTTGGTATTTTTTCCCAGCTTTCCGGTGCGATCGAATTAGCATAGCCAATTACTGGTCGACAAACCGACATACGAGCAAAGTTAAGACCAATGGCGTATGACATGCAAGGTGAAACTGCTGCAATTGCAGCTTGGATAGTGCGGCACTTTTTCGTTTCCAAGCTAATAGCTCGGGAAACGAGTTGATCGCCCTCCCAATCGTTATGAGTTAGCTCTTCGCCCCAATCACTATTGATCCAATGAGTCATACTGCCTTGTTGCAAATTGAAAGCTGAAGTAGTCGAAATGGTAGTAAAGCTACCAGTCCGACGATCAATTAGACCAATCTTAGCTACATCATTTGGCTTAGGAACGTAATGGTGAAAGTCAGTTTCTAACGCTAAATGATATGTTTGAGTAAGATCCCAAGGATTAATTCCGTAATAGCCAAAGAAATGGTTTTTAGGACCATTTGAAAGTTTTTTTAGTATGCTTTTACTCCTATCCAAATAATATCAATACGAAGCCACGTTTTGTTCAATGCGAATTATATCAGGTCGTTTATAACAAATAAAGTAGTCACGTCATTTTGCTGCCCAAATATTATTAAATTGTCCAATACATACCGTTCAGCAGGGAAAGAAGAATTTAGTTGTTCTTTCTCTATTGANTGGTCTACAACAAACTCAAAGGGTAATTAGATTTTTTTGTAAAGGAGAGAATGTTAGCTTAGTCGATGTAATTTTTTACATCCAACCACAGCTGATAATGTTCGGGTTTGGGAGTCAATCGATTAACCGTTTCAGCCAATTCTAATGCCTCCATTAATGATTTTCTTTGTTCGAGTAACAATCGAGCTAAGGCAAACTTGGGGGGGGCCGCTGAAGGTGCGAGTTCAATAGCTTTTCTAAGGTCAATTTCTGCTAAGTCATAATTGCGTAGCCGAAACCTAACTTCACCGCGTTGCCAGTACCCAGGGGCCCAGTCTTTAACTCGCATTAATCCATTGCTCAAAACTGATTCAGCCAATGATAGCCTTTCCTGCTGTGCATAAACATAAGCTAAATCTTCTAGGGCGGATAAATATGTAGGATCACGCTCCATTGCAAGTTTTAGCTTCGAAATAACTTGAGGCCAATCTTTTTGACGAGCAGATCGGTGNGCCTCGTGCCGAAATTGCTCGGCACGCAAACGCTTTGANTTAGCCAAATACTGAGAACCTTCCAAGGCTTTACCTAACCTTAACAGTGTTTGGCCCATTGCTCGATGGTACTGTGGTATCTTTGGTTCTCTTTCAATAGCTCGGCGATAAAAAACGATCGCTTGGGTATAATCAGTTCGCTTGAATGCAACTTCGCCTTGTCCAAATAGTGCAGCCCCAATGTCTTTTTGTATGGACAAAACTGTATAGAAGCAAGCATCAGCTTCATCTAACCGGTTTTGATTCAATAGTAAGATACCAAGATTCTGGTAAGCCGCTACTGACCTTGGATACAATTGAACAGCAACAAGATAATACCGACGGGCTTTTTCTAAGTTGCCAAGCTGAGTTTCGATAAAACCAAGATCTAAGTACCAACTTACTGGTGCGTTTTCTAAATGCATCTTGATAGCTTTTTGATACCATGTATCTGCCTGCACATACTGCCGGTTTTTAAGATAGGTCTGGGCTAGCATAGCATGAATGGTTGCGTCGTTTGGTTCTAATCGAGCAGCTTGCTGAATTGGCTCAATTGCTCTCCGATATAGACCCAAATGGTTTAGAGACAAACCCATCCCGACCCAAGCTGCAACCGATTCAGGGTTTATTTCTATAACCTGATTAAAAAGAGATAAAGAAGTTTCCCATTGATTCGACTGAAAGGCGGTCTCTGCTTGCAAAAATAATTCAGACGCTTTTGGCGAATTTTTATGATTCAANTGATCCGCNCAGAGTATAGAAAAACAAACAGAAAAGAATATGAAAGAAAAGACTTGTTTCATATCTCTTAGAACGACTCTCTTATACAAAGATAAAAAGCCTTAATTGGGCTTATTGATCGAGTCGACCTCATGCCATGGTCCGGTGGAACAATTGTAGTTAGGTTACAGATGCACGATAAAGGGCATGTCGAAAAATTACTACAGCCTTTCTTACAACGTCTAAACGAATTTTAATTTCGTAGTTACTGAACCAGTCAATGTAGCCAGTGAAACTTTCTCCGGTGCGAATAACCAATGTCATCATCCGTTTCTCCTTAAAACAACGGATCAACATCTCTTCATCAATTTCGTATCGTTCCTCTTTTCGCCGAGCTGGGCCTAGTGATAATTTCTGAATTGATTTGTCACAGGAAATATTGGGTGCAATCTCAACTTGGTCAGCGACTTTATAAATATACATTAAATTGATCTTTTCCACCCGAAACCGCTCATTAGCCAACAGAAGATCTAGGATATATGTATAACCACGGAGAATACGACCTTCCACAATTCGTACGGGGTAATCTTCCAACCCATACAAACCGAATATCATTGCNGTCTTNTGCTGAATTTGTTTTTTGACATAGGCTGGACCAAACCCTTCCGCACGCATCTGTTTAAGTTCACCTGCCACTCGATGCTGGATTGCTGAACGCCTTCTTCTGAGAGGGAATTTGGTGGATTTCGGAATTTGGGTTAAATCATCATCTTGGTCTCTACGCCAAGCGAGTAATTGTCTTTTGTCCATAAAGATTTTCCTTTACCCCTATTTAGTCTCATTATTTCATTATGGTCATTTTCTTAGCTGGAGTAGTATTTATGGAATGCAAACGGTAGAAATAAACCCCACTAGCAACCTCTTCGCCATACTGATTTCGGCCATCCCAATATATTGCTTCGTCTTTGTTTATATAACTGCCCTGACTAACCATACCTAAATCGATTTCTCTTATTACTGTCCCGTTGTAGTNGTAAACGATTAATTGAACAACGGTATCTGAAGCGACAGAAAAGGGAATCCAGGTTTCAGGATTGAATGGATTAGGATAATTCTGTTTGACCTCTGTTTTGAGAGGCAAATGTTCATTCAATGTTGTCTGAATTTCTGTATTAATAATCAATGGAATAGAACTACCATCTACATTGGAAAGAAGAGCATCCTGCAGCTTAATCTCCCTATTCCCGCTACTCAACTGAAATTTACACAAAACAGCCTGCTCTTTTGTGTAAATTTTAGATTTACTATTTTTTTCACCATAAGCAACTGCACTAATTGTTACTTGGTCTCCTCTACGTTGATTTGGAACTAGATAGGTAGATCTGGGCACGAAGACTGACCCCGCATCAATAACCCTTAAATTGCTCTCCAATCCGCAGATGGTTACTTGATATCCGGCTAATTTTTCTAAAGAGTAAAGTCCATCAATTAGAACCTCAAAAGTCATTGTATCAGGTTTATCAGTTGAAATAGCCCTCAAACTAACCTCAAAACTAGGTGCTAAATTGGAAGTAAAAACGGTAGGGGCAGCAGAATCGTAAGTTTCGCCAAAATGACTTGCAACCAAGACTAAATCGAATATGTTAACACTACTGTCCCCATTAATATCGCCTTTCAAGTTTTTTCCATTCTCACCAAACTGACTTGCAACTAGTACTAAATCAAATATGTTAACACTATTGTCTTTGTTGATATCCCAAGGGCTTTCTGCAATTTTGTTCATTTCAAATGAGGCTAAACTATATATACCCGCTGATTTGATATCAGCAGTTACAGTGTTATTATTTAAGTTAGTTGTTTGGTTGGCTAATCGTANCCATTTATTACCTCGCAAGGCAAAAATTTGGGGATTTGTAACCTCATTATCGGTTTTATCTGAGTATTTCAGGGTTAGGCGAGCTGAAGAATCAAAGTTTAAAACTGGGTTTTGTCCAGAAACCGACACGACATAAGATTTTTCGTCAATAGCAGATTCAAGTTTTAGGACCGAATCGTTAGGTATCGTAGATACTGAAGCCAAATAAAGATTCTCGGGAGTACCCACTAAGTTCGCTGGAAAAACAACCTTTGTACCGTCGACGTATTCACATCTGCCACCGTCCTTATTAATCCACAACGTAGCATTAGGTACATCTGCTGNTGTTTGTGTAATATCACCATCAGAGCCAATNGCAGCAACACNGTAGTAATAAACTGTATTCAAGTCAGCGCTTGCATCAACAAANGNGGTTTCCGTGACTGCTCNCGCTATTGGATNAATACTNCCAAAATCGGGTGTTGGTGTAAGAGAACGGTAGACTTGGTAATTTTCCGCACCTGATATTTGATACCAATTGATTTTTATCTGATTATCTGAATTTAAGCTAAGAGAAACTTCCGGTGTCACAATTTCTCTACTACTAATCTTGGTTTCTGATGCNGCAAAGGCCGAGAACTCGGCCTGATAGGTAATTTCCGTTCCTCTATTCAATTTCTTAACACTTTTGAATGGAATTACTACTTGGTCCCCAACTGTTTCTCGAATACGCATGCTACCTTCAAAATCACCATCNAATTTCGCTCTCAGATTGTANATAGTAGTCGAGAGCTCAATAGTATATTCACTTAGGACACCCACAGAAAGATTCCGCTCGACAACAATCTCGGGTATCTCAAGAACNGGGATAGGAATCAGCGTTTTTGCAGCTCCCACAGATCCATAATATGTTTCTTTAATTATGTAGGTTCCCGGAGCTAATGTAATNGTACGGGGCTCCCCGTCGATTGTGCCACTACTCGCTTTGATCATACTACTAAAGTCCGTGCTAGAAATACTCACTTCGGCAATGATTTCAATTTCATTAAAAGTGATAGAAAAAGGCATGCCTTTTCCGACAGTAATCGGCGCACTGAATTTACCTTCACCTTGAGTGAGGATTTTTTTTGAAATTCTTTGAGCAAGGACCAAATCTGTCGTACACAGAAGGGTAAGGAAAACAAGTAACAGGACTAAACGAGTGCATTTCATTTTTCGTATGTACCTCGAGCCCATATAGAAATGATATAATTACGTGTTTAGATAGAATCTATTCTACCTACTGTAAACATGAAAAACACAGCGAAAGTTTACCAGTCAATTTAAGGATAAAGAACTAATGACACTCGAACAGTGGGACAAGTTATTTTTATGGCACCCTTTCACCCAGATGGCTGACTTGGAAAAAGAGCCAATTTGCNTAATNGAGAGAGGAGAAGGAATATTTTTATTTGATGTTGAGGGTAATCGTTATATTGATGGAATTTCATCTATGTGGACGAATGTCCACGGACACAATCACCCAGAATTGAATCAGGCTCTAGTAGAACAAATTGAAAAAATAGCCCACTCAACTCTACTAGGATTTTCTAACGTACCAGCGATTAAGTTAGCCAAGGAGTTNGTTGAGCTAGCCCCACCAAACTTAACTCGCACTTTTTTTTCAGATAATGGCTCTACTTCTGTAGAAGTTGCATTGAAAATTGCCTGTCAGTATTGGCAACACGTGGGNCAACCANAACGAACTCAATTTGTACACTTAGATCAAGCTTATCACGGAGATACACTAGGTGCCGTAAGTGTAGGGGGAATTTCACTCTTTCACCAGACATTCTTGCCCTTGACTTTTCCTTCGATTTCTGCGCCCGTACCCTATCACAGCCAAGAAGGAAATCTTGAGGNCTGCTTAGATTCAATGGAGCAAATATTCANTGAACATCGAGGACTATTAGCAGGTATCATTGTTGAGCCTTTGGTTCAAGGTGCAGGTGGTATGATTATGCATCCCACAGGTTTTTTAAAGNGTGTAGAGCAGTTATCATTAAAGTATGACATACTCTTTATTGTTGACGAGGTGATGACGGGATTAGGGCGAACCGGCCGTATGTGGGCCTGCCAGCATGAGGAGGTATCTCCTGACATCTTGTGTACNGCAAAAGGTTTAACGGGTGGTTACCTNCCTTTAGCTGCAACCCTAACAACAGAAAAAATTTACNAGGCTTTTTTGGGGGATTATACTCAACTCAAAACTTTTTTCCATGGTCACACTTACACTGGTAATCAGCTAGGAGCATCTGTCGCACTAGCAAATTTGAGNCTGCTTAAGGATCCAAGTTTCTTTCTCNTGTTAGATGAAAAAATTGCCTATTTTAAAGAGCGCCTTAACATTTTTGCAGCTCATAAAAATGTGGGTAACCTTCGTTCGATTGGGCTAATTGGNGCATTTGAACTTCTAAAAGATAAAAAAAATAATATTGAGTTCGAATTTGAGGAAAAAGCAGGCATAAGGGTATGCCAAGCAGCCTTAAAACATGGATTGATTTTGCGACCATTGGTTAACACTATTGTACTGATGCCTCCTCTATCCATAACAACAGNGGAAATAGATCAATTGATNAATTCNCTTTTTTCAGCTTTGACAGATATTTTTCCATAAGTCTTCGCGTTTATTCTTTTCGCACGACACTAGATAAAATGTTTTGTCATTGACATCTCGATCAGTATTTTCTTATACTTGCAGTCTGCAACCCTTCGGACGTATCCGCAAGCGCAAGTCCATTCAGAAAATACCATAGCCATTTTAGTATTAGTTTATAGTATTAGTTTAGGTCGAATTGACACGACACAAAAAGCAGAAGGTGATTTTCTTCTCTCATGAAAACGAGCATCAGTCAGACATTTCAGGATAAAGTCGTTCTAATTACAGGAGCAACCGGATTTGTCGGTCAACCACTAGTCGCGAAAATTTTAACGACCATACCCCAAGTTAAAAAAGTCTACTTATTAATTCGTAGTCGAACTAATGTAAATGGTGTGACGGTCTCGGCCNAAGAAAGGCTCTCAAAGTTCTTCGAGTCACACGTGTTTGATCAACTGAAAAGTGTTCACGGATCTAATTTTCATGCATGGATACGAGAAAAAGTCTTTGCTGTCGAGGGGGATCTAAGCAGAGAGAAACTAGGTTTGTCTGATTCTGACTATCAACAGCTCGCAGCTGAAGTGCAAATTTTCATCAATAGTGCTGCGATTGTTGAGTTCGANTCACCAATTGATGACGCTGTCCTAATGAACGTTATTTCTGCTCAACGATCGGTTGAGTTGGCAGGCGTCTGCCCCAATGCCGTGTTTGTCCATATTTCGACAGCCTACTCTTGTGGTAGCAAGCCAGGCGAAGTAGCAGAAGAACTTCATCCAACCTACGAAGAAATTGCCAACCGACTACGGTCAAATGGGGTTGATGTTCCACTAACCATTCAAGAAGAGCTTGAACACATGTTGGCTATCGGAGCCAAAATCCGCCGTGATTCAAAATTACCTGCTAATGATTTAAAGAATGAACTAATTGAAGCGGGGCTNGAACATGCAAAGGCTCGCGGGTGGAACGATATTTACACCTACACTAAATACTTAGGTGAACAAATAGTTGCGAAAACATGTGAAAATCTATCCGTCGCAATTATACGCCCCTCAATAATTGAAAGTAGTTGGCAAGAGCCTGTTCCTGGATGGCTCGATGGCTTACGAATGGCTGACCCACTTATCATAGGTTTTGGTAAGGGCAGATTACCTGATTTTCCGGCGAAGCCAGACATTGTGATAGATGTGATTCCAGTTGACTTAGTCGTAAACGCAATCTTAGCTGCTTCGGCAAAAGCTTTCTATATATCAGAGATAGCCGTGTACCAAGTTGCAAGCGGAACGATTAATCCTATCCAGTTTCAATCTTTCTACAGAGCTACCAAAACCTATTTTCATAATAACCCAATGNTAGATCGAAATGGCAAATCCATTGTACCGAAAGAATGGAAATTTAGGGACTTAACTTCTTTCAATCGATATTTTGAGGGCAAGTATACACAAATTGATAATAGCAAAAAGTGGTTGCAGAAATTACCCTTTAGGTGGTCAAAGCGNAAGAGCAGAGAGCTTTCAATAATTCAAAAATCGCTGGAGCGTTTACTCTATTATGTCAAAATCTATGGGGCATATGTGCGACTTGACTATCAATTCGAAGCTAATAGGACATTAGCTTTGTATCGATCACTGTCAGTTGAAGAACAACGCCTCTTCAACTTTGATGCTTCTAGTTTCAATTGGGATGATTATCTACAAAGAGTTCATATTCCAGGAATAAAACGTTTTGTGTTGAATATGGAATCAACTGGAATAAATGATAATGATCCCAAACCAAGAGACGTTCAAGGTCAAGATAATGTCAATGAAAAGTCAAAAATCAAAACCAGANTCAGTGAACATCAACAATTCGAAACCATTCCAGAACTTCTCAGTTATCAAACTGAAAAAGTTCCTGATAAAGTCGCGTTACAAATTAAGCGCAACGGGCAGTGGGCTAGTTACACTTATCGTCAATTCGATGATTTATCGGATAAAATCGCAAGAAGCCTATGGCGAAATGGCTATCGTCCAGCCGATCGAATTATACTCTTCGCAGAGAATCAGCCTGAATGGGGAATTACCTATTTAGCTTGTGCTAAGTTGGGAGTGGTAATTGTACCCATTGATCGCCAAACGCCAGTCGATGAAGTTTACGCACTATTGCGTTTCACTTCAGCAAAAGCTATCTTTACTACGTCAGATTTGATCGAACGACTTGAACAAGCCAAAGATGAATTAACCGGCGGAATCAAGCAGATAATTGAGATTCGAGATATTCAAGCTGAATGTGAAAGAACGGAAGANGCGGTAGAGTCTTCTATTGAGATTCCAGTGATTGAAGTTAAACCTGATGACATTACTTCAATCATATTCACTTCTGGTACTGCTTATGATCCGAAAGGCGTAATGCTATCACATCGAAGCTTTATTACCAACGTTTTAGCGGTAGCGCGGCAGTTACCTCCTCAACCAGAAGATCGGTTTTTGTCAGTTTTGCCACTTTATCATGCCTTAGAGTTTACCTGTGGTTTTTTAATGTCGATTTATAGTGGTTCAACAATAACGTATCTAAATTCTCTACGCCCCAATATCATTTTAGAAATAATGAAAGAGACCAAGACAACAGTTATGATTGGTGTTCCACGTTTATTTAAGATGATTTATGACAGCTTACAAAGATATGTCTTAAAAATTCGTACGGACGAAAGGAGCCTACNATTAACAAAAGAGCAAATTGAACGAATTCACCTATCCGTAGGGCAGAACCTCAGAGTCCTAGTTAGTGGAGGGTCGACACTCCCAGATAGTGTCTACGATAAGTATCTAGAGCTAGGTATTGTTCTATATCAAGGCTACGGTTTGACAGAAACTGCACCCGTTGTTAGCGTAAATCCTTACCAAAAAAGCTTACGTTCTTCCGTTGGAGTCTTGCTAGATGATGTGCAGATCAAAATTAATCAGCCTGATGCAAATGGTATCGGAGAGATTATCATCGAGTCTCCAAGCTTGATGTCAGGTTATTTCAATAATCCAACNGCAACTGAAAAAATACTGCAGTCTAGTAAACTGTACAGTGGAGATCTAGGCTATCTTAGTGATGATGGTTATTTATTTCTAACGGGTCGAACNAAAGATGTCATTGTGTCAGGAGCGGGTAAAAACATTTATCCTAGTGAACTAGAAGTACTTTATGGAAAGCATGACTATATAAAAGAAATTTGCATTGTTGGTCGTTTAGCCAATGATGAAATTGGGGAGGAGGTTTATGCTGTTATAGTTCCTTCCAAAGACGCAGATGAATCTACAATTCTTGAACATATACGGTTTTGTGCGAACGGATTACCAAGCTATCAACGTGTACATAAAACTCACTTCTGGCCGATTAATCGCGTAGGGACTACGGTACCTGACCAAGAACAGAATTTGCCAAAAACTCAATCAGGTCGATTGGATCGCCAAATTATAAAAGAATTAATAGAAGTTTATTATAGCCAGAAAACAAAAGATAATCAGACGGTGATAACACCCACCGATACACCACTCAATCGAATTGTTGCCGAGTTATCCCGAATTGCCCGTGTCCCAAGCTATCAGATTAATGAAGATACCAACTTAGAAGGAGATCTTGGTCTGGATTCTTTAATGCAAGTAGAACTCTTGCTGATATTAGAAAGCGAACTGGATCAAATATTACCTGATAATCTGGTCACAAATATAAAAACCGTAGGTGATGTTGTAACTGTTATAAATACATTACAATCTTCAAAGGATCCTTTAGCATCACCAACCAAGGTGAATCCTCATCAAGCTAATATCCAGAATAAGACCCAGTCCAAAATTTTTCGTTTGGGAATGGGTCTTATCTATAATCAAGTCTTTTCCTTCCGAGTAGAAGGTCTCAATTATATACCTCAAAATGAACCATGTATAATCGCACCTAATCACTCTAGCCACTTGGATACGGGCGCCATCATAACAGCTTTGGGTGATGAGTCTGAACGTTTGAAGGTTCTTGGTGCCCGAGACTATTTTTTTGACACTTCATTCAAATCATGGTTTTTTGGTACACTAATGAACGTNTTACCTTTGGATCGAACAGATAACTTTCTGCAAGGCGTACGAATTGCTCAAGAAGCCTTAAGTAGTGGTTGCTCATTGCTGATTTATCCAGAAGGCACACGATCCATCACAGGTGAATTGCAGGAGTTTCGGTCAGGTTTAGGTCTTTTATCTTATGAAGCACAAGTNCCGATTATTCCAGCCTACATTAAAGGTAGTTATCAAGCCTTGCCAAAGGGTCAAAATTTCCCGCGGCCCAGTAGTATCAGTGTTAGTTTTGGCTCACCAATTAGACCAACAGCGAATGATATTTTAAAATCGGGCAACGCTCACCAAAAATACAGGAAAATTGCTAGCCAAGTTAGAGATGCAATTATAACCTTGCAGTCCCANGCAAAAACGGATTTAAGTAATAACCAATAAGAGGTAAATATTATGGCCGATCAAAAATTTGTCGCCACTAATGGTGAAACTTGGGGACATAAGTGGGGCTTTCGGGATTCCGAATTTATTTTGCATACGGATAGAACTATTACACTGTCAGGAAACCGATATGATTTGTGTGGGATGGTAATGCCTGACTTTATTCCTTATGTTGAAGAATCTCTGCAAATCAAGGTCGACCCCGACGATGTTTTACCTGAAGTTGAACATAAACCTGTCCCACCGCCTCAAATTAATCCAGATTTCTTATCCGCCGTAGAGTCAACGTTCCCTANTGATCGTTATTCAGTAGATTCTATCGATCGTTTGCTTCATAGTCACGGACAAACTACATCAGAAGAAGTTTATAAAATCCTATATGGTCAGATCGATAAAGCCATCGACATGGTCTTTTATGCCGAGTCAGACGAAGAGGTAGTAGAACTCATTCGGCTTGCTGAAGATCATGATATCTGTNTGGTTCCTTTTGGNGGTGGAACTAGTGTCAGTAGTGCCCTAAAACTACCAAAATCTGAAAATAGGATGATCGTAGCTATTGATACACGTCGGATGGACAAAATTGAGTGGGTGAATACCGAAGATGGTCGTGCGTGTGTACAAGCTGGCATAACTGGATCTAAGCTAGAGAAAGAACTGTATAATCAAGGATACATGGTTGGGCATGAACCAGATAGCATCGAATTTTCTACTCTGGGTGGTTGGATTGCGACTCAAGCTAGCGGGATGAAAAAAAACCGATACGGTAACATTGAAGATATTGTTGAAAATATTACCGTAATTACACCAAGAGGTATCTTGGAACAAAACCAAGCGACTACGCGTGTTTCCATGGGGATGCGTCCACAAAACTTATTATTTGGAAGTGAAGGTAATTTAGGACTTATCACCAAAGCTATAATCAAGATACACAAACTACCTGAGGTACAGGAGTATGCCTCTGCAGTCTTCCCTAGTTGGCAGAAAGGAGTCGATTTNCTACAGGCACTTTCTCGTACAAACTACATTCCGGCCAGTGTTCGATTGGTGGATAATATCCAGTTTCGTTTTGGTCAAGCCCTGAAACCGCATCCAGAAGGATTTAAAAAATTGATGTCGCGCNTACAAAAGCTTTTTGTCACTCAGATAAAAGGGTTTGATCCTTACCAGATGTGTGCAGTTACTTTTGTTATGGAGGGAGCATCCAAGGAAGTTGCTTACCAAAAACAGAACATTCTCGAGTTATCTAAGCAGCATGAGGGGTTACCAGCTGGGCCAGAAAACGGTAAAAGAGGATACATGCTTACTTTCGCCATTGCTTATATTAGAGATTTTCTCTCCAACTACCACATCATTGGGGAAACTATGGAGACATCAGTACCTTGGAGTAAAATTCGCCAAGTATGCCAAAAAACCAAAGATAAATTATTCCAGCTACACGAAAAATACAATATTCCTGGACAACCGTATCTCTCATATCGAATTCCGCAGATCTATCATACTGGTGTTTGCATTTACTTCATGTTTGGAATGTATATGAAAGGAATCAAAGACCCAGAAGTAGTTTTTGGTTCTATCGAGCATGCCATGCGCGAAGAAATCATGAAGAACGGTGGCTCAATTTCTCATCACCATGGTGTTGGTAAACTCAGAAAAGATTTTTTGCCTGACACTATGTCTCCTGCAAGTATTGAACTAATAAGGCAATTGAAGGCTTCCCACGACCCTAATAACGTATTTGGTATTCGTAATAATGTCTTAGCAGATTGAATAGAATANACTCAAGCAAATATCACATGCAACTNAATAAGAAAACAATTGTTATCACTGGTGCGTCATCAGGTATTGGAGCTACTTTAGCAAAGAGAGCGAGCCTCAATGGAGCATCAGTTGTCTTAGCTGCCAGAACAGAGTCTAAGCTGTTGGATTTAGCCNCCGATATCAATAACAGTGGTGGTACAGCTTTAGCTATCCCTACTGATATTACCGATTCTGAACAGTGCGAAAATTTGGTAAAAAAAACAATTGATACGTTTGAGAATCTCGATATTTTAGTTTTGAATGCTGGAATCAGCATGTGGTCGGATTTCGAAAGTATCAAAGACGTACAATTCTTTCAAGCCTTGATTGATATAAACTATATGGGAGCAGTTCACTGCGTGAAGTCAGCGTTACCTCATCTCAAGAAGAATCGGGGGTTAATCGCTCAAATGTCCACNGCTCAAGCNTTGATGGGATTTCCTGAACATACTGGCTACGCTGCCTCCAAACATGCTCTTCAAGGATTCTTAGCATCTTTNGAAATTGAAATGAAAGGAATGGTTCGCTTTTTACACATTTACTTGGGCTGGATTCGTGGTACCAGTCTGAGGCAGAATGCCTTTAACTTAGAAGGATTGCCAATGGGAACAGAAAAGCGAGCACACAANAAAGAGTCAATTGAAGTTGATGAATGTGCTAGGTCAATTTTGACTGCGATCGAAACAGGAAAACAAAAAATGTATCTTCCCAGCAAATTAAAATGGATTCCNTTTCTNAACGCTGTTTGTCCGCGTTTTTTGCNATACAAAGTTTCTCAAGCTGTAGACAATCAAAACCAACACTAATCTAGTAACAGGATAGCTGAAGATGGCNCAGTCAGTCGATCTATTGAAAACTTTAACTAATGCCGATGCGGTTCCTGGCTACGAGCGGGAAGTCACAAATATNTTTCGTGATCAGNTAACAGGTATAGGTGAATTAAAGCAAGACAAAATGGGTGGTATATCCTGTACGGTGCCAGGTCGTTCGGCTGACCCACGTGTGTTAATTGATTCTCATGTCGATGAAGTTGGGTTCATGGTTCAGAGAGTAACATCGGCTGGTTTTATAAAATTTATCAATTTGGGTGGGTGGTGGCCGCATACACTACTTGCCCAAAAGGTACGAATTTTATCNAAGATAAATCAACAAAAAGTTATTGGCATTATCGGATCGACCCCACCTCATCTATTGGGTGATAGTGCAAAAANCAAGGTGTTGGACATCAATGATCTATATATTGATGTCGGTGCCGAGAATCAAAGACAGGCTGAGGACGAATATGGTATTCGTCCTGGTTGCCCAGTAGTACCAGCTACCAGTTTTCAGAGTCTAAAGAATCCTAAACTATATGCAGCCAAAGCATTAGACAATCGAATTGCTGTGGCCTTAGTAATCGAGACCTTGAAGGAACTAGCAAAATCCTCTAATCACCCTAATACTATAATTGGTGTTGGGTCTGTACAGGAGGAAGTCGGAGTGAGGGGCGCAATTACAATGACCGAAATGATTCAGCCTGACGTGGCNATTGTATTGGAGGCCCCACCTGCAGATGACCTGCCTGGCTTTGAGCAAGATGCCTCACAAGGAAGATTAGGAGGCGGATGCCAAATTCGACTATTTGATCCTACACACATTGCGAATCCTATTCTAGCCGATTTGGTTATTGAAATCGCTGCTCAGAACGCTATTCCCCACCAAATTGCAGTTCGNAATTCAGGTGGAACGAACGCCGCAGCTATCCACAAGAGTCGTTACGGTATTCCTACAATTGTACTTGGTATACCTACAAGATACATCCACAGCCATATCTCAATTATGAACATTGATGATTACAATTCCACTAAGGCCCTACTATTCTTGCTCTTACAGCGGTTGAGCACAGGTGTGGTAGGCAAGCTAGTTTAGTTTATTGAGTCTATTTGTGTTCACTTATATATCGTTCTGCAGTGGTTTACCTGTAATTCCACAGTTTTTTCTGGAACAGTCTGAGTGCCCTTTGTTATCTTTGATCAACTCGGCTGCGAAGCACTTGGAGGGTCCATTTGCTAATTCTAAACTGGACTGAGGTGGACATTTTTTGATTTTGAGATTTGAGATTTGAGATTTGAGATTTGAGAAATTATGGTTTCCTATTTGCCGTTTTGTCAATTAATGCAAATCTTTGGGTAGTCCATAGTCGGCTATTTTCCACAAGTACCAAGTTGCTAGTGAGCGGTAGGGACGCCATTGGTTTGAAAGTTTGGCTATTTTTTCTTTTGTTGGAATGGAATCCAACTGGAATAAAATTTGTAATCCCTTTTTGACACCGAGGTCAGAGTCAGGAAAAATGTCCAATCTACACATTTTGAAGATTAAAAACATATCGATTGTCCATGGACCAACCCCTTTAATAGCGATCAATGTATTTCTAATTTCGGTTTCATTTGAATGATTACCTATGTTAATTTTACCGGATAGGAAATGCCAAGCTAATTCTTTAATGTAAGCAACCTTTCGGCCTGATAAACCTACACGCTTCAGAACTGAATCATCTGTTTGAAAAATTTCCTCAGGTTCAAAATCAGGTTTTTCAAAATATAACTGTTTCAATCTTTTATATATTGCGGAAGCTGACCTTCCACTTAATTGTTGATAAACTACGGATCTCACCAATGAGCTAAAATAACTTTCTGGCTTAGGATTAATTTGTGGATTCCCATAAAATTGGATTAGTGTTGCCATCTTTGGGTCCTGAGAAGCCAATACTTCAAGACCAATTAAAATTTTCTCATTAGTTTTACCCAACATTAAGTAGTGTCAATTCAAATTCAGGTTTAAAAGGGAAGTATTTCTCCTTGAGTGGTGGTAGCTTCATTATACAGCATTTGTAGTTTCCGGGTCATTGTCCCTGCTTGGTCCCCTATAATTCGCCCATCAACGACTAGCACTGGTGAAAGCTCACCCATAGTTCCAGTGGTAAAAACCTCATCAGCGGCATAGACCTCACTAAGTGAAATATTACGCTCAGTAGTATCAATATCTGCGGAGCGGGCAATCTCCAAAACCATAGATCTAGTAATACCAGCTAAACAACTATCAGCGTGTGGTGTTACCAGACAACTATTCTTAAACAGAAATAGATTTGTAGCATTAGTTTCTGAGACAAAGCCATTCAAATCTAGCATAATGGAATCATCAACCCCAGCAACGTTTGCCTCAATTTTAGCCATAATATTATTAACCAAATTATTGTGGTGAATTTTGGAATCAATACATTGTGGGTTGTTCCGACGAATAGATGACGTAATTAAACGTATACCATCTGGGTTATAAACTGGTTTTTTCCATTCAGCTAAGACAATCAAGGTAGAACCATACTGGTTAAAGTGAGGACTCATACCAGACGTAACTTTTTTGCCTCGACTAAGTGTCAAGCGGATATGAACTTCATCTTTCATGCCATTGGCTTTTAAAGTCTGAAAAATGGCTTGTTTGATTTGTTCATCACCAGGAATATCGACAAAAGCCATAGCGTGAGCTGAATCCCTCAAGCGTTCAAGATGTGGTTGTAGGGCAAAAATACGACCGTTATAAACTCGCAAGCCTTCCCAAACACCATCTCCACCTTGTACAAGGCTGTCGAAAACTGAAATCTTAGCTTCCTCCCTCGGGAATAGCTGACCATCAATATAAATAAGAATATTTTCATTGCGAGGATCGGGTAACTTTGGTGCCATATTTTTTTCTCCGTGATCACGTGTTTTTATCGAATTTTTAAGGTGCTCAAACCAATCAGCATCAGGATTAATGCGACAATCCAGAAACGAGTGACAACCTTAGTCTCATGCCACCCAATTAGTTCGAAATGATGATGTAGAGGAGCCATTTTGAAAATACGTTTTTGTCGAGTACGAAATGACCATACTTGTAGAATTACAGACAATACCTCGACTACAAAAATCCCTCCGACAATAACAAGCATAATTTCCGCTTTGATAACAAGAGCAACTGTACCAAGTGCCGCACCGAGTGCAAGTGAGCCCGTGTCTCCCATTATAACCTCAGCTGGATGACAGTTATACCACAAAAATCCAATACCAGCTCCTATTAGAGCCGCGCAAAATATCGTGGCCACTTCGCCATTAGCAGGTAAGTGAATAATGTCCAAATAGTTTGACAGATTTTGATGGCTGGTTAGATAGCCTGTCACTCCAAAAGCAACAGCTACAAACAAAGTACAACCAATTGCCAAACCATCTAAGCCATCTGTCAGGTTGACAGCGTTAGATGAACCAACAATCACCAAGACAGAAAATGGGATCATTAAGTAGCCTAAATCAGGTCGATACTGTTTGAAAAATGGAATAATCAGTTTGCCACCTTCTTCAGAACTGCTATATCCATACTGGAACAGATAAACTGCAATAATTGTTGCACCAATACCTTGAAGACAAAGCTTTTGCCAAGCGCGTAAGCCAAGGGACTGTCTTTTAGTCAATTTGCGATAGTCATCTAGAAAACCTAATCCAGCAAACCAAATTAGGCTGAAAATCATAATGTATAAAATTGGCTGATCCCAGCGAGCCCACATTATTATGGATAATAACACTGAAACAATTATTAGGACTCCACCCATTGTGGGAGTTCCTGCTTTACTGAGATGTGTTTGTGGCCCATCCTCTCGTATATATTGACCAATTTTAAGTTTCTTTAGGTAGGTGATCATCATTGGTCCAAAAAAAAGCGAGAGTAGTAAAGCTGTAATAGTAGCGTAAATAGCTCGAAAACTGATATACCGAAAAACATTGAAGGGAGAAAAGTATTCCTTCAATGCTTCAAAAAATAGATGATAGAACATAAAATATTCCAGCGAGCTGATGATAGATAGTGATTCAAGTCCTCAATTGAGCTTGATGAGTCTGCATAAGAATCAAAAGTTGTGCTTTGATATCGTCCAAAACATCAGACCATAAACCAAGTTTTTTTTGTCGAAATAGCCTTAAGCTGGGATACCAAGGGCTATCATTTCGGTCTAGTTGCCATCTCCAATCAGGCTTGGACGGAATTAGTACCCAAACAGATTTGCCCATTGCACCCGCTAAGTGAGCTACAGAAGTATCAACGCTAATCACTAGATCGAGCTGATCGATCACACTGGCAGTATCTGCAAAACTCCGCAAATACTGACTTAAATCGATAATGGGGAAATTTAGCTGGAGTGTTTTCAATTGATTAGCATTAGCTCCTACTTGCAGACTATAAAACTGACATCCAGACATATCAGAAAAAGTCGCAAAGTGTTTCAGAGAGATTGACCGAAATTGGTCATTAACGTGTTTAGGATTACCTGCCCAAACTAGGCCAACTCTGAATTTACCTATTTCTAATTGACATTGGGGGGAACATCTTGCAGAGCTAATATAAGGAATTCTAGGTGTAAACTGATTTTCTTCGTTGATTCCCAAGTAATAAGCCAAGCTAGACAAAGGTAGACAATAATCGAATTCTTTTTTGTTAAGTGTAGAATCTAATGCATACACTGACTTAATGTTGAGCTCAATTTGGTTCTGCTCAACTAGGGGTAACAATTCTTTTTGGCAGATGAGGCTTATCCTAGCCCCAAATTGTGGTAAAAAACGCAGGAATTGAATAGCATCTCCAATTCCTTGGTCAGCATACACACAAATAGATTGTTTTTTTTGCCTTGAATCACTTACTTTGGGTAAAAGCGGTATTTCTTTGTATAACTTGAAGGCTTCTAACTCTACACGAGCCTCGTATTGGATCCAGCCAGTTGCAAAATCACCAATTAAGAGAAGGCACTGACCATAAAAAAAGCGAAGCTTCGCACTATCTGGAATAGTAGAAACAGCAGTTTGATAGACTTTTATAGCGTCAGTAACCCTTCCTTGAATAAGCAAAGCTCCACATAAATTATAGTAGCTGTCTGCAACCTTAGGATTGATAGCGATGGCTCGTTGAAAAATTTTGATCGCTTCATTTTGCATGCCTTTTTTCTGTAAAGTTAAGCCTAAACTGTTATAATTCGCATGACAACTTGAGTCGATTTCAATGGCACGTTGATAGTAGTAGATGGCTAACTCAAAAGACCCATCTGATTCTAGTAAATTGGCCACTTTGGCCAAAATCTCCACTTGGCTAGGGTTTTTTCTGAGAGAGTGTCGATAGATAGCGATTGCTTCCGACAGTGCCCCTTGTTTTTCCAAAGTTTGACCTAGATAGTTGTACCCTTCTAGGTTATTTGAATTAGAGATGATTGATTTTTTCAGGTACTTTACTGCACCTTCGAACTCACCTTTTTTCTCAGCTATCACACCGAGAAGGAAAAGAACATAAGAATTCTGGTTGTCTTGTAACAAAATAGAGTAGCATTGTTGCCTAGCGGCGTCTAAGTTACCGCTTTTGAGCAATTGTAAAATTTGTTTCAGGTTGGGATCTTGAACAAGGGAACCAAAATCGCTCATGTTCTAAAATAACGCAATTGATTATTAGACAAGGAAATCGGTCAAAGCATTCAATTGAGGCAGAAATATATCCACCAATGAAGGGTTCGGACAGGCTTTGTCTTCTGTTCCGACTAACCAAGCCGAAAACATTCCGGCTTGATTAGAACCTACGATATCATCACTAAATGTATCTCCGATGTAGACTGAATTCTCAGAGTTTGTCTCCATTTCATCCAGTGCAATGTGGAAAATTTTGGGATCTGGTTTCTCAATTCCTACCACGGTCGAATCTATAACAGTTTCAAGTAGAGGAGTCAGGTTATATTCGTCGCACCATCCCCGAGTGTTGCCAAAATTATTACTAATAACTCCTAAGCGATAGCTACCGGCCAGTTTTTCAAGAAAATCTCGGTTTCTTTTGAGAAAGCCCTCTGCTGGCTGGCAAAATTGCTCAGTAGTTAAGGCTAAATCTATTACACCTATCGGAAGATAGCGGTTAATCCCGCTTAAAATAGTTTCCGCTGACTGTCTCAGAGTACGACTTTTCGTGCGCTCATCCGCCACGAAATCAGCAATAGATCGGCGATCAGCATATTCGAACTGCTCCCAGGTAAGTGCCGGAATTTGTTTTTTTATTAAATAAAAAAAACGATCGCGCCAGTGTATACCATTTCCATCTAAAGTGCCACCAAAATCAAATATAATGTTCTCGATACCTGTTATTTTTCTCATAACGATGTAGCCTATACTGACTAAGTCATTTTGCTAAAACTACTGTACCCGTGCTGAATACATCTCCAACTTTAACTTGATAGACATAGATTCCACTCTCAACTATTGAGCCAGCCTCATTTTTCCCATCCCATTCCAATTTTGTTGCAAGTGCATCAGCCGTCAGCGTTCTGACCAGTGTACCATTGAGGTTGAAGATAGATACTGAAAATTGACCTTCTACATCTTTTAAAGCCCTTTTAGGAAACGAAATTTTATTGAAATCAGGATTATCAGAAAGAGGTGTAAATGGGTTTGGGTAGGGCTTTTCAAAAATTCGAATGGCCTGCGTCGTTGATTTTGATTTGTTACCAACTTCATCAAGTGCTAAGACAGAGTAAATAGTAATACCTTTTGGTAAACGATATTGATAGTCAAATTCATATTCTTTTTTCTTGCTGTCAGCAAGAATTTCACCATCTGGCACAAGAATTTCGTCCCGCAGAATCTGATATTTTTTTACATCTCGGCTGGGACTCGAAACCCAAATCAATTTGACGGTCTCACCAAAGGTCTGAATAGTTAAATTAATGATTGGAAGAGGATTTGCAGTGTCAACACTGACAGTTATTACTTGGCTCTGACTAGCCATTGATTTCAATAGTTGTGATTTGAAAGCACGGATAGAGTAACGATAGCTCCCAACGGGTACGTTAGTATCTATAGTCTGCCTTGTCTCACGGCCATTGAGTGTCATTAGTATTTCTTCTTCCGCTCCACGATAGATAAAATAGCCAGTAACATCTTGGTCTTTAGAGGGCAGCCAGCTCAAATACACATCATTTTCTCCATTTTCGTCGACTTTAGCTTCAAAATTAATTATTGGGTCTGGTGGAATATTTGGGATAATTTGCAANGAAAAATCGTTATTATTTGGCCGTCCATCCGCATTTCCAGGTTTTATATATTCTCCGATGGCAATATCCTGGAGATTACGCAAAATAACCTTAAATTTTGCTGTTTGAGTTATGGCATCTGGAGTCTTACTACGCAAGACTACTTGATACAAAGAAGAAGAGAAATCACCAATTTCCTTAACTAGAACGATCCGTAAAATACGACCAACAACCTCTGGACGCACATCTAACTCAGTTTGCTCACGCATAACTGAAATGACATCATTGACNCCTATAGTAAAGCCTGGTGGAATGGTAATTTCAATTGTTTTGATTTCTTCACCTGGCTCAGCACGAGAACGGTCAATATTCAGCGTGAAGATTAATTCAACATTTGAACTAGTTGGTACAATACCTCGATCATCCCCACGCGCGTTNATTTCACCCATCGATGTNACCGCTGCCCATATTACCAATTCAGAGAAACAGCCGATTATAACAAAAAATATAAGCTTCAAAGTACGATAATTGATAAACATTTTTCCTACCATGGTTTAAAAGGAAATACCTAAAGAAAAAATTTGGGAGTTCCCATTGTCAGNCAAGTTGCTTAAAAAGTGTTGATAGGCATAATCTAGTTGTAATTGGGTCGGTCCAAGTGGTAGGCGTAAGCTACTACCAATTGAAAATACACCAGTTTGGTTGGTATAAAAGGAATAGCCTCCACGTAAGGCAATAGTTGGATTGAGCCAAATTTCAACTCCACTTTTTATTATTGTTGCACCATTTCGCCAGACAACTTCTGCACTTCCGTGAGCTAATTTAAAAATATTTTGTAAGGATTTCTGCTGAATGGTAGCTGCTATTGAATTAAGCGCATAGGCTACGCCAAGACGGATCTTGGTAGGCACTCGATCTGTCTCAGTGCTTGTCACACTGACATTTGCCGGAATCAAATTATCCACAGCTAAACCAATTTGTAAGCCTGAAATCGGTAAAATCAAAAATCCCAAGTCTGCAGAAAAACTGTTAGTTTGATATACAGAAAAATATGGATTATCTTTAACCGATTCTATTTCAGTATCGTAACTAGTTCGAAAATTCTTTAGGCTTACACCGAATGATACTTTCTNTCCCAATGATTTGGCATAAGCAATCTTGATCTGACGCTCTTGGTAAATATNCTCATTATCTCCAAGTGAATCAGCACTAATACCAACAGTACCAATATGGCTGACTGGTAAAATCACAGCTAAAGAATCGTAATTTACCAAAGCTCCCAAATGTGAAATTCTAGTAGCATGTAGCTGTGTAGTCTTTGATTGNACTAAACCCGCGGAGTTATAGTGTAAAGCATTCGCGTCGTTTGCTATTGCTGTAAATGCACCGCCAAATCCTATGGGACGAGCGCCACTACCAAAGTCCACAAACGCGGCGCGGCAAGGTATAACGGTAAGTAGAGTGAGCCAGAACGCTATAAGTAGAAAATACGGATGTTTTTTCAACATAATAATTTTGATCCAATTAATTATTTTGCAAATAAGCTACCACCGATTTTTAGTAGTCGAGCGATACGTTCACTGGATTGTTCTAAGAATAAAATAGTTTGGTTCATGGCCTGACAAAGAGGTATTGGTGCAGGCGTAATATCCATCATTGAAGTAATACCCTGTTGATAAAGACCGGCGGGGTTACCCTGAATGCCACCAGCAACAGCAATTACCGGGATGTTTTGTTTTTGTGCAATTCTTGCTACACCAACTGGAGTTTTGCCATGAATTGTTTGTTGATCCAAATAACCTTCACCAGTAACGACCAAATCGACACCTTTTAGTTGTTCAACTAATTTGACAGTATTTGTGACAATGTCTATTCCAGATTCTAGCTGGGCGTTAACAAAGGCCATTAAGCCTGCACCTAAACCTCCAGCGGCACCAGCGCCTGGTAAATTGTCAATATCTTTACCTAAACAGATTTTGATAATTTCGGCGTAGCGAGCCAAACTCTCATCTAAGACCTCCATCATTTCTAATGTCGCCCCTTTTTGTGGACCATATACATAACTCGCACCTCTGGGACCAGTCAGCGGATTATCAACATCGCAAGCAACAATAATCTCAGTTTCACCAAGCCTACAGTCTAAGTTCCTAACATCAATGTCGGATAGTTCAGCTAATCCTTGTCCTCCATCTGAAATTGAAGTGCCATCTGTCTTTTTTAGTAANGCTCCTAGTGCTTGTGCCATCCCNGCACCACCGTCATTAGTTGCACTACCACCAATTCCAATTATCAACCGTCGACATCCATCGTTAAGTGCAGAGAGTATTAACTGACCAGTACCATAAGTTGTTGTTAATAATGGGTTTCGCTGTTCTGGTTTGATCAATGTTAAACCAGAAGCGGCTGACATCTCAATAACGCCCGTCTTTTGGTCACCTAAAATCCCATAATTAGCAATNATTTCGTNACCAATTGGATTTTTTACTATTGCTGACCTGATTTCACCGCNTGTTGCTGATACCAATGCCGAAACCGTTCCTTCTCCACCATCGGCCATAGGTAGTACTCGAATCTCTGCGTCAGAGAAAACTCGACGAAATCCCCTAGCCAAAGCATTTCCTACCTCAACTGCAGTTGCCGAACCTTTAAATGAAT
Organism: Candidatus Poribacteria bacterium; assembly: GCA_002714785.1. Taxonomy (GTDB): domain Bacteria; phylum Poribacteria; class WGA-4E; order WGA-4E; family UBA9662; genus TMED15. The sequence goes on along the minus strand of PAYP01000077.1, from coordinate 6,332 downwards.
CAGGTGCAATTAGTATTTTCACTGGTTGTCTAGTTCTGAAGTTTTAGGTATAATTGGGGCCTATAAAATTGTGAGCGTATGTAAATGGCTGATCGTTACTCAACTGTACTTCTGTTTGGTGCTCCTGGTGTTGGAAAAGGCACACAGGGCAATATCCTTGGTTCTATACCAAACCTTTTCCATCTCTCAAGTGGTGATATGTTTCGTATGCTAGATGTTGATTCAGAATTAGGCCAGATATTCTACGAATACTCATCTAGAGGTGAATTAGTGCCTGATGATATTACGGTTCAGTTTTGGCAGCAAAACATCCATGCACATACTGTTTTAGGATTATACAAACCGGCTTCAGATCTCTTGATTTTAGATGGTATACCACGAAATCCTGAGCAGGCAAAGCGATTGAACGAATACATTGAGGTTCAAAAAGTAATACACCTAAAGTGTGAAGACGAAAACGCAATGATTCAGAGAATGCGACAGCGTGCCTTAAAGGAAAACCGTATAGATGACGCGAGAGAAGATATAATCAGTCGTAGGTGGGAAGTTTACCGCAGACAGACACGACCGACTTTAGAATACTACCCACTACATCTTATCGAAGAAGTCAACGCTATGGACAGCCCTGCAAAAGTTCTGTCAAACATTTTACAAATGATCATTCCTGTGATGAATAGTCTTTCTGCTGGTTGAGGGCAAAGTCAAGGATTCGTCGTTTGCGTTCTCGTTTTAGGTCATCCTTCGTTACCTTATCCAACTGTTTGATAATCTCAAGACTTTCAGCTATGGACGAAATTCTGTAATCTGCAATCATGTTGGTATACAGAGTAAGCGGCTCTTTTTTACCTCTTGTAACAACAACTATCGCAGAAGGATAGTCAACGACACGTTCCATCCAGGATTGAATTGCAATCTTGACCGACAATGATGATTGTTCTGCCTGATGATGTAGTTGTTGAACCAAATCGGTCGTCAAAAAAAAAGGACGTCCTGAATGACTCGCCAACTGAAACAACCGTTCTAACCTGCGGATGCTGCCTATGCTAATTTGATCTGATTTCCATTCCGCCCACATCACCTTTTCTGTACCAATCCAAGCTAATCCACCAACAAAATCATTACCGCTAGATTCAATACGATCTCCATACAGTTCAATTAGCTGATCTTCACCTACAATTTTTTCGAACTGCATAGCGCTAAAATGGAAGCTTGAAAGAAAGCTACTCTACTGCAAAATATAGAAACAAAAAAACAGGGCAAGGCCACAGAGGTGGTCTCACCCTGTTATTAAAACTGAAAATGAAGCTAGTTACCCAATGCACTAACGGCTAGCCAAGCTATTCCACCAGCAACCGCAGTAATCAGTATAGTGGTCCTTTTCTTCTTAACCTCGGATTTTTTAGCTGTCATTTCTTCTGTGGAAATAACACCCTGCTGGTGAAGTTCCTCTAATTTCTCATCAGAGTCTAAACCGTTTTCGGACAGACTGACTAAAAACTCCTCATCAGAGATTGCGCCCTCTTCTCTCTCACTAATCAGTTCCTGTGTCGTTTGGATCTCGTTAGTATCTGAAAGGACAAGCGCTGCATTCTGCTCCTCAACCACTTGGATTTTTTTATCCAAATCAGCAATCTGGTCTTTTACAGATTCGATTAATCCTATCACGGAGTCATCATCATCTGGCGAAAATACTTTATCAACTGTGTCATTAACAATTTCTTCGGTCTGACCCAATTCGTCTTTTATCCAAGCAATTGTGGACTCAAGTTGTTCGGATTCTTTCTCCGTACCCTTGTACATTCGCTTTAATCTTTCACCGAACTTACTTAAACGCTGTTCATTTGAGTCATTAACGTCTTCTAATGAATGCCGGAGCTTATCTAATTCTTGTCGAAGTTCCTTGCTCCCAGTTTGCAGGCTAACCACATCAGTTTGTAGACNATCAATCTGTTTTTGATTGTTTGATAGCTCGCTCACCATCTCATTCAATTGAGACTTAATTGTTTCTATTTCTGTTTCGGTAAGCAATTTTTTCTCTTCGACAGCTGTAATCACGGATTCANCTGGCATTGTAAAACTCTTAGGTACACGTAGCTTCTCACCCGGAAAAATTAGGTTTGGATCGGTAAAGCTATTGTATTTTTTAAATTCTCTCCATAAACCAGGGTCTTCCAAATACTTACTGGCTAACTCCCATAAAGTATCCCCCTCTTCAATTGTAATAAGAACGGTACTACCATTAAGAGATTTAGGTGTGATAGTAGCCGAAGTTGCTATTGAGACCGGGCCACAAACAAGCAATAAGGAAAGAATAATGGCGAAGTTAATTTGAATTTTCATTNGGCCTACTCCTTAGACACAGCTCCGTAACTTAATTACCGTAGGATAAAGAGATATAGTGTGTATTTTTATCTCCGACAACATCATAGTCAGTGTTGTCAACTAACTTAATGGCATAATTAATCCCAAAGTCAGAAACGCTAACCCCAAANCCACCATACAAGCTAGTTCGATCTGAGGTTCTTTGAGAGCCAGCACGAACAGCAAACATATTAGCTAGAACATACTCAACCCCAATCTTAACTGCTGTTGCTTGTTCTTCTAGCGCAGAAAATTCGTTACTCAGGTCTAATGCAATCGTAACAGCATTCTTACCACCATATCGGAAGGCTGCCCCTAAGTCCAAGGATGGCGTGGTTTCACCACCTAAGTTTCTAAANGCCAGACCATATGAAAATGTATTAGAATATAGTTTGCCAACTAAACCTAAATCAAGGCCACCCAAACCTGTACTACGACTATCACTATCCAGACCAAACTTGTCCGAAATAATTCTAGCAGAAGCACCNAAACTAACCTGCTCAAGAGCATGGCCATAAGACAAGGTGTACGCTCCTGAACCGTACGAAAANGANTTGCCTAAATCTTCTCCAGAGCTAGAGATCTCTGGAATTCCATCGACACCAAAACTAGTCAGCGAAAAGCCAACCGTACTTTGGGAGTTGATATTTTTGGCAACTCCAATGAAACTGTGGGTNCGATCAAAAGATAGTTGCTGTGTTGCTAAGGTAAATGTAAGATCCCTGACNCCGGTCAAACCCGCCGGATTTAAAACTGTTGCACTCGCCCCATCAGCGATGGCGGTAAAAGCCCCAGCCATGCCCACGGAACGAGCACCAGTGCCCAATCGGAGGTATGGAGTGGAATCTACATCTGCTACAGCTATGCACACAGACGNAACTAAAAGAAAAAGCCAAACCACTGTCTGTTGATTTTTTTTGTGGAACATCTGATTGATTCTCCTATACAGCTAAAAGGGAACGAATTTATTCCCCTTTAACATGTACCTAATTTTTTATCGAGTAAGTGCTAATTTCAAAAGACGATACTCTGGTTTAAGCTCACTCAGTATCGTAATCTGGCAGAAATAAACCCCACGAGCAAGCGATTCACCATCCTCAGTCTTACCATCCCATGACTTTTTGTAATGCTCACCAGTCTCAACGACTTTAGCAGTTTCCAAAACTCTGACCAANCGCATCGAAGCATCAAAGATCTCGATCGTTACTTTAGCTTGTCTGGAAGCGCTAAAAGCAATAGTTGTGTCATTTTTAAATGGGTTTGGGTAATTGAGAGCGTTAAGTACAACCGTAGCCGCGTTATCAGGACTTTCAACAATAAAAGTCCATTCAATCGTGGCTTTATTCGGTGTCGGTACAGCAACATCCGAGACCTCTACTTTGACCGAATGCCGACCAAAACTAAGGTCCTCTGGTGGTGTGTAGATAACTTGGTCGCTCGTAGTTTTTTGCGGAATTACTAGTGCCCCATCCAGAGATATTTTGACGGATTTAGCATCTATACCAGAAATGGCATCATGATACTTAGCCGAAATAATGGGGCGACGTGTTTCTCGAACTGGTAATTCACCAGTCGGTGAAACAATATCGATTACCGGTGGGACTGTATCAAACTCAACTGTAAATGTCCACTGTGCTTGAGTACTATTCCCACTCTTNTCAGACACTTCANCACTCGCAGTATATGTCCCGGCACTCAATCCACTGTTAGGCTTAAAAGTAGTGGAACTTCCATTTCCAGNNGATTTTCCAGAAATGCTTTTTCCACTGCTATTTTTCAAGCTAATTTTTATTGAATCAATGCCTGATAGGTCGTCAACAGCCGAGACCGATATAATCGGTTTTTCAACACGAATAGTTCCTTTTGGATCTGTTACGGTGATCTGTGGAGGNGTGTCATCTTGCTCAACAGTGAATGTCCAAGTATGAGAAGTTTTACCACCAACACTTTGAGCTGTAACAGTTACCGTATGGCTACCACTATCTAGACCAGATTGAGTCAATTGAATGGAGCCATCTTTAAGCGTTGCCTTGGTTGATTTTCCGTCGACCGCTACAGTANCATCCGTTACTTTCGATAAATCTTCGCCCACAACAGCACTAANGTTAACGGTATCACTTCTCACTACACCNTGTGGAGCAACACTAGAAATAGTAGGCGGTGTGCTGTCAATCTCAAACGTCCACTCTAAAATTGAGGTTCCTCCTGTACTAGTAGCAATNAGCTCAACTTTATGCTGACCTGCACTCAGTCCCGAAACGGCGAAGACGGACAAGCCGTCCTTGGTGGTCGGGCTTTTTGCACTACCATCTAATTTTAGGGTGATTTTTGAGATTTCNGATTGCTCGTCAGTAATGTTAGCTGAGATGATAACCTCTTGACCTCCAGCATCACCNACAATTGACTGNGGNGAAGGCTGAGGATTAGAAATGATAGGAGCAGAGGTGTCAATATCAACACTAAATGTCCAAGTATAGACTTGACTCAACCCAACACCATTAGTAACTTCAGCCTTGGCTTGGTGGATACCAGGTGTTAATCCTTTCAACTCTAATGTCGAACCTTTACTAGCTTCACCACCATCGACTGATAAAAGTACTTCTTTTATCCCAGATTGGTCATCCATTGCTAGTACTGTTAGGTTAACGTCGCTAGATTTAACTACTCCTTGTGGGCTAACTGCAGTAATCACTGGAACTGTAGTATCTTTAGCTTGTACAGAGAAAGTCCACTCATAGCTCGTTTCTAATCCATCTCCATTGGTAACCAAGGCCAAAACCTGATGCGTTCCGTCTTCTAAATCGCTTATACTCCGAGAAGCACCTTCGCCTAACTCTTCTCCATCTAAGGTCAAGTTTACCCCAGCAATGCCTGATTGTTCATCTGAGGCCAAAACTGAGATAGTAACATCAGAGCTAGTTACGACTCCTTGTGGACTGGCTTGCGCTAAAATCGGCGGTGTCGTATCAGGTTGTTTACTTCCCTCAACCACAAATTCAACCGTTGATTTACCAACGTTTCCAGCTTTGTCTGTTGCGTAGACCGTAGCTTGGTAAGCACCACCATCTAACGGTGTTTCTTGGGTCATGACAACACGGGTTTCACTGGCTCTGACTAAATCTTCATCTAATTCGATAGACGACTCTTCTACTAACAAGTGAATTAGTTCAATCTCGGCTATATCGACACCAGTACCAATAGCCCCATCATCGTAGGCTGCGTAAATCGTCGGTAATGGACTAACCTCATGACCTGCTAAAGGCGAAAGTAATGTGACCACCGGTGCCGTCCTATCAACGTTAATTGGTGGTAGTGAGAAAGAAATTTGTCCGTTTTTTTTGCTAATAACACCTTCTAATTCTTCAAAAGAACCTTCCGGGAAATTAGAGGTGTCTAGAGAAACGGCAAAGGTTCTATCAGTTTCATGATCTGCAGACCGGTTAGCTTGTACAACATCTATAATCAGTAGGCCAAGCCCTCTCGCAGATTTTCCATCTATTAAAACGTCAATCTCGTCTGCACTAACACCATCTAGGGCCAAAGTAAATCCAAAATTGGCGGCTACAGGGTACCCTTTAGGGAATTCGGCAATCACATCAGCAATACTCAATTGGTCAATACTAAGAATTTCACCGGATGGCTGGCCACCTGAAGCGAATGGAGGAGTAAAGTTTTCTACTCTAACTACAACCGACGATAAATCGGTTGCCAGTTCACTATTACCAGCCTCATCTACAGCTAATACACTGACAGTTTGAGAACCATTTTCGATCAACTGAAGATCTAGGCTAATGCTATAGACACCATTATCGTCGGCGATCAAAGGTGCTACCAAGTCGCCATTGATGAACAAACCAACAGAATCGAAAGTAGCTGGGTCTGCTGTAACAGACGCTGTCACAGACACTATGGGTGATTCCACACCTTCAGCTAGAAGGCCGCCGGCCACATAGGTACCGTCTATTACATCC
>PAYP01000076.1 GCA_002714785.1 Candidatus Poribacteria bacterium | reverse complement strand
AGACAGCTCTAGATTGTGAGCCTGAAGTATGGCAAGCTTTTTTGGGAAAAGGAAATAGTTTAGGTGATGATGAGCTAGCCTTCGAACGTAAACTTTATGTGATTCGTGAACTAGCAACTAATCTGATTCGGTATGGTCGACAGGATTCAGGGGGAATTGCCCCGATTGACCCAAACTTTTACGCTTCTAGTTTATCCTGCCGGACTTTAGTCTATAAAGGAATGTTGACACCAATACAAGTCGGTCAATTTTATCCAGAACTTCACGACTCATTAATGGAAGTCGCTATCTCTTTATTTCATTCTCGATTTTCAACCAACACTTTCCCTAGTTGGGAGAGAGCTCATCCATACCGTTATATGATCCACAATGGTGAAATTAATACCATTAGGGGTAATCAGAATTGGATGAAAGCTCGGCAGAACCTGCTGGCTTCGGAATTGTTCGGCGATGACATTAAAAAATTATTACCAATTTTAGATGAAGATGGTAGTGATACAGCTATTTTCGATAATTGCTTAGAGTTCTTAACCCTATCTGGTCGGTCAATGGCACATGCTGCCATGATGATGATCCCTGAACCTTGGGAACGACATGAAAGTATGGATGATCAAAAGAAAGCATTCTATGAGTACCATAGTTGTTTAATGGAGCCGTGGGACGGACCAGCCTCAATCGGGTTCACAGATGGTCATGTGGTAGGTGCTTCTCTAGATAGAAATGGCTTAAGACCTTCCCGATATTACATTACCGAAGATGACCTAATCGTTCTGGCTTCCGAAGCTGGTGTAGCTGAAGTGGCGGAAGAAAAAGTCATCAAAAAGGGGCGATTGCAACCTGGACGGATTTTGCTGATAGATACTAAGCAAGGTCGAATTGTTAGCGACGAAGAAATTAAAAAGGAGATTGCAAGCCAAAACCCCTACAGCGAGTGGTTACGAGAAAATCTGGTTCCCTTATCTGATTTGCCTAACGTGCCTGCCAAGGAGCCAGAAATCAATCATGATCTAACCCTAAGACGTCAACAAACTTTTGGTTATACTTTTGAAGATCAGCGCGTTTTTTTGGGACCAATGTCAAAAGTAGGCCGTGATCCGGTTGGTTCTATGGGAAATGATTCTCCATTACCTGTTCTATCTAACCAGTCTCACCTACTTTATAACTACTTTAAGCAATTGTTTGCTCAAGTTACTAATCCACCGCTAGACCCATTGAAGGAAGAAATCGTTACTTCTCCTGAAACAACGATTGGCCCAGAAGGTAATCTGCTAAAACCAACTCCTCAAAGCTGCCGGCAGATAAAATTGGATACACCAATTTTATTAGATGAGGAAATGGAACAATTAAAAAAAGTTAATCAAACTGGGTTGAAATCGGAAGTCCTCCCTATTTTATTTACGGCTAACTCCAGTTCAGATGAAAGTAGTTTAGAACAAGCGATGGAAGATCTGTTCGTTGCAGCAGATAAAGCTATTACTAATGGAGCAACGATTCTAGTATTGTCAGATCGTGGCCATGACGAAGACAATGTGCCTATTCCAGCCTTATTGGCTGTTGCAGGACTTCATCATCATTTAATTCGGCAAGGTACAAGGGCTCAAACAGGAATTGCTTTAGAGTCTGGTGAACCTCGTGAAGTTCATCACTTCTGCGTACTGATTGGTTATGGAGTACAAGCTGTTAACCCTTATTTAGCATTCGAAAGTTTGGCTGACATGATCAGTGAGGGACAACTGACCGACATTGATTATAGAAGTGCGATTAAAGGATACGTGAAATCAGCAACTAAGGGTGTCGTCAAAGTTATGGCGAAAATCGGCATTTCTACTATAAAATCCTATCGAGGGGCTCAAATTTTTGAAGCTGTAGGCATTAAACAATCGGTAATCGATAAATACTTCACCTGGACTGAAAGTCGAATTGAAGGTATTGGTTTAGATGTAATTGCTGAGGAATCTCTTATTCGACATCGACGGGCCTATCCACAAACGCCCGCAAAAGACCAAACACTAGACGTTGGTGGCCATTATCAATGGCGCCAAGATGGTGAGTATCACCAATTCAACCCGATGACTATCCATAAACTGCAGGCGGCAACAAGAAGTGGAAATTACGAGATTTACAAAGATTATGCGAATTTAATCAACGATCGATCAGAGCAGTTAGGTACACTTCGAGGATTGCTGGAATTTAAATTGGCTGACACTCCTATCCCAATAGAAGAAGTTGAACCTGTAGAGTCCATTTTTAAACGATTTAAGAGTGGTGCAATGTCTTATGGCTCAATTAGTCAAGAAGCTCATGAAGCCTTAGCTATAGCCATGAATCGGATTGGGGCCAAAAGTAATACTGGAGAGGGNGGAGAAGATCCCGATCGTTATACATTGGAACCAAATGGAGACTCTAAAAATAGCGCAATTAAGCAAGTCGCCTCAGGCAGGTTTGGGGTCACCAGTAACTATCTGGTTCATGCTGAAGAAATTCAAATTAAAATGGCACAAGGTGCTAAACCTGGGGAAGGTGGAGAANTACCGGGTAACAAAGTTTATCCTTGGATAGCCTCAGTTCGACACTCTACACCCGGAGTTGAATTAATTTCACCACCACCGCACCATGACATTTACTCAATTGAAGATTTAGCCCAATTGATCCACGATTTNAAAAATTCGAACCCAAAGGCTCGGATCAATGTCAAATTNGTTTCCGAGGTAGGGGTTGGAACCGTAGCCGCTGGAGTTGCAAAAGGGCACGGAGATGTAGTTTTAATTAGTGGTTTGGATGGTGGAACGGGTGCTTCGGCTCAGACAAGCATCAAGCATGCTGGTTTACCTTGGGAACTTGGTCTTGCTGAGACACACCAAACGTTGGTTCTAAATGATTTACGGTCTCGAATTGTGGTTGAAACAGATGGACAATTAAAAACGGGTCGGGATGTAGTAATAGCGACATTATTAGGAGCTGAAGAATTTGGATTTGCCACAACAGCCTTAGTAGCTATGGGTTGCATCATGATGCGTGTATGCCATTTAGATACATGTCCAGTTGGTGTTGCTACCCAGAATCCAGAATTGAGGAAAAAGTTTATGGGGGACCCCAGCTACGTGGTTAATTTTCTTCATTTCATCGCTCAAGATATGCGGGAGATCATGGCTAGCTTAGGAATTAGAACTATTAACGAGATGATTGGCCGGACAGACTTGTTAGAACCCAAGAAGGACATCGATCATTGGAAGGCTAAAGGGTTAGATCTCACACCTCTTCTTCATCAGCCCAAAGTTGGGGAGCACGTTGGTCGTTATCGTCAGATTGATCAAGACCACGGCCTACATAAATCGATTGATAATAGATTCTTACTTGACCTCTGCAAGCCAGCTCTAGAAAAAGGGGAAAAAGTGGATGTTAAATTACCTATTACCAATATCGATCGTGTTGTGGGAACAACTTTAGGTAGTCAAGTGACGCGTAATTTCGGTATTGATGGCTTGCCTTCAGATACTATTAACCTTCATTTTCAGGGGTCAGCTGGTCAATCTTTCGCNGCNTTTACTCCANCGGGTATGACTTTTCTTTTAGAGGGNGATGCCAACGANTATCTTGGTAAAGGGTTATCTGGCAGTAAATTAGTTGTCTATCCTCCAGCCAATTCCAAATTCAAAGCTGAAGAAAATATCATAGTTGGCAATGTAGCATTTTATGGNGCTACATCTGGCGAAGCCTACATTCGAGGCATAGCTGGTGAAAGATTTTGTGTNCGAAANAGCGGTGTGAGTGCTGTAGTTGAAGGTGTCGGAGATCATGGNTGTGAGTATATGACTGGTGGAAAGGTTGTGATTCTTGGNAANACNGGTCGCAATTTTGCGGGGGGNATGTCTGGTGGTATTGCGTATGTATTAGATCAAGATGGAGACTTCCACATCCGTTGTAACCAAGAACANTGTAGTTTGGTAAAACTAGAAGATCCCTCTGAGATTGANGAACTGAAAGANATAATAAAAAGGCACATGCAATACACANATAGTAGCGTAGCAGAAATGGTNTTGAAAGATTGGGAAAANTCAGTTAATCAATTTGTCAAAGTATTTCCNAACGATTACAAAAAAGTACTTGAGGCTTTCGANGAAGTACAAAAAGAAGGCCTTCAAGGTGAAGANGCTTGGTTAGCAGCATTNAGAAGAGCTGTTTAAGATTTGATCTNCGNAAGAAANTANCATTTAAAAACAATNGATAATAACGGAGCCAACTGACAAACGACTGACAGTCAAGGAGACAGAATGGGAAAACCGACCGGATTTATGGAACATGATCGGGAACTTCCGGCCGACCGTTCACCTTTAGAACGTATCAAGGATTGGAAAGAGTTCCATCTTCATTTCGACTCGAGTAAGCTTAAANCNCAAGGATCGCGCTGTATGGATTGTGGCATACCTTTTTGTCACACAGGAATGCGGTTACCAGAGGCTAGCCCAGCTGCTTCTGGTTGCCCCATCAATAATCTAATTCCAGAATGGAATGATTTGGTCTATCGAGGGCTTTGGAAAGAAGCACTAGACAGGCTTCACAAAACCAATAATTTCCCGGAATTTACGGGTAGGGTTTGCCCAGCGCCTTGCGAGGGAGCTTGCGTGTTAGGCATGATCGAGCCTCCAGTAACAATTAAAAATATTGAGGTTTCGATAGTAGACAANGGGTGGGAAGAAGGTTGGATTGTACCTGAACTGCCTGAGAAAAGAACTGGAAAGAAGGTAGCTGTAGTCGGCTCTGGNCCAGCAGGTTTATCTTGTGCAGCTCAACTCAATAAAGCCGGCCATTGGGTTACTGTTTATGAACGTTCCGACCGTATCGGAGGCCTTCTAATGTATGGTATTCCGAATATGAAGTTGGACAAAAAATATGTACAACGGCGTGTTGATTTAATGACGGAAGAGGGAATTAGTTTTGTTACTAATACTGAAATTGGGAAAGATATTGAGGCCAANGAATTGATGGATTCTTTTGATGCGATGGTTCTCTGTGGCGGTGCCACTAAGCCTCGGGATTTACCCATTGAGGGTAGAGAACTTGATGGTATCCATTTTGCCGTTAAATTTTTGCACCAGAACACCAAAAGCTTGCTAGATTCCAAGCTTCAAGATAATGGTTACATTTCTGCTCAGGATAAGCACGTGATTGTTATTGGTGGTGGTGATACGGGTACCGACTGTGTTGGAACATCCTTGAGGCATGGTTGTAAATCGCTAACCCAGTTTGAAATTATGCAACGCCCACCTGACGAAAGAGCTGACAATAACCCTTGGCCAGAATATCCTCGCATCTATAAACTTGATTATGGGCAAGAAGAAGCTGCAGCTCGCTTTGGGGCAGACCCAAGAGAATACCTAATTAACACGACTAAGTTCGTTGGAGATGTCAATGGTAATGTGACAGAACTCCATACAGCTCAGGTGGAATGGGTGCCTGGGGACAACGGCCGGCCATTCCCAAAACCAATAGAAGGTACCGAGAAAGTTTGGCCAGCCGATTTGGTTTTATTAGCTATGGGTTTTCTAGGTCCAGATGATGCTATGCTTGATCAACTAGACGTGGAGCGAGACGCTCGCTCGAATGTACAAGCCGATGAAGATGTCTATACTACTAGCGTCCCAGGTATATTTACAGCTGGAGATATGCGTCGTGGTCAAAGCTTAGTAGTTTGGGCTTTTAAAGAAGGGCGAGGAGCTGCTCGTGAGGTTGACCGCTATTTGATGGGCTCAACTGAATTGCCGTGACCTAGCATTGAGTTCTGTTCAATAGATTAATCAACTCTTGATTTCAAGTATGGGTATTAGTCCTGCTTTTGATTAAAGTGTTTATCGTAAGAAAGTGATATATAATTCGCCTCGGCTGAAATACATAAGAAAGGAAGTGCAATGGAAATATCGACCCAAAAACGATTACGCCTGATTCGACAAACGCTGTCAGAACTCCCGCCACCCTCAAACTATACTCCGGTTTCAGATGCCATAGAAAGAAGCCAGACCTTAGAAGAGAAAGAAATTGCTTCTACACTAGCAGGTTTGTCATCATTACCTCAGTCAACTGCTGTATTTGCTAATCCCGTTCAGCACTCAGCTACTGCAATTTGTGAAGGAACCGAAATTGAATTGCAAATCAGAAGCTTTTCTATTCGTGGACAAGTTAGAGAGGGCGAAATTGTGGCTGGTAAACTGACTCCNGCCCAACTAATCTACGCAGGCTTGTTTGGTCGACGACCAGAGANAATAGACGGGCTTGACCNAGCAGATGTNCTNGCAGCTCTGATAGACCGAAAATTTTACCGTACAATCAAAGANCGTCGATCAGGACTAGATGNNCGTCAAACTGTCCCTTATCTAGTAGCTANTTTCATGAAAGCNTACCCAGANGCAGGACCAGAGTTGGTAATTCAGCATTTGTCNGCTTTNAAAAAAGGCGAGACAGCTCATCGANCTGATCAAGGGTTTAGTGATNGTCGTCATTCTGGCCTNTTCCTAATNCAGCAAATTTCCAACCATATGNGTAATGTGGCTATNGGTGCNATGTCAACTTATATGCGTTATCGTTTGCAAGAAAATAATGAGGTGTCAGTAGCTGACCTAGCAGAACAAACCATAAATTTCGTTAACGAGCATCAGTCGAATGAGAAAACAGCGTTTCAAACTACTTATAGTTTACTATTAGGACGAGAAGCAGCTAAGGTTGAAGGAAAAATTTTAGAAATGATGGGTATGATTCAGACTCATCATGGTTCTGCAGCATCGAATATGGTAGCCCGTTATATGGCATCTCTTCATGCTCTCAGTACTTCTGACTTTTTCGTTGCTTCTCAAATGATTCTAGATGGAAAACGACACTTTGGCGCGATTCACAATTTAACTAGATTGATCCAAGAATTGGAAGTACTATCTACAGAAGAACAAGAAGTCTTAATACGAGAAAGGTTGAAAGGCTCAACTAGCATACCAACGTTTGGACACCCAGAGATTTCTGCAGCTGGTCGTGGTAACCAAATCCAACAGGATCCGAGAGCTGCAATTTATCTTTCTCCATTATTTGCAGCAATTGATAAAGGGGAGATTCAGCTTTCTGATCATCAGCTAAATCGTTTAGGAATCATCCAGAGGCTTTATCAAATTGCATTGGTAGAGGGCGTGGTTCGACCTGGTCGAGAAAATGATCCACCTCTTCGTCTTACGCCAAATACGGACTTTGGGGCTTGGAGTGTTCAGGAAGCTTTGGGAATCAGTGATGCAGATCGAACTCTGTTGACTTACGTTTTTCGTGGATTTGGTTGGATGATGGATGGAAGGGAACAACTACAACTTAAAATCATAAGGCCGGTGATTGCACCTGATCCAAAAATTGTTCCTGATACAGAAGAAGATCAGAACGTGCCTGATCAGGTATTAAGTGTTCATGATCGTTTACGTCGGGTTGATCACGCCTTTATCAAAAATTAACCTTTTTACTGGGTAATCAAGCCAAATACTATTAGGAGTAACAATGGGTAATTATGACAAGCTTTCCTTGCCTCTAGACGGGGACAAAATTGAAAAAGATAGTGAACAGAAGCTAACAGTACCTAACCAACCAATTATTCCAGTAATCGAAGGTGATGGTATTGGACGGGACATCATGAAAGCTACCCGTCGGGTCATCGATGCTGCCGTTCAGAAAGCATTCGATGGAGAAAAACAAATCGTTTGGTTTGATATATATGCGGGTGAGAATGCACAAGACAAGTATGGTGAATGGCTACCAGAAGATACATTTCAAGCCATCCGAGAATTTGGTGTGGCTCTCAAAGGACCTCTGACTACACCTGTTGGTGGTGGGTTTCGCAGCCTGAACGTGACTTTACGTCAAGAACTCGACTTGTTTGCTTGTGTTCGACCCGTTCGGCATTTTGAGGGAGTTATTACCCCAGTGCGTAACCCCGAAGATATGGATGTCGTGATTTTTCGTGAAAATACAGAGGACGTCTACGCAGGAATCGAGTGGATGCAAGGTTCAGCAGAAGCTGAGCGCGTGATCGATTTTTTGCAGAATGAGATGGGACAAACAGTTCGTCCTGACTCCGGTATTGGCATAAAGCCGATTAGTATTTTTGGTACAAAACGCCTAGTTCGGATGGCGATCCAGTATGCAATTGACCATCAGCGTGAGAGTGTGACCTTGGTTCATAAGGGTAACATTATGAAATTTACCGAAGGCGCTTTTTCTGAGTGGGGGTATGAATTAGCAACTGATGAATTTGCGGATCAGACAATTTCTGAAGCTGATCTTTGGGACAAGCATGACGGCCAAATTCCGGAAGGAAAAATTGTTATTAAGGACCGGATTGCTGATAGTATGCTGCAACAAATTTTGACACGAACCGCTGATTACGATGTAATTGCCACCTCTAATCTGAACGGGGACTACCTGTCGGATGCTTGTGCTGCCCAAGTCGGTGGAATTGGGATGGCGCCGGGCGGAAATATCGGTGATGTGGCGGCTCTATTTGAAGCCACACATGGGACAGCACCCAAATACACGGATCAAGATGTTGCTAACCCGAGTTCGTTAATCCTGTCTGCTGTAATGATGTTGGAACATTTGGGTTGGCAGCCAGCAGCAGACTTAGTGACCAAGGGAATGGAACAGACGATCATTCAAAAGAGAGTAACTTACGATTTGGAACGCCTTATGGATGGAGCAACTAAGCTAAAGACATCTGAATTTGGCTCGGCCATCATAGAAAATATGGAGTAAGACACGTGGGAAGAAAAAAGATTAGCGTAATTGGTGCTGGTAATGTCGGTGCGACAGCGGCGTTCCTCATCGCACAGAAGCAACTGGGTGATGTCGTAATGGTCGATATCGTTGATGGTGTACCACAAGGTAAAGCATTGGATATGGCACAAGCCGGCCCAGTAGAAATGTTTGATGCTAAACTAACGGGCTCAATTGGTTATGAAGAAACTGCTGATTCTGATGTGGTTATTATTACGTCAGGCTCACCGAGAAAACCGGGAATGACAAGGGAAGATTTGCTTAATACCAATGCCCAGATTGTTGCTTCAGTAGCTGAAAATGTAGTAAAACATTCACCGAATACTGTGATTGTGATGCTGACTAATCCACTTGATATTATGACTTATCACGCTTGGAAAGTTAGTGGGTTCCCTGCTGAACGAGTAGTAGGACAAGCTGGTATTCTAGATTCGGCTCGGTTCAGAACTTTTATTTCCATGGAACTTGATGTATCGGTTGAAGATATTACGGCAATGGTAATGGGAGGCCATGGGGATACTATGGTACCATTGCCTCGATACACGACGGTTGGTGGAATCCCAATTACTCAACTGATTTCAACACAAAGAATAGACGAAATTTCAGATCGGACGCGGAATGGTGGAGGCGAAATAGTAGAACTTCTTAAAGTTAGTGGATATTATGCTGCCGGTGCTTCTCTGGCTCAGATGGCAGAAGCCATTGTTCTAGACAAAAAACGCCTAATTCCTTGTTCCGCACATTTAACAGGCCAATATGGAATTGATAATCTTTATATTGGTGTACCAATCATTCTAGGTGCGGATGGTATAGAAAAAATTGTGGAGATTGATCTAAGTAGCGAGGAGTTAGATTCTCTACACCGCTCCGCGGCAACTTACCGCGAAGGTATTGGTGTAATTGGATACTAAGTAATTAATCAGGGATTACTTTTGCAGGCCGCAAGTGAGGTACTTCACTTGCGGCTTTTTTTGTGTTTTGCGAACATCAACCGAAACCAGAAGTCTTAATAATTAGATTTTTACTTTGTGAGCATGTAATATAATGACATTGCTTGTCGTTGTATTCCGTAGTTAACGATAAACACTAGGAGCAACATGAATACCATTCAACCTCGTCTCTACTCTGGTCTTCGAGATCGATTGCCAGAACAAATGGTATACCGAAATTTTGTCACTGATCAACTGCGATCTGTGTTTGAAAAATATGGTTTTGAACCTCTGGAAACACCAGCGATCGAATACTATGACATATTGACTGGTAAATATGGCCAAGAAGCAGAAAATCTGATTTACCGTTTAGCACATCGAGATGGAAACACCTTGGCACTCCGTTATGACTTGACTGTACCACTAGCCAGAACGATTGGCAGTAACTCAGAACTTGTTCGACCTATTTTCAAACGATACCAAATCCAGCAAGTTTGGAGAGGTGAAAGACCACAGAAAGGCCGATATCGTGAATTTACTCAGTGTGATATTGATGCCGTGGGCAGTTCGTCCATGCTAGTAGAAGCAGAGATCCTAGCAATTATTAATGAGATGATGGTTAACTTAGGTTTTGATGATTTTCATATTCTTATCAATAATCGCAAAATTTTAGATGGAATGGTGGCCTATGCAGGCATACCCGATCAGCTCCGTGCAGTATGTCGGTCGATTGATAAACTGGATAAAATTGGCAGCCAAAAAGTCCAAGAAGAACTAATTCAACAAGGAATTTCTAAAGACGAAATAGACAGAATATTCACCGTCATCTCTTTGGAAAGTGATGATATTCTTAGTCAATTAGACCAATTAATCGGTGAATTTGGGCAAGCGAGTCAAGGAATTGACGAACTGAGAGAAATTCAACAAACATTACAGACTTTTGGTGTACCCACAGATCACTACCGATTTGATCCGTCGCTAGCGCGTGGTCTTGACTATTATACAGGTCCGATTTTCGAAGTAGTAGTAAAAACTGCTGGTATTGGTAGTGTTGTAGGTGGTGGTAGGTGGGACACACTAATTGGACAATATATCGGTCGAGATATTCCGGCTGTTGGTACTTCTTTTGGCTTGGAGCGGTTGATTGATTCTATGGAGAAACTTAATCTGTTACCTGCTGTTAAAACCACAACCCAAGTTTTAGTGGCTCCCTATAACCAAGATATGATGCCAGAATCACTTAAGCGATTGGCCGAGTTACGACGGGCTGGTATAAATGCTGAAGTTTATTTAGAGCCTAAATCATTTCGTCAAACCTTTGGATATGCCAGCCGGAAGGGAATTCCCCTAGCCTTAGTAATTGGACCCGATGAGTTAGCTAAAAATGAAGTTGCCGTCCGAGATATGGAAACTCGTCAGCAAAGTATTTTTGGATTTGATCAATATATTGATCAAATTAAGCATTTAATTCATACTCAAAAGTAAATAAAGACAAAAATTTAGACAACTAAGGGAAATAAGTAATGAAATTAGAGACCTCAGAATACTCAAATCTAATAAAGATCGAAAGACTAAGATCACTACTAGGTTTTGTTCTAGTTTTGTTTATTAGTTGGCAAGCTTTAACAATTATTTTACCTACTGCGATAGCCCAGTCAGAGCAGAATAATTTGAGCCTAGACCAAGAGCATTTAGAAAGAGCTAATCGGGCCTTTATTAATTTAGTGAATAAAGCAAAACCTGCGGTGGTTCAGATTACAACGACACGTATGATTTCAAATCGTCGTCAACAAATGCCATTTGATGAAGATTTCTTTAGACAATGGAGACGATTTTTTCCTGATGCAGTCCCACCAGAAGGTAGTAACGAGGAATCAACACCAAGGCAACGTGAAGTACCAGGCGGCCTTGGTTCTGGCGCAATTGTCAGCTCTGACGGATATATTCTGACTAATAATCATGTGATTGAAGGTGCTAGTGATGTCCAAGTCGTATTATCTGATGGTCGTGAGTTTGAAGCAAAAATTATTGGTACTGACTCTGGGCGAGATGGTACAGACTTAGCTTTACTAAAAATCGAGGAAAAAAACTTGCCGCATTTAACCTTCGGGGATTCTAGTCACTTGGAAGTTGGCGAATGGGTGGTTGCTATTGGTAGTCCTTTCGGTTTGTCTCAAACCGTTACTCGAGGTATCGTCAGCGCAAAAGGAAGAGACACTAACGATGTAAGTATAGCCAGCTATGCAGATTTTATTCAAACTGATGCTGCTATTAATCGAGGCAATAGCGGTGGTGCTTTGATTAACGTGCGCGGGCAATTAATTGGTATTAATACAGCTATTTTAACTAGCAATGGTATGTCTCAAGGTAATGTTGGTGTTGGCTTTGCCATACCCAGTAATCTGGTTCAGAAGATCATGCAGGCATTGAAAACAGATGGTGAAGTGACACGTGGCTGGCTTGGTATACAATTCCAGGGAGTGACTAAAGACATTGCTGAGAAATATGAATTGCCTGATACAAATGGAGCCTTGGTAGTTATGGTAGGCCCGAATAGTCCAGCCGATAAAGGGGGTCTTAAGCGTGGAGATGTTATCATTTCTTTTGATGGGCAGCAGATCAAGGATGGAGATGACTTGAGAAATATTGTAGCCGATGCTGGAGCTGGTGAGCGTGTTAGCGTAAAAGTCGTTCGAAAGGGTAAAACCAAGAATCTAAAAATTAAGTTGGGGAAGAGAACAGAAAAGGCCTTAGCCAACTTACAGACAGGACAAGACATGGGACGTGAACCCAATGACGATCAATCAGAACGATTCGCAGGAATGAAAGTAGTAAATTTGACAGATGAATTGTCTAACCAGTATGACTACCAGGATGAAGAGGGGGTCGTTATAACTAGTATAGAAGAAGATAGCTCAGCAGAAAAAGCCGGCCTGCAGATTGGGGACCTAATCAAGGAGATTGACTGGGAACCAGTTGCCAACATAGAAGATTACCGTACTCGTCTGAATGCAGTAGCCAAAGAATCCAAGATTTTGCTGCATGTCCTTCATAGTAATGGTCGACCCGAGTACGTTACACTCAATATCAAGTAGACACTATCGATTTGGATTATTTAGTATTTAGTTTTTGAGTCTCGGGTTCACATTTACTGGAGCATGATGGAACAACAAAATTCTTTTGAACGTCCTGTTATTAGTATTACTTGTAAAGCGGACGCTGATACTAATTTTCTTTCCCGACATTATGCAGAAGCCATAGAAGCGGTCGGGGGCAGTTCTATCATTCTCCCTCATACTGAAAACCGTCAAGTTTTGGACATGTATTTGTCCATCTCTGATGGTCTTCTATTATCTGGAGGTGGAGATCCTGATGCTCTAATTTTTGGGGAACAACCACATCCGAAAATTGGCCGGGTTGACCCAATCCGTGATCAAATGGAACTGTATCTAGTACGCCAATCTTTAGAGAAAAATTTACCCTTGTTGGGGATTTGCCGTGGCGCACAAATGATCAACCTAGCTATGGGTGGTACTATCTTTCAAGATATCAGGAGCCAAATACCGACATCGAATGTTAGCCATTCCCAGCAAAGCGTCGGTTGGTATGCAGCTCATACAATCCATATTGAATCAGACACTATCTTGCACCAGTCAGCTAACACTACGACATCTCGTGTTAATTCTTACCATCATCAATCAATACGAGATTTAGCTTCCGGTTTCCAAGCCACCGCTATCGCCACCGATGGAGTAATTGAAGCTATTGAAAATTCTAGCTATACTTTTGCGGTTGGAGTTCAATTTCACCCTGAACTCATGTGGAAGCGCCACAGAATTGCCAAACAATTATTTAAGCAGTTTATCGATGCAGCCATCTGATTCTCATACTGATTCCAAATCAGATGAACAGTCAGCAGGTAAAATAAATGTTTATCTACAATTGCTTAATAAAGAGGATACTTATCATTCTAGCCGGGCGATTAATTCACTCCAAAGCTCAAAAATTAACCGTTTACAAAAAAAATTAGAAAAAATAGAAAAAATGGTGGATTTATCGGATCAAATGCGTCGGGAAGCAACCGAAATCAGATTGGGACTAGGATTATTACAAGAGCAGGTAGATGAACAAAAAGAGCAATTAAAGGGTGTAAAGAGTATATTGAAGAAGTTATGGGATTTTTTCCGACCGCCAAGCTAGTGAACTACAATTCGTGACTAATGTTGCACTTTAACACTATTCTTCAAATAGCGAAGCTAATTAACTCTAGGCAAATATCCCCAGTTGAATTAACGCTCTCATTACTGGAACGCATCGACAAATTCGACCCATATCTCAAAAGTTACGCTACTGTCACGAGCGAATTAGCGTTAGATACTGCCAAGAAAGCCGAAACAGAAATTCTATCTGGCCATTACAAAGGACTACTTCATGGTATTCCAATTGCTGTCAAGGATCTTTGTTATACCAAGGGTATTCGGACAATGGGAGGGGCGAGAGTTAATGTGAACCATATTCCTGGATTTGATGCCACGGTGGTTCGAAGACTGGCCCAAGCGGGAGCCATATTACTAGGTAAGCTTAACCTGACAGAAGGTGCTATGGGTGGTTACCACCCCGATTTTCCCATTCCAATCAATCCGTGGAGCATAAATCATTGGACCGGTTCATCGTCGAGTGGTTCTGGAGTTGCAACAGCCAGTGGGCTTTGCTTTGGTTCTCTCGGTAGTGATACGGGAGGCTCTATCCGTTTTCCGGCTGCAGCTTGTGGTATTGTAGGGCTTAAACCTACATGGGGGCGGGTCAGTCGTCATGGAGTCTTAGCATTAGCTGAGTCGATGGATCATATAGGACCAATGACTCGTAGTGTAGATGATGCAAGCATCATGCTAGAAGTTATTTCTGGGTCAGATAAAAAAGATCCAACTACTCTATGTCAACCGGTTTCCAGAATGTTAAGCGCACCCAATCAGAGTTTATCTAATCTGAGAGGTATACGTATAGGTTACAACGATAATTTTGCCACCTCGGATATTGATAACGAACTGGCTAACGCTATCCGCCAAAGCGTAGAGATATTGACTGGTTTGGGCGCAGAATTAATCGATATTGACTTACCTAACTTAGATGAATACATTTTGGCTTGGCCAATACTGTGTACTGCTGAGGCAGTTTTCGCACATCGTTCTACCTATCCATCTCAAAAAAAAAGTTATGGGCCCTGGTTTCGAGGCTGGTTAGACAAAGGTGCGACGGTAACAGGAGCTGAATATGCTAGAGCCAATAATCTGAGAGCTGAGTGTAATGGATACTTTCAACGGGCCATGAAAGAAATTGACTTGATGGTTTGCCCTTCGATGTCAGCACCACCACACCCGGTTACAGCAGAAGGTTTGTATGGTCCAATGACTGATCGGCCAGCTAAATTTCAACGATTTACCGTCCCCTTTAACTACAATGGCCTACCAACATTATCCATTCCCTGTGGCTTTACCAAGAATAATTTACCTCTGAGCTTGCAATTGGTTGGTCATCATCTGTCTGAGCGCTTGTTATGTCAAGTTGGTTCTGCCTATCAAAAAATAACGGATTGGCACCGAAAATATCCTGATCTAAATCAGATAGTAGAAAATAAAAGTAATAATCAAGTTTAGGGAAACAAGCTAGTTCCTAATATTATTGAAGCCTCGGATTACCCAGCGGATGTTCATGTTGCGAAATCTAATAAACATTTTTGTCGAGTTAATGAACGATTCTGGTCACACGGATTTTTTCAGCCTTAAAAGTAGCTGGTTGTGATGCTAGAGTATCTTGCAAATCTTATCCGATAATTTCGAATAAAATATGAAAACCATTTCGCATACCACGATATCCTACCAATCGTAAGCCCTTACATTTCTTAGCAAATAAATCTGCACACCACTAAATACAACTTCTTACTTCAACTTTTTTTATATTATCTTGCTGAATTTTCTGATCTCAGATGAGGTATATTAGCTGGAAAAAATTGCTTGTTGATCAGATCGTCTTTTTAATCCGAAAGATTTCCAATTACTTTTTCACGAGACTAATTCGGCTAAAGACTGTAATTTTCGTACGAGATCAAGAAATTGCTGAATGGTTTGTTTTTTGGAGTTATTGATTGTCTTGGTAGCAAATTAATAAGCTTTGCCTTTATAATCACAGAGAGCTTTATTTCTAGTGATTTATGATTTCATCATGAAATCACTTAGAAAAGGCGATACTACCAGCTCAAACGTGATAAGGAAAGTTGTTGAGTGACTAACTGGGCTAAAAATCGAACAAATTTTCTTGCAACATGACCCATTAGAGTTAACTCATTCCACGCAGAAATTGATTTTGAAGCAACCAAGGTATCACTATGGATAAAAAACTGCCAACTAGTAATCCTATAATTGTCAAAGATTCTAGCTAGTGGCTGAGATAGGGAATTTCTCAATGATTGGAGGTCAAATTGCAGAATCTTCTACCATGTAGTAGTTTATTCTTAAAAGGGAAATCTATGTTTGTTGAATCAACTCTAAAGGTTAGATCTAGAGGTTGGGATATTAATTAATTTTTGTTTATCTATTTGAAACGATTACAATAATGTATCGTATTTTCATGTACCTCATATCTATTAGTAGGAAAAATATTTTTTTGCGTCAAACATAAACGTTTTTCTTTCGAGATCGTCTGCTAATGGGTGTGATTTTAAGATGGAGTGATTTACTTAAGGCAGTCAAGTCCATCGATTAACAAATAAAGACAACTCATAATTAATTAAATTAAGAGGTTTTAAAAATGCGCCAGGATGCAGACCCCCTACCTAAACACGCAGCACCAATAGAATCAATCTATTGCGTTCATGAGGCACTTACCCATCAAGGTCTAGATATTCCACTTCCTTACTTGATGGCCGTCTCAGGAGAGCCCTTCCGTATTTCATATAATCGAAATAACCCAGAACAAAGTATTCATACAGTTTTCCATAATCCGTTACGCACCGTGTGTCGTGTAATGGGTCTTAAATACGAACTACACTACGATGCAGAATATAAAACTGCCTGGAATCGTCTATACCAAAACGTTAAAGAAGGTAGAATTGCACTAATTCCTTTTGATAACGGCCATCCATTTTTTGCTGCTAGCTCAGAGCCCGACCAAATTCTTGGGAAAAATGGTTACACAAAAGCTTTTAGCGCTAAAGAACTAGAAAGAAAATGGCTGTCTATTAAAGGCTTTTACGAACTTGGTTTAGATGGTTACTATCAATTTCTGATAGAAGACCGAGATCGGTTGCCAGATGAACGTGAAACTGCCTACAGTGTATTCCGACTGGCGCGAAAACTGATGCGTATCCGTCGAAAAATAAACGGAAGTGCCATGGGAATAGAAGCATATCAAGCACTTTCTAATCATATCGAAGATAGCATTAAACAAACATGGGAAGTATCTGAAACGGATTTTAGAGATATTCTAAAGTGGGGACAAGTTCCACTTAGCCAGATTTTAGAAGGTAAAGATGTCATTCTTTCTTACCTCCAATCTATCCAGAATAACTTTGAAGATAGAGAGTTAGTGTTATTTGACGAAGTTATTGCTATCTATCAGCAGATGGCTCGACTTCTACGAAAATTAAAGATTAAGTTTCAATTTTCATCTCAACTGCTAGCTGACTTGACTGAGTCCAACGAAGGGATAAGTGGGTTAGGCCAATCTATATCTCAACGCTTCCGTCAAAAACGTTTTTATCAAAGCCTAAGAGCTTGTCAAAAATTAATTTTGAGTGTTTCATCCTTGGAATATACCGCCATTGAAAAATTTGGTGCTATTATCCGACTGAGTGAAAAATTGAAAATATAATTATCCTAGCTGAAGTGCCCCTCCAATTTGCTCTGGTAGGCTAATATACCAGAGCAAATTTTTTATTATCTTCCCGTTCTTATAATCACTAGAGTGATTTTTATCAGTGGCTGCACGTAATAAGAATTGATCTATGAAAAACTTTATCCGCATTATCAAGTATGGTCGACCTTATTTGGGTTGGCTAATTTTTGGTTTCCTGTTGATACTAGTTTTGGCCCAATCTCAGCTCTTTATGCCATTAGTACAGCGGTTCGTAATTGACGATATCCTGTCTAAAACAAAAGAAGAATCAATCGTTATTAAATGGTTCAATTTTGAGATAGACCAAGATCCCGTTTCATGGTTGATTATTGTTCTCATAACTATCATTGGTTTCTATATTGTTGTTGGTCTTTTATCATATGTTCGTACTTATGTAATGACATGGATCAGTCAAAAGATTTTATTCGACCTGAGAAAAGAGGCCTTCAGTCATATGCAACAAATGTCAATGCGTTTCTATGATATGCACGGCACAGGCCAAATTCTGTCTCGTGTTAGAGAAGATGTTGGTGCACTTCGTTCATTGGTAACAGATACTTCGATCGATATCTTAACTGATGTCATGATGTTTGCCACCATGATAGTTGTCATGTTCAAGTGGAACTGGAAATTGACCTTAGTTTCGTTAGCAGTTCTACCTTTAGTCGTTGGTAACTATCTTTTTTTTATTAATGGAATGAAACATGTATGGCGGGGATTGAGAAATAAATGGGCTGATCTGTCGACCGAAATGTACGAATCTGTGGCAGGAGCTAAAGTTATTAAAGCCTTCCATCGTGAAGAACATCAAGAACAAAAAATCTTTCATGGAATGCAAGATATGCTAGATGATGAACTTGATCTAGCTAAGCAACGTACGACTATGGGTCGCGTATCTATATTTTTTCGTTCTTTAGGTAGTGGTGTAGTTCTTTGTTATGGAGGATATTTAGTTGTCAATGAGGAAATGACAGTTGGTACGATGGTGGCCTTTTATCAATTTCTGGGCAGTCTTTATGGTCCTATGATGAAATTGGTAAATATTAATGCAACTATCCAAGAAGCACTAATTTCTGCGGAACGTGTTTTTGGATTATTAGATTCAGAACCGACAGTACCAGAAGCACCTGATGCTGTTGATCTGCCTCCAGTTAAAGGTAGTGTGAAATTCAGTGATGTATCATTTAGTTATGAACCGGAAAAACCAATTCTGCAACAAATAACCTTTGAAGTGAAGCCTGACTCAATGATCGCTTTAGTTGGACCTTCGGGATCGGGGAAAACGACTTTGGCTAATCTGATTTCCCGTTTCTACGATCCAACCGAAGGACAAATTACCATTGATGGGCACGACCTAAAATCAATCAAAATCCGCTCTTTGCGGGATCAATTAGGTGTTGTTTTACAAGATAACTACCTTTTCCAAGGTTCAATTGCTGATAATATTCGTTTTGGTAAGCTCGATGCTACTGACGAAGAAGTTGTGCAAGCCGCAATCTCAGCCAACGCACATCAATTTATTGTTGAAGAATTAGCCCAAGGTTACCAAACAGAAGTTGGTGAAAGAGGTGGCGGCTTGTCAGGCGGTCAAAGACAACGTATATCCATTGCTCGGACAATACTTAGAAACCCGAGGGTACTAATACTAGACGAGGCTACTTCCGCTCTAGATTCTGATTCAGAGTCAAAAATCCAACAAGCATTGAGTCGACTAATGGAAGGACGTACCTCATTTGTTATTGCGCACCGTCTGTCTACTATTTTGGATGCGACATCTATTGTAGCTTTAAAAGATGGTCGAATCGCCGAAATGGGAACTCACGAAGAACTACTGGCTTTAGATGGGCTGTATGCTGACATGTATCACAAACAATTTAAAAAAAGAAAGAACCAATTTTAGTAGACATAGACTAGAATACGAACGTGAAAATCCCCTGTGATTAATAAGATGTAGGGGCATTACTCAGACTAATTTTATTCTGTACCAATGTTATAGCCCAAAAAGATCTCACGATTCCTTGTAACACTGATTGCTTAAAATAGTTTTTGGCGTTCATCTACTAAAATCTAGCCCACCGTGTGCACGAATTAATAATCACATTATTTTGATCTTTGAATCTCGTTTAGACAGTTGATAATTCTATCTTAATTGGATAATAGATAGTTAGCTTAGAAACTATCTATTATCCAATTAGTTGTAATACTCTAAGATATCTTTTGCCGACTCATTACTATCCATCAACTCAACATTTGACACCTTAACGTAAATTAGCGTAGTATGCTATCAATCCTTTTCAAGGATTTTGTAGGTTTTTCAGCTTGAGCTCAAATCAGAAAAGAAACGTCAATTTCAAAAAAAGGACTTAAAAATGCAATCAGTAAATGCGAAACCAGGTTTCACTTCTCTCTTCAACGGCAAAGATTTAACTGGTTGGGTTGGAGATCCAGACCTTTGGAAAGTTGAGGATAGTATTCTAGTTGGTCGAACAACTAAGAATCTGAGCTATAATGATTTTTTGAGAACAGAAAAAGAATACGCCAATTTCGCATTTACTTGTGAAACACGGTTGCAGGGATATAACAGCGGTATTCAGTTTCGTAGCTTAGTACAAGAAGACGGACATATGGCGGGTTATCAAGCCGATATTGGTGATCATTGCTGGGGAGCACTCTACGAAGAGATGTTGCGTGGACATTTAGTTCATTATCAACCTGAGATAGTGGAATCAGTTCTGAATGAGAATGATTGGAATCAATACCAAATTCTCGCCGTAGACGACCATATTTTGCAAATTCTGAACGGAGTTGTAACTGCAGAACTTGACGACCCAGCAGGTGCGCGATCAGGTCTAATTGGACTACAGATTCACTCTGGACCGCCACAAGAGGTTGCGTTCCGCAATCTTTTTATCAAAGAGTTTTGATGAAATTGTGATTTCACCAATTTTGGTGTATATCTTTTATCGAATCAGATTTGGATTGGCTAAATGCAATTGTTCTGGAGGAAATAACAGGTGAAAAATTACAGAACGGCAATTCTTGGCGGACGTCGTGGGGTTCACCACGCAGCCGCCTACAAAAGTCTAGAAGATATGGAAGTCGTTGCCATCTGTGAGGCTGATAATCAACGTAGAAAAGATGTGGCCGACCTCCTGAATGTGGCTACTTATGATAACTATGAAGAAATGTTGGAGAAAGAACAACCAGATATAGTTCACGTTGTAACTATGCCAACTATACCTCGTCATATTTGGATAAAATCAGCAGCCAAAGTTGGGGTTCAGGCCTTGGTAATTGAGAAGCCGATCGCGCTCCGGCCTCGGGAGACTGAACTTTTAGATCTAGTAGAACAGGAAACCAAGTTGAAAATTATTGTTAATCACCAACGGCGATACTTACCCTTTGCAGATCAATTGCGTCAGTTCCAGTCAGATAAGTCTCTAGGCCAGATTCACTTTGTTCGTGCAAGTACAGAGGGTGAGATCACCGATATGGACACGCATTTGATGGACTTAGTTTTGTTAGCAGTTGGGGATGTTGCACCAACTGCTGTGTGGGCAGCTATTGATGGTGGCGAAACCTACGATTTGGATTGGCTAAATTGTCCGGAAAACTTGATGGCAACTTATACATTTGATGGTGGAATTCGTGCTTTCTTTGAATCGACTAGGACAGCTTTGGGAAGTGCAGATTTTCCATCTTGTAACCCGCGGTGTAATATTGATATCTGGGCAACGAAAGGTCGAATCTGGTGGAGAGAAAATGGATCTTGGGGGTATCTACTGAATAATAGTGAACCACAATTTATCCAACCTACAAATTTCGGTCAGGATGATATATTAGCCCAGCGCCGCTTTACTCAAGCGATAGCAACTTGGTTGCAGGATGATAGTAGACCACACTATTGCCGGTATTCTATTGCTAAATTGGGTTTTAATGCTATCATGTCAGCTTATCGTTCAGCTTTAAAAGGACGGCGGTTAGATACTAATTTCCAACTTACAGATGATGAGTGGGAAGAATTACGAAAGAGGTTAATTCCGCCACAGAGAGTATAGTGGAAAAAGTGTTTTCATTTTTGGGATTCGAAGACGGGAGTCCAACGTCGATTGAACCCATTCTGAAGTAAAATCTCACAATACTTTATGTACTGTTGAGATGCAGGGTCCCCACCGGATCGAAAAGAATTAGCTTGTTGAAATTTTCCTAAGGCTTGGGCGATCTCCTTTCGTTCGAAATATTCAAGAGCCTGATGGAAGTACTCAATCCATCTGGTATCAGAATAGTCTTCAGCGTAGAATACTTCATGAACTACCACTGCCTCATCTTTTCCATCTACTCTTAATTGACCGAACCGTCGCCAAAGTAAGTGATCACAACTACTTGTTAACTTTTGAGTTAAATCACAAAATAGATTGCTAGTATGGCACCGAGAGACTGAAGATTCTAGTCTGGCCGCCAAATTTACCCGATCGCCTAAAATAGTATAGCTCAGCCGGTTACGAGAACCAAAAGCACCGATCAGAGCATTTTTTGAGGAAGCACCTCCGATTTTCATTTCATTAAAAAAAGGATTTTTTAGATTTTGTAGGCCTCGAATACCATCAAGCGTAGCCATAACTACTCGTATGGCGTGGTCTTCAGCTGTCCCAGTAACGAGGTTTCCACCTCGAAATGACATGACTGCATCACCAATATACTTATCAATAATTAAGTCATGTTTTTTGTGAGCTTCAGTGACCACTGCCATAGCCTCTTCAAGGTGAGTTTTGAGAGTATGAAGATCTCCGCCCAATTGCTCAACGGTCTGAGTAAAACCTTTCAGATCACAGAAAATAACAGTGGCAGGCATACTAACGGTTTTATGATATTCATTTGGCTTACGAAGAAAATGGTTAGAAACTTGAGATGGAAGTGCTAAATCGAGTAGTGATTGAAATTGGTGGTTAGTAATTTCTAAGATGAAAAAACGCATGACAACAGCAGTTAGTAGCATTCCGATTAAGGTGCCAAGAACCAAATAGAACTCAGTGATTTGTGCTTCGATTAGCAACTGAGGATTGTCAGGTCCTACCTTGGAATAAATAGCAAAAATAAGTCCAGTGAACAAAAGCGTATAGACTAAGACTGTAGCTTGTATCGTTCGGTTAAAAAGTTTGGAAGGCTTAAAAAATTTTTGGCTCTCTGTTGTCGTTAGCAAATTCAGAGTTCGTAACATTCTCAAAGTTCTCAGAGTCCGCATAACACGGAAAAATCTGAAACCACGTACGAAACGAAAGCCTTGACTACTAGTTGGAAGAGTTATCAGCGCATCTACAATCGGTAGTGTTGAAATTAAGTCAATTAGGAACCAAGGTGAGCGCAAATATTCACCACGTTGGATTGAAACTTTAAGAACTAAGTCTAAGACAAATACTATATCAATAGATAGCGCAGCCCAAAAATAAACTGACTCCAAGTTCATTCGGGTCCAAATTCCCATTAGGTTTCCGAGGTAAAGACAGATGGCTAAACCTGCCAATATTAGCATCGGACTCTCTATACGATCGAGAATCCTAGGCCTTGGATATTTTGTAGTCATTTTGGGTCAAATTACAAACATTATTAATAACCAGAAATTCGAGGTGAACCAATATCAACTGCCATAGCCAAGGAATCAAAGCTCCGTTTCATTAGTCCAAATCGAATATCAGCATAGCTATCATCATCCCAAAGATTATTGAATTCACCAGGGTCAGTGTCTAAGTCGAACAATTCACCTAAATTATGACCATGATAATTCACCAATTTGTATCGTCGATCACGAATCATCGTCGCGTAGGAAGTTTTATCAGGCAAAGCTTGATAAAACTCCGAGCGGACAAAATCTCGGTGATAGTCAGGATTAGTCTGTCCACTTAGAATAGGCCATAAAGAGTGCCCCTGCACCCGGTCAGGAATAGGTAAATTTGCCGCATCTAGTAGCGTTGGTACTAAGTCCGTTAATTCCACCAAAGCATCAGTTTGCAAACCAGATTCGAATTTTTCTGGGTAGGAGATAATCAGTGGGACCCTAACTAGTGCTTCATAAAAGCGACATCCTTTCAATCGTAGACCATGATCACCGGTCATGTCTCCATGATCAGAAGTAAAAATGATAATAGTATTGTCCCTCTGGCCAGATTCTTCCAGTGCAGCCATAATACGTCCTACGTTTTCGTCAATTAGTTCGATCATGGCCCAATACTTAGCCTGGTATAATTTGCCATTAAAATCAGCTGGGTCAGTAGGTTCGGATTGAAAATTAATAGCTGACAACCGATTTTGGGCTTTGAGATCCGAAGGCTGAAAAAGAGGGCCTGGCAGTTGATCCAAATCAAACCGGTCTACCAATTCTTGTGGGGCATCGAAGGGAGCATGAGGATCAAAGCAGTTAAAACTGAATAACCATGGTCCCTCTCGTTCTTGGGTCATAAACTCAATAGTTCGTTCTGCACACCAAGTTGTCTGATGAAATTCTTTCGGAATGTAACCATTTTCAGCCAACATTTGTCGGTAATCGTGTCCTTTCGATTTGATCCAATCTATATAGTCATGTCCTTCGGCCCAGTCGTCCCCAGGATGATGGGACCAATCAAAAACACGATACCCATCGCTTACGCGAGGTTCAATTCGACCTTGTGCACTTGATAGATGGAATTTGCCTGCTAAGCCACAATCGTATCCGGCATCAGCTAAGGTTTTTGTAACTAAAGGTGCTGCTTCATCCCAAATCTGATTGCCATTAATACAAGCGTGAACCGACGAAGGATACATACCAGTCAAAAAACTGGCTCGACTAGGAGTGCATATTGGGGACTGGCAATAGGCATGAGTGAAAGCTACCCCTTCAGATACTAATTGATCAATATGTGGAGTACGAATATACGGATTATTCAAACAATGAATTGTGTCGTAACGCTGTTGATCAGTACATAACCATAATATATTGGGTCTTGTCTCAGACATTGAATTCTCCGGAAGGATTTGTGATTTAATTTAAGTCGTCGGCTAGCGGGTTGTTTGATAATATCTTTTGAATGGTCTATCTAAAATGCCAGCTAGGTTTAATTCAACCCCTAGGCCAGGGGTAGTAGGTAAGTTGATATAACCATCCTGACTTTGAATGACTTGAGGGTTTTTCAGTATTTCTTCTGCAAGTTGAGTTTCTTGCTGATTACCGACAGTTTCTAAAATATGACCATTTCGAATGAAGGCCATAGCCTGTAATCCTTGTGCTACCGATAGTGGTCCGTTTGGGTTATGAGGTGCTAATGCGACATTATTCATGGCAGCAACACCTGCTAACTCATGAAATTGACCGAATCCTCCACTGTTACCTAAGTCTGGCTGGAAAATATCAATTGCTTGTTTGGTAACCATCTGTAGCATATTCCGATCGTAAATAGTGGCGGTCCGTTCGCCTGCGGCAATTTTAGGACCACCGCAAGCATAGCTAGCCTGTTTCAAGATTTGAAGTCCCCTAATATCTTCGGGTGGCACAGGTTCTTCAATTAAATCAACTAGTCCCTTTAAGCCATGAACCAGTTTTATGGCGGTAGCACTACTGAGTCGAGCGTGACAATCTACCCATAGTTCTATGTTTTTCCCATGTATCTGACGAGCATACTGAAAATATTCAATAATCTCTTCTATAATCTGACTGGAAATCCATTGATGTTCATTTTGACTTCCATCAACTTTGCCCTTGGTCCCAGAATATGCTGCTCCACTGGCCTCGTATTCTGAACCATCATGTGACACTCGCTTTACTTGACCATAATAAACAGGTAACGTGGTTTTCATTACCCGATAACCTCTTTGGCGAGCAGAGGTAATATTATCAGCAAACTCTGTTGGTGAACTTCCACCTGGGACATGACAATAAACCGGAATTTTATCTTCGAAGGTTGGACCTCCAAACAATTCATATATTGGTCTACCAATTTCCTTCCCCTTGATGTCCCACATAGCCATTTCAATAGCGCTTATAGCAGTAACTGCAATGGTACCAATCGTCCATTGGTTATCTCGATACATACGTTCAAAGTGTAATGCTGGCTGTCGTGGGTCTTTACCAACCAAGGCAATATTTTCAGTTAAGTTCCGGACTGCATGCATGGTCGCATCATCAAATCGTTTGGTGACGACTTCTGAAGCTCCAGTGACCCCCTTATTAGTATGTATTTGAGTAATGATCAAATTTCGAAAGTTGGCATCAACTAGCCGAACATCAATCTCGGTTATTTTCATTGTTTCTTTTTCCCATTCAATTTGTGTTTATTTTTAGTCTAGGTAGTCCATCTCAGGACGAAGTTGCCAACGATAGTGATCAGTAGGTTTTGTTTTTTTTGCCCAGTTAGAAATAATGTTGTAGTCAGCCCTCTTCCGTTTTATGATTTCAGCGATCTGGTTTGGCTCCCAGCCATCAAGTATTCGATCAATCAATTGTCGCTGAATATCCGCATATTGAGTTTGATCAGCCAAATCATTCAGTTCGTCCGGATCGTTGACTAAATTAAATAACTGGACCGGTTGGCCATGATAGTAGTTTAATTTCCACTCATCCTGACGTATCATTCGATGCTGATGATTATCGTGAGTACAAAACTCAGAAAAAGCCACATTTTGCCAATTGGCTGTTTGACCGGATTGTATCAGTGGTAACAAACTTCGGCCTCGACTGTTAGGTAGAGGTGGGGCTGACAGGGCATCCAATAGTGTTGCATTCAGATCTAAGGAGCTAATTACTTGGTTAAACCGTTTCCCCTTTGGTAACTGGCCGGGCCAGCATAGAATAGCTGGGACTTTAACTGAGTGTTCATAAAATGTTTGTTTCCACCATAAATCATGCTCGCCTACCTGTTCTCCATGATCCGACATATAAATAATTAAGGTGTTTTGGTCCAAATTGTTCTTCCGTAAAACGTCCAAAATTTGTCCAATCAATTTATCCATTCGAGTTACCAAAGCCCAGTAGGCTGTTCTAGCTCGCAAAATTTCAGCTTCTGTCACTGATACAATTCCTGTTTCTTTTCGCCATGAGTAGATAAATGGGTGGAGTTGGTCAGAGAACGGTTGTCGTATTTTAGGTAACTTGATTTGCCCTTGATAGAGTTGGTAATCCTCCTTTCGAGCTACAAATGGCTGATGTGGTAGCATCAAACCGACAGTTAAGCAAAATGGGGTTAACGGTTTTCTGGCTTGAGATAGCTCCCGTCTTTCTTGACCTAATTTGTTTATATAAGCCACCGTTTC
Organism: Candidatus Poribacteria bacterium; assembly: GCA_002714785.1. Lineage (GTDB taxonomy): Bacteria > Poribacteria > WGA-4E > WGA-4E > UBA9662 > TMED15. The sequence goes on along the minus strand of PAYP01000076.1, from coordinate 726 downwards.
TTCAACTACGTCTTCGTCGTGGACCTGATAAGCATTCTGACCCGCTCCAGATTTGATCAGGCTGATTCTTTTAGGACCTTGTGTACCTTGCAATTCACCGTGATCTATATCACTACTTTCCGTATAGTTGGAGCAATGATCGCCAACGTACCGTTCAGTATAACCACGTAATTGATCAGGACCGATCGAATGCATCCGCCCAAATAAAATAGGTTGGTATCCCGCGGCTCCCATGGCATGAGCTAGGGTTGGGATACCTGAATCTAATGTGTGATAGTTGGTCCAAACCTGATTTTCGTATGGAAATCTACCGGAAAACATTGACATTCGAGAAGGCGTACAGATAGGCGAAGGACAATAGACATTGTCTAAGACGATACCTTCGGCAGCCAATTGATCCAAATTAGGTGTATGAACCAGTTGATCTCCGTAGCAACCTGCTACTGCTGCTGCATGTTGGTCCGAATGTATATAAAGTAGATTAGGTTGATTGACTGACTGGGTCATTAGATTACCTTCTCAACTATTAGTCATCATACCACAAACGGCTAAGAGTGCCAACGACAGGATTTATCTTGATAAGCTGTAAACTCAAGTTGTGACAGGGATTGAGCAGGAAGATTAAAAAAAAATACCCCAAACGGCTAAACAAATTGATTAGTCTGACCGATAAGGAATCAGCCAGTCAGTTGAAGCGACAATCGCCGCTGACTAAGCCGCGGAGAC
>PAYP01000075.1 GCA_002714785.1 Candidatus Poribacteria bacterium | reverse complement strand
TTCATGGTGTCGGGGAAGGACGTCTGCCTATCGAAACCATTGAATTTGAAGCGCTCTGCCGTTTTTTGCAGAAGGAGCAAACCGCCATTTTGACCGCACCACTCATTCAAGTAGCACAAAAGCTACAACAATGGCGCCAAAAAACAGCCGATGATAGTTAAAATTGCCCACCGTGGGTTTTCTACCATAGCTCCAGAGAACACAATGGTGGCTTTTCAAAAAGCATTAGAGCTCAACGTCGATTGTATAGAGCTTGATGTCCACGGAACTATTGACAAGAAAGTAGTAGCCATTCATGACCAAACATTGAATCGGACTACTAACCAAACAGGTTTCGTTAACCAACAAACACTGAGTAGGGTTCGTCAAGCAGATGCAGGTAGCTGGTTTGACGATAAGTTCACTGGAGAAAAAGTACCNACTTTGACCGAATCACTAGACTTAATTTGTCCTTCAGCTATAGCTGTGGTTGAGGTTAAAGATGCAGCTATTACTGATCAAGTNGTGAAAGATATTCNCCGAACTAATACTNCCGAGCGTGTNGTGGTAATTGCTTTNGANTCAATGGTACTAAAGCAGGTTCGTCAGCTAGATTCAACACTATCAACAGGTTTTTTACTTGGTAGTAATGATAAGGAAAGTTTGAATGATGTTGAATTAGCAAGACAGCTAATTCAACAGGTTTTAGTAATGGGAGTTCCATTACTAAACTTAAGCGAAAAACTGATAACAAGTTTATTGGCCCACGAAATCAAAAAACGCGGTGTTACTTTATGGACTTGGACTATTGACAATTTAGAACGAATGAAAGAGGTTGTTGATAGTGGAGTGCAGGGAATTACCTCTAACCAACCTCAAAGGTTGTTCAACTTGGAAATGCAATAGTATGTTTCCTGCGGATGAAGAACTGATGATCCGATGTAAGAAAGGGGACATGGGGGCTTTTGAACTCATCGTTCGGCGTTACCAGCATCAGATGATCAGCTATATTTCCCGTGTCATTAGTGATCAACACCGAGCTGAAGACTTAGCACAAGAGACTTTTCTGCGAGTACTTAACAGTGTAAAGCGATATCAAGCTAAAGGCCATTTCAAAAATTGGCTGTACCTGATTGCTACCAATTTGTGCCGGAACGAGATTCGCAACAGAAATCGCCAATCTACCGATGTTTTTTCTGATTTAAATCTAGAATACGATGAACACTCAACAGATCATATTGTCTCTACTATAGAGAATCTTTTGAGTGATACTCGTTATCTACCAGACCGATTATATGAAAAAAAAGAACGCCAACAGATGATCCGCCAACAAGTTAACAACCTTCCTGACAATCAAAAGCTTAGCTTGATTTTGATAACCTATCAAGAACTCAGCTACCAAGAAGTGAGCACCATTATTGGTTGTTCCGTGAGTGCAGTTAAGTCCTTGGTCCATCGAGCTAGGCAAAGTCTCAAGCNTAAACTTATAGAACTCGGAGTTGAGGAAAGTCATAATGCAAAAATTTGAGCCAAAAAAGTGGGAGATTGAAGATTGCTGCTATATTGGTCAGCTTTCGTCTTATCTAGATCAAGAATTACCTAAACCAGAAATGAAAATGGTAGAAGCTCATCTAGAGGATTGCGATGATTGTCGTTTTGAACTAATGCAACTTCGACAAGTAGATATTGTTCTACGTGGAGAAGAACCGATCTCGCCTTCACCCGAATTCCTGATCAATGTTCGGACACTGATCAAAAAAAGNAAACGAAAACCACGCAAGTTTTGGTTTAATCGGTTTGTTAATGTAACTGATTATTTTCTACCCTCACTTATAGACCCCTTTCTGTCTTACTTTAGTCGNAACCGAAAGATAATTCNGTTATCANTAGTCAGTCTNATTTTGCTAATGGGAATNATTCTTCATTTCCAGCTTCCCACTTTCCAAATCTTTTCATCCGAAAAACAATCAAAGAAAATTCATACGATTACGGAATACGTTGAATCCACTAACCTAGTTCTTGCTGACTCAGGTGATAGACAATTACAACAACTTCCTCATCCGATGTCATCCGCATTCCAATGAAAATATAGTTCACTCACTACGACCAATCAATATAGTCAANCTTAACTACCCCTCAGGTAATTTTAGATACGTTCAGTTCTGTTTCTAGGGAGNTTTTATGTCTGCATTCGTTCATCTACATAATCATAGTGAATATAGTTTACTCGATGGAGCTTGTAGAATTAGTGAAATGGTCGATTGGGCATTCCAAAATTCTGCCCCAGCTATTGCTCTAACCGATCATGGAAACATGTTTGGAGCTTACGAATTTTACAAAACAGCAAAAAAGGAGGGCGTAAATCCGATCCTTGGTTGTGAAGTCTATGTAGCACCAGGAAGTAGAAACGATAGAGAAAAAGGACAACGTCCCTACCACCTGACACTTCTAGCTGAAGACGTTATCGGCTATAAAAATTTGATGAAGTTAGTTTCTTTGGGCTATATCGAAGGTTTTTATTCCAAACCAAGAATTGATATGGAAATTCTACGAGCATATAATCAAGGAATTATTGCCTTAACAGGGTGTATTAATGGATTTGTACCAGCTTTAATTGGAAGTAATAAAGATAAGGCTAGTGCCAACTTAAGAACATTAATCGATATTTTGGGAAAACACAATGTTTTCGTAGAAATCCAAAATCATGGTCTGAGTCAAGAAGTCGAAGCTATGCCAACTTTGATTGAAATTGCAAAGGAATTTAGCTTGCCACTAGTTGGTACAAACGACTCTCACTACCTAACCAAAGGGCATCATGATATGCACGATGTTTTGCTTTGTGTACAGATGGGAAAAAATCTCCATGATCAGAATCGTCTGCGCTTTGACAACCAATTTTACCTGAAAAATATCGACGAAATGCGATCAGTATTTGCAGATTACCCCCCAGAGGTGATCACAAATACCATAGAAATTGCCAATCGTTGTCAGGTGAAGCTTGATTATGACGACAGCATAATGCCAGAGACCGCAGTACCGAAGGGGCATACGCCAATCTCTTATCTGAAACAAATTTGCCAAGAAGGTTTAGAAGACAAAGTAGAAAGTGTCACTACCGAACTGCAGAAACGATTAGACTATGAAATTTCTATTATTGAACAAACGGGTTATGCCGGTTATTTTTTAATTGTCTGGGACTACTGCAACTATACACGCCAGCAAGGTTTTCCTTTGAATGCTCGTGGTTCAGCGGGTGGTAGTTTGGCTCTCTATGCTTTGGGAGTAACAACCTTCAATCCGGTCAAATATGGTTGTATATTCGAACGGTTCCTGAATTTAGAAAGGGTCAATTTACCGGATATCGACATCGACTTTGCGCCTGAGCATCGGGATTTAGTCATTAAATATTTGGTCGATCAATATGGTGAAGAATCGGTGGGTTATGTAGCAGCATTTAACAGTCTGGGTGCTAAGCAAGCAATACGTGATGTGGGGCGGGCACTGGATGTGCCACTATCGGATGTCGACCGTGTAGTCAAGTTAATTCCTAATACACCTGGAATTACACTCAACGAAGCACTAGAAGAATCGCCAGAATTTAGTCACGTCGCTAATGAACCTCAGAACGAAGAAGTGATGAAATTTGCCCGTGAGCTAGAGGGAATGAAGCGTCATGTATCAATTCATGCATCTGGAATAGTTTTAGCTAACGGTCCTTTAACTGATTATGTGCCACTCTTTAAGGACAAAAGTGGCCGAGTTGCCACGCAATTTGAATTTAAGACTGTTGAATCAATTGGCATGGTTAAGTTCGATTTTCTTGGCTTGCGTACTTTGTCTGAAGTTTATAATTGTCTAGAACGAATTCAACAAAATGAGAATATAGAACTAAAACTAGATGATATTCCTTTTGATGATAAGAAGACCTACGCAATGTTAAGCAAAGGATTAGTAGCAGGGCTATTTCAACTCGAAACTTCTCCTGGTATGAAACGAGTTATTATTCAAATACAACCCGATAAATTTGAGGACTTCATTCCTATTCCAGCTCTTTATCGACCAGGCCCTTTAGATAGTGGTATGATGGATAGCTTTATTCGACGGAAAATTGGTTTGGAACCAGTTACTTACCATCATCCTTTATTGGAGAAATCGCTATCAGAAAGTTATGGGGTGTGTATTTACCAAGAACAGTTAATGCAAATTGCACAAGACATGGCTGGTTTCACATTGGGAGAAGCGGATCTTTTACGATATGCCGTTGGGAAAAAAGATGCTGAAATGCTAAATAATATGAAGGAAAAATTCATTAATGGCAGTATTGGAAATGGAGTAGAAAGAGAAAAAGCAATTGAAATTTTCGAATACTTAGAACCTTTTGCCCGTTATGCTTTCAATAAATCACATACAGTAGCTTATGCCATTTTATCTTACCAAATGGCCTTTCTAAAAACACACTATCCTCGTCAATTTATGGCTGCCATGATGACGGGAGAGTCCGCATACAGCGACAAAATCATGAAGTATATTGCTGAGTGTGCAAAATTAGCTGATTTCCTAGGGACAGAGATTAAGGTCTTACCACCTGACATTAATCGCAGTGATACAACTTTTACTGTTGATCAAAATGACATTCGCTTCGGGTTAGCGGCTGTGAAAAATGTTAGTGAGGGAGTAATCGAAGAAGTAGTAACCGTAAGAATGGAAGATGGTCCATTTACTTCGCTACAAGATTTTTGCGAACGTGTTGACGGGAAACAGCTGAACAAGCGAGCAATTGAAAGTTTAATCCAAGCGGGTGCTTTTGATAACGTTGGAGATTCTCATCGAGCACAGGACTTGGCCAATTTAGATCGAATAATGAAATTGGCTCAGAGTGTCCAAAAAGACCGAGAGAAAGGCCAAATTTCGTTGTTTGGTGGTGACGGCAATGGCGAAGGAGACCCCTTTTCAGCACAAGTCAGCTCTACTCCTACAGAACCTTGGAGTTATGAGGAAAAACTCAGAAATGAAAAAGAGATTCTGGGTTTTTACCTTTCAGGCCATCCGTTAGAACAATACGGAGATATTGTCGAATACTATACAACAACAACTTCTCAAACATTGGTAGAACATAGTCTAGATACTGAAGTTTACGCAGTTTCAATGATTGCCGAAATCAAAAGTATAACTACCAAGAAGGGCGACCAAATGGCAATTGTCACCTTAGAGGATTTGGAAGGCACAATTCCAGCTGTTATTTTTCCTGATACATACAAAGATTACCATGAATTGGTCGAAGAAGGTAATATCGTCTGGGTACGCGGTAACGTAGGGCAAGATCGACGACGCGATGAAGATGAAAACCAAGAAATAGTTCGACAAATCCAAATCAACGAAGTTATTGAAATCAATGAAGTAATTGACACAACGACTTCTTCTCTTGAAATCTCAATTCAAAAACAAGATCTGGAAAATCAAGAAAAACTAGAAAAATTACTTGAGCTTTGCAATAGTAACCAAGGGGGAAATGACTTAATCTTGCGTTTGACTGACCCAAAATTTGGAGAAATTATTGCCCAATGTAATCAACGATATAGTCTTCCTAATAGCGAAACGGTTATTAACAAAGTTGAAGGGNTTTTTGGAGAAGGATCAATTAAACCNAGCAATCGAACTAAACGTTCTGGTGAACAACCTAAATTTGCCCTAAATACTTGGTGATCGAGAATCATAATCGAAAGTTGTTCGCTTTTCCGATGATATTTATTTTGCCTCCTAAACTATTATCAGTTTGGGCTTTGTTCTGGATTCTCTTCTTTTTTTTACTAGAAATTCCAGCTCAAATTAACGTTTTTACTGCCGAAACTATGCGTCAGCTTAACAAAGAAACAGGTTTTTACAACAAGGCACGTATAGATTTTACTTATCATTCAGGCAACACTGTCACACAAGCCTTTAAGCTTAGATACCGTACTGATTACGTGAGGAGTAATTATCATTTGTTCGCAGTAAATGATTTTCAGGTTCGTAGTAAGGACTCCAACGTATTTATCAATCAGGGAATGATTCACGGGCGATCGATTCGGTCAATAAAGCCCAAGCAAATGCTAGAGGCCTTCGTTCAAAAACAATTCAACCAATCAATTTTACTCAAAGACCGTTCTCTGCTTGGCGGAGGGTTACGGTTTCAGTTGTTTGACCAATCTCCAAATAAAACCAACTCTAATTTGGATGTGTATGTTGGAGTTGGTGCTATGTGGGAGTATGAAAAAATTGAGGATGTAGGCTCGGTTGCTTTGGTGACAAACCTAATTCGATCAACTAACTATATTAGTCTAAACTATGCTATTTCTGGCCAATCGATGTTAGAAATCACGACTTATTATCAGGTGAACTTCACTAACCAAAAAGATTTTCGCGTTTTAACAGAAGTGAATTTGAATTACCAGTTGACGAAGAAAGTTCAGGCATTTACCAGTCTAAATTCTCGTTACGATAACGAACCTCCACAAAAGTTGGTTTTCCATGATCTACAAATCAACAATGGAATTATCCTTTCCTTCTAGTATTGTTCAAGTAATGGTATAATCGTGGTCAACTTCGTTGAATGAGGTTGGTCCTTTTTTATGCCTGTCCACTTTGCACATGGTGACCGAACAAAAGTAATTGATAATGATCAAAAAGAATTACTGATTCAAGAATTACTTGATCGTCATCATCAACCAGAAAAAATATTGGTGATACCTCCCGATATTACTCGCCTACCTTCCAATGCAGGGCAATTGACAAAAATTCTATACCAAAATTGGCACCAGCGTAGCAGAAGTAGTGAACGAAAATTTGATATTCTACCAGCTATAGGAACACATTCTCCAATGACACCGGAGCAAATTGAAACTATGTTTGGCTCAATGGAGGAAGCAACTTTTTATGATCATGATTGGCGGAATGGGTTGCAAAAAATGGGTCAAGTTCCAGCTGAAGTTGTATATGAGCTCTCTAAGGGGAAGTTAAAATATGACATATTAGTTGAAATTAATCAGCGCATTGTCCAAGGAGATTACGACTTAGTTTTATCGATTGGTCAAGTAGTCCCACACGAAGTAGTGGGAATGGCAAACGGCTTTAAAAACGTATTGGTTGGAACTGGTGGTTCAGAGATGATCAACAAGTCCCACTTTCTGGGTGCAGTAGACGGAATTGAACAGATGTTGGGCCGCACAGATACTTCTGTTCGGAATATGTTCAACTATGCACACCAGAACTATTTAAAACAGATAGGGATAGTTTACCTGATGACCGTAATGGGGCTAAATAATTCAGGTCAAACGGTAATGAGGGGATTATATGCTGGTGATGACAAAGACTCTTTTGAGGAAGCCGCAAATCTCAGCCGCCAAATCAATTTTAACCTCTTAGACAAACCACTTGAGCGTACCGTGGTATATTTAGACCCGATTGAATTTAAGAGCACGTGGCTAGGAAATAAAGCTATTTATCGAACACGGATGGCCATGGCCGACAAAGGAGAATTGGTCATCATTGCCCCTGGGTTAAAAGAATTTGGGGAAGACGCTGAAATCGATCGTCTGATTCGAAAGTATGGTTACCTTGGCACCGAGACGACATTGGACCAGGTAAAAAGAAACGAGGAGTTACAAAGCAACTTGTCAGCAGCTGCCCACCTCATACATGGGACTTCAGAGAGCAGGTTCACCATCACCTATGCAACTCAACACCTAAGTCGATCAGAGGTTGAAAGTGTTGGTTACCAATGGGCTGACTTGGCAGAATCCGTTTCTAAGTATGATCCTGNAAATCTAACCGATGGCTATCAAACCAACTTTTTTTACATTAGTAATCCAGCACAAGGTCTTTGGGCTCTAAAAAGTCAATTCGAAGATTTCGGTCATTGCGAAAACCAATAGTCGAAATCTTCGAAACGAAGTTCAACCAAACTAGAAATATCTCTTAGATGAGGGTCTTTCAGGCCTACTAGCTCAGATCCGAAAACGTAGCGATAGTTTAAACCTAGACCAAGAGCTATATTCGGCCACGGATTCAACTCTATCTTGAAACCAGGCTCAACCAAAAAAAAGTCATCTTGCCGGTAGTCAGTGGATTCAGTATTNTCACCAAATTCAGCCAAACCTTTTCCTATCATAGCTGTTGCAAACAGGCGGTATGATTTGAATTGACCAATGNTATACTCAAGTAAGAANCCTTGATAATTAAAATNCAGGAGTAAGGGAGTAATTGCTCCTGAATCATCCGTAGTTTCGCCGAGCTCAACCTCAGTAATCAAGCGATAAATACCCGCACCAAGTGTCAAACGATTGGTGACATGCCACCCACCCTGAAGGCCAGCCATGAAACCACGCTGATACTTGAAGGCTGTGTAGCGTGTAGCTGGACTAATGAAACCGTAACTAGAAAAATCGTCTGAAAGTTCTTGNTTCCCATTTGATACTGGTTGTATTAGATCTAGTTGTGCTATCGAAATCAATGGAAACGGANTCAAGAACAAAAACAAGTAGACAATCAACGGTAGTTTTCTTTGTCTTCCGACTGTATGCAGCCCGAAGCTAGCCATGACACACTCCTTCTGATGATAAATTAAATATTTGCTAAGCCATCATCCTAGCAGACGATCTCAAACTTCTAATAGATAACGATTAAACTAGTCAAAGGTGGGAACCTTAAGTTCAACTTCACGCCCACCATTTTCTGAAGAATCNTTAACGCCCTGAAANACTACATTAGTTAACAGCATACCATAAGGATCAATAGGTGAAGGTTTACCATGTCGGACTGCATCAATGAAGTCTGTGTCTTCAGCGACGAAAACATCAACTGGCTCAAATTCAGTAAATGACTGATCTTCAATTTCACCGTTATTGTCTCCATATACGAAAACTCCATCTTGTGGACCACGAACTTCACTAACCCCAATTCTTAGGCCCGCTTTTTCACCTAAGAAAATAGTACCTCCTAATGAATCCATATGCATACACCAGCTGGTCTTGAATACCAAACGAGCACCATCTTCGAACAACACCCAACCAACGCCGAAGTCTTCCACTTCAGTTTCTTTTAATGCTGGATTCCATGTNCTATTCAAACTAAGCCGGTTGTCCATAATGCCCATGATGGCTANTGGCTTAGGGTGTCCCATTAGATATAGAGCTGTATCTAGGGCATAAACACCAATATCAGCAGTGGCACCCAAACCCGCTGTGGCTTTTCGAATAAAACTTCCCCCNGGATTACCTCGCCTACGATCAGCAATAGTTTCCGCATAGTAAATGGGGCCTAAAGTACCGCTATCAACAATTTGCTTGGCTTTAATCACCTGTGGTGAGTAACGAAGTTTCAGAGCAACCATCAAAATATTGCCTGTTTCATGTGCTGCTTGTACCATTGAGGTCGCAGCTTCCAATGTAGCCTCCATTGGTTTTTCACACAGTACNTGTTTCCCAGCATGCAGNGCTGCAACGGTTGGTGGAGCATGAACACCTGTCGGAGTACAAACTAAAACAGCTTCAATCTCGTCCATNTTTAGCATTTCGTTATAGTCACTAAAAGTATTTGCTTCGGAAACACCCCAAGTGTTAACCATCCGTTCTAAGTTNGATGGNACCAGATCGCTAGCNGCGATGATCTCTGCACCCTCAATTTGTGATATTGCTCGGCAGTGAGCCTGAGAAATTCCACCTGCACCAATGAGCCCAAGTTTTACTGTTCGCATATGTGTAAATGATCCTTTTAGATAATATTGAGAAAGATAAATGTATTTTTTCAAACTGAAGCACGCGGTGGTATTTTAGCGACTTTGCCAAATTTGGTCAACCCCAAACATAAAATAGAATATCNTACTTTACTCAGATAGCTTGACAGGATAAAATCTGATTGGTAATATTTGATTGATTTGGCGAATACTGCGANACAAAAAATGCAACAGCAAAGCTCAACTAACCTTATACAACTAACACCCCCTCTAAACCCTAGTACAAACGAAACAATAACCATACGAAGGAAAACCCGACAAATCAACGTTGGTGGTGTAATAATCGGGAACGGTAATGCAATTCCGATTCAGACAATGACGACTACACTGACACGTGATGTGGACAATACNATGCGCCAAATCGAGCGTTGCGTTGAGGCCGGTGTGCACATCATACGCGTGGCTGTCCCAGATCAATCGGATGCTAGTGCCCTAAGCCAGTTAGTCAAACGTTCACCTGTGCCAATTGTGTCAGACATTCACTTCAATTATAAGTTTGCTTTAAAAGCAATAGAAGCTGGTGTAGCTAANGTCCGAATTAATCCAGGTAACATAGGAAAAAAGAACCGAATCATACGAGTTTTGTCCGAAGCTAGATCAGCTAAAATTCCAATAAGGATTGGCGTAAACGAGGGATCGCTTGAAAAGGACTTACTTGATAAATACCCGTCCCCTACAGCAGAAGCCTTAGTTGAAAGTGCTAACCGGCACGTTGAGATTTGTGAAGAAAATGGTTTCGAAGATGTAGCAGTCTCCATCAAATCTAGCCACCCTTTGCGCATGATCGCTGCTAATCGCCTCTTTAGTAAAATGAACGACTACCCTCTNCANTTAGGTGTAACCGAAGCTGGCCCCCCAAGACGATCCCACGTCAAATCATCGATTGGTATTGGTACACTATTAATGGAAGGAATTGGCGATACTCTTCGCATTTCAATTACTGGGGACCCAGTAGAAGAAGTACTAACAGCTAAAGAACTTCTCCGCACTCTCGGATTAGCTGAACAAATGCTAGACATTATATCGTGTCCTTTTTGTGGTCGAGGAGATGACACGGCTGGATACGAGGAAATTGTAGCAGCGGTTGAATCCTTACTAGAAAAAAGCCAAATACGAATACCTGTGGCNGTAATGGGTTGTGAAGTTAACGGACCAGGAGAAACTAGGAACGCTAAGGTCGGTTTACATTTAGGTGGTAAAGAACTGGCAATTCTCAAAGTTAACGGTGAAAAAGTGCGAACATTTCGAGGGAAATCTGAGGTTAACCCACAATTCTTATCTGAAGCTTTGCTCGAAGCGGCCCAAACGGTAGATTCTTCTTCAAGCCAATAATCTCGAGTTGAAATAAATATTGAATCCAAATTAAAAGACAATCCAAATTCAGATGGATTGNNCGTTATCCAAGGAATATAGCAATTTTGCTATTTATGACAAGAATTTTAGCGTTACTNGAAATTATTCGTTACCCTCTTTTCGCAATCCCAATTGTGGCGACCCTCCCTGGTGCCTTAATCGCTTCGGGTGGGCAATTTACCTGGCGAGTTGGTATGGCCTTGGCTGTCGCAGTGCTAGGGTATTTCGCCGGCATGATGAAAAATGACTATTTTCATCGAGAGCAAGATTCAATCGTCAATCCACATCGTCCGATCCCGACTAATCGGCTATCCGCTAGAGAAGTCTTANCTATTGCCAGTTGNAGCTACGTTTTATGCCTGGTAGCCGGTTTCCTGATGAACTTCAAGTCCGGGTTNCTAGTCATTGGACTAGTAATGATTTCCCATGTCTACAATGCTATTTTGAAGGAACACGGAATCTGGGGNAGTATCAGTCTACCAATCGGTATTGGCTTACTTAGTATTTTCGGGTCTTTAGTTGTCTCTGGTCAAGTACAACCCCTCACTTGGTATGTTTTTGGCGCTATTACTCTGTANGATTTTGGAACACANATCGCTACTACCTTCAAAGATTTAGAACGAGATCGAAAAGTTGGTATTTTGACAACGCCTTTGCAAATTGGTGTTGGACCTGCCCTAGCAGTCTCATCAGTAGCAACAGTTTTGGCTTTTGCCCTCGCTATTTTGCCTATTTGGACACGACAGCTCAGTTGGCATTACTCAAGTTGGGTTGCANTTGCAGCAGTNGCTACTATAGTCTCTCGTTTTCCCCTTCACTTGAACCCTAACGAAGAAAACGGTTATGCAGCTCTGAAAGGTTCAATGGTCGGGGCAATTACTTTCTTTCCTTGTTTGATAGGAGCAGAGATTAAATTCTTTCAATCCGCTCTCATTATATTACCCTTGCTTGTCATTACCTTCATTTTTTTGCAAAGTAGTAAGCAAGAAGTTTGAGTCGACAACTCAGGACTTGTAAAATAGCAGGATAGTCTTTTACAAATCCTGAGTTGTCGACTAACTTTAATTAATTTGATTATTATTCCTTTATCGCCCCATTAACAAACCTACTCAGAAGCCAGAAGACTTATGTTTTATACCAAACATTAACCATTGACCGACATGTTAAGTTAGCAGGTTGATTTTAAATTTAGGGCTTAAAGTTCCGGTAGGATCCTACTAAGTAGCGCTGATGTCTCAATACGACCTACATTTGAAGTAAGTTCATCTTGCGAATCCACTAATCAAGCTTTCCAAGTTGGCAGAGTAAACTTGGAAAATCAAGTCCGTTAATTCAACATTGTGGGTAGCTATGAGAGACAAATTGAAATGGATGATGCGCTTAAAAAGTCATATAGGTCTGTATACGAAAAAAGTCGAAACATTAGCCCGAACGCGATTAAAAAAACAATCANAAGTGGAGCNTAGAAANCTACCNAGTCCCCNGAGNGAGCATTCGTATCACAACAACTGAAGAGTATGATTTGAGTTATTAATTTTGTTGATCAGAAATGTAAAAAAAGACGCCCAAGTAACCTAGAAAATATGGAGACTCTTTCTTCCCCGAGAAGTAAAGTTGAAGCAGGGTAGATGAATACCGGAAAATTACCCCGAATGGTGATGCTTGTTTTTTAGATAATGAGACACCGTGCAACGCTATTTTTACTCTTTCCAATGCGGCTAAACTCGAAATAAGTAAGTCGTATAGCTTCTTTGCCGTTAAATAATAATCAAGAAGCAAGAAATATACAAATGACACACGTCAGGCTGATTATGCTGAAACCTTCTGAGGCTGGTATTCACGACGACGGAGGAACCGTTCACCAACGTCATATTCAGGTTGATCNGAAACATAACGCCATAACTCNACACGTTTCATCAATTCGTATCGGTGATCATCACCTTCCCAACCATGGTGCGTGGATAGGATTCGACCGATTTCGGGGTCCTCGATATCGCTAGGATCGAAATGGCGAATCTGTGGAGCGGACGGGTTTAAACGTAACTTAAACATGTACCTATCTTGATTAGTATAATTACTTCTAGCACCGTGCCAAACACGTGTATTCCAGACATACATGGTTCCTGCGGGGCAAGTAGCCCAGATTTTACCTACNACGTGTTGATAGCCTCGAATTTCTCCTGTACGTACGTTTCGGAAGTGAGACCCTGGAACTAAGAATGTACCCCCCATTTCATCTGGTGTATCTGAAGCAAAAAACGAGAGTTGGATATCGAAGTAATTCTCGCGGAAGTCGATGACCGAGTCTTGATGCATATCCGGTCCCCTCGTAGTATTAGCNTTGACCAGATGGGCAGCATGATGATCATATAATGGGTCTGGGCCAATTAACGAATGAATTAAACCTTTTACTTTTGGTAGCCTAAAAGCTTCTCCTAAAGCAGTATCCTTAGGCCAAGTATCTTCAAAGGATGTTCCAACCGCTAAATATCCTCCACTACTAGGCATTTCGTCTAGGCAAGCTTGACATAAATCCGGTGGGACCATATTTTCATATTTTAGATAACCAGAAGCCACGAAACGGGCCATATCTTTAGATGAGATTAAATGTTGCATAAACTACCTCTAGTTTTCTGGTTGCATTTCACTGAACCTAGACAAAACAGTTTGATAAGGAAACGGCCCTAACTCATAGCCATCCGTTTCAGTGCGATGTTTGTATTCGCTCATTTGGATAACCTGCCACCCATCTCTCATAGCAGCCATTGCATTCTTATAAGGTGGCCTGTCTTCTTCAATTAATTCTTTAATCCCTGTACCCTTTGAAGCTTCATATCTGGCCCATGCCACTGGTGATACATCGAGTGCAGGACTTGTTTGGTAAAATACTAGAATATCTTGAACTTTGGCCATAAGTTGCCATCTCCTGAGATAAAATTGGATGAAAGTCCAAATCGAATATCTAATTTGTACTTCCTACAAGTTGGCAAACAGCGATAACGATAATTTAAAAACTGTGTTTTGTCAAGTCTAATGGGTAATTAACCAGTCTATCAACCAATCCTAGGATCAAGAAAAAAGGAGACCCAACTTGCTTATAACAATGATTCATCGAAATTATTTGTAACTGGTAATGATCAAGCTTAATCACTTCTTAAAAGAACTGAAATAGCATGGCTAACTAAGGCAAATACAAGCCAAATAATGGGAGACCGATAACTAAATTCTAATTTCAAAAGGCTATTTACAAGATCAACATAGCATCCCCATAGCTGTAGAAACGGTAGCCAGCAGCAATGGCTTGTCGATACGCATCCATCACAAACTGCCGATCAGCAAAAGCACTAACCAGCATAATCAAGGTTGATTTCGGCAGGTGGAAATTGGTAATTAACGCATCTACAACTTCAAACTGATAACCAGGATAGATAAAAATATCCGTTTCACCCCTTTGCGGTTGTATCCATCCGTCTTTAGCTGATGATTCTAAGCTTCTAACGGACGTAGTCCCCACGGCAACGATTTTTTGGCCAATCTTCTTAGCTTGGTTAATAGAGTCGGCTGTTTGCGGTGAAATCTCAAAAAATTCTGTGTGCATTTTGTGGTCTAACAAGTTGTTTGCTTTGACTGGTTGAAATGTACCCAGACCGACGTGTAAAGTTAGTTCAGTATTTCGAATACCCAAACTTTCCAATCTTCCGAAAAGACTGGGCGTGAAATGTAGGCCGGCAGTGGGAGCAGCAACAGCTCCCTGTTTCTTAGCGTAAACACACTGGTAACGAGAAAGGTCTTTTTGGCTCGTTGGTCGTTTAATATAAGGAGGTAAGGGCGTTTGGCCAACTCGGTGTAAACAGTCAAAGAAATCACCATCATAGTCAAAACGAATGACGAAACTTCCGATGTCCGTTTTTGCTACCACTGTTCCCACGAGCTGAAATTCTGATTGATTATCAGGATGATTTTCAAATACGATCTGCATTTTGCTACGTATCCGTCGACCGGGTTTCATCAGGACTTCCCATATTCGACTGGCCTTTTGCTGCAATAAAAAAACTTCGACTTTACCCTTAGTCCGGGCTTTGTAACCAATCAGTCGAGCAGGAATAACTTTAGTGTTATTAGTAACAAGAAGTGAGTTTCGGGGTAAAAAATGACCGATCTGGTCAAAGGTAGTATGGTGATAATCTCGGGTTTTTCGATCTAAAACAAGAAGCCGGGATTGGTCTCTATTTTCGAGAGGGTATTGAGCTATTTGGTTCTCAGGTAGTACGTAGTCATAGCTATCGAGTAATAGATCGCCTGTTTCTTTTAATTTTTCCACAGCTGTTAGTTATACAATAAGTCAGGAAGAGGGTAACCGAGATGTGAATATGCTGGACTCATAGCAGTTCGTCCATGCGGAGTAAGAGAAATGAGGCCAATTTTAATCAAGTAGGGTTCGTAGACTTCTTCAATAGTACGCTCATCTTCATTGAGTGCAGCGGCTAGAGCTCGTAGGCCAGCTCGGCCACCTTTGAACCTTTCGATCAAGGTTTCGAGATATAATCGATCCTGCTCATTTAGCCCCAATTCATCAATCTGGAAAAATTCTAATGCTTCGCGAGCAATAGACCCATCAATTTTTCCATCATAACGCACTGTTGCAAAATCTCTAACGCTTAATAACAGATTCTTAGCAATTCGCATTGTTCCCCTGGAGCGCTGACCAATCTCCATTTGTGCGTCTTCATCGACTGAAACCTGTAGTTGCTCACTGTTCCGCTGGATAGCAATCATTAGTTCTTCCACACTATAGTAATCTAAGTGTATACGAATACCAAACCGATCGCGAAATGGGGCAGCTAATAACCCTTCTCTAGTCGTTGCACCTACCAAAGTAAAATGAGCCAATGGTACCGGAATAATATCCCCAGTAGTTCCCTGGCCGAGAGGTAAATCAAGTTTATAATCTTCCATGGCTGGATACAAAGACTCTTGTACTACTGGTGCCATACGATGAATTTCATCAATAAAAAAAACATCCTTCTCACTCAAATTAGTGAGAAGNGTAGCCATCTCTAGCTTGACNACGGACGGGCCAACAGCAGATTTATAATCACTNCCAATTTCATTGGCGATTATCTTAGCTAAAGTCGTTTTACCAAGNCCTGGTGGGCCAACTAGTAAAACATGTTCGATAGCTTGNTNTCTCTGTTTAGCTGCCTCAATNCGGATACGCAGGTTTTCTTTNGCAACACTTTGTCCAATGAAAGAATTTAAGCTCTGTGGACGTAGGCTATATGGATTTTCACTAGTTATATCGAGAGGAGGCACTTTCAATTACAAANTCATCCAAGATTNCGGCTCAAGTAGCGCAAGGATAAACGAGTTAGATCTTCAAGTTTGGCGCTTATTCCTAGAACCCTCTGCGCTTCTACAACCGCCTGACTCGCTGCTTCTGGCGAACTACCTAAACCTACAAGTGCTGTAACTGCATCATCATTNGGTTTAGTTTGGATTTGAATATCAAGCTCGGTTTCAAACGGAGTCGATTCTATCTTTTTCTTTAACGCCATAACCATGGTATGAGCAATATTCTTGTTAAGTCGAGGAACTGTAGCCAAAATAGCTGTATCTTCACGACGAATAGCTAGACGAAATTGGCCAGTAGAAAGTTTCGCTACAATTGATTGAGCTAATTTTGGACCNACACCTTTCACCGTAATAGCCAAGCTGAAAACTAAAAGCTCGTCTCTAGACTGAAAACCAAAGAGCCTGANCTCACTGTCTCTCACATAATAGTGGATATGTAGAGCGGTGGTCTGNCCCAAATCAGGCAACTGACGAACTATGCNAGGTGGCAGTTCAACANCGTAACCAACTCCATTGACTTTAATAACAACCTGTGCCTCATTTTTAGTGAGTATTTCTCCTTCCAGATAAGCAATCACTGTTCAATTCAAAAAGAAGGTCNGGCTANCTGATAAGAGATTCAANGACTGGAATTTAGGCTGCATCTAAAATTTCATCTGGGATGTCAAAATTAGCGTAAACTTTTTGTACGTCATCGTTGTCTTCCAAGGCATCCATCAAGCGAAGCATCTGCCGGGCTTCTTTGTCTTCCAATGCTACTGTGGTTTGTGGAAGCATGGCGATTTCAGAATGGGTAATCCTAGCACCACCCATTTCAATGGCTGATCTTACATCTTCAAAGACTTCAAATGGTGAAATCACTTCAAAAACATCATCTGAGGTGTTGATGTCTTCAGCACCAGCTTCTAAAGCTATCGTTAACAAACTTTCCTCATCAACACTATCCCTATCAATCAAGATCAAACCACACTTATTGAAAATCCAAGCAACACAACCACGCTCACCCAAGTTACCACCATTCCGACTCAAGATATAGCGAATCTCCGATATAGCACGGTTTTTGTTGTCGGTCATGATTTCGATCATAATCGCAACTCCAGCAGGGCCATAAGCTTCGTAAGTAGCTTCTTCATAATCAACCCCTTCCAATTCACCGGTCCCTTTTTGAACTGCACGAGTAATAGTATCATTGGGAACATTACTCGCCTTGGCTGATTGTACTGCTGTTCGCAAGCGAGGATTCATCTCTGGGTCCCCACCACCAAGACGGGCTGCAATTGAAACTTCCTTCAACAGTTTAGACCACAATTTACCTCGCTTAGCATCATTAGCAGCCTTTTTGTGTTTAATTGAGGCCCATTTAGAATGTCCAGCCATTTTTTCTCCCCAGAAAATCGGCTAATCCTAACACAACCCAGCTTTTATTGTCAAAGCCATCAGTAGTAGTAGTTATTGGAAGTTTTATGTAACTTTAGCTTGTAAAGGTGTTGATTTCGCCTTCTTGAAATGACTGTTCTAGCCAAGGATCTTTGGTCCGATACCGAAAGTCAATCACTTTTTGTCTCATTTGTTCTATTTTTTCGGCTAGGTTTGGTTCAGCAATCAGATTCTTTGATTCCGCTGGGTCGTTTATCATATCGAAGACGGCTTCTCGGCTTTGATATAGAAAAGATTGCAATGTTCTTTCTCCAAGCTGGTCAATATTTTCATCTCGTACAGCAGTCCAAGTTATGGACCGAAATAAATCGCTAGGTAATGGCGTTTCCAAGGAATGAGCTAAATTTCGTACGTATTTGTACCGACGGCCTCGCAAGACTCGATAAGGGTAGTAATTGGTTACTTCATGAAAGCAATGTGAATAATAGGTTTCTTCCCACTCACCATTACCGATAGGTAGCGAGTTATCATCCAAAATTGGTAAAAAAGAACGACCTGCTAAAGGTAAAGCATTTTCAGGATAACTGACACCACACCAGTCAAGAATAGTTGGACAATAATCGACCCAATTCACTAGGGCTTGGTTATGAATACCTCTATTTTGCTGGATAGGACTATACACAACTAGTGGGCAGTGATGTCCACTGTCAAAACTGGAAGCCTTAGCTCCAGGAAATGGCATAGCATGATCAGTAGTGACAAAAACCAGTGTTTCGCTAGCTCGACCTGATTTCTTCAGGACATTCAGAACTGATCCAACAACTTGGTCCCAACGAGATATACTTTCGTAGTATTCTGACAGGTCAGCCCGTGTATTTGGGTTATCCGGCAAGAAATTGGGTACTGGAACTAAATCAGGATCATATGCGATCGGCTGAATTCCAGCATAGATCTTTTCATTTCCGTAGCTATTTCCAGACCGATGTGGATAACCACTACCGATATGTAAATAAAATGGTTGATCTTTTGCACTTGCAAGAAATTGACCAGTAGCATCAGATATATCCTCTGGACTGCGAGAGTTAACAGATGGTTCATAGTCAAAGGGATAAACACTTGGTGGTTCAACGTGTTTCTTGCCAATACAACCAGTAGCAAAACCTTTCATTTTAAGAATCTTTGGTATCGACTGCATATGATCATGCGTACGAAACCCATGAATACCATGGCAATGACCATATTGACCATGTGTATGGCTATGCTGACCGGTCAAGATACATGCACGACTAACCGCGCAAGATGGACTAGTACAAAAAGCATAGTCAAAAACGACTCCCTGTTCAGCTAATCGATCAATATTAGGAGTTTGGACAAAATTATCTCCATAGCACTTGGCAATCCGACTCCAATCGTCTGCGATCAAGAATAATACACTGCGATAATCTGACATTCATCTGTTCCTAGAAGTAAAAATTTCACCTAAATTTCATCAAAAATCTTGGGAAGAATTGAACAAAAAAAGATCTTACGAGAATTGCTTCACCCTTTGCCAGATCGATATCTACGTTGATACTTTCAGATTCATCATAACCAGTTTTTATCATCATTCTCCGTTTAAGTAACTATGATATAACTTGGTTTGTTATACACTCTGGCTACCCGAACCCCGAAGATTTATCTCATAACTGTACTTGATAAATGGTTAGAGCTATAGCAATTTAGTTGTAACCTAAGTTGTGTCAGTAGATAAATTAAATATATACACTAGCTTATTTAATATTGAGATTCAGGTACTAGGAAATGACATACATTTTCTACTACAATTCCTTTTGTCTGATTGGATTTTAGCACAAGGACTTTCTTTTTATGAATGGTGAAATTTTGACTTATCAAGTTTAAATTAACTTAGTTATATCCTATCAAAATTAGTTTGTAGCGTCAATCAGTTACACCAAAACCAGATCAGGTTAAATTTTATAGGCTAAAACCGATAACTTGGTGTATCTAATAGCTAGATATATCGTTTAAAATACAAGATGCCTTAAAAGAAAGAGAACAAATTTATCTGTGTTTTCCNGTGGTTGACAGCTTTTTCGGTAAATGATAGCCTAACAGGCCTCTGCCTATCTACCGATTTCGATTCATAAATTAGTGATATAAAGGGTTGATTTTGTTTTTTCGTACAGTGATCGTTGCCATAACGATAGCATTACCTGCACTTCTATTCAGCGCCTGTTCAACGGGAGAAATTGATAATTTTGAAGGCATTGAAATTGAATCTTCTCTACGAGTCAGCTACGTCAGCGTACAAATTGTATTGGTCGATAGTAATGGAACACCTTTGCTGTGGGGTAGCAGTATTTTGTCTCCTGAAGTAGGTCTCAGCGCTCTACACCCATCGGAAATTACAGTCGAAGCGGAAGTTTATTCAATTAAAGACGAAGAAAAACATCTCAAAGTCTTTGAAGGTGCTCTATATAACCTACGTTGGTCTAGAATACTGGGAACAGATACACGAATCTTGATTGGCGAAATTCCCCGGTCTATTATTCAAGAAGACCCAGAGCGAGACTCACAGCGAGGGGTTATTTCCGTAACAGTTATGACTGAAAAACAAGGTCCATTTAAGGATAGCACCAGTCGAGCACGTATCTATTCTCAACCAATAATCAATTTCTGATCATTTTATTCACTATCATAAATTTCTATTCCATGCATGATTTTATCGAAATATTAACGAAAAAGCTAGATCAGGCACTGGAAGAAACTGTCAAACAAATCGATCAACAAGAGGAAAAGATTGATTTAACAATTTCCGATCTAAGCTTGAAAAAAAAGTCCCTGAATGAAGAAAAACAGCAAACTCTGAAAAAGCAAAATGATCATTCTTTGGCTATCGCCTCGCAAACGAAAACCCAGAGTCGGTATAGCCAAGTCTTAAGTCAAATGGTTGATGACTTAAAAGAAAAAGATAACCAATCCCCACCGAAACAAGAACCTTCTAACATTGATATCCAGACTTCTACCAGTTCTTTTAGTAATTATCCCATCGTTCATGGTGATATTTATCAAACTTATCGCTTAACAGCTGGCCAGTCCAATACTTACCAACAAATTGCACTATATAACCAGTTTTATACTTATAGTTTCGAGAATTATTTATATGATTCGTCAAAGTTTGCTATCTATATAATAGATATAGTTCATCTATTAAAAACCTTGTTTAATGAGATCCGACACGTGGAAAGTTGTCATAAATATCAAGAAGCCGACTGGAAAACTAATCAAGTAAACGTAGTATTGAACGAATCTTATCGAACCTTGATTCTTTTAATTGAGGAATTGCTAGCTAGCTATAATGCTAATTTACAGGTTGCTCCAATTAGTACTGGAGAAAAAACACCAAGTAAGGTCCGGATACGAACAGGAAGCGGTTCAGAACAAGTAGTCGATATCACTGAGTTTTCCAAATCTGTGGAGCAGGTTACTAAGAATTCAATTACATACCGGTCAAAAGGACTAGGACAAAGTCGAACAGGCGAGTTCGCCGGTTTTTTGAAATCGGATGTTAACATAGTTTTTCCTTTATCCACATTTGACATCCTAAATCCAAACGTATTGAGAATTATTCTAGGCGAATTTAAGCAGCGTCAGCATCAAGAGACAATGGAATATTGGCGTCAGTCAGAACTTCGTATTCAAAAATTAGGAGATAGTTTCAAAGCCGAATTGCACGAACAGTTAATTGGTTGGTTAGGTTAACAAGTGCCAATTTACGATCAAACATATAAAAAATGGGAAGGAAACCTATATCGAGCCTCTTGGTCTGCTTGGTGGACTATTGCCAGAATGGAGTTTCGAGTTTTATTGCAACGAAGGTTTATCCGCTTGATTGTATCGATACCACCTCTACTTTATTTTTTGGTTCACAGTGTACAAATTTATGCGGCTAATCGTATACCACAAGCAGGAATTGTTTGGCGAATTGATGCGTCCTTCTTCAAAAACTTTTTGCTTCGTAATGCAGTTCTGCCGGGTTTATTCATTTGTTTAGTCGGAATTTTCAGTGGAAGTAGCTTGATCGCAAACGACCTACGATACAACACATTATCACTCTATTTATCCAAGCCAATTAACTGGTGGGACTACCTGATTGGAAAAATAATGGTAATGCTGGCTTGGTTGGGACTCATCACTATCATACCCAGTTCCATACTATTATGTGAACACTTACTGTTGAGTGACGGCATCTCATTTTTAAAGAATAACAGTAGGTTACTATATGCAATCCCGTTGTTTTCCATGCTAATTATTTTACCTGTTAGCCTTCTAAATCTAGCTTTGTCTTCATTAACTACCAATCACCGATATGCGTCTATTGGTTTTGCGTCTATTGTAATTGGGACACCGGTCTTAGCCGAAATAATAGCTCAAATAACTCGCCGCGAGGCTTTTCGCATGCTATCCATTTGGTCAACCTTTGACCTGTTAGGCCATCATCTGTTTGGTTTAAATCATAATTATAAATACCCTTGGTACATCGCTTTACTAATTTGTGGAGGCTTAGTAGTAGGTAGTCTCTGGATATTACAGAATCAAATTCGAGCTGTAAAATCAATTCAGTGAGTTGTTAAAAAATGGAAGGGATTGTCAAAAAAAGAGTATTTTGTCGCAACATGAAAAACTTCGTTATTAGATTGTTAAAGGGGCAATTAATCAAATAAGGTCTAATGTTCTTTTGCATACACTGATTATATTCATCCTTTGGGTTTCTGCGGTTAGCTGGACTAATGAAAATCAGAGTTTGCTAGAAATAGACGAAGCAAAACCTAAGCTTAATAGAACAGTGCGGATTGCTTTCACTCGCCGGAAGCCATTAAACAGTTTGGATAGCTTTCGGGCAACTGTGGAGCCAGAAAGGCGTCGTCCCAGCAAGAAATCGAAAAGCAAAGCCTGGTGGAATCTGTATCAATTTGATATTTACACGATTTCACCCGATGGAAAAGACGAAAAGGTTCTAACTGATGACGGCATCAGCCGAAAGCCTAGATGGTCACTCAATAAAAATAAGATTGCTTATATCTCAGGATTAGATCGATCTGAAAGTTTAATGGTGATGAACACAGATGGTAGTAACAAAAAGAAGTTATTGACTCGACAATACAAAATTCACGACTTTTGGTGGGCCCCAAATAACTTATCAATTCTAGTTGCTGTTGAATCCAATCGATCAAAAGAACCTATGGAGAACTGGGTAGTTGATATAAAAACGGGAGCAAAAGTCCAGCGTAGAATGCACAAATGGTCAAAAGGCTGGTATCACTGGAAGCAAAAAGATGATGGTAGTTGGGAAGTCAAAGAACCCAGAAACCGCCTAATCACAGGCTTACCAGATGATGTTAATTGGCCTCAATGGGCACCAAATCGAAAGCATATAGCATTCACAACGAACGGATTGCTGGCATTAGCCGAAGTTGAGGCTGTAAGCACCACTGGCAAGTGGTATTTACAACGAACCGAGCCACCGTGTGCTAAGGTAGTAGATTGGTCCCCAGACGGAACACAAATCCTGTTCTATGTTAACCAGGATATTTGTGTAGCTACAGTCAATGAAGGAAAAATCACAGGCCTAGATAACCTCAGCCTAATGCCAGTTAGCCATGCGGTTTGGTCTAGTGATGGATCAAGAATATCTTTTGTGGCAGATAACCAAAATCACCGTCGAAGTCGGGAGATTTTTGTTATGTCAGTGGAAACTGGCCAATTTAGACAAATTACTGATACTCGTTTTCATCACCAAGACCTAGACTGGTGATGAAAATTAGCTTTGATTAGTCCATTGACTATCGACGGATCGCCAAATACCGAGAGGGTTGGCATCTTGTAATTCTACAGGTAGACGATCCGCCCGAATATTATCAAAACATTGTAATTGAGCAAAACGTGTAATAGCTGCAGGGATACCAACAGCAGTAAAACCGGGATGAGCTGTAGCAGGATAAGGGCCACCGTGGTTCATAGCGGCACTGATAGCGACACCAGTAGGCATCTTGTCATTCAGTAACCGGCCAACCTTCCTTCGTAGAATGGGGACTAATTGATTATATGCTGCGTCATCATCTCCACCTTCCGCAGAATATATTGTTCCAGTTAAATTACCTTCTAGACGGCGTAAAATCTGGCAGATTTGCTCTATACTGTCAGCTAAAACGAGCAAACTTTCGTTGCCAAAAGCCTCCTCTTGTAAATGCTCTGCATTACTTAGGAATTGATCCCCCGATACCTGTAACAACGTATTTTGGTAACAGAAACCAACTCCACCACCAGGCTGACCACCAACCAAGAGTTCAGCCCCAGCCGATTGTAGGTTTTGAACGGCCGAGCCCATTCCCTCCTCCACACTTTTACTCAACAGNGAACCTACTGGTGCTGAATTGAACTGTTGAACCAATTTTTGGATAAATGTATTNGTTTGGGCGCTGGTTTGTAGAATCAACAGGCCAGGATTAGTACAAAACTGGCCTGTACCCAACAAGCAAGAGGTAACAAATTCCTCNGCAATCTNGTCTTCTCTTTCTTCTAGAGCTCCTGGCAATATTACCACAGGATTNATGCTACTTAATTCAAGATAAATAGGTTTCCCTGCTANATCGGCAGCTTTTTTCAATACAAGTCCTGCTCCACGTGATCCAGTATAACCAGTAGCCCCAACTGATGGGTGAGAAACTAAACGCTCTCCTACATCATGCGGAGTTCGATAAATAAGTTGTACTGTTCCACTTGGCAAGCCTAAATCTTTTATTACAGACAAAGCGATTTCAGCAAATAGCCTTGTAGTACCAGGATGTGATGAATTGGCCTTAGCAATTACTGGATTACCAGCCGCTATAGCCGCCGCAAAATCACCACCTGAAGCACTACCAAAAGCTAAAGGAAAATTATTGGGACCAAATACAACCACGGGTCCATCTAATGCCGCATACATGGATCTTATGTTAGCAGTAGTATCGATCACTGGATGTACCCAAGAACGGTTCCGTACGGCCTGAGCAGATTGGCGCAATTGGTTAGTGGTACGTGGCAGCTCAACTCCATCTAATCGAGTTTCTATCGGATATCCAGTTTCTCTATTAGCCATTTCGACAATTTGCTTTCGATTATCTTCAACCGCGTCTGCATAACTTTCTAAAAAAAGAGCTAATTGGTCAGCTGGAACAGATAATAATTTTTCGGAGGCAGCAGCCCCAATTTTGAGGGCCTGTTCGATATCGGCAAGAGAACTGACAGGATAAGTTTCACCAGTAGGTTCCTTAGTAATTGGATTGACTGGTTGGAAAGTACTAACAGCATTGGCTACTTGCCATTGATTATCAATTAAGATTGGTTGGGTCATGAGATTTCTCCTTAGTTCATTGAACATTAGTTATTTCAGCTGGGGTAGTGTACCCACCAGGTATATGACTTTCCAACCATGACGGACAATCCTGTCTGGGTAGTTTTAAGACTGGTTCACCTTTACAACTGAGTCGATATAACAGTCGAGCATCATCAATTGAATCAATTTGAGTCTTTGCTGGTGGTGAATTGTGTAATGTCATATAGTTATCCCAGAGTGTGATATCACCTGGTTGGTGTAAGTGATCGTAACGGAACTGCCCCTGTAGTACATGTGATTCTAGCTGGTCTAAAAAATTACGGGATTCCCTATCCGTCATACCGTCAACGACTACAGGTGGACGTACTCGGGGACGGGACGCCCAGATTGGGCTGTGAAATGATTTGATTCCTGAGCGAGGGTTAGTTCGGATTAATGGAGCCAACCATCCTTCNTCTTCTGGATTTAAGCGTCGTCTTAGCTGGACTTTTTCTANNTCAGCTTGATCCGACGGTGATAGAACTCTGAAAGCAGCAGCCGTATCAGAGAAAGCTGTTTCACCNTTTAATGGTAATTGCATTCGTCGTTGCATTAATTCATCACTACTACCATCGAAATAAGGACCNTTGCCATCAGGTCTTTCCACCCAATTCCCATCTNTAGCGGACCGGGACGNTGGNGCACTATGGACTAAAAACATGGAGACATAAATNGGGAGTTNCTCATATTCAATATCCGTATGCCAAGATCCTCCACGATTAACCTGGTGTTTTGAAAAAGAAGGATCAGGCTTTTTTCCACGAAAATTACTTACAACCAACACNGCGGGAGATTGATGAGGCAAGCANTGNAATTTATCTGGAAATGTTAAGTTAACAGCAGAAGCAGTTCGTTTTTCGAAGGGAATCAACTCGAATTCGCCATCACTTGCACCATCAGACTGTGCAGGCTTACCACCACGAAGGAAGTTATTGGGATGTGGAACTGGTGCCCCCCAGTGGTTAGCAAATCGTTCAAAATGAGCCAAAGAGAATTGGTTTAAGTCTTGACCAGATAGACAGATAATCCGGAACTCACTCAGCGCATCTAANAGGAANCTGGCTTGTTCNGAGGTCAGAGGTTTACACATATCAAGCCCAAGGAATCGCCGACCAGCTCCGCTAGATGCTAATGGCCCCTCACTACATGCCTGATTGCCAAACAATTGGCGAAGCCGTTGATCTAGGTNTTCAGATTCCGAATTCACTCTTTTTCTCCTTTTTTATGTTAAAGAAGTAAATAGTGGTTAGTATTACGACTGTAAGTGTTCCACGGTTACGTAGTANGCACCAGCTAGCATTGAATCATTCGCATCATACCACCAAGTTTTCAAAGTAGTTGAACCAGTTTCNAGTACCATTTCAAAACGNNNTTCGGTNTCAGNTGGNTTTACAANCTGCTGCTTTGAGTCNANACCTACTTGGATCCAAGATTTTGACACAGGTAGAGCTTTCCCAGCAGGCCAAAATCCATCGATGCCTTGCATTACAGGTGCTGCATCCAATACGCGGAGTTCCGACTCTTCCGGCCAACGACGCAAGGTAAACGAATAAAGCCCCTTTTTGTCTACTTCGAGATGCCAAGTCCCACTATCCATTACACAACCACGAATATTAGGTTGGTTGTCAGCATAAACCCAAGCCCAATCGCAGCTAGAAAGACGTGTCGGGTTTTCGTGCTCATTACCAACAGTCAGCGGTTGATGAACATCGAGATTATCCCCCAAACTATCCCACCAATCTTCGTAATAATCCCGTAGTTGTTTGACAAGGTTAGGATAGTTATTTGAACAATCGGAGATTTGACTTGGATCCCTGCTAATATTGTACAATTCGTTTTCATTGATCAAAAAGCGCCACTGGTTCCACATGACGACAGCATGGTCTTTTTCCGTGTAACCCCAAACACCTAAATTGGAATGACCAAATTGCATTATAGCTTTGCGTTCTGACGAAACAGGTTGGCCATTTTGAAGAGAATCCGCTAAAGATATACCGTCGAAGGTTAGTCCGTCGTCCATATCAAGTTGACAAAGATCT
>PAYP01000074.1 GCA_002714785.1 Candidatus Poribacteria bacterium | reverse complement strand
GTAGCACCAACTTCTCTTCCGCACAGAAAATTCAATGAGCGCTTTCCTCGCTCACACAACTGGGTATGGATGGCTTTGAAGAAATTTCGTCTTTGTTCTTAGAGTTGTACGAATGTAGTCAAGCTGATTTCGGCTACTACCAGCGAGATTGCTTTTACCAACAGTACAACATAAGATCTGATCTTAGTAGTAAATGGCATGCGATAGAACGAAGGTGATAATATTATTACTATGGAAGCTGAGTGCTTGGCTGATATCTATCCTTGGTGGAACCTCAAAGAGTTTGGAGTGGAAACATGTACTGTTCCCGAAACCAGGGGGGTACGTCAACATTAGTGATATTAAAGCAGCTGTTGACAGTAGGACCCTTGGGGTTTCAATTAGGTGCGTCCGCTTTGCTTCCGGGTTTCGAAGTTATTTATACAGAATTGGCCGAATTTGCAAGCTCCAAAATATTTATAGTTGGTATTGTGTAAATTTTAGGTGCATTAGCATTAGATGTCAAGAATTACAAAATTGATGTTCTAGTAGTAGATGGACATAAGTGGTTGTAGGGCCCATAGGGAGCGGCTATTTTTTATTGCAATCAAGAAAACAAGAAAAGATTGACGACCAACTCCATAATATTGATGTTGTTTGGGCTAATGTCATTAGCGAATATGATTTTTTAAATCTTGATCTAACTCAAAAACCTGAGGCTGCACGTTTCGAAGAAGGGTCGTATAACACTGTCGGTATTTGTGGCTTAAAATCTGTTCTGGATTTAATTCTAGCAATTGGTATCACAAAAATTGAATCTCGCATCCTAAATTTGACAGATCACCTGATTGATTGCCTGAAGGCTAAAAAATACACAATCATTAGCCTCCACGAAAACCAATAAGAGCGATTAGGAGTCTCGTACAAGCAATCAGAGCTCTCAGACTCAATTGAAACTACTAACCGTAGCGGAACAATTCATTTAGCTCCACACTTTTACAACACATATCAAGAACTTGATTTCGTGGTTAATATTCTACCGTAAATAATTTATCCATTGATAATTAGGTGAATTTCAATACGATCATTCTTTCGCCGTGCTAATGTTCGGGCAGATGAATCAGTTAGCGAATTCTCCATTCTTTTCCGATAAAAATTTAGTCGTCCCTTTCGGATATGATAGGTTTTGTCATTAGCGTTATCGTTCAAATGCCAAACATTTTTCCCTTGGTTAGTAATTTCAATTGAGTCTGAGAGCTGAACTTGTCTTTGGGAGAAAGCATACTTGATATTTTTTATGTATTTATTTCGGTTTGATTGAGCTAGTTTTTCTCTTTGATTACGAGCTTTTCTACTAGGTGTATTGACTAAATACTGAATTTGGTAAAAAAAGTCGTTCGTATTCGGATCAATACTGAATTGAAACGGATCCTCTGTGCCGTTATCCATAACNGAAATTGATAATTGTTCTGATTTCTCTAATCGAACTAGGTATATCTCAGGATTATTCTTACCTGTAATCTGCCATTCACTTTCCCTATCAAGGATTGAGTATTTCTTGTCGTGTTCTCTCTGAAAATAGTACTTAAACCTACTTAGTTTTTCTATCTCTTCTACCATGTAATCGGATCTTAATTCAGTAAAAAATATATCACTTAGAGCAAGCTTATCCTTCCTGCCGTCTACTTTTGGAGATTGATAAATACGTTCTAATCTGTCAGCCCAATCAGGCGATAAACTGAATAAAAAATCGTCATCTTCTGAAAATTCAGGCCATTTATCAGCACAAGCCACAACTATTGTTTTCTCGATTAGCTCTGGTGGGAAATTTTCAATCCTGGCAAAATAATTACGAGTATTGTAAGCACGATAGAAGGTAGTATCCCATTTTGTACGAAAATATTCTGTCTGCACCTCATTCAATTTCTCACCACTAGTATGAGCTTCTATGCGTATTTGCTGAAAGGTTTGATCTAGTATTTGGATAAAGGTATTAACGCTATCAACTGTATCTTTAGGTGGCACTACAAGTTGCGTTGCAATCTTTAAAAGTAATCTTTCCGCTATTTCGGTCAAGTGGGCATTGCCATCATCAAACAGCTTAATTTGATTTTCATTATCCGCATCTAGGCTTAAGGCTTCAAAATTGCTGCTGCTGACAATAATTCGAATTTTATCAGTCTGCTTGTAAACAGTAATATTTCTATCACTTTCACCCAATTTTTCTAGATTTCTCAGGAATTCTTGTCTTGCCTTAATATCATTAGGAACAATTCCCTGCTCTTGCATGGATGTAATGACGGCAGAAGTCGCAAAAGGATTTCCCTGTTTAACAGCCATAACTGCGGTCATTACGATGAAAAAACAAAGAAGCAAGGTAATCATATCGCTGAATGGTCCCTGCCAAGAATTAGTGCCACCACTTGCCTGTTGTCTGGCAACGCCTAGTTCTAATGACAAGTGCTCAATCTCTTTTTCTAGGTAGGAAATGCGTTCTGCAGAATCAGTCGATTTCGGCTCTTCTAGCATTATGACTCGGTCATCTGTTGTGCATTATTAGAGGAAATAGAAGCCCACTGAACTGGCAGATAAACTTTAAGCTGGTCTCGAACCATGTTTTCGGGAGTTTTTTTGAGAACAAGGATAATACCTTCCATACATACCCTCATCATCAAGATTTGATCTTCGATTCTTTTTTCAATTTTGGTAGCAATAGGACTAAAGATGAAATTACTTGACAAAACTCCATAAAAAGTCGTTAGTAGAGCTGTAGCCATACCAGAACCTAGACCTTGCATTAATTTTTCAGTATCAGAAGGATCTAAACCCGACATCATTACCACTAGTCCAATCAAAGTTCCAACGACACCAAAAGCTGGCGCATTGGCCGACATATTTTTGATGATTTGGACCTGGCTTAAGAGGCGCTGATGCTCATTCTGAATCTGAGAACTCATGATCGATTTTATCAGCGCTTCTGTATATCTGAGCTCAATATATTCTAACCCTTCTTTTATAAACTGATTATCCGCATATTCGTTTGCCAACGACGACAGTTTGGTATCACCACCTCTGGCATAAGTATTAGAAATGGTTGCTAAACCACTAATATATTGCTCTACCGGGGATTCATCTTCAGCAAATGCCTTTTTGAAATCATCAAAGACCTTCTTGACATCTTGGAAAGGGTATGCAATTAAAGTAGCTGCTACGGTCATCCCCAAAACAATCAGGAGACTTTCTATGCTACCAAAGAGTAAGAATCGGCCAAATTCAAACTCAACAGCAAACAAAATTGAAAGAAAGAGAATAAAAAGACCGAAAACGAACCCAATGACCGTACCGATATTCATGCCGAGTTAGCCTTCAGCGTTTTTTTGTTCGAGTACTTCCTTGGTGAAATCAACTAATGCTTCTTCTAGCTCTTCAAATTCGAATTCATCAACCATGTAAGCATCATCTAACTGACTCAATTCATTCCTTACTTCTTTACCAATTCGAGGTGGGATACAAGATAGGATACGTTTGGCAAATTCCTCAGTAGCAGTCTCATGTTTTAATAGCGTGATCCACTGAAAGACACCAATTTCTTCGTTGGAAAAGACTTTCTTCTGCACCGACCCCTTCACAAAAGCTATGTCAGCGAAGGTCATCACTTGATCAGGAGAGGTGATTACTTTTTTGCTAGGGGTAGATGTAAAAAAATCTGAACCCACATTTGCTAACCACGATTCTGCATCTTCCTTTTTGAACGAAACAAGCTCAATCGGAAAGTCTCCGCTGCCGATTTTATTCAAAACTTGAGTTTGTCCTACACCAGCAATATCAGCCAACTTAGTAACATCAATCAAAGATGACCTTTGCAGCATCCGCCCTTCAATTAGCTTTCCGATTTCGTCGGCGACAGTTGTTAATCGTCCTGTAAATTCTTGAAGATCAAAGACAACTTGTCGCTTATTTCCTGCCTCCTCAATCTTAATAACATAACGTTTTTCTAACTCATTCAATACGAATGCGCAATCAGATGCGTCAAGGGCTAAAATCATAGAAGCTTGATCAAGAATTTCTTCAAAGGAGACACTTACCAGATCCTCCTCGTTATCATCTTTTACTTTCGCCAATAGAGTTAGAATACGGCAGAATGCTTCGCAAACATGATCAGTTCTGTCTGGTCGAATTTTACCATTCATCTCTTTTAAGCGATTAACTAGAGTTAGAACCAAATGCTTAAGAATCGGGTCCACCCCTTTGAACATGGTTAGCAAGTGTGCTCGACTCAAGTTGATTACTTCACTACTAGTCAAAGCTCGCACAGAAGCGGTCCTAGGTGTACCACTACCACCCAACAGNGCCATCTCTCCAAAGATTTGTCCCGGGCCAACAACAGCCAGCTGCTGCTCCTTATTCCCATTCTCTAAATAGACTTCAAATTGCCCTGATTTAATAATATGTGCAGATATACCAGGCTGACCTTGACGAAATAAGACTTCACCAGCTGCATATTTTTTACTTGAGAACATGGAACGACCCTATTGGAAACCGAGCAAATACACGTCCAAAAAGACAACATTAATTTAGCACATGGTCAAATTCTTGTCAAGCGGTGTTCCCGATTGAATACATGTAGGATAGAGTTAAAAACAATCATATCATGCTGGAGGCAAAGTTACAGTTACTGTAGTGCCAACATTTAACTTAGATGTCAATTTCAAGCCACCAGAATGGCTATCAATGATTTTTTTTGCAGTCCACAAGCCTAAGCCAGTTCCGTTCTGTTTACGGGTTACAAAAGGTTGATTCATAACTTTTTCGATTAGTTCGGTTGTCATTCCAGATCCATTATCACGAATTTCGATTTTGTANTTATCTGAATACTTTTCAACAGAGACATNTAAAGATCCCGACAACGTACTTGATGNTATTTTTTTTTGATNNACTGAATTCTTGTTTTCTAACGATTGCAAAGCATTGGTCAACAANTTTACGAATGCCAGTCTCAATTGAACTCGGTCAGCTAAAATTTCGGCGGTATCATCAATTTTTGTATTTACAAACTGATNAGGGTACAGTCTTTCTGTTTCATTCAAAGCTTCTCGCAAAATCTCAGACAGTTTACATCTTTGTAAATCTGGCTGAATAATGTCGGCATTGCGAATTTGTCTAATTATACGATCAATTCGACTTACTTGTTGTGAGATAGAGTTTAGAGCAGAGTCAACATTTTTATCTTCGTTCTGGTCTANNGAAGATTTGAGTAAATCTATATTTGCATCCAATAAACCAAGTGG
The DNA here is from genome assembly GCA_002714785.1 of Candidatus Poribacteria bacterium. Taxonomy (GTDB): domain Bacteria; phylum Poribacteria; class WGA-4E; order WGA-4E; family UBA9662; genus TMED15. Next base: position 64,213 of record PAYP01000074.1, on the reverse strand, counting down.
GTTCTTAATCGAATGAGCCAAAGCGCCANATACNGCAGAAATTAATTCTGATGCCGTCTGACTTTGTCTTGATCTTAACTGTAACTGATGCAGATAAGCATTTTCGATAGACATTNTTATAGCAGCTCGAAGACGCAAAACTAATTCGAGCTGTCTTGGTTTTAGCCACTCTTGCCTAAAATTCAGAGTAGCTATCAATTCTGTCGATTGCGCAGTATTTAGTATTACTTCAGTAGGTATACGTTTGTGAACTAATGGCATACACAGTNGCACTTTCATTTGATNAAAATAATCTTTTGCAGCCACAATCACNCTATCATCTGTGGTCTGCTTAAGTATGTCTTCTAGAGAAAAAATCGCGGAATCCGATTCATTTAAATGAGAGCGAGATAACCATTCAATAAAAGGATCGTATTCAGAAATTGAAGTCGGTTGGTCAGTGAGTCTGGTTAGTCGATCAATACGGGTAAAGTCCCCTTCAAGATTGCGAACTAGTAAAATAGAATTAGGAAGATGTAGGTAATCTCGGATAGTATTTTCTACTTCTGTGCTTAGTTGAGAAAAGCTCTGAAGCGATGAGACATTAGTGATTACTTCCTCGATTCCTGCCTGCATACGATGAAAATCTCTATGGAATAAACGGTCAATGAAGGGTTGCACTTTTCGGACATAAAAGAAAAAAGTCCAGAATAAACCNGTTGCAACGAATGATAACATTGGGTTACTCAATGTACTAAGCCNAGTTCGAGAGAAAAAAAATAGCCAATGGATCGGTAAGAGAAGTAGCGAAGTAACCAATAACCAAGATAAGGTATAGTGTACGGCAGTCTGAATGTCCATAGCTCGATGACGAACAATTGCATATGCCATATTACTAAATCCAACCAATGGTGCTAGCGTACCAATAAAGAAGTAATCATAAAAACCGAAAAAAGTTGGTAAAATAACACTAAAAATAGTTGACAGAATGAAAGTAATCCCAAGCCCTAGGAGTACATGTTTCAACTGTGTACGGATTAGGTACGATGATGTATCTTGAAACCTTTGCCACAAAGTAGCAATAGCATATGTACCACCTAACATGATATATACTGAGTAAAGATAATGAGACAGCCCATATTGAATTTGGAGCTGGTTGTTTAGAAGCTTAGCACTACGCACATCCCAAGGAGTAAAAGCAAGAATCGAAAAAGAAAAGGAGGTTAGAAGCAAAACCCCCATTTTCCATTTTTTAAATGTGATATATTGGTCTGGAAAGAACCAAGAGAAAATTACGAAAACGGCAACCAAATGAGTCGTACATACTTTACTCGCGTTACGAAAAAATATCGAAGAATCAAGATCAAGGGCATTTTCAGATAAAGTCGTACCAATATCTAAACAGATCCATGCAGTAGTCAAAAGGCATAATAATGCAAGAAGTTGAGCTGGTAAGTGCTTAGGTCTTTTGAGTAAAACGAATCCACCAAGCCCAGTCAGTACGACTATGACAAGCAGTTGAATGTTAACCAACAAATTCACCTGAGTCATGATTAGGATTCCAAACTAAGTACAAGTTTATAGGATGTAAAAGTATCTAATATAAACACTTATATTCGATGAGTTAGCTTGTGCAATTTCCATGATTTATGATTCTGCGATCGTTACTGGGTTGGTTAGTGAAGTATTTCTGAAAACTCAAGGGAACTCTCACTCAATTGGAATCACAGCTCATTATAGAGAAGAGGTCGGCTGCTAACTAAATAGAGCAAATTGACCTAACGAACTAAAGATCGAGATAAAAAATGTCAGTTTCCCTCAGGCCGAAAATACAGTTTGGCCGTTCCAGAGTTCTATTTTTTTAGTCGTGACACCTATGCTCGATCTCGACGAAAAACGATTTTGATTAACTGACTTCAGTAAAATTATTCACTACCAAAAGCCATATATTCAATTCAACCAGATTAATGCAATAGAATCAAGATTAAGTCATGGGTTCGATCTCAGAATAATCGAATCCCTCAGAAATTTATGGGGTGTAACTGTGATGTAACTGCTTATAGTATGTTGGAGGGTAACCAATCATTTCCTTTGCAAGTGCCGGTGCTCCCATTGGTTGAAGACGTTCAAAATCTAACAATGGCCGAAAAATAAAAATCTGATCCACAAGTTGATCACGAACATCAAACTCAATACCTTTTGTCCAATACCAATGTTCCAAATTATTTCTAACATCTTCGACTAATCCAAATTCTTGCTCTACGCTGTCTAAGGTACTATTAACACCGTTGCCAGCTGCAGTTTTTGCTTGGTTAGGTGATTGAACAAAAGTTGCAGTAACCGTTTCCGTTTGTTCGTCTATGAATCCCGAAATCCCTTGGTCAGGTTGCCAGAAAGCAAAAAAGAACAGGTCATCAACCTTTTCGAATATATTTGGCTCACCGTAAATATCCTTAATCGTTTTAAATGAATCACCTAGGGTAATACCACCAGCTCTGAGACCTGGCACAATCAATAATGAACGAGTAACAATTACAACATTTGATCGTTTCACTGCAGGGGCTATTCCATCTGAAACGATTACTTGGATTGTAACTTCACCTTCTTGGGTAGGGACTTGCCATTCAATTTCGGTTTTAGGTCCCTCTTCAAGAACTACATCGTCTATTTTCCACGTAAAAATCAAGGGGTCTTGATTGGGATCAACAGCAAGTAAAGATAACTGAGATATTTCGCCCGCACTAACTTTTTTGGGAATTCTCAATTCAGTAATCTCAGGTGGTTTATTTGGAGCTTTAACCAGAATTTGTTTGCTACGAGTAGTTGGTTCAGAAATTCCATCACTAACAAATACTGAAACGATAAATGCGCCTGGTTGATCTGGAGCTACCCAAGTGGCAGTTCGAGAGCTACTTTCTACTGTTTGCCCTTGGTTAATTGACCAAGTATAGGACAGAGAATCGCCATCTGAATCTCTAGCGATCACGTGAAATTCGGTTTTTACACCAACTAAAACCTCAGAAGGAACAATCAGTCGATCAATTATGGGGGAAGTATTAGTCGCCTCTTGACTACAAGATAAACAAAACGAAGATACTAAAACGATGCANANTTGGGTCAAATTTACAACCCATCTGTGAAGATTGTATCTCAGAAAAANCATTTAAGATCTCAGTCATTTGCCTTTAGGCGGGAGTGCCAATTTTGTACAATTTTCATTGCTAATCTCAAAGCTTTTGCACGATGGCTAATCTGGTTTTTAACCGTNAGTCCCAATTGTGCAAAGGTTTTGTTATACCCTTCGGGAATAAAGATCGGGTCATAACCAAATCCTTGGGTACCTACTGGTTCAATCGCGATGCTACCTCGACATATACCCTCAACNACTTCAATCTTCTCATGGCAATCAACCATAGCGATTGCACACTGAAAGTAGGCTGCGCGTAACTCTGTATTTCTCAGATTTTGCAGGATTTTTTGATTTTTATCTTCATCTGTAGCCATTTCCCCCGCATAACGGGCAGAATGTATTCCCGGCGCTCCATCAAGTGATTCCACAACTAAACCAGAATCATCTGCGAGGGATAACTCACCTGTGGCTTTAGACACTGCCAATGCTTTACGAATAGCATTACCAGAAAATGTCTGACAATCTTCGATCATTTCTACATCAATACTCGCTTCACCTAACCCAATAACCTCAAAAGTACCACCGAGAATTTGCCGAATTTCGGTTACTTTTTTGACGTTATTAGTCGCAAGAATTAACTTCATTTAGATCTTCAATAACTAGTTTTTTTTGTAAACGAATTAAGTCCCGTATTCCGGACTCACCTAGCTCAAGTATTTCGTTAAGTTCAGTTTTTGTAAAAGGTTCCTTTTCTGCTGTCCCTTGAACTTCAACAATTTTTCCTTTTCCTGTCATTATAATGTTCATATCAACTTCAGCATTAGAATCTTCCACGTAACAGAGATCCAGCATCGGCCGGTTATCAAGGATTCCAACACTTGTCGCGGCAATGTTATCAATAATCGGCAGATCTTTAATTCGTCGTCGATCAATCAGGAATTTACATGCATCCCAAAGTGCAATAAATGCACCGGTAATAGCAGCTGTGCGCGTCCCACCATCAGCTTGAATAACGTCACAGTCAATCCAAATAGTTCTCTCACCCAAGGCATCCAGGTCAGTAATAGCTCGTAAACTCCTCCCGATTAACCTTTGTATTTCTTGTGTTCGGCCCCCGATTCTGCCACTTGTAACCTCCCTTCGCATCCGTTCAGATGTCGAGCGAGGAAGCATGGAATATTCAGCAGTCACCCACCCTCGGTTGCGAATATTCTGCTCTTTCATGAAACGAGGTTGCCCATTTTCCACTGAGGCATTACAAATAACTTTGGTATCGCCAACAGAAATCAAGACCGAACCTTCTGGGTGTTTGATATAGTTGCGTTCAATGCGAACAGGTCGCATTTGGTCAAGTTCTCTTCTGTCAATTCTTTTCATTTTCTCATTTGGAATTTATATAATCTTCTGGTGTAACCTAGCAGGTAAAGCCTAGGATGAAAGGAAATGAGTAAAATTGTTGCTGAGTAGTTTTTCAACATCTCGCTCAATCTCGGGTTCGTTAATTTGCCAACCAGAATCAAGTAGCATACTATATTTTTCGACTAGAATACTAGTGATGATTTGTCGTGAATGAGCCCACTTATAAATTAATTGGTCCATAACCCGTGCGTCGGAATGCTGAGGAATCATACCTAATCCTAACAGTTCTATTCTTTCTCGTGTTATTTCCTCTACGATGCTTGGATTATTGACAAACCACCAACAACCAAAAATCATCAGGTTAGGGAATTTACGTGCTAGCACACACAATTCATGCTGATTTTCCCGAGCTAAGACGGTAGATAAAAATTTGTTGGATGGATTTTCTTTTAATAAGTTCTCAAGACAGGTGAGATCTGCTTTGCCAAGTCCATCTCCAGCTAATCGAAGCTGTGGATTGACAGAGCGTTTTACTCCAATCATTAAAGCAAAAGGTAAATCATATTGGCGAGAAATTGGCAAAATACATTCTTGAATCATTTGGCCACGAATCGAGGCTTCTGGGTAACAAAAGTCAGGTGGGAGAGAAACTGCCATATATCTCGGCTTTATTCGTTTGATCCAATCGCCTAGAAACTTACAAATTTGGAGCTTAGATTTCTGCGACAAACCGTTAGAATAATCACTATCTACTTGGTAACCTAGTGATTGCAGAGTATCGATTCCTGTTTTTGCATAGTCATTCAATAGTGGATCAATACGCAAAGCAGATTGAAAGCGAGAATCTTCCCCTTGGTACGTTGACCAAATTTCACGTTCAATTGGGTCAAACGGATCATTAGTCATTACGACTGACTCAACATTAGCTAAACCGAAGCTTTTGTCTACAAACTCATCAACAGTTAGGTTATCAAAAAATTCTCGGTACTCCCTGAGATCACGAGTGCATAAATCTAAGCCTAAAGATTTCAGAGTAGTAACAACACCGCGGCAGGCTTCGCTGACTGGGGAGTTTTCAATGAAGAGTGTTTGCCAAACTAAGTCCGCTTGTTCTAGTTTAGATTTTGCCCAGAACTCATCGTAGGTNATACTTGATAGACGAAAAGTTTCGGCGACTAAGTAATGATACGTTAGAAGGTCGTCTATGCCCCAAAGAAGAAGATCCCCAAAAGCAGGAGCAAAGAGATGTGTGTGAANATCAACGATAGGTTGCTCAGCTACCACACGACTNACAACTTGAGCTATTTGTTGATTCTTAAGCATCAAAACTAGAGTTCGAACTCTTCCTCTTCATCTAGTTCAGCTTCAATATTTGCTTTAGGGCGTAACAACTCATCTATGAACACCTGGAGTCCAGAGTTCCCTTGTAAAANAGATCGTAAATTACTTAATTTTTGCTTAGATTCTTCATCATTAAATTTCGCTATTGCATCAGCCAAAGTTAACTGTACAGTTGGATTTTGTTCTGTAGAAATGGCACTAAACAACATCCGCTTGGCACTTTCGNTGTTTATATTNCCCANAGCAGATGCAACTATGTCTTTGACATTAGCGTTTCCATTCGCATAAGCTACCATTAGCGGCTCAACAGCCTGTGCGCCAATTTGACTTAATGTTGAACCTGCTTTGAAGCGAATACCGGGTATTTCTGCTTCGTCTTTAACCACCGTTATCAATTCAGGGATTGCCGAGGTCGTTTTCAAAGCACTTAAGATCGAGAGGCAACTTCGTCTGATTTCAGGATTTGGTTCATAGATACGTTGCATGTAGCGCTGCGTCAAATCTGAAATNCGGCCGTCTTTCATTATTTTTTGGTTGAAAGTGGAACNNTGAGATCCTGCNGCAGTGGCCACCAATTGTTCTAGCGCTACAACGGCTGGCTGCCTAAGCGGTCCATCCTTTTCTTCAACATGTGCAATTAGTTGATCCAAAGCAGACTGGTTATTAAGTTGACTCAATGCTTTTACCACAGCCACTTTTACACCACTCAATTCTGTGGTTTGGAANATAATTGGTTTCTGATACTTAGAAAAATCTTTTACNGCTTTCTTGTAGTCCTCAACTGACTCAATATTTCGTTCATCAATTACACTAGAAATTNTTTGACCAATAAACAACCCNGCTTTTTCAGCAGGTGAATCTNGTACGATGTCAGTTATTTCTCCGCTCGCCTTCACCGTCAATCCTGGTTTGTCTCCACGCCGGCGAACCGAAAGTTTTATCCTTGTACCATCAGATAATTCGAACGTTACTTGATTATCTTTTTTCATGGCCTTATTCACAATTCTGTTGAAGGATATCCCGGAAGTTAATGGGATTTCACCAGTAATATGGGAAAGCAAAGCCCCAATTTCAATACCTNCTTGCTCTGCTTTAGAANCAGAATCGACTAATTTAACCGCAACACCACTTATTGCCCAACGGTTTTCGAGATCTCCATCTAACCTGTGTACAGTTATACCCATTTTAGTNTCTTGGTATTCCATCTGNCTACACCCNAAGAANCTTAGCCNAATTATCAAAAAAAANGGCACAAATTGTTTTCTCATTATTATCTTTTTCGTTCTAGAACAGCCTTAATTTATAAGTTAATTTCAATCTGACGTCGTGTATCTTCCTTCAAAATCTCTATCAAGGGAACTACAGCTTTCGTATTACCAATTTTTCCTAACGCTTCTATGGCATCGACCCGCAATGCTGAACCCTTATTCTGTACGATTTCGATCAGTCGGTCAACTGCAACTGAATTTGGATCCTCCACGCCGATTTGACCTAAAGCTGCNACAGCTAGNTGACGTACTTCNCCTTCTTCTTGATATTTTGNACTACTTAGATAGAATATTTGCGCCCAGCTCTGAACTGGTCGTCGCCCATCGATAACAGNCACTAATTCTGATATGGCTTCAATATTACCAATTTCTCCTAATGCTTTGACCGCATTAAGACGTGTCTCCATTCGATTATGCTTAAGTAAAACTTTCAACTCTTCTACCATCGGAAGGGTATATGTCGTATTAACTTTCGCTATTGTAGAAAAAACTATTTGAGCATCATGACGATCCCGATTATCTTTGGATTTTATTGCTTTTTTGATCAATGACAACAGCTTACTTTTATCTTTGCTCTGATAAACTTGAACTAAGGCCGACAAGGCTGAATCTCTTAGCTCATCAGATGAGACTCTCAACGTTTCAAAAATAAAAATTTCTAGGTACTTNCCGGGNTTTTCTTGGTATGCTTTGAACAATACAGCNCCACGTTCCTTCGGGCTAGACTGATTCTTCAATTGTTCGAAAGATTTGTTAATTTTGTTAGCTTCTATCCATTTCTCCCAAGATGATCTACGACTAGGCGAATATAAGGATGGGGAGTTGTAGTAACCCAAAAGGTAATTAGCTTCAGGATTAGTTGGCTCAGAATATATGGCAAGATAAAACTCCCTAACAGCTCTTTCTTCCTTTCTNCGTTTATCTGACTTAATTAACTCCTTTCCTTTTGAAAGATTCTCATTTTGGTCGCCGCATCCCATTAAAAAAAATGGCAATATCACCAATACTACTAGGTAGAACACGGTAGGCCTGGTAAGTGGAGAACTTTGACAATGGTAATATGTAGTTGTCTTCATTATTANGAACACTCTTGNGTTAGCCAAGCATGGCTTCGGCTATTTGGTCTACTTTGTATCCGTAGATTTAGTTGAAATTTGAATTTCTTTTTCTAGGGTAACCATAGGACTTGGTTTGAANCCCCAGCGCTCGTAGGCCTCAATGATAGCCGCCTCAGACTCAGGAATNTCAATTTTCAATTTTGTCAACCCAATTTCGCTCCCGATTTGTTCAGCCATTTCGATTAGCCTNCCCGAAACNCCAAAAACNCGAAACGGTAACGCGACCAATAGGTCAGCCAACGTGCCAACTGAATCTTCAGAAGATTTCCTCTCAATCCGAATTTGACCCACAGCATACCCACTTGCATCTGCTACTAACCGNACTACATTNCTATCTTTTTCCTGTTCAAGATCATGTNCCAAAGATTCAGTAACAGCTTTCAATTGTTGGTCAGGGAAGCAATAAGCCTGTAAATCCTTTGCGTCTTCTAATTTGGCTTGACGAATACGGAGCTTCGCAACTACTTCAAACTCTTGTTCTGCCATATCTCTTAGCTATCTGTTTAGTTTATAGGTTTTGCCTAAACTTGGCAAATTACTTCTNGCCAANNTTAGANACCAAGTCTACATTTTAATGAAAAGATAAAAACCACGCAAGGTTTTTCAATAAACGACTGNCTAATATTGGCTTAGTNNANATAGATCAATTGNTTGAATCAAGNTGAATTAACTAGCTAGACCNTCACCNGTACGTAATTGGCGTTCAGCATCAACCACATCTCTATTGATTTTTNCAATGCAATTCTCTAACTTCTGATTTAAAGGAAGATGCTCTTTGAAAGTTCTTTTCATTTGGCGAAGTAGATCGATAACCATACGAAATGTACGGACAAAATCCCCGTCCGATAAGTCCGCGAGCTCTTTGAGCGTTTCAAATTTACAACCACGGCTCCACGACNAAATNGAAGCACTGAGAACTGTTTCTANACGTGGNAGAGGATCGAGAACACCAAATTCNAATTCAATGGTTCGCACACGACTTAATACTTGGTCAGCAGAACCTAGTAGTTGANGGATCTTTTTATCTTTGATTTTAACGTATGACAATCTATCTTTCCGACGCTCACAAACGATTGCNGTTATTAGAACGTTGATTTCATCTTCGCTTAACTCTTCAAACAGGCCAGAAAATAGTAATTCAGTAACCTGTATTTCGTAACCATTAATCTGAGCTGCAACTTGTCCNCGTGCNAGTAATCGGTATTCATCTATGTAGCCTAACTTTCTCAAAATACCGAGGCGAAGCTGGATCTGATTCTTTTGATACGAACTGACATTTTCTCNCTCAGACCGTAAGGTNCTGGATTTTTGNTCAAACTGCTGTCCTTTTTGATATAGNTTCTTGCAAGGTGATTTGAAATCACAATTATGACACAGNTTTTCCGTCAGTTGATGTTTGANCAAACTTCGCTCCCTATTTAGGTTAGCTAATCGNTTGCGACGAATACCNTGTCGTTTTCTTCCTCTTTCCCGGCGCCGGATCCCTNTCTCTTTTTTCTTCAACTCTTGGTGCCGATCNTNAGCCTGAATAACAAGATCAATATAACTTTNAATCTGTTGGTTCGGCTCTTTCCCATGAATACAACTCGGAGTGGCAAGGTTTTGCTGCCGTTGCAAGGTATGATTTAGCTTTTGATCAATTTTTTGAATACGCTCTACGTTTTGGTAGTTACTTAGGCTTTGAGTACAAACCTCGTAGATCTTTTCTTGATATTTACTACATAAGTTGAGAATACTATTGTAAGATAAGTTAAACTGACTCCTAATCGGTTCAATATTACCTAACGTAGTTGTTTCAATTTGATCGAGATCAGAAAACTGAGGGTCAACAGTCGCATAGGTATAGCCAATTTCATCAATACCACGTCGTCCGGCTCTTCCAGCCATCTGGTGATATTCTTGCGCTTTCAGATAACGGAAGCTCACACCATCATACTTTTCTAAACTGTCAAAAATGACAGTACAAGCAGGCATGTTGATTCCAACTGCAAATGTTTCAGTAGTAAAAAGCAACTGAATCAAACCAGATGCAAATAATCTTTCAACAACTTCTTTCAAGGTTGGCAACATGCCTGCATGGTGATAGGCAACACCATTACGTATTAACCTGCGAAAGTCATTCACATTAGGTGTAGAGTAGATTTTGAAGCTTCGGCATAATTGATCAAATTGAGCCAAAATCTTCTTGCGTAGATTCGCCTTGATAAGATAATCACCTGAAGCGTACTGCTGTGCATTGATCTCACACCGTTTCCTGCTAAAGCAAAAATAGAGACACGGTAATTGGTCTTTCTCAACCACGTAGTTGACCAACCCCCTAACAGAAGTCTCAGGACGATATTTTCTCACACTTGACTTGTCAAGATATGTGTTGTCAAGCTTTGCTTTTTTCAAATCACTGATATTACCCAAACCATATCCCTGAATATAAAGCGAATGCTCGAGTGGGACAGGTCGTTGATTTTCTTCAATGACCGAGATCGGTATATCACGAATTTCGTTCATCCAACCGGAGAATTGATCGATATTAGAAATCGTAGCACTAAGGCAGACAAACTTGATGTGCTGAGGTGCAAAAATTAAACTTTCTTCCCAGACCGTCCCACGAGCACTATCATTTATAAAATGAACTTCGTCAAAAACTACATAAGAAACGTCACCGAGACGAGATATATCATCAAAAATTGTATTGCGAAAAATCTCGGTTGTCATAAAAAGAACGGGAGCAAATTGGTTAATCACCACATCACCAGTAACAATACCAACTTGATCCCCGTACAGGTTGACAAAATCCCGATATTTTTGGTTGCTGAGTGCTTTGATTGGTGTAGTATAGATGATTCTTTGGTTCCTTCCAACACATTGCTCAACAGCATATTCAGCGATAATGGTTTTTCCAGCACCAGTTGGTGCGCTGACTATGACCGATTTTTGATGATTGATAGCGTGGATAGCTTTTGTCTGGAAAGAGTCGAGGTTTAAACCTTTGTATATCATACGAAAAAGATTATAACTTGCCCTATTTTTCTTGTCAATTAGATGGATAATTTGATAAGCTGTGAAAGTGTTTAGCACGTTTTAGTCTACATGACGATTTGGCAATCTGAATAGATCTACGCCTTTTTGTCTTGTTGTACAAANACTAAACGAAGAGGCGAGGTCTCNTCACAAAGTATGAGTCAGTCAAAAAACGGNNGTTCTCCGAAAAAAAAGCCAAAAGCATCCAAANATTATGACTATCTCTGACAAAAACAAACAATTACTTGTTGAAGAAATACCCGACCAGATCCAATCTTTAGTTGAGCCTGAAATTCAGAATTCACCTGTGGAAATCGCCTTGGCTACTGATATTCACTTCAGCGGCGACTACGGCGAAGATTGGCTGTTAGTTACTCAAATGAGTCTCTTCGCAGCTCAGCGGAATGGCGCTCCAGACTACCAAATCAAAGAAGTAAACCTAGCTCAGATAGAGAAAGTTGAAATTTTGAAGCTNCATGGCTCAAATATTCTGAAAGTTCGTACCGCTANTCAAGGCTTTGAATTGGCTCGATTTTCCAAGCGGCAGNCAGATAAATTNAACGANGCCNGACTCAAAATTGAGGAATTAGTCGAATCGAAAGGTGGANCAATTGAAAAGGCTAACATACCATCTANAGACAAAAAGCGAAAAAGCCGGTGCGAAAAATGTGGTCAGGCCATGCCCCATTGGTCAGAGATTTGTACTGCATGTATTGACAAAGGTGAGGTCTTATCCCGTTTGTTGAAATATGCAACTCCACATTGGAAGCCATTAACAATTGGTTTTATCATGATGATAGTTCTTAGCTCCATCAATTTGTTACCTCCAATAATCAACAAAAGGTTGATGGATCAAGTCTTGGTTCCAGCGACTAGTGCAATTATGAATGAACAACCGGTTTTGGATAAATTCAAAACTGACCTGTTTTTTTGGGTCGGTGTGATGTTNNGCATTACAGTTGTGACTAGTGTTTTTGGCGCATTGCGGGGATATATTATGTCCTGGGCTGGTCAACATATTACCCATGATCTAAGAACACAGACTTACCAACATCTCAATACCTTATCTATAGACTACTACCAAAAAAAGGATACGGGACATATTATGGCTCGTATGACCCACGATGTAGACCGTCTACAGGACTTTGTTACTGAAGGCTTTCAGTCGATGGTACGTTCTGGCATTATGGTGGTCGCTATGTCTTGTGTTTTACTTTATACCAATTGGCGACTATCACTCTTGTCTATGTGGACAATTCCATTGTTAGTTGCNTTAACTTTTTTTATCGGCAAAATGTACGGACGATTTCATCGCATAGTTTGGCGGCGTATAGAAAAAATCAGTACCATATTAGCTAGTACTATACCAGGTGTTCGAGTAGTCAAAGTNTTTGGTCGTGAAAATGACGAAGTGGAACGCTTCAATGAACGTAGTCAACATGCANTAGAAGGGGGGCTNGCTGTNAGTAANATAGGAGCTTTTTATAATCCTACTATGCACTTTCTAATGACCTTAGGTATCTACTTACTCTGGTTGTTTGGTGGCCTACAGATTTTGTCAGTNGATGAAGCTGGGAAACAATTATTTACAATTGGTGATTTGACAATGTTTATCAGCTTTATGTGGCAATTGATAGGGCCAGTTCGAGAATTAGCACATATGAACGAGCGATTTATTCGAGCTGCGACTTCAGCTGAAAGGGTATTTGAATTACTGGATACAGTCCCCGATATAGCCGATAAAGCCGAAACTACACACCTAAAAGAGATCAAAGGNGAAATCGAGTTCAAAGATGTAGAATTCTCCTATGATGGGGAAACAAATGCGCTAGATACAGTTAGCTTCCATGTTAAGCCGGGAGAAATGATTGGTCTAGCAGGCCACAGTGGAGCTGGTAAAAGTACGCTTATAAATNTAATAACTCGCTTTTATGACGTTAATGGTGGNCAGATATTACTGGATGGTCGAGACATTCGTGACATTTCAATTCAATCGCTACGGAGCCATATTGGTGTGGTCTTGCAAGAGCCTTTTCTATTTAAAGGCTCGGTTGCGGAGAATATTAGTTACAGCCGGCCGGATGCTTTGCCGCACGAGATTATTTCGGCAGCGAAGGCAGCCAATGCTCATGATTTCATTGTCCAATTTCCTGATGGTTATGACACTGTGGTTGGTGAGCGGGGTACGCGCGTGTCTGGCGGTGAACGTCAGCGTATCTCGATCGCACGGGCGATTTTAAAAAATCCGAGCATATTAATTTTGGATGAAGCTACATCCTCAGTTGATACGGAGACCGAATCCAAAATACAGGAAGCCTTGGAGCGCTTAGTCCAAGGTAGAACTGTTTTTGCCATTGCTCACAGGCTTTCAACTTTGAAGTACTCAAACCGTTTGTTGATTTTGGATCACGGTAAAATTGAAGAATTTGGTACACATGATGAGTTACTAGCTATGGATGGTATATATGCAGGCTTATGTCAAAAACAGACTGAGCTCTCGCAGATTCGGGCAGTTTAAACTTTTTATAAAATTTGTCCATATGCCATATTTTAGATGTCAAAATGATCAGGACTTTAGGGTTATACACTCCACTTGAAACGGTACACTTATTTCTAGAAAGACTGTATTTGGCTTTGATCCGTGAAAATTTGATTAGATTTGAATTGGTACATAACTAGGCTGCCCTCCCCCAAAGATATATTTTAAACTCGTAATTAAAGTAACAAGAGGAAATTTTGAAATCTAAAACCATCATTTTTACAGACAAGGAACAAGCTGAATTAATCGAAATCGATTTGCCTGATGAACCTGGCCCAAGCGAATTTATGATACGAACCCGCGTAACGTTAATGAGTATGGGAACAGAATTGGCGTGTTACAGAGCTGATTCTGAGGTAGGTAGCCACTGGCACGGGTGGGTTAAACATCCATTNTTCCCCGGTTACAGTTGTGTAGGAGAAGTAATTAAGGTAGGNNTAGNAGTAGAAAATATTAGTATAGGTGATCGAATTTTCCATACAACTTCACATCGAGAGTATGCAAATTTNCCAATTCCATCTGATCAGGTAGTAAAAGTGCCCATGGAAGTCAGTGATGATGAGGCAGTCTGGAGCAAATTAGCNACCATTACACAAACTGCTGTAAGGCAAGCCGAGCATGCGATGGGCGACACGGCACTAGTAATTGGCTTAGGCCCGATCGGACAATTGGTAACCCAATATCTTCGATTGTTAGGATTAAGCGAAATTTTGGTAGTTGATCAGGTATCTAGCCGAATTGATTTAGCCTTGGNNCACGGTGCTACTGCTGGATTTCAAGGCAGTGCTGCNAACGCTAAAGATTTNGTGTTAGAATATACTGACGGTCGTTTAGCAGATACCGTCTACGATGCCACTGGCCATTTCTCTGTGTTACCCTTAGCGTTACCATTAGCGAAGCAGTATGGTACGGTAATACTTTTGGGCGACAGCCCTCACCCATCTAAACAGCACCTAACACCCGATCTATTGACGCGGCAGATTCGTCTGATTGGCACCCACAACGAATCATTACCACCTATGCATTCGTACTGGACACCAATTCGTCAACAGAGGTTATTCCTACACTATCTTAAAAGAAAGCAAATGAAAGTTGCAGACTTGATTACNCATCGCTACAACCCTAGTCAAGCAAGCCATGTATACCAAAAATTAAATCAGGACCGGTCNAATAGCATCGGAATCATCTTTGAATGGTAATCAAACTGAAACTCAGCCTGTAGTTATCTATTCCTACTGTACCCTATCGAGTTTTCGGCATGTTCTTTTGAACCGAGATCAGAAAAAGTGAACAGTTCCATATTAACTCCTGCTCGGACTTACTAGACAATCAAGGCCTTAGGCACATTTAGGTTATCTATTAGCTTAGAGATGAAAATGCAAAGACAATCTTATTGTAACTGCTTAGTTACTCTCGACGAAAAGGAACCGCTAGCGCGCTAGGAGCTCGTGTACGACCAAGGAGACCTGCCAATACTAACAGGGTCAAAACATAGGGCAGCAATTGTAGAAACTGATGAGGGATTCCGAGCATCCGAGCCTGTAATCTATCTGACAATGCACTACCAAAACCAAAAACTAACGCAGCACCACCAGCTTTTATCGGATGCCAGCCACCAAAGATGACGATTGCCAATCCTATGAAACCACGACCTGCAGTCATATCTGGGTTGAAGTAAGGTACATGAGCTAAAGATAAGTAAGCACCAGCCATACCTGCCATGGCGCCTCCAAACAAGAGGCATTTGGTCTGTAANTCAGACACCTTGATACCAAGAGTATCAGCAGCTTTTGGGTGTTCCCCACANGACTGTATAGATAAGCCATNTCGAGTACGAAAAAGGTGGATGTAAAGTATAGGTAGNCTTAAAAAAGTAATATAGACCAATATATTATGTTGAAAGAATATCTGTCCGAGAATTGGTATTTGTGCCAAGATAGGAACTGGTATAGTGTTGAATATTGAAGATTTCAACGCTTCGCCTGTTTCGCCTACCAACTGAGTGTAAAGTAAATGGACTAAGCCAAAAGCAAGTAAATTAATACCAGTTCCAGTGACAACTTGGTCCGTTTTGAGTCGTAGGACGAAGAATGAAAATATGAGTGCTACTATCATGCCCACACTGGCACTAGCAATTAAACCTGCTACTGGGGCTAACATCCCCCAGCTAGACAATTTTAGCGAAACAAACCAACCAATGAAAGCCCCGGTAATAGCATTACCTTCAATTCCAATATTAATTACTCCAGACCGTTCAACATAGATTTCACCTAGAGCAATCATTAGCAGCGGAGTACCTTGTCGAATGGTAGCGGCTAGGATTTCGGAAATTATATCAAACATCTTCGACCCAAATCAGAGGATTTAGCTGGGAATACGATATTCATCCTTNGCCTATCCTTCAATGATAGTATCTTTCTGCTCGATAGCAGCAAACCCGAGAACCAACAACAAAACNGTAGCTTGAATAACGGAAGTTAATTTGGCNGGTACNCCTTCTATCAACTGCATNGCATCAGCACCTACCTGTAACCCTCCAAAAAGAAGAGCTGAAAAGATAATTCCAATCGGGTTTAACCGGGCTAGTAGTGCTACTGCAATGCCTATAAAACCAGGTCCTAACATACTCATACCACCGGGTTGAAATAGTCGGTAAGGGCTAACACCAATCAGGTCAACACTCCCAGCCAATCCTGCCAGACTACCACTGATAAACATCGCTAGAGTAATATTCTTGGAAACATTAATNCCCGACACTCGTGAAGCGAACACATTATGCCCAACTGCCCTCAGGCGATACCCAATAGTCGTGGACATTANTAGCCAATGAGAACCGAGGGCTAAAGCGATCGCTAACAGAACNCCCATATGTAGTCGAGTCTTATCCAATAAAATAGGCAAATGAACGTGAATTAACTCACTTTGTGGGTAGTATTTTGCTGATTCTTGTAATGGCCCACCGTCAACTGCATAGCTCAAAAGATAGAATGCGATATAGTTGAGCATAATAGTACTGATTACCTCTTGTACACCCCTGTGAGCTTTGAGCAGGCCAGCAATAGCCGACCACAGCCCACCAAATAAGCAACCAGAAGTCAAAATGAGCAAAATCAAAGTAANTGGTGGNAAATCCTTACCAGCTACCCCCATCCAGGTGGCGACCATAGAACCAACAAAGTATTGCCCCTCAGCACCAATATTCCAAACGCCACATTGAAAAGCAAACGAAANGGCTAGTCCAGTGAAAAGCAAAGGNCAGGCACGTACAAAAATTTCACAAACGCTACGAAAAGAACCGAAAGCTCCATTAAACAAGGCAGAAAACGCTGTTGCCGGATTATAGTTACAGGCCAACAGGATTATCGAATTGATGACCAAGGATAGNAGTACGATTGAGATCGCTTGAGCGATAGGATGGGCTAAAGGCCCACTTNTAGTCGATAGGGACATAATGCAGCATTTGGCTGAACATAAGAAAGTCTAACACCCGATGAACCGACGTCCCACACTTGGGTCTTAGCTCTGAAAAGATATGAATAGAAAAATGTCAACTACGACAGCTTATACTACCCAAGTATCTCCTGAATTCAATAGTTTTTCTAGATCACCAGGCCCTTTAGTTTCACGTGCTTGATCAACTTGATCATTTAGCATATCTTCGTAGCACGGACGTTCTACAGAACGGAAAATCCCCATCGGCATCGGGTGGCCGGGAGTTTCAGTCATTCTACTCAAAAAGTAAGCTAAGGTCGGGTCGTTTGAGTGTTGGTCGTGAATTATCAAATCGTCGTCAACTTCATTAGACAGAGAAACAACCTCTGGTTGTAATCCATTTAATCGGATACCCTTGTCATTCTTAGCCCCAAAGATCAGAGGCTCACCGTGTTCTAGTATGACTGTATTATCCGCTCTTGTTGCTTTTTCGGTATAAGTAAAAAAGGCCCCATCGTTGAATATATTACAGTTTTGGTAAATCTCAATGAAAGATGTCCCTTTATGTTCGTGTGCAGCTTTTATCGTTGCCTGAAGATGTTTAGTNTCTCGGTCGATACTTCGTGCTACNAATGTAGCTCCAGCCGACAAGGCAATATCAACGGGGTTCAATGGTTGTTCAATGGAACCATCNGGGGTTGATTTTTTCATCGTGCCTANAGGAGATGTGGGCGAATACTGACCTTTTGTTAGACCGTAAACTTGGTTGTTAAACAGCAAGACNTTCAGNTTTAAATTTCTACGAAGCATATGAATGAAATGATTCCCACCAATAGACAAAGCGTCTCCATCTCCCGTAATTACCCATACGGATAGATCGGGATTGGTAGTTTTTATACCAGTGGCGATGGTTGGTGCTCGGCCATGAATAGTGTGAAAGCCATAAGTATTCATATAATACGGAAANCTGCTGGAACAACCAATACCTGACACAAAAACAAATTGTTCCTTTGGAATGCCTAGGTCAGGAATAATACGCTGGGTTTGAGCTAAGATAGAGTAATCACCACAACCTGGACACCAGCGTACATCTTGATCAGACTCAAGATCTCTTTTACTTAAAGTAGGTATGGCTGCTGGNATAAGGGATTCTTGACTTTCTCTGTTTTTCAGNTTNTTTCTATTTTTTAGGCTTTTTAGGCGATTCATGTCTATTCCGTTTATAAGTTAGTCGGTCAGATTTTGCTGGATTTTGGCTTCAACCTCTGCTACTTGGAATGGCTGGCCTTGGATTTTATTGTAAGCGATGGTATCTACTAGATATTTGCTA
Source organism: Candidatus Poribacteria bacterium (assembly GCA_002714785.1). Lineage (GTDB taxonomy): Bacteria > Poribacteria > WGA-4E > WGA-4E > UBA9662 > TMED15. The sequence goes on along the minus strand of PAYP01000074.1, from coordinate 45,699 downwards.
CGTATCAACTGATTTAATTGGCCTAGGTTCAACTCTGCCACAATGACCTTCTTGAAATTTTGAAGGATTAGGCCAAGGTCATTCGGCAAAGGATTAAGAAATCGTAGGTGTAGATGTGAAACCGATTGGCCTGCTTGACGCTGGTTTATAACCCCGGTTCTTAAAGCACCGTAAGTCCCACCCCAACCAATAATCAGCAAATCGCCAGAACTGTCACCAAAAACTTCACTTGGAGGGATCTCATTCTTAGCGATATTAGCAATTTTTTCCTCTCTTAGCTGACTCATTCTCTCATGGTTATCTGGATCATAGCTGACATTGCCGGTCAGGTCTGCTTTTTCAAGACCTCCTATTCGATGCTCAAAACCTTCTCTTCCAGGGGGAGCCCAAGGCCTTCTTCCTGTTTCTGGATTTCTCTTGTAAGGCAGAAAATTTTCAGGGTCTGTGGCNAATTCTGGTAAGATCGGTAATAAGTCTGATACTTGAGGAATTAGCCACGGTTCGGCACCATTAGCCACGTAGTTATCCGATAAAAAGAAAATCGGGGTCATATATTTTATGGCAATACGAGCTGCTTCATAAACAGTCTCGAAACAGTCCGATGGCCGGGAAGCTGCTAGCACCGGTATGGGCGATTCTCCGTTTCGGCCATAGAGGGCTTGTAACAAGTCTGATTGTTCGGTTTTTGTTGGCATGCCAGTCGATGGGCCAGCGCGTTGGACATTCAAAACGACCAATGGTAATTCTGTCATNACAGCTAAGCCNATTGCTTCTGCTTTCAAGGCCACACCGGGTCCACTTGTACCTGTCACTGCCAGAGCCCCACTGTAGGCTGCACCAATAGCAGCACCGACTGCGGCAATTTCATCTTCCATCTGTAAGGTCTTGACACCAAAATTTTTATATTTTGCTAATTCATGTAAAACGTCGCTGGCGGGTGTAATCGGGTAACTACCGTAGAAGAGTTGTAGGTCTGCTTTCTGGGAAGCGGCAATCAACCCTAAAGCAGTACTCAAGTTGCCAGTAACATTTCGATATGTACCAGGACTAAATTGAGCTGATTCGACTTCATAAGACACCGCAATTTGCTCGGTCATTTCAGCATACGCAAATCCACCTCTAAGAGCTAGCTGATTTGCTTCTATGAATTGTGGCTTAGAAGTAAACTTAGTATCGATCCATTTCAGAGTATAATCAAGTGGCCGATCATATAAATAAAAAATCAAACCGAGAGCAAAAAAGTTTTTGCAAAGGTCCTTTTGTTTTGCAGTTAGGTCAGTATCGGTCAATGCGCTCCGAGTCAGCCGAGTTAGTTCTACTGAGAAAACTTGGTACTGATTTTGTAGGTCTCCATCCAGTGGGTTTTCTTCGTAACCCGCCATTTTCAGATCCCGCGCGCCAAAGGTATCTGAACTTACAATTAGAATTCCATTTGGCTTTAGCTTGGGCAGGCTGACTTTCAGGGCCGCGGGGTTCATAGCCACTAACACGTCCGCAGCATCACCAGGCGTGTGGATTTCTGTGCTGGAAAAATGAAGTTGAAAGCCGGAAACACCGGCTATGGAACCTGCGGGGGCTCGGATTTCTGCTGGGAAATCAGGTAAAGTGGAAATGTCATTGCCCGCAAAAGCCGAAGTTTGCGTTAACTGGGCGCCAACTGTTTGGGAGCCGTCTCCTGAGTTACCCGCGATAATAACCGTCGCGTCGCTAACTACTTGCCTCTGTTTGTTCATCAGCTATTCGTCCTTATTATTTAACTCAGTCAGAGAATGAACCAGCCTAATGCTTGATNGCCGTCATTAGATAGGTTGTTTATTGGGTTAGTTGGGTTAGTATTCATAGAGAATCAAGCTCCTTCTCTTGATTGCGTACCTTTACGTACTGGCTTTGGAGGTAATGTTAGAACTTCTTGAGGNAAATGTTCTACCAAGTAGGAAATGATGTTCCGAACGGACAACATTCCTAAAGGAATATTATCTTTGTCTGTTATTGGAATGTGCCGAAATCCACCTTGGGCTATTTCTTGGATGGCTGTGTCTAGCAAATCATCTGGCCGCAGAGTTAGGGGGTCAACTTTCATAAAGGCGTCCACAATCAGCTTTTCGTATTCANTTGACTTNTTTAGTACTTTCAAAAGAATATCTCGTTCTCCTATCACACCTTTCAATTTCTCNTCAGCAACNACAAAGATCGAACCTATATCGTATGANACCATCAAGTCGAGAGCTTCTTGCAAACTNGCACCCNATTGAACAGAAGGAACTTGATTCATAATAGAACCCAACGGGACTTCAATCTGGTGGGTTTCTAATGTTTTACCAGATTCTTCCAGNAGCTCATCCATCACCGACATTTCATCATCGATCAAGGTNTCAAATGGCATATTCAGCTCCTTTTTTAGCGTTTTAAGGNATGCATGATTCTTCAAAACAAACAGCGANTTCNTTTCCACCGAATAAGAGCAGGTTAGCTTCTTGTGAATCCGAAANTCTNGCCCNTTTTTGTAAAAGACCATCACAGTAACGCATCTGATTTTTCTGCCATAGAAGTTTCTGCTATGCCCACGAAACATACCATTTCTGAGCATCAGATACGTGAACCTGAGCACAATACGTGCCGTTCATTTAGAGCCTAACGTATTCTGTAAGTAGGTACNAAACTACTTCTTAGGAATCTCAGAGGAACCACCCTCTCTTGNCCANATTTACGTATTGGTAGGGGAAGTGAGAAACGAAATCTGCATCTACCATCTAAACACACTCCAGATTTGTACATGTTTTGATAAAATGTGATACAAGCTGANCGGTCCGAAGCGATAGTTTAGCAATTCGAATCCGCGAATACCGTCCCTGCCAGACTAAATCTTCGATGTGGTGCTCGTATTATGTACATCTAAGTGCTCGGCTTTTGAGCATTTAGATGTACATAACAACTACTATCCTACAAACCTCTTATCCGTTTCGAAAAAANAAGTCNNACTCTTGATTTTAACGAAGATCAACAGCCCCACCCCTAACNAGTTTGCTAAACGGCATTTGTTGATTAACTATGTAAATAGTTAGTGNGTTCGCATTTCTCTAAGCAGTGATCATAAATTGACTGATATATTGAGCAATGTTTTTACTAGTTATAACACCAACAGGACTGTTTTTGTCATCAACTAACGGTACGTGACGATAATGACCAAGATGCATGAGATTTAATGCAAAAACAATGGGGTCTTCTTTTGTTANAGTTTCCGGCTGGTTTGTCATTACTTGACTAACAACAGTCTTATTGATATCTTTGTTTGGGCTAACAACCCGTCGTATTAAGTCACGCTCAGTGAAAATGCCGACCAGCTTGCTATCTTGGGTAACTAGAACAGCACCCGTTCCTCGAGTGTGTTGAGGAGTAATCTCCTGCATTTTGAAGATTAGGTCCACAACCGGAAGTTCTGCATCCACACAATCCGCTTCTGGTGGTTTGAGATGATGAATGGGNTTTTGAAGAATTCTTGCGTCCATTGNATANTCTCNAGGTCNGTGCNGCTTAAGCNTCGGAATACTAGCACAAGGTAAATACTATTTCAAGCTCAATGTAAGCAATTATTGAATTCNCTATATTTCATTGTATAAATAANATAAATATTCGGAATATATAAACTTTTTATGTCAGATTAAAAATGCAATCNAGTTCATTATTATTTCGTCGTTTCTTCGTTGGCAAAAGATTACTAGCTCGGNCAAGTCGCCTTGGCGGTAAATCTTTTGACAATCTGACCCTTGAATTAGAAGATTCTATCAATAGTAGAAATATGGAGTCATTTTTGATAATTATGCCGGATTGTGAATCTATCAGGTTCCTAAAACGCATCATTTCCGGTCAGCAACAAGCAATTAGTNGGCTCCAGATTCAAACCTTAGAAGANTTAATTGGCCAAATNTGGGACGTTGGATCGAATCANCATCAAAAGAAGAAAATTTCTATTAGCAGTCAAACATTATTAGTTTATCGCTTATTTGCCATTATTGAAAGGATTGGGCTTTCGAACGCTCAATCACAACAAGGTTACCGCGAGCCAGATATAAAACTATCGTTAGCAACGATCAATCAAACAGTGGAGAAAATCAATTGGTTGAAGAGTAATGGGTGGACACCTGAAGCCTTAAAACAAGCAGTTANTCAAGAAACGATTCCTAGGGATCTAGCTGATTTGATCACGGTTTATCAATCTTATCAACGAGAATTAGGTGAGCACTGGATTGATGAAGCTGGAATCCACGCTACAGTATTGGAAATGTTACAAGAACGGTCTAAGGGTAATGTAGTGGACGGCAATCGTTCTTCTTTTTTACCTGTAGAACAGACCGTAGATTTGGTCGTTTTTTTGGGATTTCACAACTTTTCACCAGCAGACTTACAAATCATTTGTGGTTTAGCCAAATACATAGACACAGCAATTTACTTTGACTTTTGTCCAGAAAATGAAGAACTATTCGCTGGCGTGAAAAAAAACTATGATTACCTTATAAAAAATGACTTTCAATTATTTCAATCAGTTGANAAGGCCGACACCCAAGTAGCTCACATACAATCTTATTTATCCCGCTACCTGTTCCAGCCCCAGAAAGATAAACAGAAATTCAATTTACGTCATCGAATCCACCTTAGAGCAGTACCCAANAAGGTAGAAGAAGTTGAATTAGTNGCACAACTAATTAAAAAACATTCAAAAACCGTGGATTTGGGTANGATCGGGGTGTCATTTTGCCAACTTGATGATTATCTACCTTTGATTGAGGAAATTTTCCCATCGTATGGAATTACATTCAGAACTTGTGCTACCANACCAATCCTAAAATTTAAACTGGTTCNACAAGCGTTGTCAAAACTAAAAGATTCATTGGACCATTCAGATTTATTAACACCTAGTCAATTTCTGAAAACTGCCCTTCAGATTATCGATACAAAGAAATTTTTGCCAATGTTGGTAANTTGTAANACNCAAAAAATTTCAGAGCGAACAATACACCACGAAATTTCTGCGTTTCGACAATTTTTGAATATTATCAAAGAGNTTACACTCGTCAATATGACGCAGATTGATAAGTTTGATCAATCATTCCTAGCTCAGGCTCATCGACCAAATGAATTTTACTTGAATTGTTTGGATATAGCTCTGCAAGCTGGAAAAATAGGACTTAAAACTCAAGGAAACGGTGCGCTAGTTTTTCCTCTGGCGTGTGCCGGAGCCATTTGGTTCGACATAATGATCTTAGGTGGTCTGGCGGAAAATGATTTTCCAGTGTCCTTATCACCCAATCTTTTTGATTTAGGCCAAGAAGTTAGAGACAATCAAGTTGACCATCTTCACGAAGAACGCCTTATGTTTTTTAATGCGCTTAGTTTGCCCAGTCAAAGACTATATCTAACCTACCCAACTAATGATCACCCCGCTGAGTTAGGTAGGTCTTCATTTATAGATCACCTAGAGAATATTGTCGATATCAGTGATTTGGAAATGGAAAATGATAAACCAATTTTTACTGTAGAATCCTTCTTGCGCCATTATGGTATGAATCAATACCATCACGATCCAAAAAATGGAAATCATAGTCAAACCTCATTTNTACCCTCTAATCAAATTGATGAACAGCAATTAAAATTGATTAATCATACTGTTTGGGTCGAAAAATCTCGCTTGGAAACAGGCACAGCCCTCGAATATCAAGGGCAGATAGGTATGGATAAGGTTACCGAACGACATTTTCGAAAGCTGAAAAGCAGGTCCTACTCTGTAAGTCAATTGGAACAATATGGGCGTTGTCCTTTCCAGTATTTCGCTCACCACGTACTGGATTTAGCAATCAATCAAGGTGATATAACCGAAAATAGATACTTACCCAGCCTTCAAAAAGGAAATTTACTCCACAAGATTTTGTTTGACTTTTATAGTGAAAGAAAAGATTCAGATTNGCTCGATGAGTTGAGGTCAGAAGAGNNCNTCNGGGTTGCACAACTTGATCTTTCAAAAATTGCACAAAAACATCTTGATCTTTATTCNAAGGAGCAGCAAATAAAACCTGACTTGTTCTGGGAAATAGAAACCGAAGAAATCGTCGGTTCAGCTCATCGAACAGGTTTATTAGAACAATTTTTAAAATTAGATTTCGAGCAAAAAAATTTAGCGGTTAAGCCNAGATATTTCGAGGTGGCTTTTGGCNCAATTGCCACACAAAAAGGGAGAGATCTAGAACTGGGTCAATCTGAGCCATTACAACTCGGCCCAATTAAGGTTACTGGTAAAATTGACCGTATCGAAATCGGAGATGGATTTTTCGTTATTGCTGACTACAAAACCGGGTATTATNTCCCAACAATTTCGGAGATCTTAGCCGGTCTTAGCCTTCAACTACCAATTTATATTCGAGTAGCCGAACAACTACTGGCCAGCCAAATTAAAAAGCCCAATAAGAGATGGAAGGGTGTAGCTGGGGTTTATTATCTTCTTCGTAATCAGGGGCAGATTAAATTGGGTTGCGGCGACAAAAACTATCTTGATCAAGCCTACAGTGTAGGACGCCGTACTGCACAGATAATTCCCAATTCACGACAGCCACACCTAGAATCTTTAGATCAATTGGTCGATATCGCACTCCAACATGCTTATAGATACGCAGAAAAAATCGAACATGGCTATTTCCCGCTTACCTCCCACGACAAGGGGAAAATTTGCCGTTTTTGTAATTTTAAGCAAATCTGTCGTGTGGGAACTATATCAGAAACAGGTAATACAGAGAAATAATCNGTCTAACTTATTTTCTCTTTTTCAGAGTCCANANCAATCTTAATTNTCTGATTTTCAATTTTCTGTTTTCTTCGACGGATAGCCTGGTTCTTGTTATAATGCGCGGTGTTAGTCTCTCAACAGCTATGCATGAAGGAAGTATATGAAACAGGGTAAAACTAAGCAACAATTATCATTGCTACAGTTGATAACTACTTGGCAATCNATATTTCTAGTCATATGTNTATCGACCCTTTTAGGGTGTAGTCAAACAGATAACGAGCAAAGAATAGAAACAAAAAAGAAGGCTAAAATTGGTCGGGAAGACACTGTTATTTTCGACCATGAGGGGGGACCTATCCCTGACCCGCATAACCTAAACCCACTTGTGCCTTCACCCACTGGGCCCGGAATGAGGCAATCTTGCTGGGAGCCCTTGTTTATCCTGAACTATGAAACTGGGAAAATTGAGTCTTGGACAGGAGATTCTTTCACGCCCAATGATAAATTAGATATTTGGACACTTAAAATTCGTGCAGGGGTTGAATGGTCCGATGGGGAAGCCTTCGACGCTGATGATGTGCTATTTACTATTAATACCCTCCTAAATGATANAACACAGTCTTTAGGTGATGCGGCTAGCATGCAACAATGGGTAGATGCAGTGGAAAAAATAGATCCGCTGACAGTTCAATTTAACTTAAAAGGGCCAAATCCACGCTTTAAATTGGACTATTTTTCGGTTCGTGTAGGNAGTAGTATGGTCATTTTGCCTGAACATNTTTGGGCTGGTCAAGATCCTGCCACCTTTAAATTTTACGATCCTGAAAAGGGCTGGCCNATTGGNACCGGGGCTTATCGATTGATCAGTGCCAGCGAAAATGAATTTGTTTTTGATCGTCGGGACGATTGGTGGGGNGCTAAATCGAATTTTCGCCAGTTACCGGAGCCTAAGCGATTATTATGGGTTGTAACTGGCTTAGAAGAAAATAGGGCTCTACTCGCAGCCGAAAGCGANCTAGATAGCATTATGGATATTACACTCGGGGCCTTTGAAAGCATCCGGGCACAAAATCCCAATATAGTGGCTTGGAAAGATGANATGCCNTACGTTTGGCTAGATCCTTGTCCTCGTCAACTATCAGTGAATCATACTATTCCACCCTGGGATAATCCTGANATGCGAAAGGCAATTAGCCTCATTATCAACCGCGANCAAGTAGTNGAGATAGCTTATGAAAANACCAGTTTCCCTTCCAAGACTATATTTGTTGAGTATCCAGCGATGCAACCCTATATAAGTGCTATACGGGATTTATGGGTTGAACCGAAGGATAATGTGAATACAGGTAAGCTTTTGATCGAGGCCAATGGTTGGAAAATCGGTAATAATGGATTCTATCAAAAGTCGGGAGTAGAATTGACACTGAATATTCAAACACACGAAGCCTTCATTGAAAAAAGGAGAATTGCTGAAATTGTTGTGGAACAACTACGAGCAGCAGGAATTAACGCATCCACTCGTGCCATTGCGGGCGCTACATGGGATGAAAACAAAGCCTTTGGTAATTTTGAAGCTGTGATGGATTGGGACGCTTGCGGTTCGGTTAACGAGCCGTGGCTATCAATGAACCGCTATACCCAACAATTTCTAAGGCCAATTGGCGAACGCTCACCTGGTCTCAACAACTATGTCAGGTGGAGTGGAGATAATGCCGATGAATATAGCCGAATTGTAAGTGAAATTGGGGTTATACCGCTTGGTGATCCTAAAATTGAGTTGATGGTAGCTGACGCTATGCAGCTTTTCATGGCAGATCAGGTCGTGATTCCAATTACACAAGCACGAAAATTGATTCCGTTCGTAACTACTTACTGGGAAGGTTGGCCAACTGAAAAAAATAATTATCATCACCCTCCGACTTGGTGGATGAGTACTCATCAAATTATACAGAAGTTGAAAAAAGCTAGAAAGTAGGTCAGACTAGTGAGGTGTATTCCTTTCTCAATTGCCAATTTTTTGAATTTTTTCTTTTTAATCTGCTTTTTGCTAGTATGGAGTCCNATTGGTGAGAAGTCGGTTGNAGCTTTGGAGCCAGTACCAAGATCCGATACGGTCATTTTTGACGCATACGGTAGAGTTGCCAATCCCTTCGTCTTCAACTGGATGGTCCCGGGTGTTACGCGTAGTCATGGAATGCACCAGTCTGTCTGGGAGCCATTATTTATTCTTAATTATGAAACGAACCAGATCGAACCTTGGTTAGGCATCAGTTTTGTTCCAAACTCAGATTTGAATGTTTGGACACTTAAAATCAGAAAAGGGATTGAGTGGTCTGATGGCGAAGCATACAATGCAGATGACATTGTATTCACTATTAATTTACTACTTAAAGACCAAACACAAACTCTGAATGAAGCTGCCAATATACAACAGTGGGTTAAAAAAGTTGAAAAAGTCGACTCTCTGACAGTTAAATTTACCCTAAAAAGACCAAACCCTCGTTTTCAATTAGACTATTTTTCGGTTCGAGTATGGGGGAATGTTGTGATCCTTCCACAACATGTTTGGGAAAATAAAGACCCATTTACCTTTACCAATTTCGATTTAAACCAAGATTGGCCTTTAGGTACTGGTCCCTACCGTTTGGTAAAAGCGAACGAAAATGAATTTATTTACGATCGGCGAGATGATTGGTGGGGAGTGTCAACAGGATTTTCGGACTTACCTCAACCCAAAAGATTAGTTTGGATTGTAACGGGTGTAGAGGAAAATCGCTCATTATTGGCTGCTAATAGTGAACTTGATTCAGTTGGTGGCATCACATTGGGTGCATTCGAAGCGATTTCTGCGATGAACCCAAATATGATTGCTTGGAAAAAAAAGATGCCTTTTGTCTGGCTGGATCCATGCCCACGTCAAATTTCGCTCAATCACACCGTTCCACCTTGGGACCAAGCAGAGATGAGACATGCAATCAGCTTGATTATTGATCGCCGCCAAATTGTTGAAATCGCTTATGAAGGGACTTCGTTCCCTTCTAAATCAATTTTTGTAGCATATCCCGGTATGAAGCCTTTTTTAGATGCCATTCCGCACTTGTGGATTCCAGAAACCAGCGATATTTCATCTGCACAGAAAATCATTGAAGCCAATGGGTGGAAGTTGAGTAAAGACAAAAAACCATTCTATAAAAAAGAGATGAATGATGGAAGTGTATCTACGCTGTCGCTCAATTTGCAAACTGAGGCTGCAGGGATTGAACTCCGCCGAGTCGCAGATGTGGTCGTAGAGCAACTTCGCTCGGCTGGTATCTTAGCTACCAATCGAGCGGTAGAAGGTGCAACTTGGAATGACAACAAAGCTTATGGAAAATTCGAAGGCGTAGTGGATTGGGATGCTTGTGGTTCTGTGAATGAGCCTTGGCTAAGTATGAACCGATATACCAGCCAATTTCATCGACCTATTGGTGCTCGATCACCAGGTAATAATAATTTTGTCCGTTGGAAGGGGAAGAAAGCAGATCAGTATAGCAAACTAGTTTCTGAGATTGGTGTCCTGCCACTTGGATCTACTAATATTGAACCCCTTTTCATTGAAGCTATGCAATTATTTCAGGAAGAGCAAGTAGTAATTCCACTAAACCAAGCAATTATGTTAATCCCATTTGATACAACTTACTGGATTGGTTGGCCTTCTGAAAAAAACAATTACATTCATCCACCAATGTGGTGGATGAGCGCTCATCGCGTCATTCACAATCTTAAGAAGGTTAAACGTTGAACTTGTCCGTCAGTCGTTCATTTTTATTTCGCAAGTTAGGGTTATTACTGCTAACTGTTTGGATTAGTGCCACGCTGATTTTTATCATTCCTCGTCTGGCTCCTGGAGACCCCATTTCGGCAATGATAGCTCGCATGTCGCAGCAGTCTGGCTACGTTGAAAATGCAGATAAAATTATTGAAGGTTGGAAAGAACGTTTTGGTTTGAATGATCCCATTTTAATTCAATATGCTCGTTATCTGGGTAATCTAGTCCGGTTTGATCTTGGTTACTCGATGGCATCCTTCCCGGCAACTGTCACCGAGATGATTGCTCGTTCTTTGCCTTGGACATTTGGTTTGTCTTTAGTTTCGATTATGCTGACCTTTATTGTTGGCAATTTTCTGGGAGCCGTTTTGGCTTGGCACAAGACACCTCGCTGGATAAAAATATGTATTCCACCAACCATGATTTTTACATCTATACCTGGTATGTTGGCAGGTTTGGCACTGCTCTACATATTTAGTTTTCGTATGCACCATTGGTTAGGCCTTTCTACTCCATTATTCCCATTAAGAGGAGCTTACGGTCGAGGCCTGGAGGCCGGTTGGAACTGGGAGTTTATGCTTTCTGTGATCCATCATGGTATTTTACCCGTAGCTTCAATTGTTTTGGTTCGTTTTGGTTATTGGGCCTTGGGTATGCGTGGTATGATGATAACAGTTGAGGGAGAAGACTATATGAACCTAGCTCAAGCTAAGGGATTACCTCCGTTTTATATTCTCTACCGTTATATGATACGCAACGCTATACTACCTCAGATTACCGGTTTGGTACTTAGTTTCGGTACCATGGTTGGTGGCCAAGTTTTAGTCGAGATTATTTTTTCTTATCCAGGTATGGGCACACTGATCTATACAGCAATTCGTAACCAAGATTTTCCCGTTATTCAAGGTGCTACTTTTGTTATTATCGTTGGTACGGCCTTAGCCGTATTTTTAATTGATTTGATATATCCACTGATAGATCCTCGTATTTCCTACCAAAAATAAGTACGATTACATGTCTGAAACAAGCAAATCAACAAGTAGTGTGAAGCGTCTCAATAAATGGGATACGCCTTGGTTGAACTGGAAGTTAATTCTAGGAACAAGCATAGTATTTCTAATTATTCTACTAGGGATTGTCGGTCGGCTCCTTTGGAATACAGATTTAGTCTATGTTGGGAAATCTCCGTTAAATTTACCTCCGGTCGGTTTTGAAAATAGCCGCGGTCAATCTGGTAGTTGGGAACACCCGTTAGGTACCGAAAATAGTGGGCGTGATATGCTCGCTTTGATTATTATTGGTGCGCCTAATTCTCTTTTAGTTGGTTTTGTAGCTGCGACGATTGGTATTGGTATTGGTATTCTTTTAGGTTTTTTATCTGGCTTTATGGGTGGTATTTCTGACGATCTGGTTAGGTTAGTAGCCGGAATTACTATCACGATTCCAGCTTTATTAGTATTAATTATTATTCAGTCCTTAATGGAACAAATTAGCTTGGTCACTATGTCAACCTTGCTAGCAATTTTCGCTTGGCCTGGACCTACATTGGTTATTCGCGGACAGGTACTAAGTATGCGGGAGAGCGGCTACGTCCAAATGGCACGGTTATCAGGAGTTTCAATGTCCAGCATCATGTTTAAAGAAATCATGCCTAATTTGCTACCGTATCTAGCTGCTAGTTTTATTGGCCAAGTTTCAGGATCAATTTTAGCGGCGGTTGGTCTAGAAACACTCGGCCTAGGACCACAAAGAATCCCTACGCTGGGTGGTACGCTCTACTTTGCTCTAGAAGCTGCTGCATTGCTTCGGAACATGTGGTGGTGGCTAGGCATTCCAATTTTTATATTATCACTGATTTTTATCGGGTTACTGTTAATTAATCTTGGCCTCGATGAAGTTGCAAACCCCCGTTTGAGGAAGGCCAGTGCCTAAAATANAAGAAATGAAATCTACAGACTNTTGGTATTNGCNAGTATNTCTAATTGAAAAGTTTAACACGGTCTTACTATGTCCAGTAANCAGCTATTAAGCGTCAAAGAGCTACGTGTGTACTATGAAACACCAACTGGAGACGTAAAGGCTGTAGATGGCATAAGTTTTGAACTTAAGGCCGGTGAAATGTTGGGACTAGTTGGAGAATCAGGATGTGGTAAATCAACAGCTGCAATGGGAATTTTACAACTCGTGCAACCACCAGGGAGAATAGTTTCTGGTCAAGTTAGACTTAAAGATCAGGAGCTATTGTCTTTATCTGAAAGCCAAATGCGTCGTTTGCGATGGACGAGATTAGCTCTCATACCTCAAGGTGCAATGAACTCACTAAATCCAACGATGAAAATCTGNAGTCAAATTCAGGATGTGATTTTGGCACACGAGCCTAGTGGTGCTGGTAAACTAACTAAGAATCAGATCAAGAAGAGAACTCTGGAATTACTAAAAATGGTAGGATTACCTGAACGTATTTATCAGATGTATCCACATGAACTGAGTGGCGGGATGAAACAGCGAGTTTGTATTGCTATGGCTGTAGCTCTTAATCCTAGCCTAATTATCGCAGACGAATCGACTAGTGCATTAGACGTAGTTGTGCAGCGAGTAGTAGCACAGACTATCCTAGAAGTCAAAAAAGCATTGGGTGTTTCAATGATTATGATCGGGCACGATATGGGTTTGATGGCCCAAATGGCTGANAGNATCGCAGTTATGTACGCCGGTAAAATCGTTGAGATTGGAACAGTATTCGACATTTTTAATAATGCTAGCCATCCGTATACTCAATTANTGATTGAATCAATTCCTTCTTTGACTGAGCGAAAACCACTGAAAATCAGCAATGATGTGACACATGATCCACGCTACCCACCACCAGGTTGTATTTTTCAACTTAGGTGTCCGAGTGCGACTGATCACTGTCGAACAATTGCTCCTATAGAGCATTTAGTTGGAAAAAGCCATTCCGTGACTTGTCACTTATACGAGCCTACTAATGCTACTTGAACTTTCTGAAGCCAGCAAAATTTACCAACAAAGAACTGGTCGGGAGCAACACGACATAGTAGCTCTAGAAAATCTCAACTTGGCAATAGCAGAGAAACCAGCAACTATAACAGCTATTGCCGGCGAGAGTGGTAGTGGAAAGACTACATTGGCAAATTTGGTGTTGGGTTTTATCAAGCCAACTTCGGGTAGAATCATCTATCAAGGACAGGATCTTGAGACTGCGTCAACGAAACAAATAAAAGACTATCGACGTCAAGTACAAGCTATTTTCCAAGATCCCTTTGGTGTATATAACCCTTTTTATCGGATTCAGCATGTTTTTAACCTAGTAATCAAAAATTTCGAATTAAGCAACGGAAAAGAACACGCTAGTGATTTAGTCGAGTCTGCACTTAACATGGTTGGCCTGCAAGGCCAAGACGTACTCCGAAAATATCCACATCAATTGAGTGGCGGTCAAAGGCAAAGAATTATGATGGCTCGTGCTTATTTAATTCAGCCCAAACTGATTGTTGCTGATGAACCTGTATCGATGGTAGATGCTTCTCTACGAGCATCAATTCTAGACTTGATGCTTAGATTGAAAGAAGAAAATGGTATTTCTTTCTTGTATATTACACACGATCTCAGTACTGCTTACCAGATTGGCGACCAAATTTATATCTTATACCAAGGTTCAGTGGCTGAAAAGGGATTAGCGACCAAAATTATCGAAAGACCTCAACATCCTTATGTCAANCTTCTAATTGATTCGGTTCCTATACCCGANCCATCAATAAAGTGGAAAGGTGAGATTGAATTGCCTGCAGAAGAAGAAATGNGAAATTCAGAAACAAAAGGTTGTCGATTTTATCCTCGTTGCGCAGTCCGTGTTGATCAGTGCTTATCGGCACAACCAGATTTAATAAATGTGGATAGCAACCACCAAGTTGCCTGCTTCGAAATTGACAAGTAAAATGAAGAACATAAAAAATTAAAGAGTGTGATACCATGATCGACCAACCGTATTTGCTAACCGATGGCCAAATACACGACTTCATTGTTAATGGATTCATCACCATTAAAACGGATTTGCCAATCGGTTTTCACGAGGAAGTTTACAACCAAATAACAAGAATTTTCGAAAGAGAGGGAAATCCGGGTAATAATCTTCTACCTCGTATCCCCGTACTCAACCAAGTTTTCAACGACCCAAAGGTTATCGGTGCATTAACTGGCCTTTTGGGTAGCAGTTACTACATGCAACCCCATCGGCATTGCCACTATAACCCACCAGGTAGTAAAGGACAGAACATGCATCAAGATGGTGGGAAACGCTGGTCTCACAAAAGTCGTCGTCTACTCGTTTTTTATTATCCGCAAGACACACCAGAAGAACTTGGACCGACCGGTATTGTTCCTGGAAGCCACTACTACAACACTTCTTTGGGTGCTGATGTCAACTCCGAGTTGCCNTTGTGTGGACAAGCAGGTGAAGTGACNTTCNCCAATTACGATCTATGGCATAGAGCTATGCCTAACCATACTAGTCGAATGCGTTATATGATGAAATTTTTNTATCTTAGGATGTGCGAAACAGAAAAAGCTACTTGGTTACACAAAGAATCGGACTGGAAACGTGTATCAGCTAAATCTAACTCTCAATTCTATAATCCAGATCANGAGCAAATGTACCAATCTATCTGGAAATGGCATCTAGGCGAATATGATCAAAACGTGGAACGANTGTACTGCCGAGATTCGGTGGAAAGTCTGATCGCAGATTTTGAAATAGAGACAGAAGCCGAGTGCTTGACAAATGCATATGCCTTAAGTCGATTTGGAGCACCTGTTTCTCCTGATTTGGCAAATTTGTTAGCCAATGAGTCTGGGCACGGACAGAGATACGCTTTTTATGGCCTTACAACACTCGGTGAACCGGCCGTACCCCAACTGATAGATTACGTTGAGCATNCTAACGAATCGGTTCGGAGTAGCGCTATAGAAACCTTGGGCGATATTGGCCCACCAGCCTCAGAATCTGTCGTTTCTATTAGACAACANCTCCAAGATCCATCTGCACAAGTTCGNTCCAAAGNAGTAGAGTCATTGGGTACNATTGTCACAGAGTCAAACCACGAACTAACAGAAACGATTAGAGATNTAACAGGAGCATTAAGCGACGAAAACGATCGGGTANGACAAAACGCGACGATTGCTTTNTGCCGGATTGCTCCACATTGTGATCANCCCATTATGGCCCTGCAACGTGCATTAGTAGATGGTAATCGGTATGTTCGNGGTGATGCTGTNCANGCACTACGACGTATTAATACNNCCTCTGCCAAAGAAGCACTTATCGATCATCTAGTCACGGCTCGTTGGTGCTCATTAACCAGCAGCGAAAGTACTCACTAGTCGATAGTCAATAAGGTAAAAATGAACAAGACTATNATTACAGTTGCCGTTTGTGGTTCAGTCCCAACTAAGGAAATGAATCCNGCTGTTCCGTATACACCTAAGGAAATTGCAGATTCNGCCATTGATAGTTATAAAGCAGGTGCANCGATNGCTCACATTCACGTCCGAGACCCAGAAACAGGTGTTCCGACTTCGGATATTAGTCTCTTTTCTGAAGTAGTTGATCGTATTCGAAATTCTTGTGATATGATCATTAATCTTACAACCAGTGGCATAAATCTCAAGGGTGAAAATGTGATCGAGCAACGTTTAGAACCTGTAAAGCTACTGCCTGAAATCTGCTCATTTGATATTGGATCCATGAATTTCCAACATAGGCCATTTATCAATTCGCCCGAATGGGGGCGTTTGGCCGCTAAACGGATGCGTGAATATGGTATCAAGCCAGAAATCGAGGTCTTTGATATGGGACACATCCGTCAAGCAAAACACTGGTTAAAAGAGGGGTTGATCGATGATCCTCCTTATTTTCAACTTTGTATGGGAGCTGGGTGGGGTATAGAAGCTACACCTGATAACTTACTGGTGATGAAGAATGCACTACCACCAGGTGTTATTTGGTCAGTGCTTGGTGTAGGTCGAATGCAGCTACCAATGATTACTATGGCAATGTTGTCGGGTGGGCATGTACGTGTTGGTTTTGAAGATAATATTTATCTCCGGCGAGGTGAATTACTAAAAAGTAATGCTCAAATAGTTGAAGTTGCTGCCAATATTATTCAGCAACTGCAAGGTGAGGTTGCAAACACAAACGAAGCTCGCGAGATTCTGGGTTTATTGAAGTCCATAAAGGAAACGCCACTTTTGTGACAAGGCAACCTCAAAAACGATGTATGAAGCAAAGAGATTTAGTTAATCAACTTAGAAAGTTCAAATTAGGGCCTGATCGAATTGAAAAGGTCATTTCACTAATTACCGATTCTTCACTTTCAACGGACGAGTGTTGGAGATATCTATCCAAACGGATTTTGGCTACAACCGATCCCATCCAACTTCACCAATACCTACACCAGAAGGTTTACTTGCCATCTGATATAACACCTGAACTTGCACCAGTTTGGGTGCCAGACAAGGATGAATTAGAACAAAGCAATATCTATAAACTCATGCATGAACTAGAAATGAGTGATTATCAAGATTTTTACAATTGGTCTATTAGCAGTCCCGCTGATTTTTGGGCGCGTATTATTTCTGACCTACAGATCTTCTTTCATCAAGCGCCACAAAAAATCTTCGACTTTTCTACTACCCCATCTGACCAAGGTTGGTTAGTTGGTTCACGTTTAAACATTGTTGACTCATGTTTTCAAGGAGATGAACAAGCGGTAGCTATCGTCACCCAAAATGGCGACGGGTCAATCATAAATTATACATACCAACAATTGGAACGATTGGTCAATCAAGTTTCTCACTCGTTAATCAAAATGGGGGTAGAAACAGATACACCTATCGGTATTATTATGCCTATGACAGTTGAATCTATAGCCATTTACTTGGCTTGTATTAAGATTGGTGCTGTAGCTGTAACAATTGCTGATAGTTTCGCATCGACAGAAATTGCAGTTCGTTTTCAAATCGCCGGAGCTCGATTAGTTTTCACCCAAGATTATGTTCATCGTACTGGGAANCAACTACCTCTGTATGAAAAGGTTATNNNGGCTCAAGCCGAACAGNTAATTGTTATTAAGACCATAANCGATAATAAGCTTTTTCTGCGAAAAAAAGACTATTTGTGGAAAGATTTTCTGGATTCTGATTTTGACGAGNCTCATCGATCTGTATCACGNCTTCCATCTGACTACTGTAATATTCTTTTTTCATCTGGTACAACTGGCCCACCTAAGGCAATCCCCTGGACTCATGCCACACCCATTAAGTCAGCTGCCGATGCTTATCTACATCACGATATTAAGGTGGGAGATTGTCTCTGTTGGCCAACGAGTTTGGGTTGGATGATGGGGCCTTGGTTGGTTTTCTCAGCTTTAATAAATAAAGCTCGCATAGCGCTCTATCCTGATGTCGCAACTGGTAGGAACTTTTTCACCTTCGTCGAAACAACTAAAGTTACTATGCTCGGTTTGGTACCTAGTTTAGTCTCCAAATGGCGTAAAGATGGGTTAGCAGGCTCAGTTGATTGGTCATCTATTAGAGTGTTTAGTTCCACCGGCGAATGTTCTAACCCCGACGATATGTTTTTCCTAATGTCTCAAGCCAACTATAAACCGATCATTGAGTATTGTGGNGGTACTGAAATTGGCGGCGGTTATATTACAGGAACTNTAGTACAACCGAACATACCATCAACTTTTTCTACTCCAGCATTGGGGAGTCGGTTTCTGATATTAGACGAAGCTGGCAAACANACTGATGAGGGNGAAGTATTTTTAATTCCCCCAGCNTTNGGTTTGTCAACTGAGCTTTTAAACGCAGACCATTACAAAGCCTACTATGCTANCACACCAACTGACAATTTGCTTAGACGACATGGAGACCAAATAGCACATTTGCCTAATGGTTATTTTCGTGTCAATGGTCGAGTTGATGATGCTATGAACCTAGGTGGGATCAAAACCAGCTGTAACCAAATTGAAACAGTATTATCTAAGCTCGACTTCGTCCGAGAATCTGCCGCGATTGCTGTGCCGGCTATTGGTGGCGGCCCTAGCAATCTAGTAATTTACCTAGTACCAGAATCAGATAAAATATCCAAAATCGAGATGTTANANGAAATGCAGCTGGCCATTCATCAAGGCCTGAATCCCTTGTTNAAAATCAAAGATTGCTTCCTGGTTAACAANNTNCCTCGTACTGCTTCTAATAAAATAATGCGACGAAAATTACGCCAAGCNTATGAAGACCAATCGGTAGATTTATGACCTTGGNAAGATACTATATTGCTTGATAAAAATAACTTGTCTGTAGATATTGATTATTGATAGAATTTGACTAAAGAGGGTTTTAGATAAGTATGCCAGAACCAATTCGTTGGGGGATTTTAAGTACAGCTAATATAGCCACAAAAGTTGGATCAGCTATTCAGTCCGCGGCNAACGCTAATTTGTTGGCTATCGCTAGCCGTTGCGANAACAAAGCTCGAGAATGGGCCGAGGTAAAAGGTGTACCTAAGTACTATGGCTCTTANGACAGTTTGTTGAACGATCAGGAGATCGATGCTGTCTATATNCCCTTACCCCCTTCAATGCACGCTGAATGGGTCATTCGATCGGCAGAACACGGGAAACACATATTATGCGAAAAACCGATAGCCGCAAACTTTTCGCAAGCATCAGAAATGGCGCAGGCCTGTCGTAAGCATAACCTACAACTTATGGATGGTGTAATGTGGGTGCATCACCAGCGTACTGCTGTTATGAAACAGATAATAGAGAAAGGAAATTTGGGNAGTCTNCGACGCGTCGCTTCGGCTTTTACCTTCAATTGGGATCAAATTCCGGNAGATAACATACGAACTAAAAAAGAGCTGGGAGGAGGNNCACTTGGAGACCTNGGTTATTACTGTGTGCGCGCTATTTTGTGGGCTTTTGAGGATCTTCCTGAACGAGTTTTTGCTACTGTTCAGAACAAAAGTGGGGTCGATTTTAATGTGACAGCTATGTTGTGGTTTCAAGAAGACCGAATGGCAACATTTGACTGTGGCTTCGATACCGTCCTGCGAAAATGGTTTGAAATCTCTGGAACGAAAGGATCTATAGTCTGCGACGATTTTACTGTTCCTACTAATAATGACGAGTCTCGATTTTGGCTTCATGATCCCAGTGGTCAGGCGGCCGTCCATAAAATTAAAGATTGCGTTCAAGAGATAAATATGATTGAGAATTTTTCTCAACAGGTCTACTTAATGAAAGAGAAATCCCTGCCTATCCAAACTGATTGGATCGATATAGCTGTTAATACTCAAAGAGTATGCCACGCTATAAATAAATCAGCTGAAGACTCAGCTATCGTCAACTTAGCGGATATTGTATAGATGTATTACCATGATTTTACTGAAAATAGGAAAGTTAAGGTCAACTTGAAGTTAACGTAAATTGTTGACTTAGTTTTATCGTTTTTTGACCTGTAGCAAACAAGAACTATGGCGATTGACCAATTGCCCCTTCAGCCAGGGCAGCCCGCTCAACTAACAACACTTAATCTTACGTTTCGACCAATGACACTTAGTGATTTGTCGAGTGTCATGGTAATCGAGCGTCAGTCTTTTTCTACTCCTTGGAGTGAAAATACATTCCGGCGATCTATAGATAGAAAACGTACGTATTCGCATTGTATCGTAGCTGTATTTGAGGAAATCGTCATTGCTTATGCTCACTTCGTTCTAATCTCAGGTGATGTTCACATAACCAACTTAGCAGTGGCAAAGACTCACCGCCGATTGGGGGTGGGAAAGCATCTCCTAAAAGAACTATTACTTCAAGCCAGAGAAATGAAAGGGGAGTTATGTTTTTTAGAAGTAAGAGTTAGCAACATTGCCGCTTACAGCCTATATCGGCAATTTGGTTTTCAGGTACATTCAATTCGAGAGAAATACTACACCGACAATGGCGAAGATGCATATCTGTTATGGATCCCAAATCTTTCAGTTCTAAAACTACCCTAAACTAATTTGGAAGATTTTTACTCCCACTCAATTGTAGCTGGTGGCTTAGAACTGATATCGTAAACTACTCGGTTAACACCTCGAACCTCATTGATAATCCGATTGGAAATCCGACCCAAAAGGTCATGCGGAATCTTCGCCCAATCTGCTGTCATTCCATCCAAACTAGTGACAGCACGCAAAGCAATAGCGTTTTCGTAAGTACGCTCATCACCCATCACACCAACGGTCTGAACCGGCAAAAGAACGGATAAAGCTTGCCAGATTTCGTCGTATATACCACTTTTTCGAATTTCGTCAATAAAAATCCTATCAGCTTNTCTTACNATGNTCAATCTTTCAATCGTTATCTCACCGAGGATACGTACNGCCAAACCCGGCCCTGGGAATGGGTGACGTCCCAAGATAGACNCATCCAANCCAAGTTCCTGTCCTACAGCTCTTACTTCATCTTTAAACAATTCTCGTAATGGTTCTACGAGTTCAAAACTTAAATCTTTTGGCAACCCACCAACGTTATGGTGAGTTTTAATTGTGGCCGATGGTCCCTTGACAGATACGCTCTCGATAACATCTGGATAAAGTGTACCCTGGGCCAAAAAGTCGATCTTCCCAAGCGTGCCTAACTGATCCTGAAAAACCTCGATAAATTCTCTTCCAATAATCTTGCGCTTTTTTTCTGGATTTACAACACCTNCTAATTCTGTTAAAAAACGGTCCGTGGCATCCACATAATGAACCTCGATACCCAGAGTACGGTAGATATCTAGTACTTGCTCAGACTCGCTGTCGCGTAGAAGTCCATTATTGACAAAAACACAGAGTAATTGTTGGCCAACGGCTTGCTTAACAAGAGAAGCTAAAACTGTTGAATCCACGCCGCCACTTACAGCACAAAGTACCCGGCCNCCATTTATTTGTTTTTGAATCTTTTCTGTAGTTTCCTCGATAAAAGAACGCATTGTCCAATCACCCGAGCACATACAAATCTGACGTACAAAATTAGAAAGAATGAGATTATGGTCATCAGTATGAAAAACTTCTGGGTGAAATTGTAGCCCGTAGAAATTTTTGTCCAAATCGGCCATAGCCGCAACTGGCGAATTATCAGTTTGTGCAATGGAGTGGAAGCCGTCAGGCATTTTTTCTATGCGATCTCCATGACTCATCCAAACATTAAACTGATTCGATAACCCCTGAAATAAGGTTACATTTTCTTTTGTTAAGTTAATTTGGGCTAAACCAAATTCGCGAGATTTGGCTGGATGAACATTACCTGAAGCTGACAATTGAGCCAAAATCTGCATCCCATAGCAAATTCCCAGAATTGGTATTCCTAAGTCAAAAATGTTTGGTTCTGGTAGCGGAGCAGTTTGTGTGTANACACTCGAAGGACCACCGGATAGAACTATACCTTGAGGTTGTTTNGCCTGAATATCAGCTAAAGACATATGATAAGGATGAATTTCGCAATAAACGCTTTGTTCTCTTATCCGCCGAGCAATGAGTTGAGTATACTGTGAGCCGAAATCCAGAATCAAAATAGTTTGTCTTTGCAAGATCTNCATCTCCTTAGTCCCCGATAACCTTTTATAAAGAAGGAGACAGTATACAAATAAGTGGGTGCAACGTCAAGGTCCGTCTGAATTCCACCTTCACTAAGATNTATCTTGCGTCTTGGAAGCAAAAAATACTAATTATCAAACACCAAATTTAAAAGTTGTCATTACTCAATCCTNGGTTCCACAATTTTTACTTAGTTTTGGGCCCACGGNGAGATCAGTAAATAGANATTTCTGTCTACATTATCCTGATCNGAAACTCAACATAGATTTAACAATGAANANTACTACGAGTACAAAATGGCTTCGCCNCCTTTNANNGTTAATTATTGATGAATAAATTAGTTAGGCTTATAATATGGAAGAGACCAGNAGNTAATTGAAGCTAATTAGATGGNAAAANTAATAAAAGGAGAATAAATTTTGCAATCAGAATTACTANTATTAGCTCATCGGGGTGGGATGTCCAGAGCTCCAGAAAANACAATATTATCATTCGAGCAAGCTTTAACAGATGGAGCGGATGCTTTTGAATGCGATGTCTGTTTAACTCAAGATAAAGAACCTGTCATGATTCATGTAGATGTGAAAAAGAATAGTATTCAAGAGGCAACAGGTGCTCTAGTTCCTGTATCTGATCTACCTTGGTCCGAAGTTAAAAAACTTAAGATGGTTAACACGAATGAACCAGTTCCCCACTTGGATCAAGTTTTAGATTTTGTTAAGAGTACCAGCCTATACTGCTGGCTAGAACCAAAAACTCTTTCAATAGAAATAATTGATATTGTAGTCGACAAAATCCAAAGATTTGGCCTCGTCGATCTAGTAGGAATTTTGACNTTCTANTCTCGTAGAGACCTTTTAACNCATACAAAATTTTTAAACCCACGCATCAAAACTAGCGTTTTACTAATTAACCCATTGTCTAATTTTTTGCGTCAGGTATCTTACATTGGTGCAGATCATGTAGTTTTTGGATGGAATGGACCTAACCAGTTTCAGTTTCATAACGCTGTGTTTCAATCTTTTACGCAAAAAGTTCAAAAATTGAGAGCTAGTGANGTTCAAGTAGAAGGTGGTTATGTACGAACGAAAAATGATGTTCAATGGCTACTCCGGCACGGGGTCGGCGGTCTATGGGCTGATGATGTACCAAAAATCAGATCTTACGCAGAATCCTACTTTATTTAACCGATGCGTGTGACTTTTATAGAAAAAATCATATGTCACTCTTCATCTTCCCTGTAATCGCTAGTAAGGCTTGACTTGAGTGGGATTTCTCTTGTCATTGGGTCAAAATTCCCAACAACCATATTTTATCGCTGTCAGAGTAATAATATTGATCAAACAATGTNTTATTTGNTANGACTAAGTAANCCAATTGTTTTTTNTCTGTTATTGATAATCTGANGTGGATTGCTANGNGGAAAGATAAAGNAGCCTCTAGACTCAATTGTTTCACACCCTTCTTGGATTCTGACTTTTCCAAGTTCGTCTAAAATAAAATATAGCTCTCATCAAATTGCATGTTGGTGATAGAGAAGATTCTTTTTACCAACAGGTAGAACAACATGCCTAATTTCAGAGGATCGTTGCCAATTTATGAGTCTTTCTGAAAAAGATAACGTGAAATTTCTTGCCTTTGTAACTGATAGGTGTCTTTAGATGATGAAAAGGTGTTCAATTTCACTTTTGATAAATTAGCTTATTAACATAATTAAGAGTTACTCAATCTGNGTTTTTTTCTACTGCTTCTCGAACTAATTTACTCAATTTCAACTGATTCTATGTTCTTTTTGANACTAACATTAGACAANGACTCGCTTTTCTTTTCCGATCCTTGGTTAACTGNAGACTTAGTGGCTTGTAATTCAGTTTTTAGTTCTTCGATTTGATTTTTTANCATTGAGATNGTTTCACTGTCAGGTGAGGTGTTTTGGTTGTCTTCGTTNGGTTGCTCATGATCTTCGATCACAATTTCTGTNTACTCAGCTTGATTAGAATCTGCTCCACCTGAATTTCTTAGACGGACCTCAGCCTTTTTAATTTCTTCTGAAGCTCGGTGAAGTTCTTCCGCGGCTTTGTCTTTGATAACTTGTGGGATATTATCACGAACTTTTCTNCCCAAATCGCGAAAAATATCTTGAAAATCGTTGTCNAAACCTTCGAATAGATTCCCAAAATTACCAAATNGTCCNTGTTCGCTATTATCCTCATTAAAATCGCTATCTTCGTAATTAGGCTCNACACTCAATAGGGCCAATAATTGTGTACAAGCGACAGATATTTCACTGAAGTTAGCATCTACATCTAAGGGATCAATTAATCCATCAACTATTTGATTTCTAACAGCTAATAAGATCTTATTGAATAACTGTATACAACGTTCCTCACCGCNATTTTGTTCTGTAGAAGTACTCGCTTGGAGTGCAAAATCTTTGGTTGTTTCCAGAACACTCTTATATTGATTGAGTTGATTAAGGCTTTCTTGTTTTGTCATANTAATATCCTTTTTGCATCAGTAATTGTTTGAGTTGANTNTTTGCTTCACGGAGTCGCCACTTGATTGTGGTCAATGGCAAATTNAAAAANGTNGCTATCTTTGATTGAGACATTTGTCCCCAATAATACAACCGGACTACGATTTGGTATTTGGGCTTCAAACTTTCAATAGCCTCTAATACAGATTGTTCAGACTCCATCTTNTCTAATACATTAGCAGGATCAGCGGCTAAATATTCTGATAGAATTACCCAATCTATAATCGATCGGGCNTTTTTTTGCTTTCTATGATACTGTAAGGCACAGTTCCGGGTAATAGAATGAAGCCAGCTACCAAATTTTGATGGTTCCACTAAGTTTGGTAGAGCATGAAATGCTCGGACCAATGCNTCTTGAACTACATCTTCACTCTCCTCAATTGGTACGATTCTGCTAGCGATAATCAGCAAAGCTGACCGATATCGTAAAGCTAATTGATCAAAAGCTCGCAAATCNCCAAGTATTGCAGCCAAAATTAGGTCTTGTTCACTGAGTTCGTCCATTTTGAAATTAGGTCTATTCTTGATTCACCAGTATAGTAATTTACCAATATAATAGATGTCTCTGTTTATGAAAAGATAGNAAAAAGTCTAGGATTTGTCTTTCTATCTCCAGAGATAGACAATAAAACGAAAAACTCTGGTTCTAGTTTTTCGTAAATGATATCATTCTCCCAGTTCGTATGGGTAGTGGATGAGTTTTTATTTCCAGAATGGATTTATGTACTGCGAGAATCTACGAGTAAAAGAGATTCAAGAACAAGTTCCGGAGAGTCCTTTCTACTTGTATAGTTTACGTCAAATCCAAAAAAACTACCAAGACTATGTATCCGCACTTAAAGGTTTACAATCGATTATCGGTTACGCAGTTAAAGCCAACAACAACCTACACATATTAAAACATCTACAGAATATGGGATGCGGTGCAGTTCTTGTTAGTGGTAATGAACTTAGGTTAGCTTTAGTGGCTGGTTTCGATCCACGTCAGATGATTTTCAATGGTAACGGAAAAACTTTACCCGAACTGATTCTGGCTGTGAAGCATCAGGTGATGGTTAATATTGATAGTGAATTTGATCTATTGCATATCCAAAAAGCTGCAGAGATCTCTGACACGCCTGTTAAAGTACTAATTCGTATTAATCCTGATGTGGATCCGAAAGTCCACCCTTACGTTTCAACTGGTATTAAAAATTCTAAATTTGGTATTCAAAATGAACGGCTAGATTGGTTCTTGGAAAAAATCAAGCAGAACGATCGCCTCAACTTAGTGGGAATACACTGCCATCTTGGTTCCACAATTGAAACAGTCGCTGTTTTTCGAGATGCGACCACTTTAATGTTAGATTTTGTTCAACAGATTCAAGAGCAAGGTTTTAACCTTTGTTATTTAAATATAGGTGGTGGTTTAGGAATCGACTATAAAAAGAATAATCCTCGTCTACCAACGCCAGTAGATTTAGTCGATTCAATTAGAGAACTATTACCACCAGAATTAATCCTAATTATTGAACCAGGTCGATCTATTGTAGGAAATACAGGCATATTGGTTAACCGAGTTACTGGTGTTAAAAGCAACGGCAACAAAAATTTCATTGTTATTGACGGAAGTATGTCAGAGCTGATCCGGCCAAGTCTTTACCAAGCATACCAACATATTGATTTGATCGAACCCGTTCTATCAAATGTTGAAACATTCGATGTGGTGGGTCCTGTTTGCGAATCAGCAGATTTCCTAGGTACAAACCGTCAGTTACCACGTCCACCCGAAGAGAGTGGTCTTGCCATTCATGACGCTGGTGCTTATTGTCACACAATGAGTTCCAACTATAATTTAAAAATGATACCTGCAGAGTATCTAGTAGACGGAAACCAGTTGCGGAAGATCAGACACCGGCAAGAATTTGATGATTACCTGAGGCAATTTGAAATTTAGTGGTAAACACCAACGATAAATTTGAAGCAACTAAGATTCTCGCAGGAAAAAAGATTTTTCAAACGATGGCACTTCAGCGCACCAGTAAAGTGTTTGGTATTACGGATACTCCTTGGGCTGCTGCTGCATTTGAGATTAACCGATTAGTCGTCCAAATGGAAACAAAGCTTAGACCTTGGGATACTTTAGAGATCAATAAGGCAGGAAAAACAAGGTTAATACGAGATAATGTAGTTATCTATGAATTACCAATCCGCATTTCCCCGCAAAATGCAGGATTGACATCTGATAGCTTTTACTATTGCTCTACATGCAAAGATCATATCTTCCGATGCAGCTGTCTTGTCAATCAACGACAGTCGGTTAAGCCAAGATCAATTTTAGATCAACAACCGATCTTACATTGTCCCCAATGCCAAGGAAAAGTTCAGGGCTTAGGCGGTAATCTATATTTTTGCTTAGACTGTAAATGGGAAAGTGATACGTTTGATCAATTATAGCCGTTTACAGTCTAATTACCTCGTTTATTGATTTTACATTAGCCTTGCTTGCTGTTGTAATTGACGGCTTACCTCTGGATTCCGAATCCTGTCGACATCTGCTGTAGGTCGGCTCGTATCAAACAACCAGACTCGTTCAGCTAAAGATCGCCATGATTTGCGTTCAGCATATCCTACACCTTTCAGATATCCCTGTAAATATTCTTGTAATGATTGATAAACTCGGTCAGTTTCTTCTGTTCTCGAATCTAACAGCTGTGCCATAGCATTTAACAGAGCTCTTTTCATCTGAGTAGATTGGTTAGCTGTATTTATACCTTCGGATGTTTCTTGACCCGACAGTAGATATTCGAATACAAAAAGAAAGGTTGATTGGGAAGGGAATGTGGCTGCAGGTAGACCCAAAGACGATACAATTTGACCTGTTTTTGATTGGGGAATTAGCTCAGCTAAAGGACGAAGTAAGAGCCAAACGGAGACTAACCAAATGGACTTTGGCCGAAGCTGCTGAAAAAATGTTGATTCTCGTAATACATTACGCAATTCATTTTGACCTGGAGTCAATTTCAAAGCCAATTTAACAAACGAGAGTTGGATCTTTTCANCATCTGAGCTGAATCGACTTCCACTGCAAGAAATCATTTCAAGAACCATGTGGAAAATACGTACATAATTATCTGAANCAATCTTATATTTTNCCAATATATTTGACCAATCCTGACTGAAGTCAATNCTTACAGGCAATGATTNAACTAACGTCGNGCGTAGCTCTTNTGTTATCAACGGCCAAAAAGAAACTAAAAGCCCGAACCCACTAGTGGCACTAGANGATTCAGCCAAAAGTTCGATTATTCGCTNGATACAAACTTTTTGGAATGAAATCTCTTGNGACTNNTCATGGTTGANTGTAGCTTCCTTATTTTGATTTGTCTTACCGAGTGAAGTAAAAGCAAAATCAAAAATAATATGAAGGNTTGAACTGTTGNGCTCTGTTTTATGAATAAGTTGAGCTAATTGGTTGTAAAGTATACGACGACCAGAATCAGTTGCATGATAACGTAACCATTGTAATAAATTCGATACTTCCAAGGCGTGTTCTGGCTCTAACAAACGAGGTACGAGTCTCTCAAACACAATTTTCTGTATTGGAAACTGCAGTGGCTCATCGGTACGCCTATTAGTGCTAGCCAGATGAATGACAGTATTAACCAATAGTTTTAGTTGTTGATAGGATGAAGCTGATCGAATAGCCATGGAAAAGAAACTAGTAATCCGATCTTGCGTGTCCGGATTTGACCTTGTTTCCTGGTTTAGCAAAACAACCAAATCTAGTAATTTCTGATCGACAACCGTTAGTTGAAGCAGAACTTGTGTTACTGATTCTAATAGAACTGGCGTTTTTAGTTCATCTCGTTCGAGAACTAAGGCTGCCAAATCTAAAACCTCCTGACGCTGGCTAACTGGTTGATTTACTAAAACTAAATCTAAATGCTTAGACACTTGCTTTTGAATGGTTTCGATCTCACCCCAAGCAGGCATTTGGTCGGCGCTCAGTTGACTTTGTATATTATTAAGCCATTCAGTCATAAATAAAACGTTTTATAATAACTAATTTACCAATTTGAAGAAACGGAATTTAGCTCAGAATAGGTGTGATGATTTTACCATAAACATCGGTCAACCGGATATCACGCCCGCTAAATCGGTAAGTTTGACGGGTGTGGTCGATACCAAGTAGATGTAATATGGTGGCATGAAGATCATGAATTGTAACAATGTCTTTTATAGCACGATAGCCATATTCATCAGTTTTCCCATGAATTGTTCCACCTTTGATTCCTCCACCAGCTAACCAAATTGAAAAGCCAAACGGGTTATGATCTCTGCCATCCCGGCCCTGTGAAAAAGGCGTTCTCCCAAACTCACCAGCCCATATAACTAGTGTTTCGTCTAGTAAACCTCGAGACTTTAAATCTTTAAGTAAAGCTGAAATAGGTTGATCAATGGCAAGTGCATTTCTTTTATGTCCCAGTTCGAGACCTCCGTGCTGATCCCAGCGATCGGCAGCAACTTTTGGACATGTCAATTCAACAAATCTAACACCACGTTCAACTAGGCGACGGGCTAACAAACATTGTCGTGCATAGACCTTAGTAGGTTTGAATGAAGAGTTAAAACCATATAAATCTTGAATCTTTTCACTTTCTCCTGAAAAGTCAACTAATTCTGGAACTGTCGATTGCATTCTGTATGCTAATTCGTAGTTAGCTATTGCTGATTCGACTTCGCCACAATTACCGATCCGGCTTAACAGTCGTCGGTCGAGTGTATTAATGAGCTTGAGCTTATTTATTTTTTGATGATCATTATTTCCTTCACTAGTAATATTTGCAATAGGTCGAGGCCCTGATTGAAATAGTGAGCCTTGGTAATGTGCAGGTAGAAA
The DNA here is from genome assembly GCA_002714785.1 of Candidatus Poribacteria bacterium. Taxonomy (GTDB): domain Bacteria; phylum Poribacteria; class WGA-4E; order WGA-4E; family UBA9662; genus TMED15. The sequence goes on along the minus strand of PAYP01000074.1, from coordinate 16,057 downwards.
GCCATTACTAAAGCAATCAAGCCCGCCTGATGGAATCAAGCCACCATTCAAAACTACGAAGCCTGGTAGGTTTTGATTTTCGCTACCCAAACCATAGTTTACCCAAGCGCCCATACTAGGTCGGCCTTGTAAACCATGGCCTGTGTGAAGATAATAATTAGCATTGGTATGTTCAGAAAACTCAGATACCATTGATCGAATGACAGCTAAATCATCGACACAAGTTGCAATATAAGGGAATAGTTCACTGACGGGTATACCACTTTGTCCATATTGTTGAAATGCCCAAGGACTTTTCATGATTCCACCATCTTGATTAAACTGTGTAGGCTCAGTTTCTATTTTCATTGGCTGGCCATTTTCCTTTTCCAGAAGAGGTTTAGGATCCCAAGAGTCAACTTGAGAAACTCCACCATCCATATACAGAAAAATGACATTTTTGGCTTTTGGCTGAAAATGAGGTTGATTGGTAGAAGAAAAGTTAATATTTTCAACCTTACCACCAAAACTCTTCGAGGCTGCTAAACCAATTAAAGCTATGGAACCAAATCCATTAGAACATAGGCTTAACATCTGTCGGCGTTTTAATCGAGTAAGACTTTCGATTGGCATACTCTGATGCTCTGGTAACTTTGTCATCAAATCTCAAAAAGCAAGTATAAAAAAATAGGCGAGAAGTCCCAAGTGAGACTCTCGCCTATTGTAAAAGCTTTTATGATGAACTTACTCAGAGTCCCCCCAAGCTGCGCCTCTAGGAACCCAGAGGCTCTGGCCAGACACGATCCGATTTGGATCAAAATCATAGTCGTCCTGGTTTGCTTCGACCAACCGTGGCCACTTGCTACTATCCCCGTAAACTTGTGGTTTAGCCGCAATAGCTGGCAATGTATCCCCTGACTGAACAGTGTATTGACTGACCAACTCAACACCCTCAATTGAAAAACTGAACTGATAAGACTCTTGCAGGGTATTACCCGCAAGATCTTTGACGCTAGCTACAGTAACTTTATAGCTTTTGAGTGCTTGAGCTGCATCCGAAGACCCCTCAGCAGTTAATGGAGACGAGAAAGCAAAAGTTAGCGTGTCCCCACTACCAGAGGCTTCTCCTGGAACCTCACGTGTATTATTCGCAGCGTCGGTTTCAATTACAGAAACTGTTCCGGTGTTTGTATCAACCGACTCTGAAAAACGGATGGAAACACTGGAAAGTACACGTTGAGCATCGGTAAATTCAGAAAAGGTTTCAGCGTCACGTGGCTCAGTAGAAACTACTCTTGGCGGAGTCGCGTCAGTAAACTTGAACGATCCCACGGAGACAACCTCCTCTTCTTTCCTATTGTTGAAAATAGATACCGCGGCAGACTTACCAGCTTGTCCTACTGGCGTTCGGAATGTTAAAGACGTCGCGTCAGTCACCGTGGCCGGAACGTTTTTTCCATCAAACTTAACGGTAACGCCATTTTTCAAATCAAATTTGTCGCCTGTTATTCTTACAGAGGTCCCACCAGTTTCTGGTCCCTCAGCTGGTGTCATGCCGCTTGGTATTGGTGGTGGATTACATCCAGCACAGCCAGCCATCCAGATAACGATCAACATTAGCAGGACACCTGCTACGATGTTTCTAAAATTGTTCATAAAAACTTAATCTCCTAAAATAACTTCGTAAGCGTCGATTATTAAGATTGCAGATTGCGAATGCCAGTGCCAAGGTTTGAAGAACGACATTAAACACAGAGACGAACGTAGTTCGCAAGTATACTTGTTGGTCATTTTTTTGTCAATACTTTTCTAGTAGATTTTGTAGGCTAAATCCTTATAATAGCTTAGATTAATTTCATGCATTCAACGAAGAATTGCCAATTTACCAATTTGGCTGACATGTGAATTTGCACTAGCTTTAGTGGCCGAATGAGCGGTGATTTTATAGAAATAGGTTCCATTAGCCAGAGGATGGCCAAGAATATCACGAACATCCCAAAAGGCTTCATTATAACCTCTCTGAGATGATACGTTTTCTAATGTTTGAATCAGTCGACCAGATATTGTATAAATTTTGATGGTTACTTGATCTGCTGCTTGAGCTAAATTGTACGTAAAAACAGTATTTTCGAGAATGGGATTAGGCACATTAACATAATCAGTAATTTTGATCATTTCATTGAGTTCAAAGGATAGTGCCTTCATATCAGAAATATTTTCACTAGTATCATTCGCTTGTACTCGAATATGGTAAATACCGTTGCTCAAGTCTGGAGCAAAACGTAAAATCGTTCTAGTTTTTTCAACCGGATAAATTTGATAATTGTCTGACGATATAGACTCTAAAGGTTTATGGCTTCGTCCCAAAAACAATTCGATTGTTTCGTCTGCTACTTGATAATCATCTTTAATATGGATTTCAAATTTTGGTTGAATATTCAACTCGACTTGATCAACCAATGGCTCTTTATTAATCAGTACAACAATCTCCGGTGCCTGTAGATCCGGATTCTTCTCAACCTGGTACACAAACTCATAAAACGGGCCATCCCCTAGTCGATAACCGTTGTAATCTTCGGCTGTTATCCGAAAAATATAGTAACCTGGGAATAGAACAGGCTTGTAGCGGATCGGAACCGTACGAAATGTATCAGTCTTAGGAATTTCTAGATTTTTTACAGGCTGAAACTCAGCTCCGTCGCGGCTAAATGACATACGAAATTTTTCCATATTGATACCACTAGAATCTTCCAACAACATGGAAATTTCTGGCCTAGGTGGAATAGTACTCTTGGGAGTTACAACTTCTCCATCAACCCAAATTTGAAACTTAGGTGGAAACCAGTCTTGACTGTATAGCATCGTTACCGTATCGAAAGTAAAATCTTCAGGCTGTACCATTGCTCTAACAACCCCGACTTCTGTTGTGCTAAATTTAATAGTATCACCAAATCCAAATGGCTGTTCGCCAGCCATAACTAAAACGTCAACACCAATTTCTTTCAAGCTCAACGGCTGGTTCGTGATCCCTGTGACCAACATACCAAAGGAATAACGGAGCGGATTATTGAAGCTATCCCGAATCTCGTATACATTATCGTCGTGAAAAAAAAGAATCCAGTCTCCGGTACGGAACTTTTCTGGATAATCTTTGCTAGCTGATGCGTAAGCTGTCCCAGTACCCAGATTTTGGCTTCGTGTGTGATCAACAAGAATTTCGTTATTTGTACCAAGTTTTGTACTAAAAACGAGGGCATCTCCGTACTCAAATGGTATTTCTGGTTCAGGTATAGTCAACTGAAGGCCGATCACTTCATCTTGGAATGTATTTCCTACTCTCCCTGTTTTTCCTAATTTTTCAATATTATCCGTACCTTTCGGTTTCAAAATTACTTCATATTGAAAGGAATTCAGAAAAAAGATTACCCATTCTGCTGCTGGTGTCATATAAGAATCTATTCGGATCTGGTGTCGGCGTAATGGTCCTGTACTGGTGTTTTCTAATTGGGTCGGTGTGACGAACTGTTCCAAAGCCAGAATACTATTTTGCCTGAGGCTAACTTCTTTATTTTTAGGATCCTGCTCATTCTCTTGAGGCAGATTGAGTGGTTTCTGGCTGGGGTCGTAATTAGGATTATAATCGATACCTGAATTCAGCCGTTCCCACAGTTTTAAATCTGATCTCCATTTATAAAAAGAAAGCCACTGGACTTCTCGTTTGAGAGCCTTTTGAAAACCTTCCATGCCCGGTACCAGTGTGTACTTTTTTTGGATATTCTGTTCCATTTGGTCAATATCAAACCGTAGTTTTAATTCAATCGGTTTAACTAATTTTGCTTCTTGAGCATTAATTTGTAGTTTATAAGCTATAGGCCCATCAGATTTTCGTAGTGCTCTCAAAGTTGCAATCCGAGGTAAAGGAGCTTCCAGCAGTTCGGTCTGGAAGGTACTTTTGGCCTTCAGGTTTTTGATTGAGATTGGAATACTTTGTTGGCTTACAATCGAATTCACCGGGAAATTTATATCCAAAATATGATCTAAGCTTAAGGCTAAAAGCGATTCATTCGGTTTGAGTTGATATTCATTTACAATAAAAATACTATATCCAACATTATCAAATGAGCGTGGCTCGTCTAACTTCCCATAAACAGAGTCAAAATGATCATCATCCGCTCCTTCGGGATCAACTAAAGCATAAATCTTATGGCTACCAGTGGACAATGGCTGATCAAGCGTCAACTGAACTGTATAAGACTGACGAATATCTCCTTTTGCCTTAGGTTGGTGATTATTCCATTGTTCTGGGTTAATAGTAACGAAACCAAATATATTGGCATCAGGATCAATTTCAAAATCACTATTTTTATCTAAATCATCCTCACTAAACCAAACCTCAACAGGAACTGTGACGGGCTGACCACCAATATTCTCAATATCGGCACTCAGTAAGTAGGTATTCTTAGTTTTTGAAAATTCGTAACGGATAGGGGGACCAAGACCAGACGTTGAAGCAATTGCGAGATTAGCGCCTTCTGGAACTTCAGCTCTTTGCGTTTCACTTTTGACCTCTTGGTTAGTTACATCAACAACTTTGATTTCATATCGAATCGTTTTACCCGATTTAGGCAAAGGAATTGGTTTTTCTAACTTAAACCAAGCACCATTTTTGATAACTGGTTTTCTATATTCAGGAGCTACTATCATTTTATACGAATGATCAACAAAATTCTGAGTATCCATCCACAAGGCCTCAACGGACTTAATTCCACCTTGACCTTGATTATCAGCAACTTGAACAAAAATCTCTAATGTTCTCGAATCTTGGTCATCCATCACGGGTTCAATCGCTACGATGATCGGCTGATAAGTCCAAAATTTTGCTCCGCCAATGGCAGCTCTCTTGTTATCACTAGCAAAAAAACGAACTGCGCCGGCCCCAGTTGCGACACCACGAGGTACTGGAATTTGAATTCCCCCGAACTCTCCCTGCCATACTCGGATTTGCTTTCGTTGACGAACCAGCTCAACTTCGGAGTCTTTTTTCTTAGGAAAGAATGCAGTTGCCATCATTGTTTCTGTGTTGAAGTCGATGGCCTTTTGGAAAAATAGCTGACCAGTATCTTGACGAAAAATATTTCTACCGATGACATTATTCTTCACAATAATTTTTTGGTTAGGATCCAAGGCTATCGAATTAAGATCAACCTGAATCTGCAGATCAGGAAGAGCTAATTTAGTAGCAGGGTCACCAAACAGAATATACTGTTCCGCACCCGGAATATAATGCAGCGCAGCTTCACTTATGAATCGGGTTTTTGCATGACCAACAATGGCTCCAATAATAGATGGTTTAACACTAAACATTGCTGTGAATAAATCTTCATCAAATAGAGCATTTCCATAGCCGTACGTTAGGCGGCTAGCAGCCAGTGAGGCAATCGCTCCATGTTGATTATTAACGAAAGCTTCACTTAAACTTTGTTCTCCATATTGAAGTGGTTTGTCAAATTGGCCGTTAAGGCATGTAGTCGTGATCATAAAGGGCAAGTACTCATTAGACATTAACTGGGCATCTTGTAGACGAAAAATTGACTCATCAGCCCACTGTTGTGTACCACCGTGCCCCGAATATTCAGCGATTAAAACCCCCTGATCTAAGGTTCTTTTTATCTCCTGATTGGTATTGAGTGGGCTTACAATTTCCCTTAGATATATTTTTTCTACATCGTAATCAATGGGAATAAAGTTATTAATTATATTCTCACGACTTAGTTCAAAGATATCGTCTTGGCCAGGATTATCAATTTCGTTATCAGCAACTTGCATAATACGTGCTTGCCAACGACCAATTTTGGGATTTTGCTCATAGTCAATGATTTTGTCAACAACCGTCTTTAATTCATGCTGCCTCTGGACAGCTAATCTACCTATAAACATATCCGGGATAGAATCATCACCACTTATATTGACGAATCGCTGGTCCATTGCTGTTTCACCACTCTCAGGCGACCAACCATGGAAAGTTGGCAGAAAATTAGGGTACAGGTCATAATCGGTACCGAATTCTTCTCGATAACGAGCAACCATTGATCGCTTGTAGTCGTAATGGGCATCACCAACTAATAAGACATATGTAGGTGCAGGTTTTTGCCAATTGGTGTAGGTATAACGTAGAAATTTCTGAATAGCATGTGGGTTAAAAATACCGCCAGCGAATAGATCGTAGACCTCATCTACATCAACGACCTTGACGCTTAGTCCCTGTGATCGACGAAATCCGACTAGTGGTTGAATTCCTTCAATGAAATTTTCGTGACTAATAACGATATAATCAGCTTGATTTGCTGGCCTTCGTAAATCCGAAGGTTTTGCTGGTATTAACTTGGGAATGTAGTAATATGCAGATCTAGAAAGAGCAGCATACTCGGTGCGTTGGATAATCTGGTCTTGAAATACCAAGTTAAAATTAGATTTTTCGGTACCAACTTTTGCTCCGACCAATCGAGCCTCAATCCCTCCGTTGACTATTCGATATAAATCAACTGGCTGCTTACTAAAATCAGTCAAAGTATATTGAACTGCAGTATTTCGGGGAATGGGATCTACCTCAGAATTGAACAAAATTACATCACCAATAGCTCTGAAGGTTCGCCAATAATCAAACTCAAACCAGTCAAGATAAAAGTCAGCTTTACTTATAGAGGTACCATTGTTGTCTTCACTAATGATATTAAAAAAATTGTCATGATCGTCAAAAATCATCTGTCGTTGTAGAAATTTTCGAGTAATTAACGGGGCACCTTGTTTACGCCATTCAACTACTGGTAATAATTGATGGCCATTTAGAATGATTCGGGCTCGATGTGTAGCATTTCGCTTAACTGTTCGACCCTGTAACTTTACACGCAATTCGGCCTGTCTATCGGTACTCAGGCGAGGAACTGTTCCAAGGAAATTAACCCGAAAATCTTTTTGGCGAATGGCTTTGACTGACGATCCTGTCAGTGTAGTCCAGAAATAATGGTCTGCCAACTCTGAGCGGACTTGAGTCAATGGGTCGTAGAACCGGTCTTTTTCCATGTGAATTGTAGTTTTGAATGATCGTGCTGAAACAATACCATCTACTTTGGGAAAAACATTTACATCTCTGACTTGTGTAGTTGAGGTCGGTAAACCAAGCTCATTCTGTCCCCAACTCAACCAATATATATTTTCATCAGTAAATTTATTATTTTCTAGTTTTTGACCATAGAAAACGATAAAGTCTGCTTCATCGAAGTAACCATTTTTGTCAAAATCAAAGATGTAAATACCAACAGCACGTGCACTATTACTCATTCGAAGAGTTTTGAGGTCGACCTCGTTTAAGTCTATATCAGCAGATTTGAAATCTTCAGATACAATCCGATATATTCCAGTTTGATAGATTGGTATTTTGAATCGTTGGTTATCACTAGTTGAAGCATGAGGAGCAGAGGGAATTGGCACAGTCGGCTTTCGCCATTTTCGGGCCTGTTCATAGTTCAGCAAAGTTGATTGCAGGTAATCCTCAATGTATGGAGAGACTGATACCGGGTCATCCGAAAGGTAATGAGATTTTGGTAAATCAACCCGAAAAGTCGCTGACTGAATTCTGGGGTCAACGGAAATCCGGCCAATCCTTTGGGATTGCATGAAACCAATTGGTGAAATACCAACAATTGGAACTGAATCCAACTGATCAGTGGATTCAAAGGCAGAAGAAGCGATCAAAGATACTGTAGGACTACCGGTCGGTGGTATTCCGATCAGGGCTACCAAGTGTCCGTGCGGGTCCTGATCAGTAAAAGATGGCGCTCTTGATGACGGAGAGGCCTGAAAGGCAATAACCAGACGGCTATGGTCCGATTGTAATAATTGGAAGTTAGGAACTTGGGATGAAACATCCGACACCTCTACACCTAAACAGGCCAGCGCCAGTAGTAAACACGACAACTTGAACTCAACCTGACGAATGAACCAACTAAATGTAGATCGCAAGGAACAACAAATTCTGATTAACGAAAATCTATTGATACATCTTATGTAGATCACTCCAACAATTGGTACAGACCTCTGACTTGACTCTTTGGTACATTACCAGTTGGTACCTCCAGAACTTTATAGCTTTTTAGGCCATGATTCTGCCGATCACCAAAATCTATGGTAATCATATCACCAACGGCAATATTTTTGGAAGCCTTAGCTAATCGATTATTTACCATTACCTTTCCGCGAACACAAATTTCGTTAGCTACTGGTCGACGTTTGATAATCCGGCTCGATTGGAGGAATTTGTCTAGACGCATGTCAGCAATTTTTTTATTCTTTTCGGAGAGCGAGATCTAACACTTGGGTCATATTTTCAACCTGATGGAATTCCAATTTGGACCGAACATCCTCCGGGATTTCTGGTAGATCTTTGCTGTTCTCTTCTGGAATAATGACGTGATGGATTTGGTTCCGATGAGCGGCTAANATTTTTTCTTTTAGTCCCCCAATAGGTAAAACGCGACCTCTAAGGGTAATTTCACCGGTCATCGCAACATCTTTTCTTACATGTTGGCCAGTCATAGCCGATACCATCGCGGTAGCAATCGTAATTCCAGCGGAAGGTCCTTCCTTAGGCACAGCACCCTCNGGNACGTGAATATGAAAATCTTGCTGGCTGAAAGTGAAATCAATAGGCAACTCCAGTTTTTCNGACTGTGANCGAATATAAGCCAGAGCTGTCTGCGCAGACTCCTTCATTACATCTCCAAGCTGNCCAGTCAATGTTAACTCGCCTTCCCCTCTCATTGTAGTTGCTTCGATAGCAACAATATCGCCACCTACTTGGGTATACACCATCCCCGTAGCCACACCAACTTCATCTTGTTCTTCCGGTTGACGCTGCTTGAATTGATGTGGTCCCANAAAGTCGCTTATATTATCTGCATTGATCTTAATATTACGATGTTTTTTCCCATTTTTAGCAACCTGTCTAGCAATTTTTCGACAGCACTTAGAAATCTGTCGCTCCAGTCCCCTGACACCAGCTTCTTTGGTATAGTGGTTTATAATTGATCCAACTGATGTATCGTCTATATTGACCAGTTTAGCGTTGAGACCATTCGATTTAATCTGTTTAGGAACCAAAAATTGCTGTGCGATTTTCAACTTTTCGAACTCAGTATAACCGGGTAGGTCTATAACCTCCATTCTATCTAAGAGAGGGATNGGGATTGATGATTTGGAATTGGCAGTCATAATGAACATTACTTCTGACAAGTCAAAATCAACATCCAGATAATGGTCGCGAAAAGTATCATTTTGTTCAGGGTCTAATACTTCTAGCAAAGCTGAAGCGGGATCNCCACGAAAATCAGAGCTCATTTTGTCTACTTCATCCAACAAGAATANTGGATTTTTCGATTTTGCATCACGTAGTCCATGAATTATTCTACCAGGTAAAGAACCGATATAAGTACGACGGTGCCCACGAACTTCGGCTTCATCCCTCACCCCACCTAAAGACATACGAACAAAATTTCGACCAGTAGCATTTGCTATTGACTTGCCCAGCGAGGTTTTTCCCACTCCCGGTGGGCCAACTAAACACAAAATAGGCCCTTTGATTTTTTTTACCAGCTTCATAACGGCTAGGTATTCGAGTATTCGGTCCTTCGGTTTTTCAAGCCCATAATGGTCCGCATTTAAGATTTTCTCCGCTCGATTAATACTAATTCGTTTATTTGTCCTATTAGACCAAGGNAACGAAACCAGCCAATCTAGATACGTACGAATTACTCCCGACTCAGCGGACATAGGTTGCATCTGTTGAAGACGTTTGAGCTCCTTGTTCGCTTTTTCCAAAGCTTCTTCGCTCATACCAGCTTCTTGAATTTGTTTTTCGATTTCATGAAATTCATTGGAACCGTCTTCGCCNCGTCCCAGTTCTTTCTGAATCGCTTTCATTCTTTCATTTAGGTAGAATTCTCGATGTGTTTTTTTNACTGATTTTTCTACTTCTTCTTCAATTCTGCGGTCCAATTCAACTACTTCTAAATCTTCTTCNAGGAACTGAACCACCATCTCTAATCGTTTAGTGGAATTGACTTCATCTAGAATTTGTTGAGGCTTATCACCTCTNAAACCGGCATAGTTTGCAATGTAATCTGCTAATACCCCAGGGTCTTTTTCTTTTTTTGCTGCAGATAAAACTTCATTTCTAAGTTTCTTTTTGAGCTGCATACACTCACTAAAAGNTTTAACAGCCTTTTTTCGAAGGCTGTTAACATCTTCACTCTGATNCCAGTCTTCTGACGGAATAGTTATATCTGCCAGAAAAATATCGTGATCAACAAGAATTTCTTTTACAATACCTCGTCGTTCGGTTTCAACCGCAATTCGTACAGTANCATCNCCAGGTTCAAAAGAATCTACAATNTTTGCGACNGTACCAACTGAGTAAAAATCNTCACTCGTCAACTCATCCAGGTCAGCATTCTTTTGGTTTAATAATAAAACCATTTTGTCTTGACTTAGAGAAAACTTAGTTGCNAAGACGCCAACCTGACGAACGACATTCAATGGTGTATTAGTTCGAGGAAATATAACCTTACCGGGAAGGGGAATTATGGGAATCATATTACAATCCAACGTCACTTCTTTTTCAGATCAAAGTAGTCAATTCAAGAAAACGACTTGGTTTTTAGGCTTGCTTGCTTTCTATTATAACACAGCAGGAGATAATGAGAAAAATTAGCCTGTAACACTAGTCATCCTAATTTCTTCCGAATTATTAAGCCGTTTTTACATTTTTGAACTCATCAGAAGAGCANTCTTGGCTANAGACCAGTTCTGGTTCAATTTTGCCTACAACGGAGTCTTTGGTAACAATGCATTTNTCAATTCCTTTCTTAGAAGGAAGGTCAAACATTGTACTTAACATGAGGTTTTCTAAAACCGCGCGCAACCCTCGTGCGCCAGTTTCTCTGGCAATTACCTCCTGTGCAATCGCGTCGAGAGCTTCACTTGTTACTTGAAGATCAACTTCTTCATACTTGAACAGCTGTACATATTGCTTTACTAGCGCATTTTTAGGCTCAGTCATAATCTTGACNAAAGAAGAAGCATCTAGCTCATGTAACACAGCTACAATAGGTAACCGGCCAATAAACTCAGGAATGAAGCCATATCTAATCAGATCCTTAGGTACGAGCTTTTCCAATACTTGATGGATTTTTTCTTCAGATCCACTGTCAGTCTTGGAACCAAAACCGATAGATTTAACACCTATTCGGTCCTGAACTACTTTGTCCAAGCCGACAAATGCTCCACCACAGATGAATAACACCTTACTAGTATCAACTTCAATAAACTCTTGATGCGGGTGCTTACGCCCACCCTGGGGTGGGATATTAGCTACTGTACCTTCCAAAATCTTCAGAAGCGCTTGCTGAACTCCTTCGCCGGAAACGTCTCGAGTAATTGACGGGCCATCTGATTTACGAGTTATTTTATCTACTTCGTCTATATATATAATACCAGTTTCGGCTCGAGTCACATCGCCATCAGCCGCTTGAAGCAACTTCAAAATAATATTTTCAACATCTTCGCCCACATAACCAGCCTCGGTTAACGTAGTGGCATCAGCAATTGCAAATGGTACATTCAAGATTTTCGCTAGCGTTTGAGCCAATAGCGTTTTGCCCGTACCGGTCGGTCCAACTAGCATAATATTACTTTTTTCTAGTTCGATTGCATCATCTCGAGCGTACATTAGCCGTTTATAGTGATTATAAACGGCGACGGACAATACCCGTTTGGCTACTTGTTGTCCGATAACGTACTCATCTAGCTGAGACTTGATTTCAGCTGGTGTTGGCAGGATAAACGTTTCATCTGAAGTTACTTGGCCCTCAGTTTCAACNTCTTCTTCCCGTCGATACTCAGCTAAAACCTCGTTACAAACCTCAACGCACTCATCACAAATGAAAATTCCAGGGCCACCAGTTATCAGCTTATATCTAACCTCATCACGATTTTTGCCACAAAAAGAGCAAGTGATGTTACTTTCAGATGTACGATCCATTAATTCCTCCGAAAAATATTTGTCACATAATGGGAGGTAAACCACTAGGGGCCAAGAAATTAGAAAACTAATTATCTGGTTCGGTTATTTCCTCTTGATCCAATTCCGAGCGTGGGTGGGCAACTTGGTCAATAATACCGTACTCTAGAGCAGCCTCAGGCCGCATAAAATAGTCACGGTCTGCATCTAATCGAATTNTTTCAGTTGTTTGACCAGTGTGATGAGCTAAAATCTCGTCTAATTGCTCTCTTGTTTTTAGTATTTCCTGAGCATGAATGTTGATGTCAGATGCTTGACCACTAATCCCACCCAGTGGTTGGTGTATCAAAATACTAGAATGAGGGAGTGCATAACGTTTACCAGATTCCCCACCGGCCAACAATACGGCTCCCATACTGTATGCCTGTCCAACACACCAAGTCTGCACAGCAGGCTTTACGTATTGCATGGTATCATAGATAGCTAATCCCGCTCGAACAGACCCGCCAGGAGTATTCAGATAGATAATAATGTCATTCTTAGGGTTATCGCCTTCTAAAAAGAGCAACTGAGCAACAACGCTACTTGCAACTACATCATCTATTGCAGANCCGATCATAATAATCCGATCCTTCAGTAAGCGAGAATAAATATCGTAAGCNCGCTCGCCACGGCTAGTCTGTTCAATAACGCTCGGAATCAAGTTCATTTATAGTACTCCTAAAATTCACAAAAATGACTGGTCCGCGATTTACGTTGGTGTGATAATCAAATCGGGTCGCGCAGAGGCATGTTCGACTAAGTGCTGATATATTTTTTCATCCCTCATCTGCTGCCGAAACTGGTCCAAACGATTACTGGCTTTTAGAAGAGTAGCATACTTCTCCGGGTCCCGATTTTGTTGTTCAGCAATCCGCCGGATTTCAATATCCAGTTCATCATCTTTAACGGTGATGTTATCCCGATCAGAAATAGCTTCCAAAAACCAGGTGCACTTGGTATCAGCTATTACCCCTTGACGTAATTGATCCGGCATTGACGGGAGATCAATGTTCGCCTCCTCAGCTGTTCGCCCTTCTCGATCCAATTGATTTTGAACGTTTGATAAGGACTCTTGGATGTAACGTTCCACTAGTGCTTCAGGAACCTCTACATCTATTTTCTCAACAATTTGCTGGCGAAGATCTTCCCTTTGTTCCTGGTAACGGGAATTCTTTTCTTCATCAACCATTTCATTCCAAACAGATGCGTAGAATTGATCGTAGTTCTCGTGNTCTAAATCTTTGGCTAATTCATCGTCTAGTTCTGGTAGTTGCTTATCAGTAACTGCGTTCAGTGTAAATTCAATACGAACGTCTCGACCTTCGAGTGGATTTTTCGCTTGTCCTTCTTGAGGTTTGGATGTGTCGATATTGACCGTTTTTGATTGTCCAACCTCCATTCCGACAAGTGAATCCTTAATCTCCGTAAANATGTTACTTTGACTCATATCAATATCGGCATCATCTTCTGATTCAGTGGGTTCGTCATCTAGAAAAGACTGCCAGCTAATATTGACGCAATCGCCTTCGACTACTTCCCGTTCTTCCTCTATTGGTATGTAATCAGCGTGCATCTCTTGGTATAGTTTCATGCGCTCATCAACATCTTCCTTGGGGACGTCAATGGCTGTTTTGTTTATCTCAAAAGAGCTAAGTTCGGGTACAACCACCTCAGGCTTAACATCTACGACAGCTGAAAANGCGAACTCTTGCCCCTCGACCAGCTCGAGTTGATCAAAAGGGGGTTGAATGTCGACTTCCCCCAATGGGATAATCTCTTCTTGNCGTATAGCGTCATCGTAGGATGATGGTATTAGCCTTTGTAAGATATCTGCTTGGATCTGTGGTGAAAATCTAGCTCTGATCATACTGATTGGAGCCTTGCCCTTGCGAAAACCAGGAATTGCAACATTGTTCCGAATTTGTCGGTATTGCTGGCTAAGTTCCTGATCTACAGTTTCTGCAGAAATTTCAATATTAAGTTTTACTCTACNTTTTTCCAGCCTTTCAACTGCAACCTTCAAAAAAAACTCCGTGTGTCCTATGATTATGAAGATGAGATTGGGCGAAGAGGGACTCGAACCCTCACGGGGGGAAACCCCAATAGATCCTAAGTCTATCTCGTCTACCAGTTCCGACATCCGCCCGAAATTTTGAGCCGTGGGGTTAACACGGACAAGAAAACGCGTCCGGAGGGACTCGAACCCCCAACCTACAGATCCGAAGTCTGTTGCTCTATCCAATTGAACTACGGACGCAAAAAGAAGGGTGGATGATGGGATTTGAACCCACGACCGCCTGATCCACAGTCAGGAGCTCTACCGCTGAGCTACATCCACCACCCGAGATTTTTAAAGGAGTGTCTTCGATGGCACGCCCGGCAGGATTCGAACCTGCGACCTACTGATTAGAAGTCAGTTGCTCTATCCAGCTGAGCTACGGGCGCAATCCGCAGGACGACTAACAAATCGGGGCGAGAGGATTCGAACCTCCGACCCCCTGCTCCCAAAGCAGGTGCGCTAACCGGACTGCGCTACGCCCCGTCCAAAAAACCGAGAAAATATACCACATGCCAAAAACAGATTCAAGATAAAATAGTATCTCGTAACCTCGAGGGTGAATGATAGCCCTCAGCACACTTAATAATTTTGGGTGATATATCGCCAATCGGAAATCAATAGACCTCCAAGTTGACACAAAGGTGCTAGCAAATCAATGTCAGTAGAATGGTAACCGGTCGGCCGATTTGCTAAAGCAACTGCTCCTACAAGCTCGTTATNAAGTAAAAACGGCAACCCGATGTAAGTCTTAATCTTTCCATGACCAAATGGTACACCGCCACTCCGAGGGTCAAATTCGGGATTGTTACTTAATACAGGAGCCTTGCTTGTCATCACAGNTCCATTAAGGGTGTCCAGGTTATGAAAATTGAAGGTTAGAGAGAATGTCAAAAATCGTGTNCCCGGGCTTGTAGATATCAACAACCGCATGAGTCAACAGATAAGGATCTCCCATTTGACTGTAGCGAACTTCTGCTAAAAAACCAAACTGACTCTTAGTTACTTGAAGCAATGTTGGTAACAAAGTAACAAAAAATGATTCTATGGAGTTTGTTTTGCAGTAAATATCGAGACTGTCAAACAAGCCCGAGGNTAATTCTTTTGGTAATGTCTGGTATTTTACAATTTCTTTGAAATCGTTATAAGCACGATCAAAATACCCGTTTCCGCTCTCTTTANGAGTGAGAATAGGATAGACGGGTATATCTGACACTAGTTACACGCTAACTCTGAGTATTTTACAAAGATCTGACTGAAANAATCTAANTAGTTGTAATTCGACAGACAATACNGGAAGGGGTAATCTNGAATATGCTGAATACGATANANCTTGTTCCCTNTTACTGACGGATGGCTGACCAAGTAGTGGTTAATTTACCAATTCTATCTACTGGTAATTTTTCATCGGTCAAGTGAACAAGACCTGTCTTTTCAGAATTTTTCCCATGGACAACAGCATGGCAATACCAACCGCTCCAGCCTTTCTGACCTTTAGCTTTAGGAGGGTCACTGTCGTTAACACAAATACCCATTCCAAATTCTAACCCCTTCTCAAACTTGCCTTTTTTCAAAATTTCTTCTGCGGACAGTTTAATTTCATAGTAGGTTTTTTTTTCAGCTTCATCTCGCACAATCATGATATCGTTTTCTGTAAGACCATTTTTCCCAGGTGCCTCATTGCTGATAAATAATTTACCTTCAGAAGCACCCATGTTGTATAAGAGCATCGGTATACCGGCTTTTCGTTTGCCAGTCATTTCTAACGCCATCTGGAGGGAATCTCCATTCCAAGCGGCACCAGCATTAGGTGGGCCATCGTGATTTTCGTCAGTGACAATTAGACCAATATAAAAAGCATCTGGCTGCCAAACCATCATGATACCAACTCGATGATCTTCCTTACC
>PAYP01000073.1 GCA_002714785.1 Candidatus Poribacteria bacterium | reverse complement strand
GCCTAATATCTCTAACAGTAATTTGTGGGTATCTTTGTAACCATTAATAGTCTTAGTGGGAAAACCAGCTTCCTGTTTAGACTCTAGGTAATTGGTAGACAGTTCAACTAATGAAATACCATCTGCTTCCTGTGGTGAAGCTAATTCAGTCTTTGTTACTACTGTACTTAACTCTGGTATAGACACTTCCCTATTATGCAATGGGCGAAGTTTATCCAACTCTGAGCGTAATAACTCTTTAATATCACTAATCGACAACTGTATGTTTTCAGCATTCTGCCTCAGTTGGTTATATATCTGCTTGGTAATTAAATTGAGTTGAATAGACAGGGACTTAGCTTGACTGTGAATACCACATCGCAGAGAGAGTTGGAATTGTTTAGAAGCTAGTCTTGGTTGTAAATCAGTAGGTACGAAAGAACGAAAAAGAAAGGAATGTCCAGCCTGACGCTGAACTAAATAAGTGGCTGACATGAGAGAAACTGTGTCCTTCTCTGTGTCCATAATGGACAGAAGTCAGCTTCTATTGGTGGTTAAACAGCCCCAACCCCTGTGATGACAAGGATTGACAAGAAAATGGCGGGAGAGGGTGGGAGTCGAACCCACCTATCCACTCGCGTAGACAAGCTGGTTTTGAAGACCAGTAGAGCCACCGGACCCTATCCCCTCCCAATGAATCATTAAACAGATAGTAGCTCGGCGACTGATTTAGCAAAGTAAGTTAAGATTAAATCAGCCCCTGAACGTTTAATAGCTATCAATGTCTCCATCATGGTCGCTGTTTCATCTAGCCACCCCATTTGAGCGGCCGACTTTATCATAGCATATTCCCCACTTACACTGTAGGCAACAACGGGTAAATTAACTGAGGCTTTAACATCAGAAATTATATCCAGATAAGCAAGCGCGGGCTTTACCATTACCAAATCAGCTCCTTCATTGACGTCTGCAAAAACTTCTCGTAGTGCCTCAACACGGTTAGCAGGATCCATTTGGTAAGTTTTTTTGTCTCCTTCTTTAGGTGCAGAGTCTAAAGCATCTCTGAAGGGGCCATAAAAAGCTGAAGCGTATTTAGCTGAATAAGACAGGATGCTAACATCAGAAAAATCACGTTTGTCTAATTCTTTACGAATATATCCAACTCGGCCATCCATCATGTCAGAAGGAGCGATAATATCAGATCCTGCTTCGGCCTGAGAAAGAGCCATTTTAGCTAGAATTTCGAGTGTTGGGTCATTTAGAATGCGACCATTTTCGACTAATCCATCGTGTCCATCAATTGAGTATGGGTCCATAGCAACATCGGTAACTACGGTAATAGCCGGAACAGAAGACTTCAGCAAACGAACCGTTCGCTGTAACAATCCATTAGGATTGGTGGATTCAGTTGCAAGATGGTCTTTCTGTAAGTCAGATAATGCAGGAAAAAGAGCAACAGCTGGGATGCCAAGTTGTTGAGCTGATTTAGCCTCTTCCACTATAAGATCCGGACTCAATCGATAACAGTCAGGCATTGATTCAATTTCTATCTTTAGATTCTGCCCCTCTACCACGAACAAAGGCAAAATCAGGTCTGACGGATGTAACCACGTTTCACGAATCATTTCTCTAATGGAATCAGTTTTCCGATTTCGTCTTGGGCGAGATAAGATTTGCTGGTTGGTCATCTCATTTCATCCGGTCATTAACTGATTACGAATTTTATTAGCCATCCAACCTAATTGTTCGTCGTTGGAACTTTGAGCTCGGGAAAAACTTAAGTCCATCATGTTATCGGTCGGTACTAAATGGACGTGGGCGTGAGGTACTTCATAGCCAGCGACAATCATACAGACACGCTCACATGACGTCGCTTTCTTGATGGGTAAAGCCAGTGATTTTGCAAAAGCCATTATTCTTTGGAATTCGTCATCATCTAGATCAAAAACGTAGTCAATTTCTCTTTTAGGAATGACAAGCGTATGCCCAAGCTTAATTGGGTTGATATCTAGAAAGGCTATGAAATCACTATTTTCGGAAATTTTGTGACACGGTAATTGCCCTTCAATAATCTTGGTAAAAATTGACGCCACTTTTACAAATTCTCCGACGCTGGTCCGTCCCTTGGTACCAATGCACTAACTAAATCAACAGGTACAGGAAATACTAATGTAGAGTTTTTTTCTGCAGAAACTTCAATCATGGCTTGCAAATAGCGAAGTTGGATTGAAGTCGGATCGGTACTTAAGATTTTTGCTGCTTTTGCCAAGGTACTTGCTGATTCAAGTTCTCCATCAGCATGCGTAGCCTTAGCTCGCCTTTCTCGTTCAGCTTCAGCTTGTTTAGCCATAGCTCTCTTCATTTCAACAGGCAAATCAACATGTTTAATTTCAACACCTAAAACTTTAATTCCCCAATCTTGACTGTGTTTACGGATCGTTTCTTCCAAATTCTGGTTCAATTTTTCACGTTCAGATAATAAATCATCTAATTCAGCTTGACCTAAAACGCTCCGGAGAGTGGTTTGCGCAAAATTACCAATTGCGAAAGAAAAGTCTTCGACTTCAATAACTGCTCTTTCTGGATCTATGACACGGAACCACAAAACAGCATTAACACTAACCGATACATTATCTTTAGTGATTACATCCTGAGGTGTGACGTCTTGCACTATCGTTCGCGTACTAATTTTTTCTATCCGGTCAATCCAAAAAGGCAGTAGTAGTACAAAACCCGGACCTTTGACAGCATTAAACCGGCCTAAGCGAAAAACAACTGCCCGCTCGTACTCTTTTAGAACTCGCAACGATGTCAACAGTAGGATCAGCCCTGCAAGACCTCCAATACCATACCATATGTTCGGCATTATCACTTTCTCCTTTTCGGCTAATGTTTGATGGAAGCCGGTTTTTCAGGTACTTTTTGATTAATAAAATTAATAACTTCTTCTCTGTGAGACCCAAACTGAATATACAAGCCACGGAAATTTTCTAGCCGAGAGGGGCGGTCGAACGGACTTAATAGAACGCCATTACTGTCGGCGTAAAAACTACGAAAAGATTCCCACTTTTTCTCAAATCGATATAAAAAAGACAAAACGACTATTTTTCGTTGATCGAACTGATAATGAAAGGGGACGAAATATTTGTAAAGACCCAACCCGAAAAAGAAAACCGACAGTAACACAATGTAGATTGATTTTGTCGATAAATAAACTAAAGCCAAAATCAGTACTAAAAAAGCGATCAGCAAAACTGACCGCTTCCGGTTTTCTACAAAAGGATGAACAACCCAAGTTAGCAAGCGTTCTGTCTACTTAAATCTTTTGATATGTTATTCACCCGACGCTCCCTCTATTGCTTTGTTAATACTACCTGACTCACCACTCGATTTTTCAGTTTTTCCGCTGTCTGCTTCTTTCGGTATATCAGATTCTGACGATTTAGATTCGGTAGCATCAGGAATGACCGTACTCTCAACAGGATTCTCAGGTACCGTTATTTCTTGAGAAACGTTAGGTTGCTCAATTGGTGCAATATCATTAGATTCACCGTAAAACTTCATCAAAAATAAAGCAATCACCATGAAACTGATGGCGGTCCAAGTTGTCAAACGAGACAAAAATGTGGTAGCACCGTGTCCACCTAAAACAGATTCTAGCCCGCTACCACCGAATGCACTGGAAGACAAGCCTTCACCCTTGCTATCTTGTAATAAAATCACAATCACTAGCAAAAAACATATGACGACGAAAGCTACTACTACGAGTCCAACTAAAATGTTCATAATTTTCTCCCCAGAATTACCAACTATTGGTGGCTAGCCCGAACGATTTCTGCAAACGAGTCAGCGTCTAAACTTGCGCCACCAACTAATGCTCCGTCAACATCGGGTTTGGATAACAATTCGGCGGCATTAGACGGATTAACACTCCCTCCGTATTGAATACGAACCGATTCTGCAATCTGATCCGAGTACGAAGTTGCTATGACAGATCGAATCAAAGAATGTACTTCTTGAGCTTGATCGGGAGAAGCCGTCTTACCAGTGCCAATGGCCCAGACTGGTTCATAAGCGATAATAGTACGCAAGATATCTGTTTTTGACAAGCCATCTATACCATCAACCAATTGATTTGTAACAACTTTTTTCGTCTTTCCACTTTCTCGGTCTTCCAACATTTCACCGACACAAACAATCGGTACTAAACCACCTTCTAAGGCGGCTTTCACCTTTTGATTAACCGATTGGTTGGTTTCACCAAAAAACTGGCGGCGCTCTGAATGGCCAACAATAACATAAGAACAACCAGAATCAACAATCATTTCTGCTGAAATTTCACCGGTGAAAGCTCCACTATTTTCCCAATATAAATCTTGAGCTGAGACGCCAATTGAACTGTTATTTAGTGCATTTGCCACTGCAGATAAAGCGGTAAATGCCGGAGCAACTACAACTTCAACATCTCCAGTCCCATCGACCAACGACTGTAGTTCTACAACGAAATCCAACGCTTGGTCGATAGTTTTATTCAATTTCCAATTTCCTGCGATAATAGGTCTTCTCAATTCTGTGCTCCGTCTAATTTAAAATAAGAATTATATAACCTGCGCAGCTAGTTCAACCAATCGGTTCGAATAACCAGTTTCGTTATCGTACCACGAAAGTATCTTGACTAATCCACCTTCAATAAACTTGGTGAAAGGTCCGTCAACAACGGAGGATAGTTTTGAACCGTTAAAGTCAATCGAAACTAGTGGTTCCTCACTGTAAGCAAGTATACCTTTTAAACTCGATTCAGCCGCTGCTTTGAGTGTAGCATTCACTTCACTTGCTGTAGCTTTTTTCTCTAAGTCTACTGCCAGGTCAACGACTGATACATTCGCCGTCGGAACCCGAATTGCCATTCCATCTAATTTCCCTTCAAGTTCCGGTAAAACTCGGGAGACAGCAACAGCAGCACCGGTAGTAGTTGGTATCATAGATAAAGCGGCAGCTCTAGCTCGACGCATATCTGAGTGTGGAAAATCATGTACCTTTTGATCTCCAGTATAGGCGTGAACCGTGGTCATTAATCCGCTATTGATACCAAAATTCTCCAACAAAACCTTAGCAATCGGAGCTAAACAGTTTGTAGTACAAGATGCATTCGAAATAATGTGATGACTATCTTTATCGTAACTATCTTCGTTAACACCACGAACAATGGTGATGTCTTCGCCCTTCGCTGGCGCCGAAATAATAACTTTCCTTGCTCCACCACTCTTGATATGCTTTCTGCATCTGATCTTTCAGTGAAAAATCCTGTTGATTCAATTACTACATCTATACCGTTGTCGCCCCAACGGAGATCAGCTGGATCACGTTCAGAAAAAACTGAAATTGGACTACCATTAACGAGAAGATCGCCTTCTGTAGCGCTGATCTCATGCGGTAGATTACCATGGACTGAATCATACTTTAGCAAATGGGCTAGAGTTTCAGGATTGGTCAGATCATTCACTGCTACAATTTCAACGCCTAAACTAGGATTAGCTAGAGCGGCGCGGAACGCGTTTCGGCCAATCCGACCAAAACCGTTAATTCCAACTTTTAGGGACATACTAAACCTCGAAGAGATTGATTTCAAAAACTCCACATTATTCCATAGAACTGCGTGTTGAGTCAAGTTGAACCATAGCATGAAATGAAGTACTGTGTTGGTCTGTTTTAGTTTGACATTACTGACTGATTATGATAGAGTTGCCGGGAATTAGGGCAAGTAATAGATGATGGATAGAGTCCAGTTTAGTTCTCCCGTTTTCCTGTTTTTTGTTATTCTAACCTTTTTTGTGTTGAGTTGTGGACGAAATGAACCGCCAGAATTTTTGGACATTGACATCCTGTCTGAATTAGAGCAACCCTACGAGGTTTTCTCTGGACAAACTATTGAACTAGAGATCAAGGTCGAAGATCCAGATCAAGATGAATTGGTAATTGAGTGGACGGCGAGAAACGGAAAGTACGAAGAAGTCGCTACTGTCTTTAAAGCCGTAGTTGAACAAGAAACTCAGGAAACGGAAACAGAAGGTGAGCAAGACGAGCCTAACAAAGGACCAAAAGTTTATTTCTCCGCCGAACAGGCTGATATTTACGCTATATCAGTTACAGTAAGCGATGGTAATGGGCACCAAATACAGAATTCAACTTTTATCAAGGTTAATGCACTAAACAAACCTCCAATCCTAGACGGTACTAGCCCGATTACCCTGAGTCCGGCCATGCCACATTACGTCGACCAAGAGATTTTTCTGGTAGCCCAAGCCAGTGACCCTGATAACGACACCTTGGTTTTTGAGTGGTCTGCTAGAGATCAAGAAAACAGTGATGCCGGCGGTTTGATTGAAGAAGGTAGTGGTGCTAGTGCTAAATTCAGGGCTGATTCTCCTGGCAGTTATCTCGTGAGTGTCCTTGTGAAAGACAATCGTGGTGGTCAAGATAGAGATTCCGTTATAATTGTCGTTAATACGCGGTTAGCAGATACTAATGGTGAATCTGAACAAGAAAACTAGTATCAACGATGTCCGCTACAACGAGACTAACCTTCGGGCTCGTTTCTTGATGTAATTATAAATCTAGTCTGACCTGTTTTCTACTTTCCATTAGCTGATCTGATGTTACTGTCCCGTATATCTTTTCTAGTGTTCTCCTTTGCATTATCTATATCTTGTTCATTTCTTGTCTTTGCCCAGAGCGATATTGGTGAGGCAAAAAGAGTTTCCTTCCTACAAAGATTAGTCGATAATCCCCTTTTAGCCTCTACTATCCTTATATTCCTTTTTGCCACAGTCAACTATTTGATTGATTTGTTTAGAAAGGATAAGATTCTCAAACAACTACTGGGCAAATATCTTGTTTTCCAGATGAAGGACAATACCAGATATCAGGGCACTATGCGACTGGAAACAACTGGGGTCGAGATTATTTCTGAGGAGTCTCGCCAAAGAGGAGGCCCCCCTAGTTTTCTGTTCAAGAATTCGGATATTATGGCTTATATTCGATATCTAGATGCGATGAATGAAACTGAAAGGAAAGAACGGGACAATGATCTCGACAAGGTGTACCACCCGCGTTTTACGACACGCCTACTAAGACGAGTTCGTAATTTTGGTGTAGCGCTACGTGATTCCGTATCTAAAACGGTTCAAATGATATGGGGGTCTATTAAAAGATCGAAAGCTTTTCAACCATTGCAGCAAAATGTTGGTGACATAAATATCCAAAAAGAAATGGATACTATTCAAAAAGATGCATACGATTATGCTATGGAAGAAAGTTATGAAAGGTTAATTGAGCGCTTCGTTGGTACAAAGGTGAAAGTTCGTTTCGATGACAAAAATGGAACAGTTACAGAATTCGTTGGTATTTTAAAAGAATATAATGATCGTCATATATATTTAATGAATGTAGAAGAAAATAAAAATGGATATACAGACTACTGGGATGTTCGAATGCCAGAACGTGGGAAACTGGGTGAAAACAGCCAGAGAAAACTGGAGGAAGGATTTAGAGATGATAGAGGTCTTCGGAGAAGAATTGAGGGTTCGAGTTTAATAATTGAAAACAATAACCCCTATGACGTTGAAATGCAAGAGATTCGGTATCATGGAGATGGAGATGCTAAGAATGAACTTAAGTGGGGGTTTCGTATTCCAGCTTTTCAAGTTAGAGAAATCGAGATGAGACCTAACCCAAAAAGAGAGAATATCAAGCCATTTCAACACCTATTTACTCAAAAACACCGAACATTCCGAAATTTTGAATATTTGACGCTACCATTTAGATCTTTTCGTGAGGCTGACGTCATTTTCCCTCGTGAATATTGTAAAATTGTCGAAAGTGCTGAGCGGTTTGAACCTCGTCCTCTAGACATAGAATCTTTAGCTCTAAATCCACTCGATCCTAAGCAAAATAGAGATGTTGAGTTTAAGGATTCACGTGGACAGGTTGTAAAAGGAATTAATGTTATTCATGGTTATGTAACTAATGTTAATGAAGATCGAATTGACCTGCGGGAAGTGAATCAAAGCTATGGACGAAGATGGTCCGTTCAAAGTGCTTTTGAAAAAATGGATGACCGTTTACGAAGAGTTCGTGGTNCAAACCTTTTAGCTTTTAGCAAACGAAGACTCGTCGACCACATGACTCTGGTTAACGCCATTGGTCAGAATACTAGCCGTCGGGAGCCAATAGCTAATATTTTGTTTAAGCCTGTCGGCTACCACTCACAAAAGTTTCAAAAAATGGGATTACCAGTAAAAGTTCTAGCACTGACCGGAAACCAAACACAAGCCGAATTTCCTAAATTACAGCTTTTTAAACAGGTTGGTAAACACCGTTTACTTTTTCAGCAAATTAAAGAACTAAATACAGCACCACTACACAAAGCCCACGTTTTATGGCTAGGATACGGTGAAATTTATAAGGATGGTTATCAGCTAAACATAGATGCTGAACATCGAATTAAAAATTTTGTGAGTCATGGTGGGATTGTGATCACATCAGGGCAAATAATGCATAATCTNAGGAGACGAAGTGTAGGCTGGATTCCTGAATTGTTAATTGGNGAGGAGCAGAAAGAGAACCTGCAATTCAAACCAACCCGTGAAGGTAATCAGCTTTTCAAGTTGCCTCATCCTGTTCAGTCAATGAAAACTCACGATACATGGTCAGAGTGGTCTGANAAGTATNGTGTCTTTGCTACAACTAATGATAACCAAAATGCCTCCATCTTGACTCTTCAACTTCAGGCTGGATTNTACATTGTCACAAGCTTAAAGAATCAAACTAAAGAAGATGTTGCAATTAACTCAGATATCATGCGCAATTTATTTTATTNTTCAGTTAAATGGCACGATCAGCAAANAAGGGAAGGATTGTATTACTATTGATTGTTTTGTGTCTGTTCAATTGGTGGCGGATTAATGTATTCTTTCTTGACTAAAGATTTTAGGTTTTGTCCTAGAGTTTCAAACGCTTCTGCAGCCTTTGATAAATTTCCATCTCCTGTTAGTTCTAGATATTGGTTATAGTTCTTGCTGGCTGATTGGATTAAATGTTCCAAACTTAAAGTAGCGGCCTCCGAATTTCCGTTTGTTTTTTTTNGTATTTGTTCTTTGTTGATGGCCGAAACCCCTATNCCGTAAATTTCCCTCAATGCGCCGTCGAAATCACTAGCTGNTGCGAATTGTCCTCCAGCCTGAACCGTTATGACCTCAAGGTCTGGATATTCCACACCTTCTGGTTTTAGGTAAATTGGCTCTATGTAAAACAGAGTATTTTCAACAGGAATAACCAGCAAATTACCTCTAATAACTACGGTTCCTTGCTGGTTCCATAGTGTTAAATCCTGAGATAATTCGGTGTCGATGGTTGCCTCAGCCAGAGTTGGGCCAAGGATAGTTTGATCCTTCGGCAAATTATATAGGACTAGTTGTCCGTAAAACTCATCGTCACAACGCGCAACCATCACTGCATTCATGTACCGAACTCGCTCTGGTGGTGTAAATGGGATAATATTAACGAACTCAACTAAACCAGAATTTGAATGGCTACTGGGNAAGCTAACAGTCGCATAGTAGGGCATCATTGATTTATAAGAATTATCTTCTCCGTACTTTTCCTTTGGTATATCCCATTTGTCCGAGGCTTGAAAAAATATAGTTGAGTAATTNTTGGGATGGCTATCGAGGACATGATAATCTTTATAAATTTCTGCTTGAACTCTGGTCAGATAGTCAGGGTAACGCAAATGATTTTGTAAGCCAGCCGGCATTTCTTGTAGAGGTTTAAACAGCGATCTTCCATCATCTGTGGCAAATGCTTTTTCNTAACTCAAGGAAATTGGTTCGGTTGTTTCTTTAGTAAAGTAGAAATTAATCTTTCCGCTGTAGGCATTGATAACTGCAACGGCTGGATTTCTGATGTAGTTATACCTGTCAAATTTCGGTTCGGAGTACGTTTCCATTAGTGTTGTTTGGTCTATATAAGTCTTGGAGTTTGGATAATGATCACTTGTTAAGTAGAGATCAACAATCCACCATAGTTGTCCATCATCGCCAACGACAATATAAGGGTCTGGGTCNCACCTAAAGAATGGAGCAACATGAGAAACACGATCAGCGACAATTTCAAGACTCGTTGCTTTTCTTGTTCCAATCTTACGCCGAAACATGATTCGGCTTTCTTCAGAATTAATATCCGTCGACAAAATAATCCGCCAAAAATCAAACCGAACGGCAAAAGCAAATCTACGAATCCAATTATTTAGTGAAATACCTCCCTCGCCTTGGTACTCATGATTTTCTAGNTCTACTTCCTCCCGATTAGTTCCGACAATGACATATTCTTGGGTTAATTCTCCATAATAAATTTGTGGCTGCGTAATAGTTGGAAAATCGTTTTGGCTGACAAGCCGCCACTCATCACCGACTCTTTTTTCACCCTTTACCCAAAATACAGGGTCTTGTTGTTGAAACTCGTTGACAGGTACTACACAAACCCCGTATCCATGTGTATAGATTAGTTTTCTGTGAACCCAATCCTGTGCTTCTTCTGGTAACGATTCAACATCAATTTCTCTAGCAGCTACTAAAACTTGCCTTAGGTTTCCATTAATTCGGTAGCGGTCAACGTCTGTGTAAGGGTGAAACTGAAAATATGGCATCAACCGTTGTGGGTGGCCAGTGAGGACCTCATATAACACTCGACGATCCCAAATTTGAATATTGTTTTTGACTTCTGGGTGTTTTTCGATCAAATCAAGTGTTGCACTACCAGTAACATCTCCAACTCTTAGGGTCATTGAGTCAAGCCCAAAAGCCTGACGGGTAGCCTGAATATGATTAACTAAATAGGGAATTTCTACATGTGGATCTCGACGTTCCTTGATTACATGGGAAACCAATGGGTAGGCTTGAATCAAAACCAGATAGCTAACCATCCACCCAATTGCTGAAACATACCATATCCATCGAACACGCCATATCAAATTCGATAAAATAGAAATACCAAATAAACAGAGTACTATACGATAGAGTCGGTATGCTTTAACAAGTTTATCATCGATGAAGCCAAATCCGTTTAATCTACCCAACCCCCACGGTACTTTCGATGTAAATAGTGTATTCCAAATATCTAGCTGACATCCCCAAAAGGATAATATTAATAAAAACAACCAAAGAATACTAGTATGCAAAGCTAGGCTGATTTTGATACGGGCTAACGTCTGTGGGTCTCTCCGATAATAAAAATGGTATAGAAGAGCCATGATGAGGATGTTACTCCACATCAAGCAACGATACCAGGTATTAGTAATCCTGTCTTTTGGAAACTGAAATAAAAAATAGGTCTTGGGTAACTGAAAAATTGGTTCCAAATCGTCTATTTGGATTGCATTATCGGCTCGTAAAAAATCATCCCAAAAAAAAGCCATTGGCAATGCTAATACCACTGAAATGAGAATAACTATAGTAGCGATCAAACGGTAAAAACGGTAGGTTCTGCCCTCTGTCCAACGACCAAATTCAGTGGATACTGGGCAAATAAGGTGAGCTACGAGGCAATTACTACTAATGAAAACCAGAGCAATTAGTAAATGTTTACCTATTAGTCGAATCCATTTTAAGTGCAGAAGTGAGAAAAAAATGTGATCATACGAAATACTTTTGTACCAAAGAATTTCAGTATATAGGTGAGCCCAAGCTGGAACTAAAAAAATACAAGTTAGTGTAACTCCAGCAAAACCTAAACCAAATAACTGGAATTTGACCAACCGATTATGGTTACGTTGATTTCTTCGCCATAGGAAGGTGATTACAAAACCAGAAAATAGGAATATAAATAAGCTGAAGATGAGCTGAACTATGGATAGATCAGTTTTGGACATCTCAAGTTCATCGTGATTTTAATCATTTGGTCGCCACAAGCAATCAATTTTCTCTTTACTTGGTAAATTGACCGACTAGATACGCTGTAGTAACTGTTACCAAAGTTAGGCGAACAACACTAAATATTTGATCCCAGCGCTCATTGACTCGCTCAACCATTACTCGTGTTGGGACTACAATTACGTCTCCGTTTTCTATACGATCAGCGTTCTTTCCGCGATAAGCTAGGCCGTTGGCTTTCAATAAATAAACACCATTGGTATCTGCATCTCGGGCAAACCCACCAGCCATTTCAATATAATCCTTACTCTTTAAGCCTTTTCGAAAAATAAAAGAACTGGGGTGTAAGACTCCACCGGTTACGAGAATAGTTTGCCGAATTTGAGGAACGTAAATCTCATCTTGGTCTTCCAATAATGGATCAATTCCGCTGTGCGGTTCTGTGAGGATTTGAGGCAAATTTATTAAAATACGACGACTAGGTATCATCGCCTTTATTTTTCTTGCTGGAGTTACCAAATGAATACCAACTTGTGTAGTCATTTCTGGTGCAATTGCCGTATCTTCAGGTGAGACCGTATCATTTGGTATTTTCTCTTTTGTTAAATCATGATCAGGATTTAAACCTGATAGGGGGTTTTCTTCACTGAACAATTCGGTTTTTTCGACATCTTTATCAACATTAGGTAAATCTGGGTCAATTATTGAGTTTTCTGCCTTTTCAGCTAATGTAGAAGGTAGTACGTTGTTATCATCTACTAGTTTTACTCCATCCCCACTATTAATACTATACCTGATTGGTACAATAGGTACTGCTTTTTCCTGACTATCAACAGGCTGACTAGTACTACTGACTGATGTTCCTTCTGAGTTCAACTCTTGTGTCAGGTTGCCAAGTTGTCCAACTGCAGCCAAAGGTGTCGCCGACGTAGTTGCCAACTGGGCAACTGATGTAACTGTTTGTTCTAACCCATCCGCTACGTCTTCACGTTTATACGCTCGCTGACTTTTTGCTAATTCTCGAATATATTCGTATTCTTTTTCAGCTTCCACTTGCTTGATCGTTCTTTCTAAGGCGTCTAGTTGATTTTTATCAATCAACTTTTCCTCTTTTCGCGAGAAAACAGCTCCTGCAGGAAAAGCATAGTTAGTCAAACCTCCAGCTCTATTAATTAAGTCACTCAAACGATCCTGAGGTTGAATAGTATAAACTCCCGGATAAGCTACTTGTCCCGAAATGGTAACAGTTAGGGGATCTTCTCGAAAATTTTGTAGACTTGGTATAGTTACAACATCTCTACTATTCAAGGTAATATTCTGACTATTGTCTCCATCCAATAGTTTATTTAGGTCAACTTTTATAATTTGTGTCTGTTCAGCACCAAAAGCTCGTGCAACTTCAGCTGTTTCTCTAGCATTAGGTAGTTTACCTCCTGCCAAAAATAGTAGATCAGCTAACTTCATGCCTTCTTGATAGTCATATTCTCCAGGTAATTGCACCGCTCCGTAAATTGTCACATTCGGTTTCGGATAGTATGCAACTTCTTGAAAAGTCGATACGGTTAGGCTATCTTTGTTTTGTAGGAGAAAATCGGCATTTTCTACGCCGTCATGAACCTGTTTCAAGTTGACAGGAACTAATTTTGTCCTTTCTTGATCTGGTAGAAA
Organism: Candidatus Poribacteria bacterium; assembly: GCA_002714785.1. Lineage (GTDB taxonomy): Bacteria > Poribacteria > WGA-4E > WGA-4E > UBA9662 > TMED15. The sequence continues at coordinate 1,969 of PAYP01000073.1, read as the reverse complement.
TCTTTGTAAATAAGCTCGATCTAGGTGAGCCGACGGCAAAGTTCCACCAGCTCGAAATAATAGATCACTAATCGTCATGTTATCTACTCTTTCATAAACACCAGGATTCTGTACAGCACCAGAAATGATAACTTCTCGTTTGGCTTGCCATTTTCTCTCAGGTTTAGTATATATTATCAAGTTGTCACCGTCTTCCAACCGTAGATTAGCTTGATCTGGGGCTGTCAAGTCAACCTTTATACTTTCTGACACAACCCACTTCCGATCGCGACGTAGAACTAGGGCGATATTATCCGAGTTGGGCAAAAGTCCACCAGAATGAAAAATCAAATCATTTATACTCATATTATCCAGACGTGGATATATACCGGGTTTTTGTATATGACCGGTAATAGTAACTTCCTTTTTGGCGTGCCATTCAACTTCATCAAATCGATGAATCATAAGAGTATCCCCATCTACCAAAAGGATATTCTGGGACTTTATACCTGTCTGTAACTGTTCCAAATTGACTGTTACTGCAATTACCATTTGTTGTCGTTGATTTAGACGAAANAGTGTCGCTCTCGGCAAATAAGCGGTTGGTTTCAAACCGCCCGCTTGAGTAAGTAAATCTGAGATTCTCATTTGGTCCGAACGTTCATATGAACCACTTTTAGTTACATCACCTTCAACCCTGACAATTCGCTCAGAATACCAGTCAACCTCAAATTTTGAATAGACAACTAACCGATCTCGACTTTTCATTTCCAGATTGTGTTCTGTGTCTTCAGCTAAAGCCTTTCGTAAATTTAGAGGAATAAGAACTGTAGTCTTTTCGTCTTCATTTAAGCGAAATAAGTCTGCTCGATCTGAAAAAGCTTCTCCTGCTAACCCCTCAGCACGCTTAATTAAGTTTGCAATCCGCATGCCTGGCTTTAACTCATAAATACCAGACCTTTTTACTAGACCTTCGATATGAACAATGTTTAAAATTTCATCACGAATTGGTAGTACAAGTACTTCATCACCATGAAAAATAGGGGGATTTGTTTTTTTTGATACGTCAACTTCTCTTAGGATACGTTCTTCATTAGGTAAGACCGTATTAATTTGAATTCGTTTAGCAAAACCAGTAGGCTTTATGTCCCCAGCCATTTCAAGCAAAACATCAAAATTATCATCTGGCAAAACTTCATAAGCGCCCGGTCGACGGACCTCACCAGAAATTTCTACAAGTTTTTCGACAGGTGCGATGTAGATAGTGTCTCCGGCTACTAAAGGAATATCTTGGCTGGAATCCCCCTTCATTAGATATTGGTAAAAATCGATATGAGTTGTTTCACCGTTTCGAATCAGGTGAATATTGCGTAAAGCGCCACTTTCACTTGGTCCACCACTCAGATAAAGCGCATTAAAAACACTAGTTACATTGCTAGTAGCATAGGTGCCTGGACGAAAAACCCAACCAGTGATAAAAATTTGTATAGTATGGAGTTCCGTAAAACTCGCAACGACCTTCAGGTCCGTGAATTGTTTATGAGAGAGCGCTTCTTGGGCAATTTTTTCAAACTGAGTTAGCGTCATGCCTCTGACGACCAGTTTTCCCACTTGTGGTAGGATAGCGTAACCTTGTGCATCTACCAAAATTGTACTTTTTTTAAGCGATGTTTGATCACTCCAAGAAATTAAGGTCAATTTGTCTCCAGGAGCCAATATCCGATTATGGGGTATTTGTGCATTTACATTCCCTTGCATCATTTCTATTGGCCCAACAAAACCACTAATAGCATCTTGGATTTTTGCTTGAGGAATTCCGTTAGTTTGTAATTCTTGTTCTAATCTCAGAATTCTTTTTCTCGCTCCCTCAAAGTATTGATAACCAAATCTCTGGGGTTTTTTTTTGCCAGATTTTTGTGATGGAAGATCATCATCAGTTTGTTCAGTTTGTTCAGTTTGTTCAGTTTGTTCAGTTTGTTCAGTTTGTTCG
>PAYP01000072.1 GCA_002714785.1 Candidatus Poribacteria bacterium | reverse complement strand
TAATTTAGAAAAATCTTTTTCCTCAAGCTAATGATTTNTCGATTGTTTTTTGGGTATTATAAATTGCAACTTTACTATGAGCGACGCATGAAAGTAANTGTTNTTCAGTCTTTACAAAACACGAAAACTATGACAGTATTGGTTGGTTCCGTTCTGGTGTAATAACGGTCTTTCGGCCTATTATCCTTGTGGTNTATTCCAGTTTATCAGATTGAATTAGATACTCCTTATGACCGNCATGGATCTGAGGGTTTATTTTTGGTCTACGAAATTGAAGAGATTACAAGCCCTTATTAATATTTAGTAGAAATATAAAATCGATCAATGAGGTTATTGAGGTTTTTCAATGAGATATTTATCACCTGGAAACAGTTGTCGACTTGATTGNAGATTACTTTGGCTATGGATACTTTGCTTTGTTTCACCCCATCTGATAGCACAAAATTTAGGTGAATTACTCGAATTACAGGAATCTGATAACCAGGCTTCACAAAATGACATAATTTGGGTTTTCACTTTAATCGATGGGACCGAAATCGTTGGACGTATTAGTAATCAAGATACTACTAACGTAGATATTAAGCAACTAAACGGGGAAACAAGATCTATNTTCATCGCCGATATCGCCGAAAGACGTAGAATGGACGAGTTGAAAATTGTAGATGGAGAACGTTGGGTNTCCAATCCCAACCGAACACGGCACCTCTGGTCTCCATCNTCTATGCCACTGAANAAAGGAGANTCATATCTTTCNCAGAAAGAGCTGNTTTTTACTTCTTANGCANTTGGTNTNACAAATAATGTAGCANTANTNGTTGGTTCCATGACACCATTACTTCTGGCTGGTGGTGATGGGGNCAACNTGATTGGTGNNATTAAGTTTGCAACTAANTTGACGTCNNGNTTNTANCTTTCCGGTGGTGGNGAAATGATTNNNTTNCCNGNNTNGGGNGGNTTNGNNTTACCTTACCTTGGATTNAGCGTNGGTGAGCCAGATTTACAACTTTCGTTCAATATGGGNNAACCTTTTGCNTTCGATGNNNAGTCCGNTGCNGNTGANTTGGANGCTATGNTTTCTATATGTGGTATGTGGNGNTTCGCCGNAAATCNCGGATTNGTCAGTGAAAATATCTTTTTACCAGGNNTTTCCACTGANGNTGNAGGNTGGGGNGTANNAAGCTTACACGGANTTGCNTGGCGNNNGATTGGNAAGAGTNNNGCNTTTGATCTAGGTTTTNTTATNCNNGGNGGAGGATNTCCGATTACCNATTCCTTGGTTTGATTNTACATGGCATTTTAAATAGTATTCCGTTGGCCAATAAGTCTTTTGTAGCAGGAGACTGTCATCTAAAGACGTCAACTATTGGGAGCAACTAGTAGCCAGACGGGATATTACCAGCCTAAGGAGGAAGNTGNCCCCTTNCGCCAATGGTTGACAGATAACAGTAGTGAAGTTGCTTAGTTGAGGGCCAGATGATCGATGGTATAATCATATAAAGAAAAGTTTGATGGATAACCGTTACAAAATCTGAGTTGGAATATCCCATTTCAGTTCGCGATATAATTTTTGTTTACCGTAGTTATTCAGATTACAGATGGAAATTAATAGCTACTGACAAGATCTTAATAAAGCATGATAGACCCCAAANTACTAAAACTCAACTTTACNCCTCATCTTCTAACAGANAAACAAAAATTTAAATTAGATAATTTAGGCTATTTGATACTGCCTAATATAATCGATTCTCCATGGCGACGNAAATTGTGTCAAGCTTTCGAAAATATTATACATTTNGAAGGAAAAGACGCTGGNCAAGAGGCTGGACAAATGACGGGAGTACGTCGATTAGCAGATTTGGTGAACAAAGGGTCGGTATTTGACTCAATCTATATTCAACCACTTTTACTAACATGNGTAGCATACATATTAAAACAGCCTTTTAAAATTTATTCTCTAAACGGACACGATCCCCTTCCAGGTCAAGGCCAACAAGCTCTTCATTCAGATGGAAGTAAATCTGTTGGTCCACCAGTACAACATCAGTTAGTAAATTCAATGTGGATGCTCGACGATTTCACTGCAAATAATGGTGCGACTAGGGTTATTCCTGGTTCACACCTGGAATTTCGGCCTATTAATGAACTAGTAAACGACCCAATGGGCACACATCCCAAGGAAATTACGTTATCTGCNCCAGCTGGGTCAGTAGCCATTTTTAATGGAAGTATTTGGCACAGCTGCACAAAAAACAATTCCTTACAGGCCCGTCGAGCTTTACACTGTGCCTTCTCATTACGCCATATGGTTCAGCAAACAGATCAAAGATCTCACTTGAGGTTAGAAACTGACACTCGTCTTTCCCCATTGAGTCGCTACATATTAGATGTGTAAGGATATTAAGGATAGGAAATGAGGCTGAATAAGGTGGGCAGATCTTAAAGTAAAGAATTTAATTGTCGCAAAACCAAGAAGAAANCAATTTATCTATTTCTTAGTTCTAGTCTTTAGTAAAGAAAGAGTTGCATTTTGGGTTAAATACAGAACAATTTAAGTCGTNCTCCATTTACTACAGTCGCTTATTATATTACCTAGTATGTTTTTAGATTACTTCATCTTNTAACGNATATTTATCAAAAAACGATTTTACTAGTGAAACGTATCCAAAATGTTGAATNTTACTGNTCTATTTAGGCCTAAAGGTATGTCTTATCGTCAAAACAGAGAGAAGATTGGTGGAGATAAGTCATAACTTGACGGCATTATGATCTATTTATATAATCCCAGTATGTTGTTGTATTAATTAAAAAATAATTTTGTGAGAAGAAATGACAAAATCCTTGCCACTAGTAGCTTATCAGCACAGCCAAGAACAAATTGAGGCAGTCGAACGGGATGGTTTCGTTTATCTTCCCAATGTTCTCAACGATGAGGAAATCGAGACCTTAAAGCAGTTGATGTCGGATTTAGAAGCTNTCCCTCAAAATTTGGATACACATACCTGTCCAGAAAANGGTGATAAGTTTTTGAATAAGATTATTAATAATTCTTTTAATAGACACGAACATTTTTTGCAATTTTTAGATAAAACACCAGTTATAGATATTGCTGAAGGTCTTCATGGCGAAGATTGCCACTGCATAGGAATGCAATCCTGGATCACTGGTCCAGGTCGACCAGACCAAGCATTGCATACGGATTGGTTACCCTTGTCGCTTCCTTCAGACATACTGGAAGATCCACGAGTCAAGGTTCCTNTTTTTATTACTACGGCTCATTATTATCTGAATGACATGTATGAAGAATTAGGGCCAACNAAATTCGTNCCGGGTTCNCATTTTTCAGGNCGAAGTCCAGAAGGTGATACTTATTGGAAGGAACGTGGTGAAGAAAGCATCTTGTGCCGCGCTGGAGACGTTGTNATTTTTCGCTCAGAAGTATGGCATAGGGGAAGTGCAAACAAAAGTGACGAGTCAAGATATTTGCTACAAGTTCACTATTCCAAACGCATGATAACACAAAAATATCCTCCNTANTTCGGGCAATTCCGTTTTGACACTTCAATTGTTAGAGAGTGTAANCCTCGGCAAAGAAGATTATTGGGAGACCATAAACCAAGCAACTATGATTGATACAAACGATTGAGCTTCATTTCCATCGACGATCTACCCAAAGAGTAAAAATATCGAAGAATATAATTANGTTACATGATTATCGTCGAACGTGCTGGCTACCCAGAACAGATTACAGGAGATATCGACGATGTTAGCGACTGAAGAAAATTAAAACAGGCCATCCCAGAAATCGATTAGTAAGTTTCTTTTACCAGACCCCAGTTAGTAGCGAGTTTGTTTTTCGGTTCAATCGATAAAGTTGAAGCTAGCCCGTTGTTCATGATTAATCGGATTTGTTTCTCGNTCAGTGCAACGCTAAAAATGGCTACCTCGTCGAATGAACCATGCATGAACTGATGATGAGCTAAAAAATCTCCCATCACGACTTCTTGTGCCTTNTCATCTGTGTCCATCGCATTGGCTGCACCAGACTTTCCGTTCAACTTTCCGTCAACGTAGATGTCGTGATCTTGTACATCTTTGGCTCCTTTGGGAAATACAACAGCGTGGTGGTGCCATTTACCGTCACAAACATCGACATCTCCCCAATTATTACCACCTGCATTTTCAATACGAAGCCANCATTGGGCTCCCGCCACGTGTGCTCGAACGTAGTACTTTTTGGTTACTTCGTCAGGGCCCCACTTGACCCAAGAATGTTCACGTGCACTGTCACTCTTAAACCAATACAGAACTGTTCTTGGGTCTTTCCCACCGATTCCATGATATCCCTTTACTATTAGATTGTCATCTTTTCCATCGTACACTAACCCTTGGCCAAATTTTCCTGGCCCGTACTTAACCCCACCTTCTAAAGACCCATTTCTTTTGTTGTGAGACTCGTCCTTTGCTAATTTACCTTTCCCTTCCTCAAACAGATACGCAACTTCTATTGTTTTAATATCAATAACCGCTGAGTAGACCGAATCAAAGGGAAACAAGCAAATACTAGCAATTACTAGGTGGTAGGCAATCTTTTTCATAATTCGTTCTCTTTTTTACCAGGATTTCAGGCCAGAAAATTAATAACGAGCCCTAATAATCCCCCAATGAGTAGGTAGTTTGTCATGTGATTCAACAGCCGTTGAGTTGCCATTTAGTGCAGACGCTAAACCGTTTTGAACCACTAATTGGATCTGCTTAGTAGTCAAGCCCACGTTAAAGATAGCAACTTCATCGAAAGACCCGTGCATGAAGGCATGATGAGCCAAGAAATCCCCCATTACGACTTCTTGTGTTTTGATGTCCGTATTCATGACGTTGGCTTTACCAAACTTCTGATTTAGTTTACCATCAACATATAAATCGTGATCTTGTACGTCTTTAGCTCCTTGGTGAAATACAACGGCATGATGGTGCCATTTACCATCACAAACATCGACATCCCCCCAATTATTACCACCTGCATTTTCAATTCTCAAATAGCATTTATCTTCGTCTACATGCGCTCGGATATAGTACTTTTTAGTTACTTCGTCAGGTCCCCACTTCACCCAAGAATGCTCACGCGTACTTTCACTTTTGAACCAATACAAAATGGTCCGAGCCTTGGTACCTTCAATACCATTATAGCCTTTGACAATCAGGTTATCATCCTTTCCATCATAGACCAAACCTGTACCAAATTTTCCTGGTCCATATTGAACACCACCGACTAAAGTAGCATGTCTTTTGTTGGGCGATATATCTTCAGCTGTCTTACCTTTTCCTTCTTCAAACAGGTAGGCAACTTCTAACGTTTTCATTTCTAGTTTAGAAGACGTAATTCCATTTGGAGCGCCAGTCGACAGACTGAAACTACTAATAGACAGACTTAAGATCAGAAAATATGATAAAAACCCACGCATTCTTTTAGCTCCTTTCGTATGAGACTTCTCATTAATCGAATTGAGTGCCATTTTTTTAACTCAAAAGATGAGGAAAAGTAGCAGAAAAGNAACGNTTTGTCAATGAACAAAAATTNAAAGCCCAGAGCCAACAGATCAAAAATCGTAAAAAAGAGAAANCCATGTACTCTTCTCTACGGGATCCTCATAATATCTGCACAGACGTTATTGAGAATTAGTCACAGTAGAGCGCACATTATTCAAAAATGATTCTATTTGNGCACAACCCCTAGGAGAAGTAATCCGATTTTTAATTTTGCTCAAACCAAAATCAAGTCAATAATGGAATCTCACCATCCCCCGTGCTTTCGCCTTCTAACAACCAACTCAGATTAAAGCGGGCTATTTTCGATCCTTGACTTTCAAAATGGAGATATATCCATCCTTCTGTAGCTGTGTTTGGATAACCTACATCTATGGAGGAATAGGCAAAATCACCTTCGTAAACTAGTCTTTTTATTGGCCATGTTACGCCGCCGTCAAAACTAACCCAGGCAGTTCCATGTGTTCGGCTTTCTTCACTGTCACAGTTACTATAGACCAAAATATCCTGATCCTTCAGTCGTAACCTAGACAATCCACCCATACAGCCATAGTTGCTATTTTGAGCGCCATCGGGGAGGGTTTTGCAGATTTTAGTTTCGCTCCAGGTCATTCCACCNTCATTACTCCATCCAGCCCAGCGTCGTCGCGGATTTTTACCTTCCGGAGCCCAGTGACGACGCGAGTTATAATATACTCGACCATCAGATAACTCAACGACGGCAGCTTCTCCTGTACCATATTCAGGGAATGGATCACTGACGTGCCATGTTTGGCCTCCATCATCACTGAAAATCGCATTGGTGAAATGGGTCGGCCACAGGCTCTCTGGACGGTTGCCTTCACCATAAAATCGAGTTGGCCTGAGTAGACGCCCCTTATATTTACTATGCTGTAAAGTAATCCCATGTTCATTCATATGCATGGACGGTTGTTTCCCGCTACTATCCGTACCGATTTTTACTTTGTGTTCTTTCCATGTTTTGCCATCATCTNTACTCTGGTAGACAAGCAAAGGAGCAGGGGGATGGCTCTCTTCGACAAAAATAAAAATTTCACCGTTTACTTCATTTACAGTCGTACCGCCGCCATGAAATCCAGATTTGGAAATGACGATTTCATTACTCCAATTTTCTCCTCCATCTTCGCTTCTGCGCACACGAATATTGGGACGCCCCCAACTGGCTAAAACTGTACCGGCAGGAGTTACAATCACATTCGGAAATCGTTCATCGTTAAAAATTTGCTGAATTTTCATTTCTGCCGGGCTTAGAAAAGCCTTAATTTCATTATGATTCGACTGCGTAGAAAGAGTTGATAAAACGGAACCTAATATCACTATAATATCCTCTATGTTTTTCTATGTACTGATCTAATNAGAATATACAACACATCTATGGTTATCTTCACAAACTATCACATAGAATATTGGATGTAAAGCTGTCTATCCATTAATCAANTATCTAATCAAGNTTAACGGCTATTCTTATGAAAATCAGGCTATTCCAACAATGATTCCACNCTTCAAAACTTGCTANAGTAAACATNNCAAAAACTATTTCTATANTCAGTGCTTTACNTGGTACAACATTACTTCTCAAGAATTACAATCGTAAATTCAATCAGATGAACTAAAAAATAAATTCCCTAGTTACCAATAAAAGAGAACTGTATGACCAAAAAGACATTATTCTTTTCCATTATCATAATTTTATTTTCAATTGCNACTTTCGCATCTATTGACGAAATCGTTATCTTCAATCAAAATTTCCAATGGATTACTCCAGATGGGATAAAACACGCAAGTGAATACATATTAAAAAATGTCAAATCAGCAAGAAATGTTAAAGTACTTAATAAGCTAGAAATTGAAGAATTTGTCATNAGAACACATCAAGATAACACGACTGATGCAATAATTTTATTTGGTTATCTTCCCGAAACATTATACGAACCTGGTAACATCCAAAAAGATAATTCCTTAATTGAAAAATTTATTAGAGGTGGAAACATTATTATTAATACTGGTGATTATATTTTTTACGTTACGTTGGGTGGCGGCAAAAACGGGGCCAACGGTCTAAAAAATATAACCAATAGTGATTTTGATTGTTGGACTCACCCTTATAATTGTATTTACGAACCAACCTCTGCTGGCAAGAAATACATTCCTAGTTTGCCACCTCAGTTTACTGGTAAAAGACCTATAAAAAGAGATCAAGTCGAGACAGATAATAACTGGGAAATTGAAATTNTTTTTGGAGTAGNTACTGACCCTAGGTCTCCGGTTGATCAACACCTTGNCCCTGTCGTCATAAGAAATACTGANCATGGAGGGCGGTTTGTTATTGTCAGACAAGGGCTCCCATTTGCAAACGANATGGGNCCAGCCCTAGACAGGGGNCCTGTTATCAGCGAAATAATTAACAATTATTTCGGCTCAGTAGTTAGTAAAGCAACGCAAGTCGNCCTAGATNAAAAATTGGCCACTANNTGGGCAAATATCAAAGNAGTCCANGGNCAATAAATTTACCTTCCGATGTGAGAACGGGGGGCAGAAATTTATCAATGNTTNGGCCTTTTTNCATTGTTCNNCNAGCTATTCAAAAAATGCTTCTGTGTGCGGTCGAACGGCAATTTCAAAGGCCCANCTACTTTTAGGNTGTTGAATCAGGTGCCAATAACTCTCNGCTATATCATCAGGNGACATAAGTAATTCATCTTCNGCGANTACATAATTCTGCCTAACNCTANGGGTGTCTATNATTCCGTCAATAATGACGTGGGCAACATGGATNCCTTGTGGCCACAATTCTCGAGCCATCGCATCTGCTAATCCTCTTCGAGCAAACTGGCTACTACTAAAATCAACGGCCCCTTTCCGCCCTCTCACAGCTGAAGTTGAACCAGAGAAAATTATGTGACCATTNTTATTGGCTAACATGTCTGGGATCACTTGTTGGCTGCACAGTAATGCACTCAATGTCGATGTTCGCCAAGTCTGTTCAAAATCTGCGGCAGAAATCTTCATAGTAGATTGCCAAAACGAGAGGCCAGCATGGTTAATTAATACATCGACAGACCCAACCGTATTCTTATAGTGTTGAAAAGCAGAAGTAATTTGGTTCGGATCTGTCAAATCGGCTGGTAAAGCGATAGCGGTTTGCCCGTTCTGTGATAGTTCANCTGCCAATTGGTTTAGGTAATTTTCATTACGGGCTAGTAGACCAACTGTACAGCCCTCACGGATGAAAAGTTTAGCTAAAGCTAAGCCCANNCCTGGNCCAACCCCAGCAATAAGTACTCTACTTGGTCTACTTTNCATAAATAAAACTCCTTATTTAAATTAATTGCCCTACCCTATAATAAATTAGTTCGGAGGGTTGGACTAGTAGTAATCTNACTAATTTAATTGTTAAAGCGAAATACGATGTCAGATAATCAGCATTATTAGANATTGTACTTCGTCGATTTNCNCTTTGCCCNTCCTATGGAGTAGCAAAGNGNAATCCTGACACACANCGGAACCCATGGTAAATGCCTCTATTAAGTGGGTTNCGGTTGTTACGATCAGCCACCCGCAGGATAGGAGAAATATCGGCCCAAGATCCGCCGCGCAAAACCTTGTAGTATTGATCTCTGTCATACCAATCTTGACACCACTCCAAGACATTACCCGCCATNTCNTNCAGNCCATATCCATTGGCAGNATAACTNCCTACTGCTATCGGTTTCCCAATATTAGCNCCATAGTAGTTAGCCCGACTTGAATTCGGCTGTTGATCACCCCAAGGGTACTTTTTGNCTATCAACCCNCCGCGTGCGGCCCACTCCCATTCTTTCTCAGTTGGTATCCGTTTACCCGACCATTTAGCGTAGGCTACCGCATCGTTCCAACTGACCCCTACTACTGGCTGATTAGATTGATTATATTTTGAATTATCCCAATAGATAGGTTCCCGGTGACCTGTGGCCTGTATAAACTCTCGGTATTGAGCGTTGGTCACCTCGTATTTATCCATATAGAAGGATGAAATAGAAGACGGTGATGGAACCAGCACCATGCCTTCATATAGGTCGATTAGTTTCTGGTTGACGATCTTAAATTTAGTTCTATCGTAATTGACCTTAAACTCGACTAAATCTTCTTTTCCACCAACCAACATGACTGTTTTACTTTCAGGATGAGTTTCCAACCCTTTGATCCTTGACAACCCAACTCGGTAAGAGTCTGGAGGAAGACTTAATGTCAAAGGCGTTTGTCCAANNTTTTTATCATTAATCCGTAGAGCTAATCCTGATGGATCCGATACTACACCGAGGACGGCAGGCTGTGGAAATTCAACATCAAGAGACAGGTCTACCCCATGCTCCAACGTTATTGTTTTTTTCTTGCTTGGTTGGTAATAGCCATTATTCACCCGATAGGTCTTATTAACTTCTATTTGATGCTGGCCCAAGCTAAGGCTCCCACTATAGGGGGTAAGNCCAATATACCTTCCATCTATAATAACCCTAGCTGAACTCGGCGTTGATTTGACAGTCAGTTGAGGTAGAGGATGAGAAAACTGAAGATTCTGCACTAAATCTTCAACCAAAACTGATTTGATATCTGAAGTTTGATTTTCGACCTCCAGCTCAACTTTAACCCGGATCTTAGCTGTTCCGTTTTCTACTGATTTTTTAAACTGCTTGGCATAACTTAATGGTACTTTCAAGGGGCAATCAAATACCTGCACCTGACGACTATCCTTAGCTGATAAAATCGCATCAGTAAAGACCTGATTCTCAGGGTCATATCGGCCTAAATCCAAGACCACTCGGGTTTCATCTAAAACGACGTCTCTATTAATCAAAGCCAAAGCATCCTGATAGCCTTGACACCTTAACTCGATCTCACTATCGATAGTAGACATAATCTCGTCAACTTCCCGTTGATACTGTTGTTCNCTTTTCTTATCATCTTGTCTGGACTGATTCAACCGTTTNTGATACATAGACTTGGTTTCAAACTCGCCTTGTGGATTCACTTGGCTCTTCTNGGGCTTAGGGATAGCCCCTATCTGATGGTTAGTCTCGGCTCTAACTTCGAGGCNAACCTCATTGATCTTATCTTNNAACTCTTTAGCCTTTTGCAACAACTGACCAATATCTGTCGATTCTAGCTGCTGGGCTTGCAGTTTCTGTCGTTCAGCTTCCAATTGTTGCTTCTTGCGTTCAATCTCGGCTTGTTCCCGCCTAACTTTCTCTCTGGTGGATTCTTGTTTAATTGATTGTTCCCTTTGTTGACGAACTGATTCCTCTCTTGCTTGGCGCACGGTCTCTTCTCGTTGTCGCTCCAGTACTTCTGCAGCTTTGGCTTGGCGAACTTTCTCCTGTAACTCAGTTTTTCGTTGTATGGCCTCGACTTGACTTAAATTCCCATCCTCCTTCTGGACTTGATCCAGCTGCTGCTTGGTTTCGGCCAACTCAGACTCCAGTCGACTCAGTTCAGCTTTAACCGCCGCTAACCTATTCTCTACTAATATCAGCTTAGCCCCTCCACTCTGATCTAACCAAGGCGTCTGTTTCTTATTACGGTAGGTCTTAGCCCAATCCATCACTTTACTCTGAGTATACTCGGCCAAATCAGTAACTGTTACTTGACCTTGACCATTCGCAGCGTGACCATTCATCCCTTGCAACAAGTAATAACTAAAGACCCCATGTCCTTTTTCTGACCATTCATAAGCTCGTTCACCTACATTACAAGCATAAAGAGTAGCACTAACACTGGGTTGACTATTACCGCTATTGCGCCTGATCTTGAAACCTTTAGAGAACTCATCCGTCAAGACATTATCTTCGCCACTACGACTTGCCTCAGGGTTATAACGACAGGCATCGATCACCGTTAATAGTTGCTGAGCTTTGACCAATGATAAGATCTTACTAACCCGGTCTAAAGGGACCCCACTCATTTCCAAGGTATCTTGAGTAGTAGTATCGCTGTTAGCAGCTAACAAGAAGGAATTACCATCATTGACAATGCAATGGCCTGAGAAGTAAAAGACTAAAGTGTCTGATGATTTAACTTGTTTGGCCAAAATGCCTAATCGCTTAATAATATTGATATTAGTTGGTTCCATCTGACCTTCCATACCATCCGTCATCAGGAAAATATTATCTTTCTTGAAACTGGCTACGTTGATCAGAGTATCACGAAAAGCTACTACGTCAGCAACACAGTATCGTAGTGGGCTAATATCATTGGGATAATCATTAATTCCAACTAACAGCGCGTATTTCTCAGCCACAACCAGAGTAGAAGCCAATAGAAAAAACAGTAAACACAACCTTCTTGTCATTATCTCAATTAACCCCTCGTATTTTATACCTGGTTAACAGGAATATTATATTAAAAGTAGAGATATAAAACGAAACCCGAATCAGCAAACCATCTAAATGGAAAATCTTTATTTAATTAATCAACATCCTGATATTATCTCAGATTACATCTTCGATCCTTGGTATTAGGGAAACTACTAGAATTAGACACCTCAACCTTGAATTGAACCCCACCTGTTTTACTTTTTAAATATCGACAAAATAACAATCTATCAATAGAAAAAATCGAAACAAATGTATCAATCTTACTGTCGGAAATGGGACTCTATTATCCCATTTGATTTGGGGGTGTAACAAGATTTACAGCAAAAAAACATTATTATCCCGTAATTGATTTTAAATTTGGTTGGTGACCAAAACGCACGAGTATTGATTCTGAATTTGGAACAAACTGTGGCCTAAACCATTGATCTACAGGCTAATTTTTAGTAAATTTAGAATAATTTTCTCTTATCAGTGGAGATTGATAAGAGGAGCCATAATGTCTAGTCGGATATTAGATGATTCAAAGACTTGTTTTTGATATTTTTGAAACAAAAACAAGTCGCCCGCATATTTAGGGGCATTCAGCGGTGGGGGCAGGTTTTGGAGTTTGCGGCTAAAATCATAGGACTAATACTAAAGGAATTTAAAAAGGTTATAAAATTCCTTAGTATTAGTTGAGGAAAAAATCATTTCATCTGGGATTAAAACTGAGAAGATCGGGGTCTTTGGGGTCCGATCTTCTCAGTTTTAAGATAACGACTTATCCCTCTTACCTACAAATGAGTGAAAACAAAGCGGAAAAAAGAAAATTATACTAATTTAAAAAGTATAAAAAATTAGATTACTTCTTTATTTTTGGGTCTTAAGATATCCCCAGGTTAAGGAAGCTTTACCATTGGCTTTGACAGGAGCACTAGGTCCATCAGGACCATAAACAATGACACTGTCGTATCTGGCTTCGGTACTCCAGGTAGCAAGCCCGATTCGGCCCATTCCATCTTGAGTGTCATCTTCAACTTTTGCTACCTCTTTGTCGTTTAATATGACTGTATAATCTTTCGGAGTGTTGATAATTTTGATATCATACCAAGTTTTAGCCTTGATTATGTCCTTACTATCTGCGCCTGCTTTCCCCCCCCAAGATTCAACTTTAGATCGAGTATTACCCCAACCACCTAGATTCCACCAATATTCCAAAGACGGCTTCTGTTTTTGCATACGCGGTGGGTGCTTTTTCAGAGGCTTACCCCTTGCTTCCATCATCCCACGACAACGAAACATAATTAGAAATCCTTCTCCTCCACCAATCTTATTACCTTTAACTTCAAAAGTATAAT
>PAYP01000071.1:54971-55200 GCA_002714785.1 Candidatus Poribacteria bacterium | reverse complement strand
AAATATATCGCTCAGTAATTGGAAAAGTATCCGCCATTTTTGCCAATTCATTGAATNTATTATTTTTATTTTTCTTTCTTGATAATAATCAAAAAAAAATAGNGTANAAGGTAAACCTAGATGNAGTAGTCTTCGTCTGTTTAAAATTGGTGGAAACGTTTCGGAAAAATGAGTAAGTGGGTCGAGTTTAGCTTAGATGTTTGGATTCTATNGCGGTAGATATNNCANA
>PAYP01000071.1:0-54966 GCA_002714785.1 Candidatus Poribacteria bacterium | reverse complement strand
CTCTGACTATAGGACATGTACACTTCCCTTGACTAGGGAAATTAGNAAGCCAAGAAGAATTTTCTGGAGGATATGACCGAATGGATAAAGGACCTTTTCATAAGNACGAAAATGACAAAAATTTTGACAATAAAGAAGATGAAGATGATNGCGNTTTTTCTCCNTTGTCAGCCCCAACAGATTTGACTAACGAGGGCCAGTTGATCACTAATTTTAAACGTAGTGGAGACAATAGTGAANCCTCCAAAGATGAGGCTTTTTCATATCTTCAAGAGATTGCAAAAACTCCTTTACTCACACCGAAAATAGAAAAAGAGCTGTTTGCAGAATTCGGGAACCAGCGCAAAGATGTTACTCGCCTATTAGAATGTTTTCCAGATTNGATTTTGGAAAATTCTAAACCTAAGGTTAATCGCAGGCGTTGTAACAAGGATGGTTTAACAGGAGTCGAAGCCTGGTGGACCCCAATGAATATTTCCGTTGTTATNGAAAATATGGAAAANGAAATTCGGTCTTACAAATTACGNATGTATGGGGATTTCGTGCCCAGTCTTGAAGGAATTGAAGTAAATGATGAAATAGAAGACGATTTCATTGCCAAACCCATACTAGAAAAATTGTGGATAGAATTAAATCGTGCTGTAAGCCATGTTCAGGAAACTAAAAANGCAATCGTTCAGGCTAACCTTTTACTTGTTGCTAGTATTGCGAAACAGCATAACCACAGTAAATCTGCCTTGACGTTTTTAGACTTGATGCAAGAAGGAAGCATTGGCCTAATGAAGGCTGTGGAAAAGTTCGATTTGGCCCGCGGCTTTCGCTTTAGCACTTACGCAACTTGGTGGATTATGCAAGCTATCAAGCGTGCATTAGACCAACAAAGTCAGACGATTCGTATCCCTTGCTATGTGGGAGAAACACGTCGAACGATTGAAGCCACTCGAGCTAAATTAGCCCGCGAGTTAGAACGTGAGCCTAGNAACGAAGAGATCGCGGANCGACTTGGTAACATAGACGTGGAAAGGCTAACTGAGATCGTACAAAGTACTCGGCGTACTGTTTCATTAGATTCTCCGTTAAGCGAAGCTTCACCAGACGCTACAATCTCAGACCTACTTGCTGACGAAGATCAGTCTTCACCGGAAGATGAGCTTCTAGTCAATGCGGACAAAGAGTCCTTGGAACGGGTACTTAATACACTGACTGAGAGAGAAAAANTGGTCGTTCAATTACGTTATGGACTAAGAGATGGAAGTGAGTACACACTTGCTGAAATAGGACGCCGCCTGGGAATCAGCCGGGAACGTGTGCGGCAAATCGAGGATGAAGCCCTTCGGAAGTTACGTCACCCAACACGCGAATCGCTATTGAAAGAAATCCTTTGATTTGGTCATTGATTGTTTACGATCGGCTATTCAAAAGTTTGGTAAGAACCGTGTTACCAATCACGAAGNTCTTTGGTTTCNTAAAAAACAATNGAACAGACAACTTCAGTTAAGTCTCCGGTAGACGAGNGTGANCATCAATTGGGGACTTAATTAAAAAATTTAGGTCTGGAAGTGTAACTTGGGTACTTTTTGGTGAGGTCGCCTTGTATTCCAGCGGTTCAGTTCAGCCTGAAGCTTTTTCGGTGGCAAACCGATGGTCCGTAGCCGGAAATGGATTCTCGGTGGCGTTGTGTGCCATAGCCCTTGTGTTGCCCGAAACCATATTCGGGAAATTGCTTGTCTAGTTCAAGCATCAGTCGATCCCGAAAAACCTTAGCGATTATGGACGCTGCCGAAATTGAATGGCAACGAGTATCTCCCTTCACCAATGATCTCATCGGAAGAGGAATCTCTGGTAATTGGTTGCCATCAATGAGTACATAATCAGGGCTAGGTGTAGTTGCCAATACAGCCCGCTGCATCGCTAACATGGTAGCCCGCAGTATGTTGAGGTCTTCGATCTCGGCAACTGATGCTTGACCAATGCCAACAGAAGCGCCAGAGTTATGAATCTGGTCATGCAGTAGATCACGAGAAGAAGCAGAAATTTTTTTTGAGTCAGTTAAGCCAGAAAATTCCAAGCCAATCGGTAAAACAACGCAGGCGGCCACTACTGGACCCGCTAACGCTCCTCGCCCTGCCTCATCTACGCCAGCAACCCGAGAATAACCGTTCTGATTTAATTGTCGTTCGAATTTTAGCTTGTCGTTATAGAGGTTAGACCCAGTTGTTGTAAAGAAGTTTAGCGCTCCCTTGGTTCGCGAATACGAGCTGAGCGACCAGTTCGATCTCTCAGATAGTAAAGTTTAGCTCTTCGTACAACGCCCCGCTTTACTATACTAATACTTTGGATGTTAGGCGAATGGAGCGGGAAAGTTCGCTCACTCCCGGTACCATAGGCTAACCGACGAACAGTAAAGGTCGATCTGGCACCGCGATCCAAACGCTTGATAACAGTACCTTCGTATGCTTGAATCCGTTCTTTTTGGCCTTCTCGGATACGTGTGTTGACCCGAACTGTGTCTCCAGATTGGAAGTCGGGAATGTCGTTTTTTTGTTGTTCTTGTTCTATAATATCAACAAGATCCATAATTTTCCTCCTTATACCTAGTCTTTTTCTATCTTAAGTTCAGCTGTTGTCAGATTCTATTTAGTCTCATCATCACCTGTTCTGGCCTCGCGCACGTTTCCTACTGTATGAATATGCGAAAGGTCAGGACGGCGTTGGTTTGTTCGATCTAGAGATTGTTGATAACGCCATTGTTGGATTTTTTGATGGTGTCCACTAAGTAAAACCTCTGGAACTTTCATCCCTCGAAATTCAGCCGGTCTTGTGTAATGGGGGTGGTCTAATAAATCTTGGCTAAATGAATCATCTTGAGCTGATTGATAATCCCCAATAGCACTAGGCAACACACGCCCGATTGTATCAATCAGTATTTGAGCTGCAATTTCACCACCACTAAGGACATAATCTCCAACCGAAATTTCATCTGTTACCAACTTAAACCTTACTCTTTCATCAACACCCTTGTAGCGGCCACAAATTAGAATAAGGTGTCTCTCTAAAGACAAAATCTCAACTAAGCGTTGATCCAACTTCTGCCCCTGAGGAGTAAAAAATATAACCCTACTATCAACTTTCGGGCTTAGAGATTCAACAGCTTTGAAGATTGGCTCAGGTTTCAAAATCATACCTGATCCACCACCGTATGGGTAATCATCAACCATCCGGTGCTGATCGGTGGTGAAGTCTCGAAGTTGATGTAGGCCGACACTCAGAACTCCGTTGTTAATAGCTCGTTTCAGAATACCGTGTTCTAAAACGGGTTGTACCATCTGCGGAAAAAGGCTAACCACGTCGATTTTCATAGAAACATGCTACTTCTACTAAATTGAGATATACTACTCGATTACCTGAACAACAACCCCATCTTTAACGATAATCTCTGCTTGTGCCAGTTTTGATCGAATATTATCTCCAACCTCGANTTTTACAGGAGCNTCATAGGTTCCACTGGTAAAAACACTACCGATATCCAGTTGTATGATCTCGTCCAACTTCCGCTTTAGATCGAGGCGGATCTGTCCTTGTCGATCCCTCTCTATATTCAATTCTTTTCGCACAACATCAGAGTTGCCCTGCTTTTCAGCCTCAGAAATTAGGCGCCGGCTTTGAAACTCTTCCTGTTCGAACCATCGGTCAATCTGATCTAGTGCTTGACCTAGTTCATCTACGAGTCGGTCTTTGAACTCTTTCGTAACAATATTCTTCAGAATAACTGGCCGTTTAACAAAAAGTGTCATAGTGATCAATTTCCTGAATATACCGACCGCGGCTGATAGCAAAAATCTTAATTATTCTTCTTCACTAGACTCCACGTTATCGGTTAATTTACTTTCTGTGAACGCATCAGGATTGACGAATTGCTCCCAAACACCAGTTTTAGTCAGGAGACTCTTAGCGGTATCACTGGGCTGAGCCCCAGTCCTAAGCCACTTCAGGGCCTTCTCCGTATCTATTTTGATATTTGCGGGTTCTGTCATGGGATCGTAATAGCCTAGTGCTTCTAGAAAAGCCCCGTCTCTTTGGCTTCTGGCATCTGCGGCTACTACTCGGTAAAATGCATTCTTCTTTCGACCATGTCTCTGTAATCTAATTCTAACTGCCAACAGTAACTCCTCTTGCTAAGATGCAATTTGATCTTGACTGAGTAATTAGCGACGGCGCCGTTTTCGGCGTGCTCGTGCACTAACTCTTGTTCGCTTGGGTTTGATTTTCCCTGTCTTGCCACCAACACCGGGCATCATTCCTGAAATGCCAGTGGCTTGTTGGGTCATTCGGTTCAGAAACTTCAATTGATCAACCAGTTGATTAACTTGACGTACTGTAGTCCCACTACCGCTGGCGATGCGCAACCGCCGCGATCTACTGAGCACACGATAGTCCCGTCGCTCTTGATTAGTCATAGACTGAATAATAGCCTTGACATGCTTCAATTGGTCTTCATCTGGTTGAAATCCTTTGGGGATAGCATTACCTATACCAGGGATCATGTCCATGATTTGGTCTAACGGTCCCATTTTTTTCAGCTGTTCTAACTGCGTGAGTAAATCATTAAAATCTAATCCTTGCTTAGTAGCTAGTTTTTTTTCCAAATCCTTAGCTTGATCTTCAGAGAAGGTTGCCTCAGCTCGTTCTAGTAGAGTCTTGAAATCACCCTGACCAAGAATTCGAGAAGCTATACGGTCGGGATGAAAAGCCTCTAAGGAACCTGATTCGATTTTTTCTCCCGAACTGATGAATTTTATCGGTTTGTTTGTAACGCTACGAATGGATAATGCCGCCCCACCTCTAGAATCACCATCCATTTTGGTCAGGACTACACCACTAATGTCAAGTTCTTGATTGAAATGATCAGATACATTAACTGCATCTTGACCTGTCATGGAATCAACGACTAAAAGAACTTCGTCCGGTTTTACCGCAACTTTGATTCCCTTGAGCTCATCCATCAATTTCTGATCGACATGTAGTCGGCCAGCTGTATCAACAATCACGAGGTTATGACCTATACTAGAAGCTTCCTTGATGGAAGCTTCGGCAATTTTTACAGGAGAAACCTCTGTCCCCATGCTGAATACGGGAACATCAATCTGCTCACCAACTACCTGTAACTGCTTAATCGCCGCCGGCCGATAAATATCTGCAGCAACCAGTAAAGGACTTTTTCCTTCTTTTTTAAATTTGTCGGCTAATTTTCCAGATGTGGTCGTCTTTCCGGACCCCTGTAAGCCAACCATTAAAATGACAGTGGGGCCTCCACTTGATAGCTCAATCTTAGTTGCAGCTTCTCCCATCAACTTAGTTAGTTCATCGCCAATTATCTTGGCAATTTGTAGCTCGGGAGTTAAACTACCCAAAACCTCCTTACCTAAAGAGCGAGATTTGACGTCGCTTATGAAAGTTTTGACAACCTTAAAATTAACATCTGCTTCTAGCAATGCTAAGCGAACTTCGCGTAGCGCGTCCGAAATGTTCTTTTCGGTTAGCTTTCCTTGACCGCTTATTTTCTTAAAAGTATTTTGGAGTTTCTCAGTTAAACTTTCAAACATGACCACATCAGTTTAATCGAACAAAATAGAGCAAAACCCAATTAAGATACCCTACCTAGAATAATATGTCAACCGCAATCCACTCGTTCAGGACTAGCTCAAACCCAAAAACCATAGGTCGGAATACCCAAAACGATGCCAATAATTGTCCACAGGCTGCCACAAACAAACTCACCTAAAATTAAACCGAGAAATAAAGGCTCAAGTTTTCGATGGAGGCCAATGCCTCCATTCTTTAGGACTATCCCCTTAATAAGCCAGCTCATAAATAAGCAACTCCAAGTCACGTTCATCCCCCAACTAGTGGAGATAGCAAACCCGGCTGGGTGAAAAGGCCACCAAACAAACTTCATTCGTAGAAACATAAGTAGCAAGGTTGCTAAGAATCCAACTCCCATAAAACTAGTTTCTGCAAATAGTGGCTCCGTCGGTACATTTAGCCATTGTGTCAAGCGACGGTACGGTTCAATGCCAAAAGCGCTTAGCGATGGTGAGTAGGCACGAGACTCCATGCCAACTCGGTACCCCCTATCGATTAAGGACCAGAACCCTGAAAGTGCTCCCAATAATGAGGCTAACATAAAGGCAAAAAGAATTCTCTTGGTGTTCATTCGNAAGCGGTCAGCAATTTTCAANCCTTCTAGCTGGTGGGGCATNTGGTGGCTTCTATAAGCTCGGTTGATAAACCAGAACATGGAGAACATAATTAGNTTACCTCGCCCAATGCGNCTAGTACCCAATGAGCGTGTCAAAATTTCATCAGGCCCCGAATAATGTAAATCATGGACAGGTGTACCTAGCTCGGCTCTCATTCGGGTAATCGCTAAAGAGATGGCAAAATAGAACATAAAAAAAGCGGTACTAATACCTAATGTCGCTCCACCTTTCAAACAGAAAAAAATTACAAAAGCCATTGTCAGAGTAAAGCCAAACACAGCGGTACGGTAAGAAATAGGTTCATCTCTATCACCGAGTTCAATACCAGTATTAAGTACAGAATAGAGTACTTTGTAAAGATGTTTTCGCGTGGCCCAAATAGCAATTACGCATAGAGCAACATAGCCGCCAGAAGCCTGCTCATTCATGTAGGGAAATCCGGGTAAACTTCGTAAGCCGAGAGCTGCACCAGCTACTCGCATCATTCGCCAAAAGAGGAAGAAAAACCAGCAGGAAAATGATAGATCTAATGGAATAAAAAAACCAAGACCAATGGCAAAAGGATAAAGCGAAAATGGTAATCTTCCCATCGCATTCCAAGGAGAATCAGTGAAAATTTCAAAATGTTGA
This sequence comes from Candidatus Poribacteria bacterium, assembly GCA_002714785.1. GTDB lineage: Bacteria > Poribacteria > WGA-4E > WGA-4E > UBA9662 > TMED15. The sequence goes on along the minus strand of PAYP01000071.1, from coordinate 48,076 downwards.
ATCCTCGTTCTTAGTTCGGGTATTACTGGGAAGATAAAGTTAAGGCCGTTTAGTAAGACTAATCCACCAGAAATCGCAAAACCACTCCACATGAATTGGTTTTTAAAGAAGCCGGAATAAGTTATCCCACTCATCTCCATTGGCAATTGAATGATGGGGTAACTTAGCTTTTCGTGTTCAATCCAGCGTTTCCGTACCATAACATTTAGACAAAACATACCTAGGCTAAGCATAAAAATAAATGCTGTCCACCAAAGTATCGGTTTCGCCCATTTTTGAAGATGGTAAATTGTATAAAGGTTTGCTTCTCCTTGATAGTAGCCGTAAAACAATTGATTATCATTTATAGTAAGCCATTCTGGCAAAAAAGGCAGAAACAACTCTTTCCATTCATTCTCAGCTGTGGCAAAGTAGAAAGCATGCCCAAGCATAGGCACCAAAATCTCTAGCATGTCATGGCCTGCAATACCTGATGCAATTGATACCATCAGGTATACAATGATTAACTCACTAGCAGTTAAAGATAATGCAGGAGAAATTCGGTGGAGTAGTTGGTTCAGCCCGATAATGATAAACAGACTAAAAATGACATTGAAGAACAGGGAGATTGTTACTGGGTGCCCGGAGTATCGGATTACCTCCATTTCGATTACCCAATAGCAATTAATTGGGATCAGTAGAGAGGCAATTAACAAAGATTTTAGGGTAACACCTTGTTGTTTTTGGGAAAGGGAATTCATTAATATCGAGTATATCAGTGTGTGAACTTAGCGTCAACATGATGCTGACAGGTATTCTTATTTCTGATATCGTGCGAGTGCTCGTCATTCCCCAAGGCTAAATTTTGGTAATTATCTCCGTCAGAAAATGAGGCCAAGATCTTTTTCACAACTCTATATATTACTAAATCGAAGTATGTTTGTTAGTGTACTGAATAACTCAAACAAGATTGATATTAACGCTGGGTAATGATAGATGTAGTCAAGAAGCAAAAAGAACGGTAGCAGTATTATTGTTGATTGCTAAGTTAGGTTTTTAGTGGGAACATCAGGTCGTAAATTAGATGTAGCCTCATAGTAGGACCTATTCGCTTGGTAACAGACAATAACCAAAAGCAGTTTTCAAATATGTTTACCATTGTAAGTTTGTTACGTGTGAATAATCGCTTCACACAATAACTCTACTATATGCTTAGGTTCATAGCCTGTACTGTGTTTAATCTGTTCGCGACAAGAAGTTCCCGAAATAGCTACCTGAGAGTTACCAAGAGAATCGCTCAAATGAGATCGAATCGGTTCTAGTAATCTTGCTTCAGCTATCTTCATCGACAGATCGTAATGTTCTTTTTCATAACCNAATGAACCGGCCATGCCACAGCAACTGGAGTCTACCGAATTGACAGTATAGTTCACTGGGAGATTCAGAACTTCAAGTGATGGTTGAAGTCCAATTAGTGCTTTTTGGTGACAATGCCCATGTAGTAAAATATTTTGATCTATATCTGAAAACCTGAGCCGTTCTTTTTCTTTCAAAAGGAATTCTTCGATCATTAGTGTATGTTCAGCTACTAATCTTGAGTCGTCTCCTGGAAGCAATTCGACGTAATCGTCTGTTAAAGCTGAAATGCAACTGGGCTCACACCCAACGATTGGTAAACCTTGTTGAGCATAGGGTAAAAGCCAACTAATGTTATGCCGAGCATTTTGAATTGCTTCGTTTAACATACCTTTAGAAATCATAGGACGTCCACAACAACGTTTAGGTGGCAAAATAACATCAAAACCAGCGGATTCTAACACTTTAACAACTGATTGCCCGACATTAGGATAATTGTAATTGGTAAAAGTGTCATAAAAAAAGACAACTTGTTGACGATTGTCTAAGGTGCGAGATGGTCGCGTCTTGAACCATTGAACAAAAGTTTCTTCCGCGAAATTGGGTAAGGATCGACGACGATCAATACCAAAGAATTTATCCATCATCCATTTTGAAACTGAGGAATTCATCAGCCAATTAGAAAATGGAACCATTTTTGAACCAATATCACTCAAGCTATCGATGTGTCCAAACAAACGATTGCGAACTGGTAATCCGTGCTGATCATGGTATTGAGCTAAAAATTCGTATTTGATTTTTGCCATATCGACGTGTGATGGACACTCAGATTTACAGGCTTTACATTCTAGGCAAAGATCTAATACTTCGTAAAGTTCTTTACTTTTAAAATGTTCTTGAGGTAAAGAGCCTGAAATGACATGCCGTAGGGCATTAGCTCTACCGCGTGTGGAATGTATTTCTTCTCTCGTTCCTATATATGATGGACACATGGTTCCCGTTAGTGTTTTACGACATGCGGCTACTCCATTACACATCTCAATAGCCCGATTAAAACCACCTTGGTTGGAAAAATCAAAATATGTGTCAATTTTAATTGTATTGTAATTATTCCCAAAACGGAGATTTTCGGTCATTGGTGGGCCGTCAACAATTTTTCCTGGATTCATAATTCCAGTTGGGTCAAATGTTTGTTTGAGCTGGCGAAAGATTTGATACATTTCGGAACCAAACATGGATTCGATCCACTCACTCCTAACTAATCCATCCCCATGCTCTCCGCTCATAGCTCCGTCCAATTCGATTAGTAAGTCTTTAACTTGTTTAGCGATGGAGTGCATTTTTTGAATGTCAGATTCTGATTTTAGATTTATTACTGGCCTGTTGTGTAGTAAGCCAACACTTGCATGAGCATAGTAGGCTGCAGTTGTGTCATGAGCAGCGATAATGTCAGAAAATCGACGTACATACTCTGGTAAATCTTCAATCCGAACAGCCGCATCCTCCACAAATCCAACGGGCTTACGGTCGCCGGTCATTCCCATTAACAAACCAAGCCCCGCTTTACGCGTTTCCCACACATTGGACTTCTCTTCTTGTGTTATGCAACGAACAAAAGCATAACCCAATCCTTTCGATATCATTTTCTTTTCAACGTTGTCGAGTTGGTTGATCAACTCCTGGATTGATTCACCGTAGAATTCAACGGCCAAGATTGCACCAGGCCCATTTCCCTTGGCATTTTTTTTGATAAAATCACTGGCTTTGGAAAAAGCTGCCGACCCTTTAGTCATATTAATGATGGTATCATCGATTAATTCAATAGCAGTCGGTTGACACTCCAAAATAGGAGCAACAGCTTCCATAGATTCAATTAAGGTCTCGAAATGGATCACACTCAGGGCTGTCATCTTGGGTATTGGTACAAGATTAATTTTGGATTCGGTAACAGTTGCCAGCGTCCCTTCTGAACCAACAATAATTTTGGATAAATTGAACAAATTTTGATCACTTCCATCGTCTCGTCGATACGGTGTAACTTCTTTGGAACCTGCACCAATGACGAATTCATCTAAGTTATAACCAGCAACCCTTCGTAAAATTCGAGGGAATCGTTCCCTAATTAAGTCTTGGTAATCATGCGTGATTTGACAGACTTTTCGGTAAATTTTGGCTTCGAGTGTCTGCTCTGTTTTTTTCTTTTCTACTTGGTCTGGCGTCATTGCCTTAGTCAATATTAGCTCACCATTAGACAAAATAAGCTCTAATTCCATTACATGATCAATCGTTTTTCCATAAATTACCGAATGTGACCCCGCCGAATTATTACCAATCGTCCCACCAACATTTGCTCTGCTACTTGTTGCTACGTCTGGAGCATACATCAAACCGTATGGCTTGAGTTGTGAGTTGAGTTCATCTAAGACAATACCTGGCTCGACCCTGGCCCAGTGCTCTGCCACGTTCACTTCAATAATTCGGTTCATGTACTTAGAAAAGTCAATAATTACTGCCCGGCCAACAGTTTGGCCTGCCAAGCTTGTACCTCCTCCTCGTGGAAGAATCGGCACATCACTTTCATAGCAAATTTGTATCGTTCTTTGCACATCAGCTTTAGTACGTGGGATCACCACACCGACTGGATTGATTTGATAAAGGCTGGCATCAGTACTGTAAAGAGCCTTAGAGTAATCATCAAACCTCACTTCACCTTCGACTTGTTGGGTTAAAAGTTGCTCAAGCTGATTCATGGCAGTATTTATTCCAGAGTTAATTTTAACAAACAATCTTTTGATAATAGGAGTTAAGTGCAAGTAATGGGAAAACAGAAGAATAAATCGGGTCCTCGTAACCACCAATTATTTCCCAATAGATACCGACACAACTAGTTGGCCATGATCCGTCATGATTCTGTTGATCAAGCAGAAATCGTAATCCTCTTTTGATAGATGGACTAATTTCTTCTTCCTTGGTTGTTTGAAGTAATGCGTAAGTTGACCAGGCAGTTTGTTCAACAGTGCTGTGGTCCAGTCGTCGGCCGAACATATCTTCTCCCCAGCCCCCATTTTCATTTTGGGCCAATTCTAACCAATTTTTACCTTGTCGAACTTCAATACAATCAGCATAACCTGCTTTAGCTAAAGCAACTATCGCGCAGGATGTGCCGTATGTGAATTGAGACAACCATAAGTCGGACCAGTAGCCTTCAGGTGTGATGGTTTTTCGTAACCAGTCAACACCCTTATTAATTTGAGGTTCGTACCCACCGAAGGCCAGTAATGTTTCAATAGCATGGGCTGTAATAGACGTACAACCCATATCTCCTTCGCCTGGGACATATGTTGACCAACTACCATCGGGAGACTGGTTTTCTACAAGCCAGCTAATACCCTTCTTGATTGACTGATTTTGTTTGATTTCATGTGGAGCCAGGGACAAGATTAGTGCTAAGGTTGAAAGAGCTGTATCATCAGCATCGGATAAGATTTTTGCTGTAGAATTACTAGTTCTAAAATCAGCTAAACCGGAAAATGCCCACCCACCATCATTTGATTGTTGTTTCATAATCCAACGACTAGAGGCTTGCAATTGTTTGGTCAGGCTATTTTCGTTATCCAAACCGGCTAAAGCTATTGTTGAAAGTGCCGTGTCCCAAACGTTTAGGTTAAGTGCTTCCCTACAACCCCCATCAAGGTTTTGTGTTTGCTCAAGCCAACTAATCGCAGTACTGATATAGTCCTCCTTTACTAATTCAGGGAAATGTTTTTTGGCTTCGATCATTGCTAATGCTGATAAAGCTGTTATATAATTAACACGAAACCAGCTGCCATCAGCCAACCTGCAAGAAAACATCCAATCTAATAAATCTGTAATGACATGACGCCGATTTTTGGTATGTGTTTCGATAAGTATCATGCACGGTACAAGCGTTTGTTTTTCTGCTACAAAAAGTTTTTTGAATTTTGCTGAATAAAAAAAATCTGGGCTGGGTAGTAGATGGCGCGGTGGTTTCACCCATTTAGATAGCTGTGGGAGTAAGGTCGTGATGGTTCGAACTACAAAAATCGCTATTGGTGGTGGTATTACTTTCGACCAATTTAGTTGTTTGAGATGAGCGTAGGCTAATTTTATAAGACCTAGTTGAGGGATCTTGGGAGGAATCTCCGTTTGAGTCGTTTGAGACAAAATTAGCTGAGCAAATTCGGTAGCGTTTTGGTTAGGGATTCTCGACGTATCCAAAGCCCATTGGTTGTCAGCGAGTCTTTGCTTTTCCAACCAGTTAATTAGGGGGGAGCTAACGGAATTGCCCTGTGCTATTTGCACCCAAGCTAACGCACAGGTAGGAAAAGTCATCGAAGATAAGATCCCTTCGAACCTACCATCTGAAAGCTGCTGCTCGATTAGAAAATGACTACCTTTTTTAATCGAATTAACGATTTCACGTTGATCAACTGGAAACATAATTTACCGCATTTCGAAAAATGGATAAGCCGTCTCCTTCTTCTGGTAAATTTTCGCGTGTCCAACGAGGGTGGCTGTAGCGACTCAAATAGCGTTCAGGATGAGGCATCAAACCCATAATCCGTCCAGTTGGATCACATATGCCTGCAATATTTCGTTCTGACCCATTTGGGTTCTCAGGATAATTAGAAGAAGCATAACGAAATACTACTTGGCCATTAATTTCTAGTTGATCGAGAGTTTCGTTGGAAGCTATAAACCGCCCTTCTGCGTGAGCTACCGGGAGGTAAATCTGCTCAGGTAGGTTGGGTGTGAAGACACAGCGACTCGGATCAGTTTTTAACTTTGTCCACCGACATTCAAACTTAGCTGAAGAATTGCTGGTGAGTGAAGCTTCCTGTTTAGACGATTTTATCTGAGGCAGAAGACCTGATCGGACCAAAACTTGGAACCCGTTACAAATACCAATGATTAACCCATTATTTCTGACAAACTCGGTAATTGAATCGATGAGTTTATAGCGGATCTCATTAGCCAACAAAATACCTGCAGCAATATCGTCTCCGTAAGAAAACCCCCCCGGAATAGCCAAAATATGGTAGTCCATCAATGTTTTTTTTCTTGTTAATAGCTCGTTGATATGTACTAAATTAGTTCTAGCACCTGCGAGCTGGAATGCATAATCAGTTTCGTAATCACAATTGGTGCCCGCAGTCCGAAGAACCAAAACATTTACATTTTTCATATTCCAAATTAACTACAGAAAGGTATGATAAAAGAGAAGACAAATCTTAGCACAATATACGTGCTAGCGTCAATTATCACCTTTTTTTTGGCGAGCTAGATTCAAGTTTCTTCTTAATACGGAACTTTTTGGTATTANCTTTAAACCTGATTCAAGNTATTGAATCCCCTCTTTTGTTTTCCCGGAATTTAGCGACCTAACTGCTTGGTTGTTATAGTATGCTTCAGCTATATTTTCAAACTTTCTTCTATTTCTTTTTGACCGATTAATGCCCTTAACTATGATCTGGCCGGCTTGGTCCGACTGGTTTTTCTTGAAGCAAAAATTGGCCCAATCCAACATAATAGCATCCCAGTTATTGAGTAACGTTTTATCTGTGGGTTTTATTGATACCCCATTTTCGATGATTTTTACTGCAGATTCAAACTTCTGCAGTTTTGCAAGTTCCAACGCCCAATTGTTATATACTAGAGTCTTTNCTTTTAGTAGCTGGTGCAGACNTGGTAAGACCTCTTCCCCCCTCTCCAATAATTTAATTGCTTTAAAAAACTGTCTTTGGTTGGCTAACTTCTGAGCAGGGTCAATGTACACAAATGCGAATGCTTCTAACAAAATCTTGTCATTTGGTTTATCTCTTAGGGCTTTGCGAAAAATCGGCACTGATTCTTCTACCGATAGACCTTTTGTCGATTCAACAATTACATTGACGCTTAGCTGNTCAAAAGTTTCTTCNTTGGGCAAAGCTGATTTGGCTTTGGTGATTGATTGTTTAGCCTTCTTAAATTGGCCATTTCTAACAGCCAATTGGATTTGATCAATATAGGCAGCCCGTAGGTTCTGTTCTAGTCGTCGGTCTTTTGGGTACTCTTGTAAGCCAGTTTCAACAACTTGGATACCTTGCATAAACTGATTTGATTTAAGTAGATGATAGCTCCAATTGACATAAACGTTATATCGAAGCTGCCTGGGTTGTTTCATGTATGGGAATAGATCTAAAGATTTTTCGATAACAAAGAGTGCGTCAGAATAACGCTTAGCGTGATCAAGTGATATTATGTAGTTAGACAAGCCACTTTCCCAAGAATTAGTATTCCTAGGCAAATCTCCTGCCAAGTGCCAACCTAAATGTAGAGCCCTAGCAGCTTCAGCGTGCCGATTTTGGTCNCTAAGTGTCTTGTATCGGTTTGAATAGATTAGGGNAATCATCTGTTTGTCGCTGATTTCTGATCGTGCTTGGTAATTGCGTTGAGGCACATAAGCGAATCCAGTCAATTGGCCAAATTGGTCTAATATATCTTTTCTAGTGGAAGGATCAAATCCATATTTGATTGTTGTTTCAACATCTATTTTTTTGGTTGGGAGCTTTAGTTGGGAAAAAGCATGGTCCTTAACAATAACCCCCGTGATGTTTATAGCGAATTTACGGCAAACAATAGCATAGAGCACTGAAGACGAAACGCAATTGAAATCTCTGTTCTGTAGGCTAGTGTCAAGGCGCGTTTGTTTTGCTTTGTAGGAGCGAAAGAACCGACTGTGAAGCCAATGTAGGATGAACTCAGCACGCTCTATTGTTTGACCCGATACTTTTTGAGTTTCTAGAGCGANAGAGAGGTCCCGGGTAATACTGTCGATGCGTCGTTTGAATCTTGTCATTTCTCTTTGTTGGACACCAGAGGCTAACAAAGCAAAAGTTGCGTAGTTATCATAGGTATATGGTTCATTTGTGTTCACCATTCGCTTTTCATGATCAGATAACATTATGATGGTTTCNAACTCTTTCTCAATTGTGGATTGACTTAAAATGTTAGTTGGCATGAGCATGGCGATTCCAATCAAGATTGGAATATTGCACCTAGAAAACAGGTTAGACATAGTTGAATCATATCATAAACTGTGTTAAATTGAAGACCTGTTGCTAAATTCAGAATTAATAACATTTTGTTGAATTCTATTATGTCGAAAATTGAACATGTGGAGATTTTTCCAGTCAAAGTAGGTCTTAAAACAACCTTCGATATCGGAACCGGTTTCGTTGGTGATACCTTATCTGCTGGTGATCACTTGTTTGTCAAAATTATCACTGATGATGGNTTCGTTGGTTGGGGAGAACAACGTGCTTTACCCTCTTGGAGTTACGAAACCATAGAGTCTATGGTGACGACGATTAATCATTATATCAAGCCAGTTCTCTTGAGATCCAACCCGTTACAGATCAATCTTATTCATCAAAAAATAAGCCAAATCATAAAACCTTCAGTTAGTAATGGCCACCCATTCGCAGTAGCTGCTGTTGATATTGCGTTGCATGACCTAGTTGGGCATATGCTAGGAGCACCGATTCATGCCTTACTTGGTGGAAAAAAGTACGATCAGCTACCACTCTGCTATGCGCTCAGTATTGATCAGCCCAAAATTATGGCCCAGCANGCNCTACATCTTTCTCCTTGTAGACANTTCAAAGTTAAGATCAGTGGNNACCCNGATCTTGATGAAGATCGGATNAGAGCAGTCGCTGAATCTGTAAAACATGCTGAGCTTTGGATTGANGCTAACCAAAGTTATACTCTTTCTCAAGCTATAAGGTTACTTCGACAAATTGAAAATTTACCGTCTGTTAAAGTTTTCGAGCAGCCATTAATAAGCCAAGATTGGCTAGGCTTAAAACGAATACGCGAAAACAGCCATGTTCCGATTGCTGTTGATGAAGGGTGTTTTTCCATCTATGACTTAGCAAAAATCATCCGACTTGAGTGTGTTGATGCTATAGTCTTAAAAATTTGCAAATCGGGCGGAATCCGTCAATGCTNGCAGGTAGCGCATTTAGCCTTGGCTAATTCTATTGAATTATTCGGCAGTGGTTTGACTGAATCTGGCGTTGGTTTTATAGCGTCAACCCACCTTTTTTCAACCCTAGATTTGGTTTTTCCACCAGAGCTAAATGCACCAGTTTTTTTGGATAATATGGTTGCAACCAATTTGACAGTTGACCAAGCTATTGTCAATGTTCCAGATGAGGCGGGACTTGGTATAGTAACGGATGAAAATTATATAGTCGATCATAGTTTCAAAATATGAGTATGCAATCCAAAGATCGCCAATTTTTGAATGGTACATCGCGTTAGAACTATCTCGAAGTATGTAGTTATGTTGGTAAAACTGGTTAAGAGAANCCCTGTTGAGATTCGCTATATTACTGTTTTATTTTTTAGTTCAAGGCTTATATTGACGTTGATCGGTGTTTTTTCTCGTTTTTACTTACAACAGAGAATTGACTTTAGTAAAGTACCCCATAGAGCACCAACCTACCCCGATACTCATACTTGGTTGAACATTTGGGGCGTTTGGGATACCGGCTGGTATCTAAATATCGCCCAAAACTGGTATAACAACANTTTAAATAGTCATGGAGGAGCTAATTACGGTTTTTTCCCTTTGTACCCATTTTTGATGCGNATATTGGGCTTNATCGTAGGAAATAATTTTATTAGTGGGTTACTAATCTCTAATCTGGCTTTTTTATTTGGAGCTTACGTACTTCACAAACTTGTTTCGCATCAGTCAGGTTCTGAAACCGCGGACCGAGCCGTCTTATTCATGTTTTTGTTTCCAACGGCATTTATCTTTTCTGCCGTTTTTTCTGAATCCTTGTTTGTATTGTGTATGATATCTGCTTTTTACTTTGCCAACCGGAATCGTTGGTTCTTGGCAGGTCTTTTTGGCGGTTTAGTTGCTCTCACTCGATCGGTTGGTGTATTTATTAGTCTGCCCTTATTGCTACTCTACCTACAGAATCGNAGTTTCAATTTACATAAAATTCGCGCCGATATTTTATGCTTGGCCTTTGTACCATTGGGTTTAGGCGTGTTTTGCCTACAGTGTTATCTGGTGACTGGAGACTTTTTGGCTTTTGCTCATATTCAACAGACTGGTTGGGGGCATGAATTGACTAATCCATTGATGGTCTTATGGCGAAGTTTAGGAGATGGTAATATTTTACACCTTTGCAATGGNATTTTCTCAATCAGCATGATCTCCATAATTTGTATAGGCATACGGCAGATACCTTTGGCTTATTGGCTGATGGCAATGATTTTAATGATCTTTCCACCGCTCGCAGGTCATACGTGTATGAATAGTATGTTACGCTACTCTTTGGTAGTTTTTCCCGTTTATATACTGTGTGCCAAGATTCCCGTACATAGTTGGTACTATCAACTGATAGTAATTAGTTTATCAATGTTGCAGGGAGCTTTGATGGTCTTTTGGACCAATAGTTTTGATTTAATTATCTGATTGCTTGTAAAATTATTCANGGGCAACAAAGTAGAGTCTAAGTGGTAGANGGATTTAAATGGCAAATTCGAAAACNTANANGTTTTCGAATTTCTTCTTTTCTATTATTACTAGACAGATTTTGTTTGGATCAGGTGACACACCTACTTTATGTGCGTTTCTATAGAAAATGCTATTGATTGTGACTTTCGAATCCCAAACTAGACTTGTGGGTNTCTAGTAAGGTACGTTCTATCACTTGCTTATNAACATTTGTGAGATTTATTGCAAATTGTATTTCTTAATATAACCTAAATAGNNCCCTGCCACGTATATAGATATTAATTTCACAAAGGTAATAAATCACTAACTCTTGNCGGCTATTTTAGGCCTAGGGCTAAGTTTGGTTAAAGGACCTTATTAGGCCATTAAGACTTCGACAGGTTGGTCTTAATAATTTCAAACTAACCCAGTACANCTCCATAAGAAATAGGATTAATTAGGCTATTGATTTACGCCACTATTGTCATCCGTGATTTGGCTTGAACTGGTCTAGGCTGTGGGCTATAATCTGTGGGCTACCTAGACGGATGGCATTCTCTAAAAAAANTAATACCAGATAACCTAAATCTTTATTGACTTAACCAGACAGAAATATCAATGAACAAGGATTAAATATGGTGTGGTACCAAGAGGAAGAGTATAGAAAAAAAACAGCCCTCGCTGAAATGCTGAAAGGGGGCGTCATAATGGACGTATCCAACGTAGAACAAGCCAAAATTGCTGAAGAAGCTGGCGCCGTATCAGTCATGGCATTAGAACGTATTCCTGCAGATATTCGCCGAGATGGGGGCGTTGCTCGAATGAGTGACCCCTTATTAATTCGTGAAATTCAGGAGAGTGTTACGATCCCAGTAATGGCTAAATGCCGAATTGGTCATTTTGCAGAGGCTCAAGTTCTGGAGTCTTTAGAAGTCGATTTCATTGATGAAAGCGAAGTTTTGACTCCGGCTGATGACCAATACCATATTGATAAATGGCGTTTTAAAGTTCCTTTTGTTTGTGGATGCCGTAATTTAGGAGAAGCCCTACGCCGAATTGCGGAGGGGGCGGCTCTGATTCGTACTAAAGGTGAAGCTGGTACTGGTAACATCATTGAAGCTGTTCGACATATGCGGTCTGTTCAAAGTGAAATCAAGCAAGTTTGTGCGCTGAACCCTGAAGAATTAGTCGATTTTGGTAAAACTATTGGTGCTCCAGTCGAACTAATCCGGAGTATTAAGGAAAACGGCAAACTGCCCGTACCTAACTTTGCGGCAGGGGGCGTTGCTACACCCGCAGATGCCGCATTGATGATGCAACTCGGAGCTGAAACAGTGTTCGTCGGCAGCGGTATTTACAAATCTGATAACCCCCCAGAGCGTGCTAGAGCTATTGTTCATGCGACAACGCATTATCTTGACCCATACGAAGTTGCAAAAGCAAGTGAGGGTATTGGTGAAGCGATGAAGGGGATTGAGATCAACGATATTCCAGAGACTGAACGTATGCAAGAGAGGGGTTGGTAGCGATAGGGGTCGATTAAAAAGCAATGAAGATCGGTGTACTAGCTCTACAAGGTGGCTTTGCACTCCACCAGATGTCCCTCGAACGAATGAATGTGCAAACTACGCTAGTTCGAAAGCCGTCGGAGTTGCGTGGGTGTGCAGGCCTAATCGTGCCTGGTGGTGAGTCAACAACACTACTTAAGTTACTTCACAATATTGGACTTGTCGATCCGATTCGTGAATTTGCACAGTATCACCCGATCTTTGGAACGTGCGCGGGCTCGATTCTACTTGCGAAATGTGTCTTGAACCATCCCATGGAACCGTTGGGGCTAATTAGCGCTAGTATTGAAAGAAACGCTTATGGCCGACAAGTTGATTCGTTTATTGATTCCCTTGAACTTAAGCTGAACGGAAAAAATACTGCCTTTGAGGGCATATTTATCCGTGCACCTAAAATTCAAACGGTAGGGGTAGATGTAAACGTGTTGGGTCTCAACAAATTGGAACCATCATCAGAAGAGACCATTGTCCTCGCAGAAAGTGAAAGAGTTCTAATTTCTACTTTTCACCCTGAACTAACTGAAGATAACCTAGTACATCAATACTTTGTCGACAAAGTATTGAAAACAGCGAATTAATAAACAATATCCAATAGAGGGAATAATCACAGATGGATTTTCAACTGAGCGACCAAGAACTCGTTCCTATTCATCAAAAAGTTATGGACGGAGAGCGTCTGAGTTATGAGGATGGTTTAACCCTTTTTAATAGTCCAGATTTACTAGGAGTTGGTTACTTAGCTAACATCGTACGTGAACGAACAAACGGAAATGTTGGTTATTACAATCTGAACCAGCATATTGATTATACAAACGTTTGTATTTTACACGCTCGATGTCATTTTTGTGCATTTGCGCGCAAAAATATTGAAACTCAGGGGGCTTGGGAATTAAGCTTAGAACAATTTCTCGATAAAGCCATGCATTCATTAAAAAATGGATGCACTGAAATACATAGCGTTGGTGGCTTGCACCCTAAATTGCCATTTCAATATTACCTTGATTTGCTGAGTGGGCTAAAAGAAAGGATGCCACAAGTCCACAGAAAATTTTTTACCGCAGTCGAAATTCATCATTTCGCTCGATTGTCAAAACAATCAATCCGGCAAACCCTGTCAGCACTGAAAGAAGCTGGTCTGGATTCCATGCCAGGCGGAGGTGCTGAGATCTTTTCGAAGCAGACACGCGACAAGGTTTGCCGAGGTAAAATTGATGCTGATGAATGGTTTGATATTCATCGGCAAGCCCACGAATTAGGCATCCCATCAAATGTTACCATGCTTTATGGGCATTTAGAAACGGTTGAAGATCGTGTTGACCACCTCGTTCGAGTTCGGGATGGCCAAGACGTTTCAGGAGGATTTGTAACCTTTATTCCTCTTGCATTCCATCCGGAAAACACTCGTTTGGCATACTTGCCTAGTACGTCAGGTCTAACTGATTTGAGATGTGTTGCCGTTTCTCGCCTGATGCTAGATAACATTCCTCATATTAGGGCTTATTGGATTATGCTTGGTCTAAAAACGGCCCAAGTTGCCCTCAATTTCGGTGCTGACGATATTCANGGTACGGTTACTGAAGAAAAAATNACCCATATGGCGGGGGCATCTTCTCCACAGTCCGTGTCTGTTGATCAGATTGCACAGTTGATCANAGAAGCTGGTCGAGATCCCATTGAGCGAGATACGCTCTATAATCAAGTCATACGAAATGGTAATGATTGGCAATCAGTTGCCGCATAATTGGAGGAGACTATCACTTCTCCAAAACAGAAACGAATTGGTGCGGTTTCTTTTTTAAATACAAAACCGCTTGTTCATTCATTAATTCAATCTCCAATACCTGACATTAAACTTAGTCTTGGTTACCCTAGTCTCTTATCTGATCAGTTGGAAAAAGAAGAGCTAGATCTAGCTCTGATCCCCATCATTGAGTACTTTCGCCAACCTAGCTACCGCATTATTCCTGATATCTGTATTGCTTCAAAAGGTCGAGTTCAAAGTATCCTTCTATTTAGTCAAAAGCCACTGAGCCAATGCAATACCGTTGGTCTTGATAGTAGTTCCCGTACTTCCCAAGCACTGGTAAAGATTTTGTTAGCTGAATATTGGAAAATTCACCCTGAGTTTGTAGACTGCTCACCAAACACACAACCATCAAACCATGAANCGGACGCTGTCTTGTTGATTGGAGACCAAGCTCTACGTTACCGGAAAGACACCAGATATGTGTTTGATCTGGGTGAAATTTGGCAACAATTGACTGGATTACCATTTGTATATGCTTGTTGGGTCGGGCGATCGAACACTAAACTAGGAGATATTGGTCGAATTCTGAATCAAGCAAAAGATGAGGGGTTAAGTCAAATTGATATAATCGCAAGTGAGGAAGCCGAGAAATTAGGATTTTCTTTTGAACTTTGTCATCGTTATTTGACAAAGCATATCTTCTTCAATCTTGGTTCAGAAGAAATAGACGGTTTAGAATNTTTTTATCAGTTAGCCCAAAANTACGACTTAGTACCAACTGGCCGTTCCATCTTATTTTTTAATTCATGAACTACTACTTTTTGGGTTAGCCTGGTAGCATAGTATAGCCTTCACCGACCACAAGACCGACAATTGCCCATACACCACCAATAATGCAATCACCCAATACTAAGCCGACAAAAAATGGCTTAGATTTTTGAAACGTCTTCAAACCACCAACTCCTAGTAGAATTTTTTTCAAAGTCCACCCCATAAAAATAGAAAACCATAGGTTNTTCAATGCAAATTCCNCAGGCGAAGCTATAAATCCAATAGGGTGAAATGGCCACCAAACAAATTGATTTCTCATCCAATATAGCCAACCAGTTCCTACTGCTCCTGTAATTACAAAACTGAGGTTGACCCAGTTAGTTTTAGTTGGTGTTTGGAATTGCGTTTCTAACCAACGAAATGGAACTATAGGTGCAGTCATGAAAGTCCAGTACTGTAAGTTCAAAGCTCCGTNCTGATAGACTAATTTNAGAAAGAAGAAACTTGTAAGTATTACAGCTAAAGTGATGGAAAGTACCATAGTAGTGAGAAGTTGTTGGCCCTTGATATTAGACGCTATAGCCATTTTAAATGCATTACTCACGTGNGGCATTAGAAGTCCACGTTTAGTACGAAAAATANCTGAGGGTATTGATAAAACAGCGAGACTGTTTAGGCTGATTTTNCTTGAACCTAATGCAGTATGGAAAAAGTCAAAAGCTCGAAATGAACTATTAATGTGAATGACACCACCAGCGACTACTATGTAAGTCAACATAATTGAGGTAATTCCCATTAGAATAATGACTCCAANAGAAAGGAGTAGACTAGCTCCAGCACTGTAGAGTAACAAAGATGGAAGGAGAGTACCAATTGCTAAACAAGGTAGAACCCATGGTTCAGCGATAGGCTGATTAGGATCAGATCGAGTGCGGCTGAAAAAAGACCATAGTATTTCAAATAAATACCGCCGGCCAGTCCAAAAAANTATGCTACTGCTACTACATAACCGCCCATTTCCATATGAGAAGCGTATGCCTTGCTTACATACCCCATTGATTGTTCCATAGGAATACCCAAAATGCTAGCGGTGACTAATTGTAATCGATAGAAAAGAAAAAAACCAAATGCTCAGAGAAACGTCCAACCGTACTAGGTATGTGAAACCAATCACCGATGGAAATAAAAATAGCCACATTGGTCGAACTACAGACCACGGTTTTTCATTCAGATAAATATTAAGATTAAGCTTGAGAGGAAATGCAGGGAAGTTTGGAATGTAGAAGTTTATTCCATTACAAGCATGAATAACAACCGGAATTGATATACTAACCCACATCATCTTTTGCTTCAAAAACTGGCTCGACCTACTACCGACCAATTGTTGCTTGGCCAATTCGCCAGGTAATTCAGCCAAAGGAAAAGAGTACTTCTCGCGCTCGATCCACTGCTGTCTGAAAATAGTACTCAAAGTAATCATTAGTAACCATAGACCTCCAATCACTCCCATCCAGAATGAAATCGGTTTGAACCAAACCCAGTACGGGACTGGAGAACCCTCAGGAAGTTGCTCATAGAAATAACGAATAGCATATGGATCAGTTGGAGCTAACCATTCAGGGAAATAGTGGCCGAATAGTGCTCGCCAGTCGTTTTCGGGTGTCGAAAAATATCGAAAACCAATCAGAATTGGATATAGCCACCGTGCTAAGCCAACTGTCGGCACACTAATTGAAACTATCATCATGCACCAAATAGTAACCAATTCAACCTCACTCAAAACCCATGCATGATCGAACTGATTATTAATATTGGAAAGCAAATTCAGCAGAGGGTTAATAATAAATAAAATGAAGATGAATAAGAACATAGCTCCGATCGGGAAATGATTACCCGCAAGAAATGTTCCTTCAATGTAAAAATCATTATAGGGAATAACTGCACAAAATAATATAACTAGTAGTAGGCCTATGATTATAGATCGCAGAGTTGGGCTATTAGCAGTCTGGCTATAAGCTAACTTAGTCATTTATATTATCGGGTAAAAGTCATTTACTTGATTAACCGGTTATGTGAAACAAAAGTGCCGGACATGCGTTGCAATCGTTAGCTTCTGTTAAATTTTAAGTGGTATAGAACAATCATGGGAAAGTCCAGGCCATCGTACATCATCCTCCAAGTGAAATCAAGCGTNTCCACTTTTNTTTATAGAACAGTAGTGAAACTGATATCTTTATGGTTGGTTTCGCTTATCGTTCCTATCAACTCGTTATCGGTACAAGTACCAGATAAATATTTCCAAATCCGAACTTTCCCCTTCAAAAACGGTTTTGCTCGAATTCAAGTTGGAGAGAAATTTGGTTTCATTTCCAAAAATGGTCATCGTATAGTGGATGCCAAATATAAACTGGCTAAAGATTTTTCGGATGTAGTCGGTGAAAATGGACGTCAGTTAGCTTGTGTGCAAATTGATCAGAGGTGGCATTTTATAGATCAGAAAGGTCATCAGGCCATAGATTGGCAGTTCGATGACGCTGATACTTTTCATTGTCAATTAGCAGCTGTCGGTATTGGTAACATTAAGTCACGCAAATATGGGTATGTCGATGTGACAGGTAATATGGTGTTGCCGCCGAAGTACACAAAAGTTGGCTCTTTCGTGAAAATGGAATTAAACGCCGAACAATGGATACTAGCACCTTTCCAGTCAGGAAGAAAATTTGGTTATCTTAGATATTGTAAGAATAAAAAACCTGTTATATCTGAAGTTGTTCCAGCAAAATACACTCAAGCTTTTCCATTTTCAGCTGATGGTATTGCAAAGATCGTTCAGGGTAAGCGGTATGGTTACATTAGTATTCAAAAAATTGCAGAGGCAGGAAATCAGAAATTGGGTACAACACAGATTAATGATCCTTTGATTGTTGTTCCAGCTACTTACCAACAAGCTTACGATACAGTTGACAAATTAGCGATTGTTCGAGATAGAGGGAATTGGTCATTTTTACAAATAACACCCGGTGGAGCAACTCCTTTCAAACTTATATTAGCCAAACCCATTTCGTCCTCGACTGATTCGTATCTACTTGGCAAAAATCTAACCTTCGACGCGATTGGTCAGATGTCTTCAAGGCTAATTCGGTTCGGCAAATATACAAGTGGTATGGATAGTCAGATGGATTATGGCTTTCTGGCTTATCGACCAGATGGCCCTGACTTGATTACCAAAATCCCTGCTCAGTACAATTACTGTGGCGACCTAGTAGATGGGCTAGCACGTATTTTGATCGGTGGACGTTTAATGGATGGTAAACCCATTGGAGGTGGTTTATTCGGCTATATTGATGAATCCGGCCAGATGGCTATCAACCCCCAGTTTACTTTTGCTGAGGATTTTTCGAATAATCGGGCGTATGTAGAAAAAACAGACAACTTGGGTCAGATAAGACGTGGCTATATTGACAGAAATGGGGATTTTCAATTTGAAGTAGATTTAGGCCTTGCTTACAATTTTTTCGATAACTTAGCCGTTTTCTCCATTGTTGATTCGGTCGGTAACAAACAGAGCTTAACGTCCGATAAAAAACCTAAGTTCGGTTATATCGACGAAGGTGGTAATGTTGTGATTCCAGCTCAGTTCCAGCAAGCCGGAAATTTCCAGTATCAGGTGGCTTGTGTCTTGGATAGTGTAAGCGGTAAATATGGCTATATTAGCAAGAGTGGACAATACCAAATCTCGCCTCAATTTGATCAAGCTTCTGATTTCTTTCATTTGGAGAGTATTGGGCAGTTAGAATTGGTTTCTTCAAGTACAAATTTAAGTGGATTTGGTTTTATGTCTATTGATATGGGAAATTTGGTACCTATATCCGAACAGTATAAAAGTTATTTTGATCAACTAGATTTGAATCGAGACGGGCAAATCGGGGAGAGTGAATTTGGGCGTTCCAGAGAATTTTTATCGATTGAAGCAGCAAGAACTAATCAACTTGTAGAACTTTTTAATCTAGTCTTAGGTCGTAGTGAAAGTAATGAAATCGAAATTAAAGATTTTTTCAACTTCTACGATCAAGATCAAAATCAACAAATTAACCGAGTAGAGTACCTATCTCAATTTCCAATGCTTGAGATAGCCAAATCAAGCAGGATCAACCAATTAGCGCAAGGATCTGGAAGCATTATTTTCCCATCGTTTCCACCACTAGCTGTGGTAAAAGTTGATGGTGAAGAGTTTTATATTAACCAGTTAGGGACACGAATCGATCAATTAATTCAATCTACTAGTGCAACTAACGACTCGATAGAAGTCCGGTAAAATTTTATAATGTTGGTCTCAAAGAACGAAACAGGGCGAATAAATAAATGGTTCTGTGGCCATTTTTGCCAATACTATTGGATCGTAGGATCCTAAAAATCCTGATAATTAGGTCTTAATTAAGCTTATTTCGTTGGTCTCTATGAGCATTAGAAACGTAGAATCTCTACTGCTGTCTGCAAAGTGGGTTTATTATCCTACAAATCTTTCACATGTTAAACGAGAAAGTATCGGGTTGTATAATATAAGAAAAGCTACCTTAATTGTGAGATCAGACCCGAAATGATTTTAAAATTGGTATTAATCTTTGAGCTGAGAATTTATTGANTGANAGACTAATCCNAAATCATCAGCCAATCAGGATTTTTTCTATCTNNTCANNATGTTACTTTGATAACCCAGAGTCTCAGTTCATCAAATTATCAAGAGATACTCAGTTCTCCACTGTGGATGTTTAATCTTTTACCTGAAAAGTTCTGCACCTAAAAGTGGTAGTAAAATCATTCATTGTATAGCATCAGTAGAATTAATTATTATTGTCAGTGGATATTATAGTACGCAAAAAAATTGATGATGTTAGTCGTTTATAGAACAAGGTTTAATTTGTCAATTTAGTCCGAAAATGATATAACCACTTTGTATGTCGGTCTTATTTATTGGGGGAAGCCGAATTTGTTAGCACATGTTTTAAGTAGTACTTTGTTAGGTGTGGATGCATATCTAGTTCAAGTTGAAACTGATATTTCTGATGGCTCGTCTGCTTATAATACGGTGGGTCTTCCTGATAGTGCTATTAAAGAAAGCAAAGACAGAGTTACTGCGGCTATCAAAAACTCTGATCTTCATTTTCCATCTAGTCGTATTACTATTAATTTGGCTCCGGCTGATATTCGAAAAGAGGGATCTGCCTTTGATTTACCCATTGCGTTGGGTATTTTAGCTGCTACGGGCCAGATTGATGCTGATAGTTTAAATGGCGTAATAACAGTTGGTGAATTGGCTCTTGATGGTCGTATTCGTCCTGTTAACGGGAGTCTACCTATTGCTCTAAGTGCCAAGTCTAATCAATTGACAAGCTTTCTATTACCTCAAGAAAATGCTAAAGAAGTTGCGATGGTAGATGGAATTGACATTTATCCGGTTGAGAATCTGCAGCAAGTTGTTCACTTTCTTAATGGTAAATCTACTATTCCTCCGTTTTCTTATAATAGCCAAGCAGAATTGAAAAAGCAGTCGCAGTATAATATCGACTTCGCGGATGTTAAAGGGCAGGAGCACGCAAAGCGTGCGATCGAGGTTGCAGCTGCGGGTGGGCATAACATTATTATGATTGGTCCTCCTGGTTCCGGGAAAACGATGATTGCAAAAAGAGTCCCAACAGTTCTTCCTGACATGAATATGAGTGAGTCTTTAGAAACTACTAAAATTCATAGTATTTTAGGTCTGATCAATGATCGAATGCCTTTAATTGCCACCAGACCCTTTCGATCTCCACATCATACTATTTCTGATGCAGGTTTGATTGGTGGCGGTAGAATTCCCAAACCTGGAGAAGTCAGTCTGTCTCACCATGGTGTTCTATTTTTAGATGAACTCCCCGAGTTCCGGAGGAATGTATTAGAAGTAATGAGACAGCCGTTGGAAGATGGCGAAGTGACAATTTCTCGTGCTAGCGCAGCCCTAACTTACCCATCTAATTTTATGCTAGTAGCAGCTATGAATCCTTGTCCCTGCGGTTTTTTTGGAGATACCAGCCGTAACTGCCAGTGTAATTCTGAACAAATAAAGCGTTATGTTTCGAAAATCTCGGGCCCGTTATTAGACCGTATCGATATTCAAATTGAAGTCCCAGCAGTCAAATACCAGGATTTAGCAGATAGTACCATTGGGGAGCCATCAGTGGAGATTCGCCAACGTGTACAGGTCGCCCGGTCGGTCCAGGTAGATCGATTTACTGAGGCCAATATTCATTCTAATGCTAGTATGCGTCCGAAAGAAATTAGACAATATTGTCAAGTCACGGAGAGTGCTCAGGATTTATTGCGAGTAGCGCTAGACCAATTGGGGTTGAGCGCGCGTGCATATGATCGTATCTTGAAAGTTTCTCGTACCATTGCAGATTTGGACCACAGTCCAAATATTCGGCCAGTCCATGTTTCAGAAGCCATTCAATACCGAAGTTTGGATCGTAATTATTGGCAATAGATTAACGTCGATTCTGAAAGAAATGTAATAAAGGAAAGATATAAGACTGGTCTGTTCGGATTTCAATTTGGTCAATTTTGTTCGAATTAAGAAGTAACTGTCGCTCTTCAGATTTCTTTTGTCCTAGCTCTTTGTAGGCATTCCTTGTCTTGGTATTACCTGTGTCCAGTAATAAGGTCGAGTTGGTCTCAGCATCTTCTAATTCTATTAGCCCTACATTAGGTAAAAATAGTTCAGCTGGGTCGGTGACCACAATCGCGATGAGGTCATGCTTTTGGTTGACGACCTGCAGCCATGTCTCATATTCTTTATCTTGGAAATCAGAAATTAGGAAAACCACACTCCGCCTCTTTTGTACACGACTGAGATATTCTAAGGCTAAACTGATATCGGTTGCTTTTCCATTTGGTTTAGCCTGCAAAATATGATGAATCAGCCGCAACACATGCTTTTTGCCTTTGCGAGGTGGAACAAAAATCTCGATCTGATCAGTGAAGTTAATTAATCCAACCTTATCGTTATTTTTAATAGCGGAAAATGCCATCAGAGCAGCAATTTCTGCTACAATTTCTGCTTTAATTTGTTGCCTTGTACCAAAGTCGTTGGATTTGCTAACATCAACTAGTAACATCATTACTAATTCTCTTTCTTCGACAAAGGTTTTGACAAATGGTTGTCCTATACGAGCAGTTACATTCCAATCTATAGCTCGGATTTCGTCTCCTGGCTGATATTCACGTACTTCATCAAATTCCATTCCTTGACCTCGAAAAGTACTTTGATATTCGCCCGCAAAGACATTATCGACCAATCGACGAGTAAGAACTTCGATACGTTGGATCTTTTTGAGGACTTCTTGGGTTTTATCGGTCATATTATTGTCCACAAATTAGATAATAGCAAAAGGTTCACAATCTAGCAAGAAAGAAGCCGATTCAATTGGCCTTATACTTTGACATTTGATCGGCAAATAGGCATAATCTAGCCTCTGTAAGGATTAATTGGTATATAGAAAATCGGAGAGTTAAAAATAATGTCGAAGATCTTGAAAGTTGGTATTGTTGGTGTTGGTGGAATTTCAAATACTCACTTACCAGGTTGGAAAGCATCCCCGCATGCTGAGATTGTTGCTGGTTGCGATTTGCGAGAAGATATTCTTCCAGACTGGGGGAAAGATCATGATGTCAAAAAATTGACTAGCAACCCCTCAGATTTATTCAATGACCCTGACATTGATATAATTGATGTTTGTGTGCCAAATATGTACCATGCACCTTTGTCTATTGCCGCATTAGAAGCTGGGAAGCATGTTATTTGTGAAAAACCTTTGGCACCAAAGCCATCGGATATTCAAAAAATGATTGATGCTCGTAATAAGTCGGGAAAATTACTAATGACCGCTCAGCACTTTCGCTTTCAGGGTAATTCAAAAGCCATGAAGGCAGAAATTGATCAGGGCACACTTGGAGATATTTATCATGCCCGAAGCTGGATGCTTCGTCGCTGGGCTATACCAACCGGTTCGGGATTCATTTTGAAAAAAAACAGTGGTGGTGGACCTTGTATAGATATCGGTGTACATATTCTCGATCTAACCTTGTGGTTTATGGGCAATCCTAATCCAGTTGCAGTCAGTGGGGTAGCCGCTGCACCGCTTGCCAAACAAGATGGCTCATTTACTGGTTGGGGACATAGTGAGATTCCAAAAGAATTTGACGTAGAAGATTATGCTGCAGCCTTTGTTCGATTTGAAAATGGAGCAACCCTAGTTTTGGAAGTTAGTTGGCTTATGCATCATCGCACTACTGGTGAAGATATGCAAATGTGGCTTTATGGAACTAAAGCAGGTTGCCACTGGCCAAAGTGTGAGTTTCTATGGGATGATAAAGAGAATAAGTCTTTCGAAGAAAAAGAATTAAAAAACTTCCCAGAAACTTTGGAAGCACACGCTCAAGAATGTGTTGAATTTGCTCAAGCAATTGTTGATGGTGCACCCTCACCAGTTCCTCCTGAACAATCGAAACAAGTTATGTCCATTCTGGATGGTATCTATCAAAGTCAATCAGCTGGGAAAGAAGTTCGAATTGACCAATAGTAACTGAATTTATTGCGGCTTAACCGAAATAATCCGGAAAGTCTAAGCGAGTGGAGTGCGAATATTGATTAACCACAACTTTCGATTTATATTTTTGATGGCCGCTATTCTGATGATGAGTAGTGTGAATTCGTCATTAGCACAACATAAAACTGGAATTCAGGGCAATACTTATACTAATACCGATTTCAATTTTCGGATTAGTATACCGGTGAGTTTATCTCATTGGCGATTACAAGATAACATACCAAAACTTTTATTTATGATGTCAACAGATGATACAACTTTGGCCAATAGAGGTATTATAGCCAATCTCAGTGTCGAAGCAGAGAAACTCTCTTCTAAAAAAGTAACTCTAAGTAATTATCTAGATATCAGTTTATTAGCACTCCAAGTGGGAATTAGGAATTTAAATAACCTGATTATCGATTTGGTCGAATTAGGGGGACGGCCCGCATATCGACTAATTTACACTGGCAGTGCTAACGATGGAACGCAAGTTAAGTTTTTTCAAGTAATTGCTGTTGATCAAGGAAAAGGATATATGCTAACTGGTACTAGTATCCCTGTCACCACACCGGTTAGTGATTTTGTTTCTATCCAGAACACATTCCTTTTTTTAGACGCCATTACAGCTGTCAAGCCGCTTCGAATTTTAGCACATACCTGGGCTAACCTAAAGAAGTAGGTTATTAACTATTTTTAAAGGGCTGGATCCCGCCCAATTGTACCGACTAAGGATTTAAGGTATGATTCGGATTGAAAATACTCAATCTGCTTGGCTATTTGGCTCTTTTTCTTTTGTAGCTCACTCGTGGATTCCAACGCTTCCAAATATGCTTCTATCCGCCGACTTCTCACAATATCCCGATGCTGCTGTGATGTAAGACGTTCTTGATACCATTCGCTTTGTATCACATCTTGGTGTTTAAATAAACCTCGAACCTCTGGATCTTTGAGTGTTTTGTTCTGGTAGTGCCCGTCCTTCATGATATGAAGTAGTGCAACTAGTGGAGGAAGCGCATATCTGATACTATTATCTTCAAAGTAGTATTGGGCTACTCGACGATGAGTTGACATAACGTTGTCAATGCCTTCAGCGAAGGCATCAAGGTCTTGTAGCTCAGGTTTCAGCATAGACTCGGTGAATAGAGCCGATGGGTGGCTGAATATACGAGCCATAAACCGATTAACAAAATCGTCAGTAATGCGGTAGCCAAGAATGGAGCTAGGCAAGGTTCGATTCTGATAAGCTAAGTCTGGTACTGGTTCTAGCATTCGATTTTTAATTAACCACTCAGGGTCTCTTTCATGTCGTTCCATTCGACAAAGAATTTCCGGGACCAGTAGACTAATATCGTGATCTACGCGAAAATTGGGACCTACATAACCTGAGGCTGTAACGAACGGTCTATACCCACTTATAATATAAGACAACAATGCTGCGTTTAAATCATGAATTGGAAGCAAAGCATTAAAGGGCCCTTTTGTTAAAGCGCCTTCGCTTCCAGCACCAGTAGTAGAAGGACTTTTCCCAGTCATGGATGAAATAAATTCAATAAAAGCTTCGGGCAGTGGTAAATAATGGATTGGGTTGAAGACAGCCAAACAACGAACGCTCTCTTCTGGTGGATTATTCCGCCTTCCTGGACAGACCACATCAACTGGTGTATGAACAGGATCATCCAGGGTTAGGTGTCGGAAAAGTCGTAATCCCATCTCAGCTACATATCGATCACGAGGGTTATCCAGATCAAGCCGGTTTTGTAGGTAGCGTGGGTTTTCTGAGGGTTTGCCTTCAATAACTTTCGGGTAGGCTGAACAGCAAAAATAAGATTCGTTAGATACATTCTGATCAACTTTTTGAATGAATTTTTTCATTGGTTCGGTAAATTGGTCAAAATGAACTACATCGTCTATGAGCTCTTTAGCTTCTACCTGTGGGATCGGCTCGTAATTAACAAGAAAATTACTGGAACGAGAGAGGTCATACTCGGTTTGGTGATCATAACCAGGAATGATAGCATCGTCAGGCCTTTGAAATAGCCTGTATTCACAATTGTGAACTAATTTGACTGATGGGTTCTCTATCTCTCCGAAGTCAACGGCCAACCAATTTCTTGGTACTAAAATGGAGGCTGTAATATCATCTCCTGTCTGAATTTTTTGAGCCGGGGAAAAATCCTTTCGGAGACGGAATATTCTCCAAGATTTATCAGACTCATAACCAACTCTAAGATAATTTGTGGCAACTAATCTTCCTCGATAACGGAGTTCATGTCCTGGAACACCGTTAATCATTGTCACACCAAAGTGTTGTTTCCAGTCCTGTTCCCAATTTGGTTTGTAAAGCCGCTTCAAAAGTAGAACTAATTCTTTTGTTTCGGTTGGAATTGACCCAATAAAAGCATTATGCTGATCTGTGTATGAATCTGAAGGTGTCAACAACTGAATCACCGAACCTAGGGAACGATCTTGATCTAATAGTGAACGTTGGTCCTGATTTCGGTCTTGATTTTTAAATCGGTTTTGGTACTTGTGGTTTAATACTTTTTCAACAGCATCCAAACTGTCCGATAAATTGCTCACATAAAATGGGGCATGGATTATTGCATCAGCAATCGATTTTGAGATTTCTGATTTGCCACCTCCCGAAACAGTACATGGTTTATGAGCCATACAGGGTTGAGCACGTGTACCAATTAACTTCCATGAACCAAGTGGTTGATTAGCCGATTTTGACAACTCTACCTTATAGCCCGAAGGTAATAAGTAAACTTTATTTGCTAACAACTTAATCTTTTGTTGAATAGACGAGTCGTGGGGGTCTTTCCAGGAAATACTACGATTGTTGAGTCTAAAAACAGAATTTTCAGGCACGTAAATAACATCTGGATAGTATTGGTCGATAGCATGGCCTTCTTTCTGCACTTTGATACGCGGACCTAAATGGTCAATTACTGTTTTTATTTTGTGATTAGCTTCAGGAAAGATTTTCGAGTTTAATCGAAAGTCTTCTCCTAAATCATAACTAGGAAAAGCCAAAGTACCACCAGCGTGTTCTTCCTCCGATAACCCCATCAGGTTACAAGCGAAACTTATTTGCGTTTTGACTTCTTTTTTACAGTATCCAAAATAATTATCGGAGATTATAGTGATAATTACGCCATCAGAATTCCGAGCCGTTAATTTGAAAGGAGAACCATCGTTATACTTTTCGTCTTTTTGGGTCCAACACATACCGTCTTTGCGTTGTCTGGGGGAAGCAGATGAAAAGTGTGGCAATCCTACTGATTCTTTTGTGATTGAATCAAGGTGAGGTGCTAGGATCACACAACCTGTGTGTCCACTCCAGTGATCAATGTCTAGACCTGCATCGTTCTCTAAAAGGTATGGATCACCCGCATTACCAAAAATACTTTCCACAAAGTCTAGGTTACTTACAAGATTACCTGGAGCAAAAAAGCGAATTTCCATACTTTTTTCGCGAACAAATCCGTTCACTTCTGGGCAGACCACGGGTCTCAATAATAAAGAGACCCATGCGCATGCTGACTTGTCTTGGTTCGCAGTTAATGGTAACTCCATAACCTCTTTGGGTGGTTGTAAGGCAATTGACAGGAGTCGAGAAAAAGTATCCAATGGAACAGATTTTTTGTCTTGAGGGATTGGTAATCCACCTTCAGCTACGTGAAAACTACCGGCTGTCGTTCGTCGGTCATTGATCGGATTATGAAGTACTCCATTGTTAACTCTGTAACTCGAGATGATGGAACTGTGAAATTCATCGCCATTAGGTGGCAGGGACAAACTACGCGCAATACCATGTTGGCTTAATTCAAAAGTCTGAGACGGCAGCCGAGGAGATTTATCTCCTAGATAAGAATTTAGCCAAATCTGAATACGTTGATCAACTGGAGATTGTAAGTTATCTTGTAATTTTTCTTTGGCTCGGTATCGTGCCATCATCGTTTGGCTAGCCCGCAATAACGGGTACTCAGAGCGACAACCAAAGATCGGCTGACCAAGGACATCAAGTTGCATATTGATAAATTCTATGATGTCCAATTTAGGAACGACAGAAGTACTCATTTCGGTATCAAACCCGATTCGAGTTAATAAAGTATTAGAGGAATGCATGGCTTAATTATTGAATTATTTCTATACAAATTCTATACAAAAATAAATTAAAATGTTGAAGAAGTTAATGGCAAGCAAGCAGATTCCGGGAACACGGAATCCCTACCCAAATCCCGATCGGTTTACAACGTAGTATTGTTATCATCAATCGAAGTGACACTAGCAATTTTACCAGATTAAATGTTATTTCCAGATTGGGTTTACCGCCGGTCGTAGCCTATATCGAATCAAAACTAAATATTCTGTGGTCTGAATGTTTTTCTGTAAGAATAAGAAGTGGTCATGAATTCGTGAATCTCGTGAGATCCCTTTAGCCGCTCAACGACGTATCGTTAACCCCGAATGGATATTAACAAACTACTCTGTTAAACACAATACTATTTTTCGAGCAAAAGGCACGGAGAAATGAGTTCACCACCCGGACTATCACGAGTCTAAGACTGGTAAAAATACAATTCACACTCTACTATCGTCTAGCTAATTTGGTAAATTTCTACAGCAAAGAGGTCAAGGTTTCAAGACGGCTGTATAACAACAGTAAGGAGAGATTACTGATCAAAACCGTCTCTAAAACCCTGACTATCACTCAAGGAGTAACCTAAGCGTACAGCAGTATGAGCAATAGACATGCCATCTCAATAACTTACTTGTAGCGTTTTTTTTTCTATAAATGGTTTATACTGACTAAATTACCATCTTCGAATTGCGTAAGAATTAAACATTACATTTGAAACTTATAGGCGAACCGAAGTGCTAACTGAGATACAATTGGAATATATTAATCTATGATAAGTAAAGAGGAAGAAGCAAGTGTTTATAAACCTTAGAAATCGCCCATTCCATACTCAAGTCTGGTTGCTTGGGTTGTTAATCAATCTTTTTTTTGAGCTGCACTTAGTTGCTTACGATTGGTCACCTCATATTGAAGAGTACAAACCAATGGTGGTCAATATAGAGACAGCATCAGAAATTGTTTTTGGACTTGAATCTAAGGGCATTAGTTTTGCAACTGGATTCATTATTGATTCAGAAAGGGGAATTATTGCTACTAACCAACATGTGACTGGAAGTAGCCCTTCTTACGTCAAAATCAATTTTCATGATGGTAGTTTTACGCAAGCCCGTTTGCTGTATTACGACCCAACACATGATTTTGGATTTTACCAAATTGACCCAGAGACAGTACTTTTCGATATGAAGTCAGTTTCGCTAGGATCTTGGCGTAATTTATCTATTGGTGAAGATTTATTATTAATCGGAAACAACGAAAAAGAGGAATATTCCATTAAGTACGGGAATGTCGCTAACTTAAACGTCGACAAAGGCGACCGACATTCTAGCTATTTACATACTACTTTTGATCGTACTGGAGGCTCTAGTGGCAGCCCAGTTTGGAATACTAGTGGCGAAGTAGTTGCTATTCATGCCAGAGGTACTGATACCTCTAGTTTTGAATTACCAATTGACTATCTTAAATCAGCATTATTGAAACTTCAGCAGATTCAGCCCATTCAGCGTGGCGAAATTGGGGTAGATTTAGAACTCATCTCGATTGGTGAGGCTATTCGACACTTTCGTTTGCCTGAATCTTGTCGAAAGGAAATTGGACGACCAGCTACTGGAACCCCGCGAGTTATTCAAATCGAGTCAATCATACCATTATCGACCGGCGTTGATCGTCTACGGGCTTCCGATATAATTTACCGTATTAATGATATACTCATTCGGGATGACCTATATCAATTTGACGAGATACTAGATCAACATGTTGATCAAACAGTCAGATTAGACGTTTATAGAAATGGCAAACTGGTACCGATTGAAGTTTTAGTTGATGATTTGGAAAAACAGAAAGTTCGTAAATTCGTTCGATTTGGCGGTGCCATTTTTCATGAGATCACACCTCAACTGCGTCACCTACTCTATGTCGATATCGATGGCATCTACATGTCTTTTTCTGAAGCGGGAAGTAGCTTTTCACAAGTTGGTCGACGAGACCGGAGTGGAAATTCAAAAATCGTAATATTAGAAATCAACGGTAAGCCGACCAAAAGCCTCACTGATTTTATTGTGGCTTGCCAAAACATTCAGGATGGGGAGCACACTTACGTAGTTGTGAGGGATTTCAACCAATTTAATGTGTCACCAACGCCTAAAAGTTTGACTATCAATCTGAAATTTGGACCACTGGAAACTTTCGAGTGGAATGATCAAAGACTTGATTGGATTGTCATTAATTGATTTTAAACTAAACCCAGTTGCAGATTAATTATTAATCTAGCAAACTCAGCAAAAATTATCAACCGGTTACCTAAGTGGTATTAGGATTTTTTTTGCCTAGCAGACTTTTTACTTTTGCTCCTATGTCTTTACTAATCATTAGCGATTCACCGACTAAAATGGCATCAATTCCAGCTGACTGAAGTTTCAATACATCACTATGGTCCCGAATGCCACTTTCACTTACGATAATTTTGTTCTCTGGACACTTTTCCTTTAAGCGAAACGTGGTGTTTAAATCGGTTTCGAAGATTGTTAAATCACGATTATTGATACCAATAATTTCAGCCTTTGCTTGGAGCGCAATCTCCATCTCACGCTCTGTATGAACCTCAACTAAAGCAGCTAAGCCTAGCTGATGAGCCAGATCTAAGTATTCGCGAATTTGAGCTAGAGACAAAATGGCGACGATTAGTAAAATCGCATCAGCACCTGCCAATCGGGCCTGATAGAGGTGATAGGGTGCAATAGTGAAATCTTTCCGTAGCAGTGGGAGTTGTGTGATTGTTCTAACCTTTTGTAGATTATTGAGATGGCCACCGAAAAAGTGTTCATCGGTCAACACTGAGATGGCCGATGCACCATTATTCGCATATGCCTGTGTGATTTCAACTAAGTCGAATTGCTGCCGGATTATACCTTTGCTCGGTGATTTCTTTTTTAGTTCAGCAATCAAGGATATTACCCCTTGGTTTCGCCCGTTACTTGTGGTCAATGCTGCTGCAAAATCGCGCGTAGGTGGGAGATCTACAATTTTGGATTTTAATTCAGCTAAAGGCTCTTGGCTTTGGTCAGATGCCAGTTCCGCTTTCTTTTTCTTAACAATTTGGTCTAAAATCATTTTTGGTTAGTGAATGAGACAAGTTCTTCCAATTTCTGTTTAGCCTTTCCACTGTCAATAGTTTCAGTCGCAATTGTAATACCATCTTCCAAGTTTTTTGCCTTGCCACCAGCTACTATGGCGGCGGCTGAGTTAAGTAGAACGATATCTCTTTTGGGACCGATTTGTCCATCTAAGATTTGACGAGTAATTTTGGCATTACTGCCAGGATCACCACCAACTAAGTGTGCGGGCTTGGCGACCTTCAAATTGAAATCTTCCGGTGAAATGTTATAGGTTTTTATNTTGCCATCNGTNAAGGCTGAGANTTGGGTTTTCGTNGTTGTGCTGATTTCATCCAACCCGTCATGNCCGTNCACAACGAAGGCTGTTTCAGCCCCAAGCTTTTTCAGTACATTAGCCAAAGGCTCNGTTAGTTCTCGTGCGTAGACTCCAATCAACTGNGCTCTAGCTCCAGCNGGNTTAGTCAANGGNCCTAGGAGNTTGAAAATAGTCCGAATGCCNATTTCACGCCTAGGGCCTATAGCAAACTTCATGGCTGAATGTAAAGCTGGTGCAAATAGAAACCCTATACCAATTTGATCAATACATTGACTGACTTTCTCTGCCGTAATTTCGAGATTGACGCCTAGTTCAGCGAGAACATCGGCACTACCACTTTTACTGGATACAGANCGGTTACCATGCTTAGCAATAGGCAACCCAGAGCCTGCAGCAACGAAAGCNGCAGTCGTTGATATATTGAATGTATGTGATTGGTCTCCACCGGTACCACAGGTATCTACTACGAGTGAATGACGAGTTTGAATACGAGTTGCTTTAGCCCTCATCACCTNTGCNGCACCAGTTATTTCATCAACTGTNTCACCTTTCAAACGCAGGGCAGTAATAAAACAAGCAATTTGTGCCGGTGTAGCAACACCAGTCATAATTTTGTCCATGACCGTAATCATTTCGTCTTGTCCTAAGTGATTCCCAGCCACTACTTTTTGAATCGNGTCTTGCATCCTCTTNTACCTATTTTCCCATCCTCGATTCATTATAACGTTGAAATCAGCAAAATTTCAACCGTGCAAATAGTAATATAAACAACATACCTAGTTTCTTATTTCAAATAATGACCTCTCGCTTATATAACAGTGGAATGCCATAGCGAATTCTTATTTAATGGTTTTGTAAGTAAAACCAAATTTTTACCTGTAAGCCCAAANNCGATTTTTTTCGGCAGACTCATCTACTGGTTCTTTTCCAATAATACGGTCTTTTTGGCAACGTTTATTCCAATGTGACCTAACNAAAAAAAACATTTTATAATCGAAATTTCAAGTAAGAACTCTGTTTAATATTTACTTTTTGTCAATCAGTAAATTTGGATTGTCATCTTCAAATATTCTTCNTATCTTGATCTATATTCATTCTTGATGTAGAATGGTGTTTGTTTAGACTTTTTATAACAANATGAATCGGCTAAATTAATGAAAACAAAATTACTTATTTCGGTCGATGAACTAGCAGACCGATTGGACNAGGTTTCGCTGATCGACACTCGTCCTGTGCATCAATTTTCGGTTGGNCACCTACCCAATGCCTTATCACTCGATTTATTTTATTTAAGTTTAAATGANACTAGAATTGAACCANTTACNTCATTTATGTGGACTATTGCAACCTTATTCAGTAAACGTGGCGTCGATTTCAATAGAGAAATCGTGTTTTACGATGATATCTCTGGTATGAGNTCTGCTCGTGGGTTCTGGTTTTGCGAATATTTTGGTTATACAGCCCGGGTACTAGACGGAGGGATAAATTCGTGGNTTAATAACNGGCAACCCCTTACAAGAGAAACAATTGAGCCTCCAACCTTCCCGGNAAAGAACATTTCGCCAAATAGTGATTCTCATTGGAGTGCCGACAAAATTTTGCAGCACCTGGAAGATGACGATGTGCTAATTTTAGACACGCGATCTACCGATGAGCACTATGGCCGAGTAGCTCGTGCCCAAAGAGCCGGCTCTATTCCAAATTCTACCCATCTGGAGTGGACACAAAATCTCACACCTGATGGATACTTTAAATCTGTGTCNGACNTGAACAAAATGTATCAATCAGCCAAAGTGACTGCTGACAAGCAAATTGTCTGTTACTGCCAAGGGGGTTATCGATCGGCACATTCTTATTTGGCCCTCAGACTCATTGGTTATCCTAGAGTTAGCAACTATATCGGTTCTTGGCAAGAATGGGGTAATCGATCTGATTTGCCTATTGAAATCCCAAAATATAATGAAAAGATATAACCAACAGATTATTTCTGAGAACCAATTTTGGTATTACGTGTCCTCTCCAGTTTTTCAAGATTGTACTGAGTAAAACCGAAGGTCTACTCAAATCTACTGTCTAATTTTGTTTTTAGCTTCATTCTGACATTTCGCGAGTCAAGAATATGGTGTCTACTCGTCTGTTTTTAGCTCTTCCGTTCTTATTTATGTTGCTAGCCACAGGAAATTCTTCACCCAAACCAATCGCTTTTAACCTTTCTTTTGGTGCACCACATTTTTGAGATAGATACAAGGAAAANTTGTCTGCACGCTTCTGGGACATGGCGAGGTTAGCTTTATCCGAGCCAATACTATCACTGTGTGCCTCAATATTGATTTTGTAGNTCGCGTTAGATTTGATAACGTAGCCTAATCGTTTAAGAGCTGAATAATGCTTCGGGTTNAGCGTAANGCTATTTGGCTCGAAAATATCAGTATCTAAACGAACCATAATGCCCTTTTCTGTACGCTCGATTTGGACTTTTTTTGGCATTTGTTGTCTAAGTTGTTGCTCCAGTTCCTTTTCTTTTTCTTCAACTGAGTCTGCAGCGTTAATAGCACTTTTTAGTCTTGTTAACCCTCTTTGCCCTTGAGTGAGAACTTCGGGATAATTTTCCTGTTTCTCCGCCTTTTTCGCTTTCTCATAGTGGGTGAGAACCGATTGGTAATCAGTGTTTGCCAACTGAGAAATTCGTTCGATTATTTCTTTATTATTTAGTTGTTCATCCAGTTTGAATATTATATCTTTGGCTTGTGCTGTTTGTTCTGCTTCAGCTTCAGCCTTTTGTCGCTCCTTTTCCGANTTTTCAGCAATAGCNGTTGCTTTTTCTGATTGTACAAGAGCCTGTTTTGCTGATTGATAAGATAGCTGATAACTTTCTTGCGTAATTTGTAGCTTGGCTTGATCTAATAACCTTTTTGCTTCTGCTATATTATCTGGNGCGTGTGTTTCNGCATTNAATTTTATGGATTGGCGAATTTCGTCTTCAACTTGTTGAATAGTTAANTCAGCCATTGCTAAGACTTGGGATGAATTAGTTTGTTCTTCTGCTGCTGCGACCATAGTTACCATCTGGACATCTTTAGCTAGGGCTTCAGCATGGGCCGATAGGTCTCTTGCTGCTTCNAATTGGTAGTTATTCAAAAGTTCTTCGCCCTCTCGNATCGTCGATTCCGCTTGTAGGTAGTCTGTNGGGGCGTGAGCGTNAGCNCCAGCAGCTTTGGCGATTTCCAAATAAATTTTGGCTCGGTCAAGTTGNAGTTGAATGNTTGCTCGCTGAATTTCAGCAGATGATTTTTGCTTAGCTTGATCCGCTGTTCCCTCAGCTAAGTTAGCCTTCCGTTCAGCCGCTTCTGCTCTAGCTTCCGCTTGGGTAGCTCGCTCTTCGGCCAAGGATTGATAAGCTTGGGCAGCCTTTACTTTTAAGCTNTTTTCTTCGATTTGAGCCACTGAAAGCTGTTTGTTTAGTTGCTCAATTTTTTCCTGACCCTGAATTTGCCTNGCAATTGCAACTGCATAATCAGCCTCAGATTGGGCTCGCACTGCCAATTCTAGACCATAGCCCTGTTGCCCATCTTCCAGTGCTTGCTTGGCTTGGATCAAAAGCTGATCAGCTTGATAAAAAGCGGATTCAGCGAGNTCCGGCACATTCTGCTGACGGGCTATTTCTATAGCTTGCTCGGCTTGGTGGAAACACCGACCTAACTCTAATGGGTCAACCTTAACAGTACCGCAACCTACACATAACATTACCCAAAGTAAACTTAACCTTCCGAAAACAAATGAACAATTTAGGCGACAACGGATCATTGGTTACGTTCCTTCTGCAATAAGTAAAGATTGCTCTCGGCTGTTTNATAACTGGTTCTAGCTAACTCGACGGCCTTTTTTTGTTCTATTAACAGCTGCTCAATTTTATCAGCACGTTCTTCTACGTTTTCAGCATTTTCGATGGCAATTGCAACTTTGACTCGCATTTCAGCCCATTGGCTAAGCTGGTAAGCTTGTTGCCACTGCTTGTTTAATTGAGCATCTTTAGCCTGTCTGAGATAGTTCTCGGCTTCAGTTAATGATTCAGATTGGTTTGACACCGCTTGAATTTTGATGCTCACACCCTGAATTTGCTCTGCTACCATTTCCGGTGGAATTCCACCACAGCCACCGACTAAAAAACTAACTGCCCCTAGCATAGAAAAAAACATCACTTTGACTGATAACATATTGTCTTGCATGACCCTTATCTCCTTTCTATCATACCCNCTAACAATTTCGTGAGTCAAGATTCCAGTTGACTGTAGTAGTTTATTTTTGACTTGACATGGTATATCAATCATGATATTTTTCTGANGTGTCCATTGAAGAAGGAGGTGATCGTATGTGTCCATNAGATACGGTCGTAGGAGGTAAGAGTAGCTGCTAGCTACACCAATCTCCTACGGCCTACAAAGCAGGGCTTCTTGGCCCTGCTTTTTTTATGTCCCCAGTTCNATGATGTTGTTATTTATTACTTAATANAGNATGAATCAAATTCAGCAAATTACTATTTTAGGTGNTGGCCTAATGGGTGGGTCCCTCGGCTTNGCTCTAAGGCAAACTNGTTTTTCAGGTAAGATTGTTGGTCTGGGCCGAAAAATCGAACGACTAGAAACCGCCAAATCTCTAAAAGCTGTTGACGAAATCACCACAGATTTCGGCCAGGCATTACTTGATACTGATCTGGTTGTTATATGCACCCCTGTGGANCAGATTGTACCCATGATAGAAAGGATATTAAGTTCGGTAGATTTTTCTGCATCATTAATTTTAACCGATGTTGGAAGTGTTAAATCAGAGCCGGTTCATACTATAGATCAGCTTTTATTGGAATATCCTAACATTGACTTTGTGGGTGGNCATCCGATGGCTGGCTCAGAAAAAACGGGTGTTTCTGCTGCTCAATCTGACCTGTACCAGTCAGCCAANTGTCTGCTGACACCGACNGACAATACCTCTCCTTTAGCCTTAAAAACAGTGACTCAATTATGGGAATCAGTAGGTTCGGCTGTTTACATCCTAACACCTGATCAGCATGACTCTTTACTGGCAGCTGCTAGCCATTTACCACATTTAGTCGCCTCTATCCTAGCTGAGACAGTAGGGAAAGTTACGGTGAATGGGGAGGCCGCCACTAAGTATGCGGCTACAGGTTTCCGAGATACTACTCGGATAGCAGCTGGATCGCCTGAATTATGGAATAGTATATTCCTACAAAACCGGTCTAACATGATCACAATGATTTCTGACCTAATCAATGATCTTCAGCAGTTTCGGACATATCTGGAAAATAACGATACCAATGCCATTCATCTCTATTTAGACTCGGCCAAGCAAGTATTAGAGTCTTTGGAATAAAAAAATGACAGTTGATATGTCTGGTTCACCGATAGCTCTCACGATTGCCATCGATGGTCCTGCAGGCTCTGGGAAAAGTACGGCTGCTCGCCTAATAGCCGAACGGTTGGATTATGTTTATCTTAATTCTGGCTCGATGTATCGAGCTATAACGTTGTTATCCGTGCAGTCAGGAGTCGAACCGAGCAATCAGATTGCTCTAATTGAGTTGGCTCAGAATTGCCAAATTGAATTTGTCGATAATGGACAAATAACCTTGCTTGATGGAATTGACGTATCGACCCAAATTCGAACTCCTGTTATTGATTCTCAAGTCGCAGCGGTAGCTAAAGTGCCAGGAGTTCGTAAGGAAATGGTTCGTCAACAACGACGGATTGCATCTTCCGGAGGAGTAGTCGCAGAGGGGCGCGATACAACAACTGTCGTTTTACCGAATGCTGATCTGAAATTTTATATAACGGCATCAGTTAATGTGCGTGCCAACCGACGGTTTAATGAACTTCAAGGAAAAGGTATTAACTGCTCCATTTCACAGATCGTTCAAGAGATCACAGACCGAGATCTAGCTGATAAATCCCGATTAAATAGCCCACTTAAAATAGATCAGGAAGCCATAGTAATTGACACCTCCGATTTGACCATAGGTGAGGTCGTTTCTACAGTGTTAAAGAAAACTGATCATTTCTCGACGAATTAATTTTTTGATCGATTTCTATGGCTAACCTTTTAAGTCCAATTCAGGGCGAACCAACCATCAATTTTGTTCATAGTTGTCAAGACAGTAATCGATTCCGCCGTGGTTTTCGAGCCGTTAGTGTGTTGTTCAGTCTGACTGGTGGGCTAGAATCTGTTGGCCGTGAGGGGCTTCCCAAACACGGCAGTTTTTTGCTGTTAGCCAATCACGTCAGTTTTGTTGACCCCTTCTTAATTGCCACAGCAGCCAACCAAGAATTTCATTTTATGGTACGAGACGATGCCCTTTCTTGGCCCGTAATCGGTAGTATGTTAGATTTTTTCAATGGATATCCTGTCAAGAGAGGCACTCCAGATCTGAGAGCTTTGAAACAAACTATCAGGCTACTAAATTCGGGAAATCGGGTCATGCTATTTCCCGAAGGTACACGAAGCCTTGACGGGCAATTGGGGAAACCGGTCGATGGTATAGGTTTTATTGTTAAACAAGTTGATGTGCCAGTAATCCCGGCTTTCATTGGCGGTGCCGAAAGATTTCTACCTAGGCACAGCTTTCTGCCTCAACCAGCTAAAATTACTGTTTCGTTCGGTCAGCCCCTCGATTTTTCTCATTTTGCTAATGAGCCTCGTCGTGAACAGTACAAGTTAATTGGTCAAGACGTAATGGCTGCAATTGGCGATCTACGTTTCCAACAAGGTTATGATTAATCAACTGAGGACTATTCTGTGAAGATAACGATCCTTGGGTCGGGAACGTCAACTGGTGTTCCCGAATACAAATGCCAGTGTGATACATGTCAAGATGCTCGCGTTTATGGTTCTAAGAACTACAGATCTCGCACTTCCATTCATGTTGAGATAACTACTTCCGATAATATTAAGCATCTCCAGTTTGATGTAGGGCCCAACTTTATCGACCAAATTGATCGCTGTCAGATAGATCGAATTGACGCTGTTATTTACACTCATTGTCATGCTGATCACATCAGTGGTACTAATGACTTAGTTATGCCTTGTCGAAAACAGAACATGGATATGCCTATCTATGGCCCAACTGAGACCATGAGCATTCTCCAACGTAATTTTGATTATATGTTTCGCAAAGATACTTTTCAAGGTGGAGGGGTTGCCCACTTAGTACCTAATCCGGTAACTGGCCCATTCAACTTGTTTGGGCTAAATATCGTTCCAATTCCAGTTCAACATGGTACAGTTGATACATTTGGTTATCGAATACAGAATTTTGGTTATATTCCAGATGTAAAACTGATGCCTTCACAATCGCTAGAACTTCTGAAAGGTGTTGACCTACTAATTATTGATGCTCTTAGCTTTAATCCAGGGCACCCAACACACTTCTCAGTTCAGGATGCGATTGCTATATGGGAAAAAATTCAACCCAAGAATACTTACCTAATACATATGATGCACCGCATTGATCATCGTTACTTCAATGATCAATGCTCAGAACAAGGCTTTGACCTGCCTGAAAGTGTCAGGCTTAGCTTTGATGGCCAGGTCCTGCAGCTTTAAATTATCAAAAGGAATGTCAATGTTTTCTACCATTCAGATGGGTCATCAACTTGATTTTAAATGGAATAACAAACTACTGGTGTCCTACCAGTACCCCAAAGATGGAAAGCGTGGCTTTTGGCATCCATTGCAGTTGCCTGATTCGCCACCACTGACGGTTAATCGACCAAGTGATCACGTCCATCATCAAGGAATGTGGCTAGCCTGGAAAAAGGTCAATGGTGTTAATTTCTGGGAAGAGCCTGCATCCAACGCTGACTCTACTGGATTTGGCAGGGTAGTACAACAATTGATCTGCCCGTATGTTTCTGCTGATCAGTGTGGCTTCTCATCTACAAACTTATGGATAGATTGGCAGAATAAATCTCATTTGGTCGAGAAGCGTAGCATAAAGATTTATTCTCCAACCGATTGTTATATGTTACTAGATGTTGATTTTGAGTTGAAGGCACTAGAACACCCTGTTATCTTAGACCTGCAGAGAGGAGAACCGGGGCAGGGCGGGTGTTTCTATAGTGGGCTGACCATACGCTTCGACAATCGACTTAACCATTCTGAGTTATTGGATGCTAATGGCCGTACTGAAGCTAACCAAATTTTTGGCCAATCGAGTCGTTGGTGTGGTTGGTCTGGGGTACACACCAACGACGGTAAAACCTACAGTGTTACAATCATTGATCAGCTAAAAAACCCTAATTACCCAACCCCTTGGTGGGTTAGGAATGAATCTGATTATGGGTTGCTTCATCCTTCACCAACTTACTATCAGCCGATCCGGTTAGCAGCAGCTGAATCTGTATTATTATCCTATAGAGTTGTTGTACAATATGGTTCTTTGTCTGCTAAGTTGATTAATCGCTTGGCGAAACTGAATTTTTGATTAAGCCAGATCGGTAGGTACTAAGCTCCATGGCATCTTGCTTGACCCAAGGCAAGTCAACTTCAAACCACTCAGTTCGAGAGACAAAATCCGAACGTACCAGATTGAGATAGTCTTCCATCTGATCGGCGCCAATCCCAACATTATCTGCCAATAAAATTGAGCCGTCGACCAGGTTTCTCTCGACTGCTCGAAAGCACGAATAATAATTATCAAATTCATTGTCAAAGTGGATCAAATCAACTGTTAGGCTAGGGTCTAAGGTACTTAAAATATACTCAGCGTTACCCACACGCTGCTCGACCAAATCTCCGACACCGGCCTGTTCAAAATTCGATTTTGCTTGTTGAGCACGATCAGGATCAAGTTCAATAGTGATGAGCTTTCCTTTGTTAGCTTTTTTTAGTTCTCTCGCAATCCACAATCCAGAGTAGCCGATAGCTGTCCCACACTCAACAACTAGATTTGGCCGAATTGATCCTATTAACTCGGCCAAAAACTGAGCCTTCTCTGGACCCAACATAGGTATTTCTTGTTCTCTGCATTCTTGATAAACAAGATCTAACACACTATCAAAATTTACTTGATCCAGCGGCATATTCTCGATTTTATTTTCCCATTGCTTTCAAATTTTTCAAGCAGCGTTCAACTGATTCTAACGGCTCATAAAGGTCACTTTCATACTCAACAATGTACCATTCAGTACCACCATTAGTTTCACAGGCCTTGAATACATCTGACCAAGGTACATCATCATCACCGATCAGGGGTCGAAAACCATCAGTTTTGGAATAGGGTTTTAGATGAACTGTGATTGCCCGGTTGGGATATCGCTCGAAAATCGATAATAATTCGGCTCCACCGTAAAAAGCATTACCAGTATCAAGTTGCATTATTACTTCAGAGTTAGTATTACCGAAAAAAGTATCCCAAGGTAGCTCGCCACCTAACTCTTCAAACTCAATATGATGATTGTGGTAACCAGTTGCCATATCATGTGACGCTAATTTCTCAGCCAATTGATTAAAAAATTCAGCCATTTTTAGCCAGTCTTCTCGTGTTTCCCTCATATGCTGAGGTATTCCAGGGATGATAATGTTTGAATTTCCTAAAATCTGGTTAAACTCAATAGTTTCAGATAATTTATCATCTTGAACCAAATCAATTGGTGTGTGCCAACCACAACAAACAATACCCAAATCATCTAATAGTGTGCGTAATTCTTGTGCTGTATTGTTTGGGTGTCCTGCGAATTCAACTCCTACGTAGCCCATTTCGGCTACAGCTTTCAATGTGCCAGCTGTATCTTCTACTAGTTCGTTACGAACCGAGTATAACTCTAGTGCTATTGGTATATTTGCCATATCTAAGTCCTTAATATTAGCCAATCATATTATGNCCGCTAATTATATCACAGCGTTTGATAGCTGCATAGCTAGTTGTTTTTTAGGGTAGAGACAACTAAAATAGGNNGTATGATTTTGGGAGAACTATTTTCAATTTTCAAATCCTACAATTGGCTAAAACAATTACTGATATTCTTAATTTATTTGACCTGTCATTTGTCAACCTTAGCGAATGAAGTAACGAACCAAACCAATCAAGATCAGGNCTGGCCCCAATTNCTAGGGCCTTCTCGTAATGGAAAGTCACCATTGATCACCAATCCATCTAATTGGCAAGATGATTTAAATTTAGTTTGGCAGGCTAAAACTGGTGAAGGTTACGGNAGTCCCACGGTTTCTCAAAATCGCTTATTCCTGTTTGATCGAGAAGATAATTTAGCTCGCCTAGTCTGCTACAGAGCCGATATCGGTGAAAAAATATGGGAATTTGACTACCTGACTGACTACCAAGATTTACTNGGCTATAACAACGGTCCTCGTAGTTCACCATCAGTTGATAAAGATCGAGTTTATATTTTTGGCGCTGAAGGAATGTTACACTGTTTGAATATTTCTTCGGGCCAACTAGTTTGGTCCGTCAATACAACTAAGCGATTCAATGTCGTTCAAAATTTCTTTGGAGTTGGTTCATCCCCGATCTTGGTTGGTGATCTATTAATTGTAACAGTTGGTGGTTCTCAATCTACAGCCTCTACTGATATTTACTCGGTGCAGGATCATCTAAGTGGAAATGGATCAGGTATTGTTGCTTTCGATAAACATAGTGGTCATCTGGTATACCAAATTTCGGACCAACTATCTAGCTATGCAAGCCCAATAGTAACCCAGATTGGTTCTAGGCTTTGGGGTTTTGCTTTTATGAGAAGTGGATTAGTTGGTTTTGATCCAGTAAAGGGAGTGGTCAATTTCAATTTTGATTGGCGTGCAGAAAAATTCGAGTCAGTTAATGCGTCAAGCCCGGTTATTATTTCTGACCATAGACCGGAATCGAAATTAGTATTTATTAGCGAATCTTATCAGATAGGTAGTGCATTGTTACGAGTTTCTAATGAAGGTTACCAAGTAGTTTGGAAAGACCTGAAAAAACAGCGGAAGAAATCCTTAATGTTACACTGGAATACGGCGATTCATCATGATGGTTTTTTATATGGATGTTCAGGCCGGCACACTACAGGTGCTGAATTACGTTGTATAAACATCAACAACGGTGCGGTCGTTTGGTCGAAAAGAGTTGACGAGCGGATGTCTCTGACCGCTGTGAGTGATTATCTTATCGCATTGGGTGAATTCGGTACTCTATTACTGATTCGTCTCAACTCAAGCCATTTTGACCTGTGTGCCTCGCACACATTATCAGAGACTTTTGGCTTAAAATACCCCGCTTGGTCCGCACCAGTGGTAGCAAACGGTTTTTTGTATCTACGTGGTAGAGATCACGTTTATTGTTTTGATTTGCCTTAGTTAGTAGTCTCAACTGGATTGGATTCTATTCTTGGTATGGTAGGTATGTATCGTTTATTGCCTAAGCTTGCTTACTTGACTCTGATTTACTGTAATTTTGTACTAGTATTAGTTATTCCGGCTCTAGGTAGAACCTATTATGCCCAGGTTTATATAGACCGACTCCCCTCAGGTCAGTTGATTCAGAATATACAAGGTAATTCTGTCTTTCCTGTCAATACTGATGTTAAGATCACAATTCATCTTACTGGTACTCGTTACCAGAGGATTAGCATCCAACCGCCGGATAATTGGTCACCGATAGATAGCCAAAACATCAAGTTATTTGTGCCTACCCAATCTGGAGAAATCGAAAAATGGCAACCTCTTGAACTTGTCGAGAGCGACTTCGACGAAGGCCAGCTTAGACTGGGTCGTTATCGAGGTATTATTTCAGTT
Organism: Candidatus Poribacteria bacterium; assembly: GCA_002714785.1. Classification (GTDB taxonomy): domain Bacteria; phylum Poribacteria; class WGA-4E; order WGA-4E; family UBA9662; genus TMED15. The sequence goes on along the minus strand of PAYP01000071.1, from coordinate 5,142 downwards.
GAGCGACTTATTCAAGCAGAGGATAATGTTCTGTTACCAGACATTTCTACTAATAATGAAACAGAAACGGTTTCCGTAGCCTTTGCTTCGAAATCTACTGATTTGGACCAGCTTACTTCTGGGATTAACCAAAACGAGATTTATCATTATAATCGACAAGTACAAAATGCTGCAGAAACAATAAATATCATACGGGTTAGTGTTGCGGAGAGTGGTAGCTCGGCTAATGCTGAGAGTATCCAGCCTCGTATTAGCACCGACGGGAACTATGTTGTTTTTGTTTCTAATGCCACCGATATCCGGCCAATGATTGCTGGTTTAGAACCAGCTAATAACTTTCAGCAGATTTATCTATGGCAAAATGGTGGTACGACCAAACGAATTAGTCAAGGTACTAACCAGAATTATGGGGATGCAGACAGTGAGTTACCAGTGGTAAATAGCGATGGAAAATTCATTGCATTTCAGTCCCAAGCAGANAACCTAGTTCCATTACCACCACCACTGATCCCGGATGATTTGGATACAATTCCGGATCAAGGTACTGGCTTTTATCAAATTTACCTCTGGACAGACAGCGTAGGACTAGTTCGGATTAGTCAAAATAGTAGCCAGNTAGCTGGAAATGGGAACAGCCGAAATCCCAGTATTAGTAATAGTGGAACTGCTGTCGTCTTTGCTTCTGGAGCTACGAATTTGATTGAGGGGAAAACATTAACAACACCTTTTGAACAGATCTATTTATGGACAGAGATTNGNGGCACTATTTGTGTTAGCCAACAAGCTGATCAAACCTTAGCTAATGCTGATAGTGAATCCCCAGCTATCAGCGGAGATGGAAGTTGGGTTGTATTTGTGTCGTCGGCTACCAACCTAGTAGCGAATGACACTAATGGCTACAAGGATGTTTTTTGTTATCAAGTGTCGACAGGACAAATCAATCGGGTGAGTGTTNCTTCCGACCAGNTACAANCGAATCAAGACTGTATTAACCCCTCAGTTAGTTCAGATGGTCGGTTTATTGTATTCGAGTCCACTGCTAGTAACTTAGCCACCTCAGCCGAGCAAGAATTGTTAAATGTTTTTGTTCACGATCGTCAAACAGGCATCACTCAGCTAGTAAGTCAATCTGAGTCTGGTACAAATGAAGGTATTATTGCTAGGCAAGCGCGTATTAGTCCCAATGGTAAAAGTATAGTTTTTGCGTCAGCTAGTCAAGATTTGGTTACCTCACTCTCTGATGAAAGTAATCTCACAGGAGAAAAAGAAAGTATTTTTCTGGTAGCTAATCCACCTAGACCCAATAGTGATAATGTAACCAAAGCTGTTTATACTGCTACTACCAATAATAGACCAAGCCAAAGTAATTTCGAAATTTCAATGGGGGATAGGCAAATAGAGGTTCCATTTCAATTGGTTCTAGATGGTAGTGGATCAGTTGCTGTAGACAAATCTAGTGTGCCAGCAGGTACAACCGATCAATCCTTGAGATTCACTTATACCAATCAGGCTGGCGAAGACTTAAAAAATGCCAAACTCTACTTACAAATCCCAACTGACTGGCCAATTCCTAATTTAGATGAATCAACGGAATCAGCAACAACCTTGGTGGTTTCACCTGCTAGAGATGTAACGGCCAGAATTGTTACTCCCATAACACACCCAACCGAGACTAGTGATTTAACTCAAACTGTTGAATTAAACATTGAAAAACTACGCCCAAATAAGAGCTTAACCATTGATTACAGCAAATTAACAGTACCGAATTATTTGGGCAAGCACCATTTTGCCTTTAGCCTATCTTCCGAAAATCAGCCATTTGGGCGTTCTATCGAAGTTGAAACAATCCAAGTTAATACTACCACAGCTACTGCAGGGTCAGGTTTATTGTCAGTAGAGGCTTTCTCAACTAATGGCAGTTCTTTAGGACAGGTTATATCAGCTAAAACAATCATTAATAAACTTGTGTTTACTTTTACCGCTGAAGGGATAATGGATGGAGAACAAATTCGGCTACAACTACCTGATGATTGGGTGGTTCCACAATCGTATGATGCCAATAGCCCTGGTTTCATCGTGGCTGAGCCAGCCCAGATGATACAGTCAATTTCGACCAATGGACGACAGATCGACCTTCTCTTGAGATGGATGTCGGCTGGTCAAAACCTGTATTTGACTTATGCCAACAATACAATTTCAATTTCAGATTCGAAATTAATTCGTTTGGGTAGCGATTTTAAATTGTGGACCACTGGATACCAGCAAACTGATCAACCTTCTAACTTCAGTGAATCAATGCTGCAGACTGATTTGTTGACGATTCAGGCAGAGGATGGTTCCGGGAATCTGGCTAGCCTAGCCAAGGATGCAAACACTGACTCAACAATCCTGAAAGCTGGCGAATCTGGTAGCTTAGAACTCACCTATACTGCAATAGGCCAGATGAATGGTGGAAGAATTAGGTTAGAACAACCAGGAAACTGGATAACCCCCACAGCAGACAATTTTCAAGTCATTAGCGAAGGATTAGTCGGCAATTGGACTTTCGAAATCGAAGATCAGGAAAATGGTGAGATAATCGTACCTATCGAAGAGTTAGCAGAAAATCAAACTATAAGGCTGATCTTCAACCCCATTTCAATTGTACCTCCGGTTAGACCATTAACCTTCAATCTGTCGACTCAAGGATCACCGAGTGGACAATTGATTTCTCATCCAACCAATCTGTCTTTAGATGTAGAGATTGATTTTGAGAGTTTAGATGTCGAAATTCCTGCTGGTATAAGCCTCTTACACATACCGTTACAAATTCGGTTTATCAACGGAGCTTATCAACCACTAACCAAGATTAGTGATTTATACGATGTACTGGAAAATACAATACCCGGGACTACAGATGTTCGTTTTATTGTTACCCAAGATCTTTCTAGCCAAAACTGGAAAAGTTATCCACAAGATCTAAATTCTAATTTAGATTTAACTGCTGATAGGGGTTTACTAGTCGTAAGGCCTAACGCTGTCGAAGCAATTTCACTAAAGGTAGAAGGTCGCAATTGGTCAAGCAGTAATGGTGAAAATAGTCAGGTAATAATTCTAAATCAGGGCTGGAATTTGATTGGTTTGTCAATTAAGCCTGACACTATAGATAGTGAAAACATATTGAATTTGCCCAATTCCATGAGTATCCCAAACGATTTGATCAGTGTAGTAGTGGCTGGAGATCCATGGAATAAGCCAGACTTAAATACTGTACCTGTTCAGGGTGGAGCCGCTTTTTTTATTGAAACCTTGGGGGCTAACAAACTGACGGTTAGTGGTGTTGATTGGCCGTTGACGGAAGGTCAAGTCTTACTTCCTTATTCAATTCCACAATCGTCTCCCATATTACAAATTCATGGTCGCTTGAGAGATCGATCAGGTCGAGTCATCACAGAAATGGAGACGTCGTCTTTAAACTACCGACTGATCAACCCTAAACTAAACCCAACTCCAATGGCAGAGGAAGCTTTGATGATAGATCAAGCTGGGCAATTTCGTCTAACCTGGGTTCATCCTCATACCTTGGTTCGTCTCAATGATCAAATCGAACGATTTCTAATCCAGACTTCAACCAACGGTAGTCGTGTCTTAACTAGTCAACAGTTGACTATTACCGAAGACCATCTGTCCACATTAGTTGTGAATTGGGACATTGCACTAGCTATCGATTCACCAAGCCAAGCACAGGTTGAGTCAATCAAATTGGGCGGGCAACAAGCGTTATTGACTATACCTCCAACCGCAGTAGTGATGCAGTTCAAGATAGCCAGACAAGCCAAGATTTCAGAAATACCTAATGTAGGTCTCAAATCGATACTTCAGCAAAGACTCGACATTGAACACATGTTAGAAGTCAAAATAACTGATTCGACTGGTCAAGACGTGACCCAACTGAATGAACAGCCGATGGAAATTCAAATCCCATCCGAACAAGCAGATACAATTGCTTTGGTATCTACTGATGGAAGTAGATTGGAATTCTTACCGACTACGCGTGTTGATTCGATGCTAGTATCAGAAGCTAGGCATTTGAGCTACATAGTAACGCTGAAAAACCAGAAGCCAGAAACAATTTCTCAAATTGATGACTTTACCGGCTCTCCTTATGATCAAGATAGCATAATCGATCTGGGTCAATATTTTGCTGACCCAGATTTTAACGTTGGTGATAGATTAACCTTTGAAGTAGAAACAGCTGAACCAATCGGCTATCTCTATGATGGTACAGCTTTGAAGTGGATTGATACTGACACCATAAACTATCAACATAGTGGAACTGATCGTTTTGACGATTTGTTAATGACTAGGACCTTTACTTTTATTGATTCTGGATTAACGATTAAGACCAAAGATCAACAAAACCGAATTTCCGCGACAGTCAGTCCCCAGACTGTCAATCAGGCGGTTGAATTTAATTTCGAGGATGGTAGTAGTTTAATTTTTATGTTAGATCAACAATATCTAGCGGGGGATTTGAATGGGACACTTACCCTATCCCGTAGTGGGCTATTCAATAATTCTGTGGTAGACCCAAACACGGGCAAAGCTAAACTGGCTGTAAAATCAGATGGTCTGTTGAAGCTGGACTTTAATGAATTGGTCGAAGGTTCAACTCAATTAGTTGTTAAGGCTAAGGATATCCAGGGCGAAAGCGCAGATGAAATTCACTTCCGAGTTGAGCTGAACTTCGTTCGTACTGTGGATTGGGAACCATCGAGTATTAATTTGGAGTTAAATACGATCCAGGATAACATACAAGAACCAGTAGTCAAAACTGTAACCTTAAAAAATACAGGCCAGACAGTGCTGAATATCAAGGATATTTATGCTAATTGGTCAGGCATAGATTCGGTCGAATTGTCTAAATATAAACAACAATTGTTTAGCCAATCCATGGACAATCGGATTACCGTCAACCAATCATTGGAAATACCAGTCAAATTAACACCTGGCTTAGATTTACACTTTTCACCATTACCATTAGATGGGATTAAGCTAATTATCGAAATAGACAAGTTGGCATCTATCATCATTCCCATTGCACTTAAACTTAATCAACAACCATCAGACACTACAGTACAGACAGAAATAATTTGGCCGTCA
>PAYP01000070.1 GCA_002714785.1 Candidatus Poribacteria bacterium | reverse complement strand
TATCTGAGAATGCATCACCATTAATGCTGAGCGCTTTCACTCCTTGTCTATCAGCATGTTTATGGAAAGCAAAGGAGTTATAGTAACCCGCAGTGCCAGTTTTCTTCCCGACCGGTGGCTTCTCAAAAAACACACCAATTGTGTTTGCCCCGTAGCTTGTTGCCAGCGCAACCCGAGATGCTAGCCCATATCCAGTTGAAGCACCAATGATCAAAGCATTTAGGCCTGTTTGACGTGAAGGTACGGCTTGGCGAACATAATTTGCCTGTGTTTCTACATTCTTGGCACAACCCACTGGGTGGGCATTAGTACAGATGAAACCACGAATCTTTGGGTGTACTACTTGTTTGGCCATCTGGCTACTCAACTTCAACAATCATCTCAACTTCAACCGCAATACCACCAGGCAGCTGTACCATTCCTACGGCCGATCGAGCATGCCTTCCCTTATCACCGAAAATTTCGACAAAAAGGTCTGAAGCCCCATTTACCACTGCTGGCTGGTCTTTAAAGTCAGCTGAAGAGTTAACGAAGCCGACTAACTTCACTATTTTCTTAATTCGATCTAAGTTGCCAAGTGTTGCCTTAAGAGTACTAAGAAGTCCAATGCCGACAGCGCGTGCAGCCTGATAACCACCTTCAATATCCATATCAGTTCCGAGTTGGCCAAGGATTAGTTGACCATCATCTCCAATCGGTCCATGCCCTGAAGTAAAGACTAAATTTCCAGTTTGAACCGTTGTCACATAGTTAGCAACGGGCTTAACTGGCTTCTGCAATTGAATTCCAAGTTCTTCAATTTTCTTGTCTACTAAGCTGCTATCAGCATTCATGTCGAACCCCTATCAAATCGAAAATAAACAGCCGAAGTATAGCATGGGCCTACATTCAATTCAACTATTCTTGTATTCGTTTTCTCAGCAGTGGTATAATATAGACCTACGCGAGCTTCAGTAACCTACCGATGAAAAAAAACTATTACTCACGGAACTATGTCTTAGCTGTTTGCACGCTCTTAACCATGCTCATTCTGGTGTTGGTTGGGGGTATGGTAACTGGTACGGATGCCGGTATGTCTGTTCCCGATTGGCCCACTACATTCGGAGAAAACATGTTCTTATACCCTATAGATCGGATGGTGAGTGGACTTCTGGTCTCAATACCAAATCATTTAGCTAATGATTTGGATAGGGGGGTTATGACTGAAGCCGTTCAGAACTCAGTTTCTGTTGATGAAAATCACTTGTCTGAAATGGCCAAAATTCGTGTAGTCAAACCGGGTGAAGTTTGGAAAATTACGGATAGCCAAACACACCGGTCTTATACTATTCTTAGTCAAGACGGACAGTTGGGAGTTTATGTGCATGGTGTCCTGCTAGAACATTCTCACCGATTGTTGGGTTCATTGGTTGGACTATTGGCAATTGCTACGTTAGTTTCAGTTTGGTTGTCCAATCAGCAGGGTTTACTGAGATGGTTATCAGTATTATCGTTAATCACCGTGGTGATACAGGGGATCTTGGGGGGGCTTAGGGTAACTGAAAATAGCATAGCCTTAGCTATAGTTCATGCTAGTTTCGCACCTGTATCGTTGGCTTTTTTCACTATTTTGGCAATGTTAACTTCCCGGAAGAGTTATCAACAACCAAATCAAATGTTGGCACCAGAATCAAATAAAATTAGTCGGCTAAGTATTTTCACCTCCATACTCATATATGTACAACTGGTTTTGGGCGCTGTCGTCCGCCATACTACTCAATATCTAGTGGTACACGTCTTGATTGCTATTTTGGTTGCTATGCATATCGTCCTTCTTGTTCGACGGGTATTTTCTGATTATTCCAGTTTTGCTAATTTTATTAACTTGTCAATGATAATGGGAACGATTATTGTCTTACAAATGACACTCGGTATTGGATCTTGGTACAGTGAGTTTCAGTTGGGTGAAAGATTATCTATTCCTCTAAGAACAGCAATTACTAGTGGGCATCAATTTTTGGGTGTTTTCCTATTTATGAATTCTCTAATCTTTTCTTTTGAGGTAATTCGTTACACTGCNGCTGGAAAGGTGGACGGTAGTAAACTCAAAATACCCAATTCGGCCCGAGTGCAGTCAACTACCTAAGAAAAATTCGGCGAAAAATGAGATCTGATTCTATTAATGTACCGTCCATCTCAAATTCAGGCTTATTCAGGTCTTTATTTAACCTGACTAAGCCTAACTTAGTAGCTATGATTCTAGTTACTACAACGGCGGGCTTTTTCCTGTCGCCAATGCCTATGGATTACTGGAGACTAATCCAAACATTAATAGGNACCGCCCTCTCAGCTGGAGGAACCTTAGCATTGAACCAGTACATTGAACGCCAGAGTGATGCACTGATGATGCGGACAGCTAAGAGGCCAATNCCCACTGGTTGTGTTTCTCCTAGACAAGCCTTAATTTTTGGCTTAGTAATCTCGACAATCGGTGCAGTCTACCTTTCTGTGGTGATCAATCCACTAACCACGGGGGTTATTATCGCCATCCATTTCAGCTACTTGTTGATTTACACCCCACTCAAACAGAAATCACCGATCAGTACTTTTTTAGGCGCTATACCAGGAGCTTTGCCACCAGTTGCCGGTTGGTGTGCTGCTAGTGGGCGGATTGACTTGGGGGCTGGTGTTCTCTTCGCTATTTTGTTTTGGTGGCAACTACCCCATTCTTTATCCATCGCTTGGCTGTATCGAGATGATTATGCTCAGGCCGGATTCCAGTTATTACCCATTGTTCAACCCAATGGTAAAAGTACGATTTTCCATATTTGGTTTCAAACCCTAATCCTTCTGTTTGTCGGCTTATTACCAGCCGTCCCAATTGTTCAAATTGCTAGCTATCGTTATTTGTTTGTTGCGACACTCACAGGTTTAGTGTTTCTTGGACTTAGTTTATCCTTAGCTTGGTCCCCGTCCCAACTGGCTGCCAAACGAGTTTTATCAGCTTCACTAGTCTATCTTCCTCTGATTTTGGTTGCAATGATCGCAGATCAAATTTTCTAGGAATAAATTGATTATCCAAAGTAACCGCTCTATTGTAATTACTCTGCTTTCTGTTAGTCTCCTCGCCATTATTTTTCTAGTCTGGCTCATTTACTTCAAAGCAGAAGCAGAAACTGAATTGCCTTTCGTTCAACATTTATCGATAGTCAACGCACTTTTAAATGGTTCAAGTGCGATTTTCATAATCTTAGGTGTTCGTTCCATTCAACGAGGAAAAAAGAAAAAACACCAAAGATCTATGCTGATTGCTCTACTTTTATCTTCGCTGTTCTTAATCTCTTATATCATTTATCATCACTTCCACGGAGATACAAAATTTCTGGGCCAAGGTCTGATTCGCCCTGTCTACTTTTTTATCCTGATTACACATATTGCCTTGTCTGTCATTGCACTACCAATCGTCTTGATAACCTTTGCTTTCGCTTTCTTGTCCAAATTCGCTTCACATCGCCGAATCGCTCGTTACACTTTCCCAATTTGGTTATATGTTTCCGTAACAGGTGTATTAGTCTACTTGATCCTCAACCATTTTCCTGTCTCAGAAAAACTAACGAATCTGACAGAAACTACTACTGAATCCCAATTTAAAAGGAATATAAAGTAATTTAAACATGAAAGACAGAAGAAAGCTCGATATCCGAGAGATTGGAGCCCCAGTGGAAGGTCAACCACAGGTCTCTGATAAAAGAATGTTTTTTCAATTGCATGCTTTCACAGATTGTAAGGATCCTGAAGTCCTTCTACCTGCGTTGTCTGGCCTCGACTGTGTATTGTATAAAGATTTGCATCATCCGGATGGAATCGGTATTGTCATCGCAACAGAAAATCCCGCCGACATGGTGGGGAAGGTCCGTGAGACTTTCTCCAAGGACTGCTTCCACCGATTGACTCATCGCCCTGAAATGACCATGACCGGTCGGACCTATGCTTCCGGAAGAGAAACAGATTTAGAAGACTGGCTAATAGAGAAACCTCTTCGAAATCTACTCAGCACAGATTACCCTTGGGCGATCTGGTACCCGCTTCGTCGGAAGCCCAACTTCTATTTAATGGAACATCGGCAACGTGGTCCGATCCTCGCAGAACACGGTATGTTAGGTCAGTCATACGCAAGCCAAGGCCTAGCCGCTGATATCCGTTTGGCCTGTTTTGGTTTAGATGCCAATGATAACGAATTTATCATTGGCCTAGTTGGACCGGAATTACACCCACTATCCCGCCTAATTCAGGACATGAGGGGTACACAACAAACAGCCGAATATATTGATTCACTAGGCCCATTTTTTGTTGGACACGTTTTTTGGCGNTCGGGTGAATCATCCAGTTAAATCTACAAACAGTATCGAAAGATACGATTGCGTAGAAGCACTTAGCGGAGGAGATAAAACCCCGGAAGGTTTTCAGCAGAAAGATAATCATGACCGCCGAATCTTTAATCAAAACCTTTATGGTCAACTGACATTAAATTTTTAACTTANGCCAACTTGAAACGACCTCTCGCTGACTGTATTGGTTAGCCAGCTGAGGGAATTCAAATCATGCTTTTTTCTATGGTTCTGAGTATTCTTTACATCAAAGTCAATAGTATCTGAACGGCAGTATATGCATCTGGATANCCATGGTAGAGATTACAAAAGATAATGAGCCGATTTACGTACAACTACGCTCTCACAGTGAACAATTGGCTGCCAAAGATAGTACACCGGTGGTTTTATCAAGCGGTGTAATCTGTGAGCAACAACAAGCTAATCGGTGTTTTACAGAAAATTCCAAATTATCCTCGGCTAACCGAACCAAGCTAGAACCTTTATTAGTAAAAAAATCTAAGGCCATTTTGTTCAGTGGAAAATTGATTAATGCTAGTAGCCCCATAAAAAGTATGAAACAACGTCGTCATGCAGCAGCCTGCCGTTATATGCTCTCTGAATCAGAAGTCTGGAGTAAAAACTGGCCTTGCACTAATTTCGATGAGAAACAACGTATCAAATATAGTATTCGATGAAAAAAATCCCAGCTATCATAGCCAAAGAGCTTTATACTTACTTTGTATCGCCAGTAGCTTATTTTGTACTAATTATTTTTTCCAGCCTATCCGGATTCTTTTTTTATGCTATTTTGCTACGGGCTGTAGTTCGTCAAGAGCTCAGTACTGCAGTGATGCAAGTTTTATTTCGTAACTACCTCAGTGTAACCTTACTTTTTTTTACGCCGGCTATGACCATGCGACTTTTTTCTGAGGAGAAAAAAACAGGTACTATCGAACTACTGATGACATCACCCATCAGGGATGTTGAAATCGTTTTGGGGAAATACTTAGCGAGCCTAATTCTCTATCTGTTGATGTTATCACTAACTCTCTTTTTCCCATTAATGATTGAGCCTTTTGGCCAACCTGATTATGGACAAATCATAAGTGGCTACCTGGGTACTATATTACTAGGCGCATCCTTTTTATCTTTTGGTTTGATGATATCATCCATGTGCCGAAACCAAATTGTATCAGCCTTAACCAGTTTTGGTGTACTCCTAATACTATGGATTGTCAGCTCCTTTTCGGATCGAACTGATACTACCAGCCAGTTCTTGAAATACATTTCGCCGGTTACTCACCTTGACGACTTTTCTCGTGGCGTCTTGTCTATTAAAGATACCGTATACTACGCGAGTTTCATTGCTGTTAGCTTGTTCTGCACAGTCAAATCAGTAGAATCTGCTAAGTGGAGATGATTATGAAACGCCAAATTGGCACTTTGTGTGGTTTTTTCGTTATTAGTCTATTATTCCCATTATTAGCAAGCTTACTACTTCGAAATACTCTTCTTATTTGGATTTTCTTAATTTTAGAGGCAGGCAGCCTATGTGCATTCTGTATCTTACGCTTTCAAGACTTAGTTCTACTACTACAAAGTCGGCAAACACGATATGGTACAAACGTCGCAATTAGCGTGCTCTCTGTCGTAGGTCTTGCGATTTTCACAAACCTGATCGTTTTGAAGCGTTTTGATCACGTTATCGACCTAACAGGTGAGAAATGGTATACCTTATCGACACAAACACAGAAAGTAATAAAGCAGCTTAACCAACCAGTTGAGGTGAAGGCTTTTTTCAGCCAGAATCCATCTAGTGAGAGAGAAAAGAGGGATTATGACCGAGCAAAGGAACTGCTGAAGATGTACCAGAGAGCCTCAGACAAAATTAACGTTTCCTTTATTGATACTTTCACTGAAGTACAAACAGTTGAAAAGTATGAAATTCGCAATAATGGAACATTAGTTTTTGAATCCAAGTAAAAACAAAAACGTGAGTTCGTGTCTACAGTTGATGAACAAAAATTTACTAGTGCATTATTGAAAATCACCCGTAATATCGAACAAAGAGTTTACTTTTTGGTTGGGCACGGTGAACGGTCAACCGATGATTTTTCCATTAATGGTTATAATCAAGCGAAAGAAGAATTAGAAAAGCAAAATTATGTTGTCTATGATTTGTCGTTGACAAGCCAAAGAAGGGTTCCCCCAGACTGTTCAGCTTTGATCATCGCTGCCCCTAAGCGTCCATTATCTGAAAACGAACTTGGTTCTATTGAACGCTATATGAACCGAAGCGGAAAAATAATGGTAATGCTTGATCCTACATCATTTGAGCAAAGTGACCAAAATCAGGGTTTAATTGACTTACTCGCCCGTTGGGGGGTCCAAGTTAGCAATGATTATGTGGTTATATTAGATCGACGTTTTTTCTCTGCTTTCGGTGGTCCCGCCACACCTGTTCTTATGAACTTTGACTTTCACCCTATAACACAACACTTGGTAAGGCCAACCGTCGTATTTCAATTAACTCGGTCAGTCTTCGCCAACACAGAAGGTCTTAAAAAACGAATTTCTGTTCAGCCATTAGCTAAGCTACCTGACTTTGATAGTAGTATTTGTTGGGGGGAAACTGAGCAATCATCTTGGCAAAAAGCCAAATATGATCAAGCACAAGATACGGCAGGCCCAATTTCCATAGCTGTTGCAGTAGAGTCTGAAGCCAACAGCCGTATTGTTGTAGTTGGTGATGCTGACTTTGCTTCCAACCAATTCTTTTCGAGTACTAGTGGTGGAGAGTTTTTTTTGGGAAGTACTGGTTGGCTGACCATGGAAGGTGATCTGATTTCAATCCGGCCGATCGACCCTCGGTCTCGTAGCTTGAGAAATATTACTGCCCGAGAGCAAATTATGATCCAGTTAGTCGCGGTCTTCCTAATACCATTTCTCATTTCAATAGTCGGCTTTGCCGTCTGGTGGAAGCGTCGCTAACACCAAAAACCACAAACGATCTTTGGTTTTTGGTTGGAAAACTGACTAACTTCGGTTATAATGGTGGACCATTTTCGAACGCAGGCTGCACGGCCAAAGGATTTTTCTAATGTCTACTCATACCAGTACGTTGATGCCGACGAAGGATTTAGGTCGACAAATGCGGCTTCCTGCTACCCACACGACGAACCGAAATGCTAGCAAGCCACTAGGAAAACGAAACTTGACTCGAGAAGCTAGCGAAATTGGCAAACGGAAAGGGCATAAATTAGCCACAAAGAAAATAGAGGTGGCACGTGTCCAACGTAGTCGTCAACTTCAAAGAACGCAGCAATCTGGGAATGTTGACACATTACGCAGAATCAGCAGAGACGCAAAGGGACAACTTCGTGGTGGTGGTCTACTGATTGATAAAATTGCTTAAAAAAGATTCTAATATAATGAGACTGGATCACAGGATATTTTTATGCTAAATGAAACGAATATTGAGGTCTTAGAAGAAGAGCAAGAAGAAGACATTATCGAAGAATTGTCGGACCCATTGTATGCTAGCGCCAACCTAGACTTTCTCAATGGGGATAATATCAGTCTATATTTGGCTTTCAAAGCTTACCACCAAGACCAAGATTTTGAGGCTGCTGTGTCTTACTTTCAACAGGCTTTAGCTTATTCGGAAGCAAACCAAGAGGACACAAGAATCTCCCAATCGGGATCAATTGACATTTCTGAGCCAGATGACTCACAAGCTAAATCTAAGTATTGGTTAGCTGAATCCTATTTAAAACTTGAGAAGGATAATCTTGCAATAAATTTATTTGAAGATTTGATTAGTCATCACAAGCTACATTATCTTTCGTTAGCAGCTGAGCGTCGATTAGCAATTCTTGCTGGTATTCATACTAACAAAGACTAACTAAATTCAAACCACCCTCTATTCTTCTTTTTAAGTAACAGCGATGAAAGTCGTAGATCTTCGGAGCGATACCGTTACAAAGCCCACAAGGGAGATGCGCCAAGCGATGATGGACTCCGTTGTAGGTGATGATTGCCACGGTGAAGATTCCACAGTAAACGAACTACAAGATTTAGCCGCCCAGATGATGGGAAAAGAATCTGCACTATTCGTACCAAGCGGTACAATGAGTAACAACGTGGCTATCATGACGCATGCACGCCATGGTGACACTGCCATTGTTGATGCTGAATCTCACATTTATTACTACGAGTCGGCGGCAATTTCAGGTTTAGCGGGAGTAATGCCAATTGTAGTCGATCACCCAACAGGTTGTCCTGACCCAGAGCAGATCACGTATTACCTACAGAGGAACAGAAATCGCTTTCCAAAAACTAGCTTGCTCTGTCTAGAAACCACACATAATCGTCGTGGTGGACGACCAATCACGTTAGATCGAATGAAAACAGTTTGTCAATTAGCCCACCAGCACCAAACCTCAGTTCATTTAGATGGTGCGCGGATTTTTAATGCCGCCGAGGCGTTAGGAGTTTCAGTTAAATCAATTACCGAACATGCGGATTCCGTTTCATTCTGCTTGTCCAAAGGTTTATCTGCCCCCGTTGGGTCTATACTAGTAGGATCGAACGATTTTATTCAGCAGGCCGTGCAAGTACGCCGACGACTTGGTGGTGGCATGCGTCAATCAGGTGTAATTGCTGCAGCTGGTCTCGTTGCTTTAACCAAAATGGTCGAACGATTATCTGAAGACCATGTTCATGCTCAACTGATCGCCAAACATTTAGCAGAAATTGAAGAGCTAGAACTAGAACCGTCTCATTTCCCCACTAACATAGTTGTTTTTAATAGCCACAAAGTTGGAATTGCAGCTCCAGAATTTGTTGAAAAAGCTAAAAAGAAAGGGGTTAAGTTATCCTATTTTGACACACAGCAGGTTCGAATAGTAACAAACAGTGATGCAGACCAAGAATCGATTATGCATGCAATTGACATTTTAGTCAGACTAATCAACCAGACTAAAAACACATCAAATTAAACGTAGGAGACCGACTTTAAGGTGAGCATAACACAAATGACAAGTACCATAACTGCACTTTCACAAAAAGCCAATAACTTACGAATTCATTCTATTGTTTCGACAAGTGAATCTGGGTCTGGCCACCCAACAACTTGTATGTCCGCTGCTGATATCGTATCAGTACTATTTTTTCATAGTATGCGATACGATATTCATCAGGCTGATAATCCCAACAATGATCGTTTTGTTTTATCCAAGGGACATGCTGCGCCATTGCTTTATGCGGCTTGGGCTGAAGCTGGTATAATTGAAGTTGACGATTTGCTTAATTTGAGAAAGATCGACAGCGATTTAGAAGGACACCCTACACCACGCCTGCCTTGGGTAGATGTGGCCACAGGATCCCTTGGACAAGGGCTAAGTGTTGGCTTGGGTATGGCTATTAACGGTAAGTATTTGGATCAGTTAGACTATCGTGTTTATGTATTAATGGGTGATGGTGAAACGGCTGAAGGTGGTGTANGGGAAGCNGCAGCCTTGGCGGCTCATTATAAACTCGACAACTTGGTTGGTATTGTTGATGTCAATGGAATTGGTCAAAGTCAGCAAACAATGTACGGATTTGACGTTGATTCGTACTGTAGGCGATTTGAATCTTTTGGTTGGAATACTATTAGTATTGACGGCCATGATATTGGACAAATCATATCTGCATTTACCCAAGCCCACAGCATAAAAGAACAACCAACCATGATTGTTGCAAAA
The DNA here is from genome assembly GCA_002714785.1 of Candidatus Poribacteria bacterium. Taxonomy (GTDB): domain Bacteria; phylum Poribacteria; class WGA-4E; order WGA-4E; family UBA9662; genus TMED15. The sequence continues at coordinate 76,840 of PAYP01000070.1, read as the reverse complement.
ACATTCAAAGGGCAAGGTGTCTCTTTTACCGAAAATGTAGACGGCTGGCATGGTAAAGCGATTCCGGATGAGCAATTAGAACAAGCCTTAAAAGAACTAGGGCCAGTTNTGGATGTACCTGTCCCAATTCAGGCACCAACAGTTAGTAAATTGCAATCTCAATCAGTTAGTAAAATNGAGCCTCCAAAGTACCAGATAGGAAACGAAATTGCTACAAGAAGCGGTTATGGTACAGCGTTAGCTAAATTAGCTGCGGCTAATCCCAATGTGGTAGCGTTGGATGGAGACACTAAAAATTCGACGTANGCCGAGCAAATTCTAGAAGTAGATGAGAATCGATATTTCGAGATGTATATTGCCGAACAGAATTTGGTCGGTGCAGGTATTGGTTTGTCAAAGAGAGGTAAGATACCTTTTGTGTCGACATTTGCAGCGTTTTTCGCACGAGCGTACGACCAAATCCGCATGTCAGCTATTTCCCAAGCTAATATCAAATATGTGGGATCGCATTGTGGTGTCTCTATAGGCGAAGATGGACCATCACAAATGGGTTTAGAAGATTTAGCCATGTTCCGAGCGATTCCTGATGCAGTTGTTCTTTATCCAAGCGATCCAGTAGCTACCGAGCGGCTGGTAGCAGAGTCGGCCGAATACGATGGGATTGTTTTTCTTAGAACTTCTCGTCCAAAGACCTCAGTTATTTACAATAATAAAGAAATGTTTCCAATCGGTGGTAGCAAAATCTTGAAATCCAGTGAAAATGATCAGATAACTGTAGTTGGTGCAGGTGTAACCGTTCACGAAATCCTGAAAGCCTATCAGGAACTCANAGCGGATGAATTGCTGATCAGAGTGATCGACCTGTATTCAGTTAAGCCCATAGATGCTCAGACTTTAATCAAGTCAGCTGAAAGTACTGGTAATATAATTATCACNGTCGAGGATCACTATCCAGAAGGTGGGATTGGTGAAGCAGTACAGAGCGCGGTATCAGAAAACGGTATTTGTGTTCATAAATTGGCAATCAATGGTATCCCTAGATCAGGTCAGCCGGATGAACTATTGCGTGCGTTTGGTATAGATGCAAATTCTATTGTAAAAAAAGTAAAGGCTGTTCTTTCTCGTTAAAAATTGGATCATCAATGGTTCATCAAAATGGATTTGGGTTTGGGAAAGAATAAAATCATCTTGACAATCAAAAATAGCAATGGATATAATTCCACCTCGCTATAGGCTGATGTAGCTCAATTGGCAGAGCAGCTGATTTGTAATCAGCAGGTTGGAGGTTCAAGTCCTCTCATCAGCTTGTCCTGTGGGGAGGTAGCGAAGTGGTTAAACGCACCAGACTGTAAATCTGGCACCTCAGGTTTCGGCGGTTCGAATCCGTCCCTCCCCAAATTGTTAATATTACAGTGAGCNAATTGCGGGTGTAGCTTAGTGGTAAAGCCCTGGCCTTCCAAGCCAGTCACGTGAGTTCGATTCTCATCACCCGCTTTGGCCTGCTGGTGCTGATGTAGCTCAGTGGTAGAGCACCTCCTTGGTAAGGAGGAGGCCGCGGGTTCAATCCCCGCCATCAGCTTATCAATATCTGAACAAGCAATTTCATGTAATTGCTTAGCTTGCAGGCTAGTAGCTCAATTGGCAGAGCACCGGTCTCCAAAACCGGGGGTTGAAGGTTCGAGTCCTTTCTGGCCTGTCTTTCTATTGCGCCGTATTTTATTATAAAAACACGGTTTGTGTGGGGCGCGGAAATTTATAATGATCGCAAAAACAAAAAAGTATTTCCAAGATATTCAAAATGAGTGGACTAAGGTATCCAAGCCAGAATGGAAAGAGGTTCGTGGTAATTCTTTTGTTGTTATCACTGCTACTGCTATACTAATCGCTTTTCTTTGGCTAGTGGACGGTGCAGACCAATTACCTCGTTGGACCGGAGACTCAAAAGAGGTTACTGATCTCGTGACACCAGGCTTTGCATTGTTGGCCGTTTTACCTTTGGCTATACCCTTTATCTTTAGCCGTCTTATGGACAATTGGAAGTTTTCCATTGTTATAGGTCTAATTCCGGTTACTGTCGCTGTCGTTCTGCACCTGACAGCTGGTGGTCCGGTGACTGGTTTTGGTATAGCTTGGCTTCGCAGTTTGTTTTTGTAGTTCGGTCGAGATATCCAATGTCAACTTTTTGGTACATCCTTCATATCTACTCTGGGCACGAAAAAAAAGTCAAGTTNAATCTAGAACAACGTGCGATTGCTTTGCAACTTGACAATTTCCTAACACAGGTAGTTATTCCTCTNAAAGAATTCACTGAAATCAAAGATGGAAAGCGAAAAACTGTCGAGCGCCCGTCTTTTCCTGGCTACATTTTGATTGAAACCCAAAAGGAAATTCAGTCAGACTCAGAAGACAAAGATATTAGAAATTGCTGGGCGTTGATTCAGGACACTCCAAGTGTCATGGGTTTCGTTGGTGGAGGTGGTCCGAAGCCTAATACACTTAGCCCTGAAGAGGTTTCGACAATTCTNGATGCACCAGCTGAACAGGAAGAAGATATTGGTGTCATAGACTACATTCCTGGGGACCAGGTTCGCGTAATCGAAGGGCCATTCCGTGGTTTTGTTGCTGAGGTAAATCGTGTCGATGTCGACAAGAGGCGTCTNCATTTNAATATTTCTATTTTTGGTCGGGTNACGCCCTTTGATCTAGAGTTTTTTGAAGTCGAGAAACTAGAGTAGGAATAGAATAGGAATTATTAGGATAAGAGGAAACTTAAGAAATGGCAAAAAAGATCGCGGGCGAAGTCAAGTTACAGCTGGTATCCGGTCAGGCGACGCCCCAGCCACCTGTGGGACCGAGTTTGGCTCCTTATGCAATTAATTTGCAAGAGTTCGTAAAGTCCTTCAATGCTCAAACCCAGCACCAATCTGGGCTAATTGTTACGACGATCNTTACCTGTTATGCNGATCGATCNTACGCTTTTGAAGTTAAATCTCCNCCAACAGCNGTATTGCTAAAACANGCAGCTAAACTAGCCAAAGGATCCGGGGAACCAAATCGAAACAAGGTCGGAACAGTTACCCAACAAGACTTAGAAGAAATTGCCAAAGTCAAACTCAACGATCTCAACACGACTAGTGTTGAATCAGCAATGCGGATGGTTGCAGGGACNGCCAGGAGCATGGGCTTACTAGTCAGTGNATAAATATTAGGAGAACCAGTATGGGAAAACGTAGCAAAAGGTTTAAGAAGGCTAGCGAGTTGATTNATAGAGATCNGGTTTATGCAATAGANCAGGCCGTTGAAATTTTAAAAAGTAACGCTAGTGCTAAGTTCGACGAAACGGTTGATCTGGCAGCNCACTTAGGTGTAGACGCTAAACAGGCTGANCAGAATCTGCGTGGTACNATTTCTTTACCACATGGAACGGGTAAAAAAGTAAGAGTCGTTGTTTTTGCTGAGGGTGAAAATGCTCAAGCNGCGCTTGATGCTGGGGCAGACGAAGTGGGAGTAGATGANCTAGTCGATAAGATTGCGGGTGGCTGGATGGAGTTTGATGCCACGGTTTCTACACCAGATTTGATGCGTCGAATTACCCCTAAATTGGGTAGGATTCTAGGGCCTCGTGGATTGATGCCGAATGCTAAGACGGGAACAGTCACCAACGATGTGGCTAGCGTGGTTAACAATATCAAAGCTGGTCAGATTGAATATCGTGTTGAGAGAGAGTCCGGTATTGTCCATGTTCCAGTTGGCAAAGCGTCTTTCGGTAAAGAACAGATTGAAGATAATATTCAGGCAGTCATGGGAACATTGATACGAGTTCGTCCGTCAACCTTAAAAGGACGTTACTTGAAAAGCGTTTCAATTTCTTCAACGATGGGTGCTGGTATTCGCGTTGATTTGCAATCATTTGTTTAATCTTTGCACTTAGGATTAATATTACAAGTAAAACACATTTTCATTTTTAGTCGCAGACAACCGGTTCGAGAAATCGAATAAAACAGCCGGTCGAGGCTAGTGTCGATTTTAGGTTCTATCCTAAGGTTGAATCCTGCCTCCAGCGATTGGAGGTTTTTTTTTGCTGATAAGTTTAACCCACCCTCAAATATCAGAGGGATCTCTTAAGGGAGATTGGTAAATGCCAAATCAAAAGAATGTTGAGCAGGTAGCTGAGATTACACAGCGACTAGAAGAAGCTGAAGTAGCGGTACTGACCAGTTATGAAGGCTTAACCGTTGCACAAATGGGTGAGTTACGCGATGTGCTACGGGAGGCCAGTGTTCAGTATAAAGTTTACAAAAACCGGCTGATTCAAGTTAGTGCTAACAATTTAGATATTGAAGGCCTTGAGGCATATCTTCATGGCACAACTGCGGTTGCAACAAGTGATGATCCCGCCAGCCTAACGAAAGCGCTAATTGACTTTAGCGAAAATAATGAAGACCTCAAAATCAAAGGAGGTATTCTCGGTGGGCAGGTCATTGATCAATCAGCGACAGAAAAGTTGGTGGATATGCCATCCAAAGACCAACTTAGAGGACANGTAGCCGCCTCGTTGAATGCTCCAATCAACGCTATTGCTCAAGTTTTGGCAGCACCAATGAGAGATCTCGCAGGTGTGGTCAATTCATTGAATGACCAGCCTCGGAAACTTGCTAGTCTATTGCAAGCTGTCGCAGATCAAAAATCAGGAACTTAGACNATTAACCGTTCGGATATCAGAAAGAGACACATAAATTCAAACCTAAGGAGAAAAAAATGGCTGATGTACAAGAATTAGTAGAACAGATAAGTGAAATGACGGTTTTGGAANTATCAGAACTCGTCAAGGCAATTGAAGACAAATTTGGTGTTAGTGCTGCAGCTCCTGTTATGGCCGCAGGTATGATGCCAATGGGTGCGGCCGCCGGGGCTGATGGAGAAGGGGAAGCTGCCGCNGAGGAACAAACGGAGTTTGATGTAGAGTTGACTGAAATTGGTGACCAAAAAATCAAGGTTATCAAAGAAGTNCGCGCGATAACTGGTTTGGGCNTACGCGAAGCAAAAGAAGCCGTAGAGAGTGCCCCTAACGTTATTAANGAAGCTGCAAGCAAAGAAGAAGCTGAAGAAATCAAAGAGAAGCTAGAAGCTGTAGGTGCAAGCGCAGCTATCAAATAGTTCTACAAGCTTAACTTTTCGATTATTCGTATTTTCAAAAGGCGTGTCNNCCTGATGCGCCTTTTTTCTTTTTTGATTGATTTGAATTAAAGNAAATGTAAGAGCCATATTAGTTGTAGACGGCGGAACAAGTCTAATATCTATTGGGGAAATTCACTTAACATGCTTATTCGTCTAAGCATTTTGTAAAAGTTGAAGAACGTCTGCTAAAGAAGGTACGGATATCCACCGGTCTAGTGTTTGTACTAACTCGGACGGTGGTAACATGTCGGGTATTTGTATAACAAACATATCTGCATTGTGCGCAGCTCGAACTCCATTATTGCTATCNTCTAATGCCAAGCAGGACTCCGCCGGAACTCTTAACGACTGTGCGGCTTTTTGGTAGATTTCTGGCTCAGGCTTGCTCTTTCTCACCTGATCTCCCCCAATCACTTCATCAAAAAAGAACAGTAAATTCGTTGATTCCAGTTTTTTGATTGCATTAGGAAATTTAGTCGAGGTTGCAACAGCTAATGGCAAATTTCGAGACTGTAAGAATCGAAGTAGAGGAAGCACTCCCTCTTTGATAGGGGGCGCTTTTTGATATACTTGTTGGCCATAAATTTCACGCCATCGACTATAGAAATTGTTTGGCAACATCGAGCCAAATCCGTCTTTCAAAATCATCTGAAGCCTACTACTATTACAGCCAATACACTGTTGGTAGATAGCCTCGGTTTGCTCCGTATTTTCGAAACCGTATTCCAAGCAAGTTTCCATAAAAGAGTCGTAGGAAATACGTTCGGTGTCTAATAATAGACCATCCATATCAAATATAACAGCTTGAAATTCATCTAACTGTCTGTTGNACCAGTTCTTGATTTGATTCATCTTAAATGTCCCAAATAATGTTAGGAGCAGAAAAAACAGGCCCCTCTGTGCAAACCCGTTGATACTCAAATTCTTCACTATCGGTCTCTATCCGAACTTTACAGACACAACCTAGGCAAACACCTAATGCACACCCCATTCGGTTTTCCATTGCTACTTGACAAACTGTATCGAATTTGTGACATATATTAGCTACGGCCTTCAACATGCCATATGGACCACAGGTGAATACGGTTATTCTGTGCTTACTTGTTTCGCTAAGTAATCCCGAGAGTAAATCGGTAACTAAACCCTGATATCCAACACTTCCATCGTCAGTAGCAATTTGTGGAGTTATCCCAAGGTCTTGTATATCCGTTTGGCTCAATAATCTTGATTCATTCATTGCTCCAACCAAAACACTCGTTTCAATCTGTCTAGTCTTTAATTCCGTTATTAGTAACATCAATGAGGCTATGCCAGCACCACCGCCTACCACGATTGCTAAATCCAAGTCATCACAAACTGTGAAAGTATTACCTAAAGGGCCCAAAACGTGTATAGCAGTTCCCGGCTTCATCTTGGATAAAATGGATGTTCCTTCACCAATGACTTGATATAGCATCGAGATTTGTTGGCCTTCAATAGTATAGATGGTAAATGGTCTCCGTAATAATAAACCACCACCAGCATCAAACAGGACGTGAATAAATTGCCCGGGCTCAGCAGAATGGGCGATTTCTGGACAGTTACAGTGAAGCATATAGTGGTCTTCAGCCACTTTTTGATTGGATAGAATAGTAGTCTTTAGATCATATTTTTTCTGTTTCATGATTATAACTATAAGTGCTGTATCAACTATTTTTCAATCTAAATAACCTGTTTAGGGCCACGGGAAGAAAGGTGCTGGAACTCGCAAAAAATAACTAATAGCAGTCCAAACGATGGCCATACTAAATTCACCCAAAACTAATCCCATAAAAAAAGGGCGAAATTGTCGATACTTCTGAATTCCACCGATGCGTAAAACAAATGACTTCAGTAACCATGCGAGCATTATTGGCAACCAAAAAACAATCAGTGTCCATGAAGCAGAGAGGGCGTAGCCCAGAGGTTGGAGTGGCCACCACCAATACAAGTACCGACAAAATACTAAGAGACTAGTAATTACTGATCCAAGGGTGAAAAAGATCAGGCTAGTCATATTATACTCACTATCAAATCCCTCAATACTTGGTACTGCATCTCGAAAAGCCCAGATTGAGTTGCCAGAATAGGCATAGGAGTACATATAATTGGCGCCAAACTTATATGGCAGGTAAATTTGAATCATAGCTCCAAAACAAAAGGCAATCAAGACGGTTAAGCCCAGAGCAACTAATAACCAAGACTGTTTAAGCCTTATGTTACGACTAATCTTCAAACCATCTAAAAATCCTGTCAAGACTAGTCCTCTAAAATCACGTGCGAAGATAGTGTCAAAGAAACTGAGAGCTGTCAGATTTTTGGCACCTAATGAAGATTTTGTTGAAAACAGTTGATAAAAATCAATAGGACGGAAAGAGGTTTCAGTCATCAACATACCTGCTTCAGCTGTACTTCGGGCCATCACAATAGATACTAAACCAACAACTACACCAATTTCTAATATAGCCAATAGAGGACTCATTCCCGCCCACACCAACCAAATCATGGCTCCCAATAAACTAAATATTAGCCCCCAAACAGCAAGGATTATCGAGTTATCAGAACTGCGATGTTTTTTAAGTAATTGAGAACCTAAGACTTGTCTCAGATATGGCCAACCAGTATATATATAAGTGATAACTAAAACACAGTATGATCCCATCACTTGATAGCCCATATGTAGGTGAGTAGGGTAAAGAGGCATACTACTAACACGTAGTCCAAAAACAGACGCTATAACATCTTGTAATCGAGTGAACAAAAAAAAGAACCAAAGGCTGAATAGAAGTTGGCTTGGTAAAAGATAGAAAAAACCGGTGGCGGCGAAAGATACAAACATCGGAGTATAAGAAATTGCTTGCCATGGTTTTTCTGTAAAGTAAGTATTAAGTGAATATCGAAGAGGAATACTTGGTATTTGCGGAAAGATCTGATTTAAGCCATTGAGACTAAAAACAATTGTTGGTAAAGCAACTCCAATCCAGACGTAGGGTTGAAAAAAAAAACTACTTTCGGTGTCAACGAACTCAACTGGAAGTTGAGTCAAAGGAAAAGTAAGTTTTTCGTTTTCAACCCATTGACGGCGTAAGATGATAGCTAAACACAGATAAGCCCCAAAAATTAGTGCAGTCAATCCCCCCCAAACTAGCATTGGCCTTAACCACTTCCTCCAAGCAATCAAACCGGTATCACCAATTTGGTGATAAAAATCAATACTGATAGGTTGAGGCCCCAGAATTTGCGTGTCGAAAGGTACCATCCAAGGACGGATATGGGGAAAAAAAAGTTCAGCCCAATTATTAGTGGGGTTAGCAAAATAATTTACGGATACAAGCGCTGGCAAAAGCTTTTCCATCAGACCTCGTGATGAGATCATAGAAGCAATTACCATCATACAATAGATAAGTATCAATTCTTGTGGGGTAAGTACAAAACGTTTGATGAATATCGGTTGATTTACGAGAACTAAAAAAAAGAACAACCCAATAACAACAGGGGGAAACTGCAAAAAACCGATTTGTATGTCGGCAATCACCAGTTCGGCGTACGAAACGATAGCACAGACCAAAAGGACCATACACAGCCCCAGAACAATGGCCCGAATTGAAACCGACGAATGGGTCTGAGAAGACAATTGATACTAAACCGAATCAACTAGAGAATGATTTCACTGGCTCTAAATTTATCCAGCGCCTCAAAATTCAGCTCAATACCTAATCCAGGCTTATCCGGTAGTTCTAAAACGCCATTCGTCATGGTTAAACCATCATCTGCGAGTTCAGTTCGCAACGGTGAATCAGTCAAATCCGGTGGTAAATATTCAATGAATGGGCAATGAGGAATAGCAATTGCCAAATGAGCTGATGCAGAAATACCAATACCTGAATTCCAGCAATGAGGTACAATCAAACGACCACGATCTTCAGCCAAGTGACAGACCCTCATAGCCTCAGTCAGTCCACCAACCCGGCCTACATCAGGTTGTGCTACATCAATCAAACCGTCATCCATCAACTCCAAAAACTCGTATCTAGAGTTGAGCCATTCTCCGGCAGCAATGCGCATTGGGGCTTCTTTAGATAAAATCGCGTATCCTTCAAGATTATCAACTAACAGGGGAGTTTCTAAAAAAAACAGGTCTAAATTTTCCCAATGTCGAATAGTTCGCAAAGCGCTTTTAGCATCTCTCCATAAGTATTGGACGTCAACCATCAGAATAAAATCCTTACCCACCGCTTCTCGGCAGGCAGTGACAATCTCTGTCATTTCTTCGTCCGATCCCTGTAGACCTGTATGTGCATAAGGTCCTCCTAACGTACATTCCAACTTAGCCGCTTGAAAACCATGTGCTTTGGCTCTTTTGAGCCAATCAATCAAGCTATCCCGGTACTGATTGACGTTATCGCCATGCGGTTGAAGACTAGCATAGGGAACAATTTTATCGGTGTAAGCTCCACCCAACAATTTATAAACAGGTTGGCCAAGGGCTTTACCTTTAATATCCCATAAAGCCATATCGATTGCACCGATAGCACACATCCCAGCCCCACGCCGAGTAGACATACAAGTACCAACGTACATTTTATGCCAAAGCGCAGAAGTTTCTAGTGGGTCTTCGCCTATTAAGAGGTCTTTAATACCGAGCGCCATAGAATGTGAGCCAGGAGACTCAATGACAGATTTAGCAATCCAAGGGCCAGTATCTGTTTCACCAACACCGAAAATACCTGTGTCAGTATAAACAACAACTACAATATTGTCTTGAGAAGAACTAGTTGCATCTTCCCTTAAGTCAGGAGCAACTACAATGTAAGATTCAATAGCTGTAATTTTCAATTTCAATTTCCCATTTTATTTTCGTAATTTTTTGATCAAATAATGGTCGTCATTGGTGTCGCAACGTACTCAAATAATAGAGGCTTCAAGTAGTTAAAAGAACTAGAAACTATATTTTGTACAGATTCAAGAGATGGTTGAGGAGATTTGTGTAGTCCAACAATCTCTAGTACCACAGCAGTTATATTAGGCAGTTGTTTAACTTTATTCGTAATGCCTGCTAAATCCAAAACGCCATTGCCCGGTATTTGCGTCTCTACCGGACCAACTTTAGCTTCTTGGCTCAGTTGGTGGTCCCTAATTCTCACATTTAAAACATATGGTTCTAAATAGTTCAACGCCTGAACAGGATCTACTTGTGAGCGATAAAGATGAGTGGGATCAAAATTAATGCCTACCTGCTGATTATTTACTTCTGTCATTAATCGTTGAATCGAGGGCACATCGTGGATAGATCGACCAACCCTAGGTTTGATTGACAAACGAACTTTAGATTCAGATAATAGAGAACTGACCCGATTAATTTTTTCAACAAACTGTGAGAAACTATTGTCATTATCAGCTACCCCTCCGGAATTGACCGTTACTATTTGTACGTTCAGTAATCCAGTGGCGATGATCAACCGTTCCAATAATAGTGGATGGTCGAGCTGTCGACCATTGATGGCAATTGACTCGATCCAGAGGCCATTTTGAGCTATCAACTCTTGGATAGATTTGCAGTGATTGTCAAACCCATCATCAAGATTTAGATCTAAATGGGTAAATTGCTTATCGACTGACGGTCTACCACACAATTCAACTGCATATCCCCCAGCTTTTCGAATACCATCAAGCGCTTGAGCTAAACTAAAGTGACGATACAATAGTGTACTACAACCAAGTTGTTTCATCTATAGATTTACCTTTTTATTCTAAGCAGCCATTTGCTCGTACAAGTCAGGAGGAGTGCCGAACTGGATTCCCAAGGATTTAGCCTGAATGATGAGCATTTCAATCCAATCACCCTTGATCCGAGAAAAACTGTCCATATCGATAGTACCATGGTCATGTGAACAAACGTTCCAGACTAATTTTTCATTTGCTACTTTCTCTAACATAGCGAACAGGTAGTCTTGATAGGTATCTCCAAATTGTCGATCGTCGAATCTATCCCAATAAAAATCGTCTTGATACCCTTGCACACCAAGCTCCAAAATGTCCGGAAATCCTTGATCAACATAGAAAAAAGGCTGCTCACTGAAAGGTGTTGGTTGACAATCTCGGTAATCGCGGGCGTTGGTACGAACCCACCGAATCCCATTGTCAGACAAAACTTGTAGAATGTCTGGTCGATCAACTAAACCTCGATAATACCCCCAAGGCCCAGTTAACCCTTGACACTCAATCCCTAAAAGCTGCCTAATCAAGTCTTGTGTACTTCCTATTTCTTCCTGAATTTGCTCTAGTGTACCACCTGAATGGAAAAAATTGGGAAATTGCCCATGGATTGGTTTCCCATCATCAGGTTTCATATAAACTGATTTTAGTAGTACATGATTGTAAGTATGTTGACCGACTGACAATAGTGGATCACTTATTACGACTTGGACATCTGCTACACGGGCAGCTAGCGTCTGACCAGTCAGGTAGATAGTCCATGGAACATCATGTTTTTGATGTAGTTGCTGGGCTCCTTGTAAAAAACCACTGGTGGCTGAGGATGCACTTTCTATATCATAACCAAATATAATCAAACCATTCTTTTGGGATGTTACTGACATTATAGTTTTCCTATTTTCTGTCTCATTCCTAAGGCCCTATTTATCGAGGCCTTGCACAATTCACTTATCTGCATATAATATCGATTGATACTTTGTGAGGTTAATCCATGTACTATATTGGAGTCGAAGAACAACAAGCCGTTTTGGAAGTATTGAAAAACGGTAACTTGTGTCGTTATGGACCAGCTAACTCGACAGTAAGCAACTTTGAGCGTGGCATTAGGGAGAAGTTTAACACAAAACATGCATTAGCTACCAATGGTGGTACAGCTTCACTTGTCATTGGTTGTTATGCGGCCGGTATTGGTTTGGGAGACGAGGTGATTGTACCTGCCTATACTTGGGTAGCAACACCGGCTTCAGTTGTAATCGCCAACGCAGTGCCAATCATTGCTGAAATTGACAACTCGCTGACTATAGACCCTAAAGATATTGAGGCCAAAATTACGCCCAGAACCAAAGCAATAATGCCAGTACACATGATTGGAGTTCCATCTAACATGTCGGCAATTCTGGATATTGCTAAAAAATACGACTTGATAATAATCGAAGATGTCGCTCAAGCTATTGGAGCTAGTTATCATGGTAAAAGATTAGGAACACATGGCCACCTTGGCTGCTTTAGCTTGCAACAAAGCAAGATTATCACAACAGGTGAGGGGGGAATTATAATCAGTGATGACCAGCGATTAGCTGATCGTAGTCAAATGATTAGTGATGGAGGCAATCTTTGGGGTGTCTCTGCACATACAGACGCTTTCTTCCCTGGTATGAATTTTCGAATGGATGAAATGAGGGGGGCAGTCGCTGATGTTCAGTTAGGACGTTTAGATGGATTCATCAACAATATGAGAATTCGAAAGCAGAAATTACGTCAGGCTATCGATGGGGTAAAAGGAGTTGAACTCAGATACTTGCATGATTCAGAAGGGGATGCTGCAACCACTTTGGTCTTTTTTCTACCAACATCTGATTTGGCCGGTCAGTTTGGCGAATCCATGGCTCGTCATGGCGTACCAGCAGGACCAATGTATCGACATGGGAATGGAGATAAACATGTCTATCCCGGATGGGAGTATATCTTAAACAAGAACACTTATCACCCGAACGGATTACCTTATAGCCATCCTACTTATGGAGAAATTGAGTACTCGGACGATATGTGTCCAAATACACTGGATTACCTAGGTCGGGCAATTTGTATTGGTATCCACCCTGAAATGAGCGACGAAAGTATTGAAAAAGTGAGTCAATCCATTAAGTCAGCGTCAGATGAAATTTTTGGCTAACCTATTGTCATATGAAAACAGAAGTCGACCAAAGACTACAAACCTTACCCAACCAAAAAAATAAGGTTATCCCAAACCAGCAGCAATTGGCTGAATTGAAAAGAGATTTATCCTTTTGGCCAGCAGGTGAGAATCATCAATTAATTTGTCTCGAAAAAAAACAAGTTGACGACTTCAATCGAAGAGGTTATTTAACTGGTATTAATATCTTTGATCAAGAGGAAATTAACCTATATCGAAGTGACTTCGACCGGTTATTATCTGCAGTGATGGATGCTGGCGGCGGTAGCTACTCAATTTTGTCAGCTCATCTCAAATATAAAACAGCTTATGATTTATTAACACATCCTCGTATCGTAGCCTATGTGAAGGATCTTCTGGGAAAAGACGTTGTAGCCTGGGGAGCGCACTATTTTTGCAAAATGCCCCAAGACGGAAAAATAGTAGCATGGCACCAAGACGCATCCTACTGGCCATTGACGCCCAGTAAAACGATCACCGTTTGGTTAGCCATCGATGATACAGATGTGAATAATGGTTGTATGCGCTTTTTGTCGGGGTCGCATTTACACGGACATTTGCCATACCGGATTAGCAACCCAAATGAACACAATATTCTGAACCAAACGGTCGAAAGAGCTGAAGACTACGGGACTTCGGTTAATGTTGAACTGAATGCTGGACAGATTTCGATTCATTCTGATTTGCTTTTACATAGTTCTAACTTCAATCATTCTAATCGCCGTCGTTGTGGCCTAACCTTACGATATTGTACGCCGGATGTACGCGGTCATTTTGAATGGAATCAAGAAGGGGTAATAGTTAGTGGAAGCGACCTAAGCAATCACTGGTCGAATCACGCACGTCCTATGGAAGAGTGAAAAGTTAAGCTATTATCACACATCGATATTTTCCATAGTCTCAAATTTAGTGATCATACAGATGATATTCTTATTCAGTATGGTCAATTTCGTTTTCTGCAGGAAAGGGAAATGATAAGCTCTGAAACTTTTTCACTTTAATCTAAATTTGCCTGATTTCAATACTAAATTGATCTCGATCGACCTGAATATCTGACCACACAAAAAACGGAAGGATCACCACTTATTTCATCTGATAATCACTTAGAGTGAAAAATCATTAAAATTAGTTGCCTCCACATTTTTAGTTTTTAGGCTAATTGCGGGCTATTTTTTGAGACGCTCCAACCAAGACGTAGAGGTTTGGGACTCTCTTCCCTTTATTGAATACCAACTCGGGATAAAAAAATCGTCGCATAAAACTACCCAGATACCACTGTAAGGTATAGCGAGTGTTAGTGGTAAGTTCGGTTTTTGAAAAGTCATGCTAATGTTGCGAGTAGCTCTCCAAATAGTCTCCAGCATCAAATATTCAGGAGAATTAAGACCGTTTAGTAATCGGATAGTTGATTCCACGAAAACACCCCCAATCTAAGGGAAATACAACCATTGGACAAATTAACCGAGTTATCAGAAACACATCCAGCGTCGATATTAATTCCGCCTAAGTCGTTGACGAGAATACCAAATTTTAAACCATAGCCACTGCGCAAAATAAATATGATTAGGCAATTAAGTATTTGGAGCCCCCAGAAATCCACAGAGCATCGTAATTAGGATTGGTAGACCTACATAAATCACGGATAACAGCAGGGACAACCTGATCGATGCTTCTTGGTATGGATGCTAGATTAGCTCCGGGGTTTGGAGAACTGCTCTGTTTCTTGAAAACTATTGGTACGCTGAGTCGTTTTTTGGTATTTCGATCCTGACAAAAGGGCAGCTTACAGTTTTATCGGATTCGGTGATAGATAATTTTTATTCAAACATAATTTCACAATCAACACACTCGAAGTCGTACACTGGCATAGATTTTTCCTCCTCTGCCTTTCTCTAGAATGGAACACGGATATCGTATTTACCCGGTGTTTCTACAGGTAACATTCCATTGTCTATTAGTAACTCCAGAGGCGATTCCGGTGTTTGGAAAGGAATATGAACTAATCCTCTCGTACGAACAGACTCGTAAATAGCCATCATAATTTCAACTGTGCCACGTGCTTGGTAGCCACTACACCTGTGGTCATCGATGTCACCGTCCAACCATAATTTGAATTCCGACCATAAATCTCGGCCATCTGATTTAGGTTCAACGATCTGCCAACCATTGGAATCACCATTCAAATATTTCAACTTTCCACCATCTGAACTCATTGTTCCATTTGATCCTTGGATCAGAATATTGTTCATGTGCGGCTTTGGCATATCGATTTCTAAGATCAGTCGTGTGTCATTTTCGAAACAGATCAAACCCATGCAAAGATCTTCAATCCGACAACGCCTTTCATAGCGGTCGGTTTTTCGTTCTACTTGACCAATGACCCAACTAGTAGATGGATCACCCAAGATCTGCCGAGTCATATCGATAACGTGTGTGCCCCAATTTAGCAAACCACTACCAACTCGTCTAACTACTGAAATTGGCTCACCAATTACACCATCGGCTAGAAGGCGGCGCGCTTCCGGGTAGATAGCTTCAAAACGACGTTGATGACCAATCACTAATTTAACTTTGTTTTTCTCACAAGCTCCAATCATAGCGTCGGCTTGACCTAAGCTGATTGCCATTGGTTTCTCACATAGAATACCTTTGACACCACTTTCCGCGGCGGCTACGGTAATTTCTGCGTGTGTGCCTTGCCAAGTACAAACTGTTACTATATCCAGATGTTCATCAGTTAGCATTTTTTGATAGTCAGTATAAGCCGTGGGAATCTCAAACTCTTGGCAGTACTTATCAACTGACTCTTGACTTACGTCCGCAGCAGCAACAATTTCAAAATCGTTTGGGTAACGATTATAATTCTGGCCGTGAAAATGAGCGATGCCTCCACAGCCCACGATACCAACTCGGTATTTATCCATCTAATTTTCCTTGCTCTAGAATTCTACTTATACTAATTTACGATTGGGCAAACTTTTCATACTCGCCGTTAATCCGACTCGGCTCACCTGGGCCAGTATGAACAAAAATTCGATATCTTAAGTCGAGTTGATCCCCAGCCTTTAGCTCTATCGGGCCAGTAAAATAATTATAGTTGGGAGATAATGGGCCATAATCCCTAGCAAACCAATGAGCTGGAGTAGGGTTCGAAGGGTGATCCAAAATAGATAGGCCAATTAGTATACCGTTGGTTTCGGCTGTTTCGTCAATCCAACGCGCAGGTTGGCCAAACATCTCTTTCTCCCCACGCCGACCTTCACTATCAGTTAGAATTCCCCCATGATTAGCAACTAACCAGTCAGCTGGTCGAACCAATGGCATCCCAGATTCATTAGTTGGGTGGAAAGTAACTTGTTGATTAACGGGATTCAGACAAATGGAAGTATCTAAATACAGTTCTCCATCGTTTAGTAATTCCCAACGATATGAGCGGTGGTCTTTAATTAAAGCATTTCCATCAGGGGCAATCCACTCGCTTTTATGTGTTAGAATACCTATATTATCTATAGCTTCAGTTTGTACTGTATCCACTAGGTTGATCTGTCCCAAATTACGTTTATCCCGATAGAGATAAAAATCAAGATGGTCATTAACTACACCATGTGAAAAACAAATTCCATGATGGTGCAGATGATCAGCTGGTTGATTTTCCAGTACATTACGTTTGCCTGGCCCTAACAAACAAGTAATATGAGGATGAAGCTCAGGGTACCAAACATAACGTGAAATAGTACCAATACCTTCGGCTCCCACATTCATAACATGCGGCGTTTCCTGCCCAAATCTCAGTTGCATGAAAGTCTTCCTTCTTTTCTAAATTCTCATCCTGTTCGAAAAAAATAGTTTATCAAAATCTCCAATTTGATGCCAGCCATAATCGATTCAAATAAGTCATCAAAAACTTTCGGTTTTGTAGGAAAATCAAAATAATGCAGGGACAGGAATATTAGATGAAAAGAAAAAAACATTTTTAGCTACTTCTACATAGACCATGATCACAATAAATACAACTATCAAAATCTGAGTGCCTGCTCCCAGAATCTTTTCACTCAAATAGCTTTTGATCCTGTTATTATAAACCATTCGGCAAACCAATTAGTAAGACAAAATGGAGAATGTTCAATGTTAACGATACGATTTCTACCTCTTTTAATCTGTGTTGTTGTAGGAGTAACTCAAATTGCTATTAGTCAAGAAGAGCAAGTAGTGGCGCTAAACCTGATTAAGACGACTAATGATAATGATTTTACTAACGATTTTGACCAAATGTTACAGTTGTCTCCGTTGGAGCAAAAAATGATGAGTACAAAAGCTCCGTACAACTATAATGATTATGTAAACTTTAGCCTGTCTGCTTCTGGTGTTGAACCAAATAAAATAGTCGAGTCAAAAAAAAAGATAGACCAATTAGTCAACCAATTGAAGAAAGAATTGGTTCTTCGGCAAATTTCAGAAAATACCTTATCCCGTTCTGATCATATTCTTCAGTTACTCCACATCCTTATTTTTGGTCAATATAATCCCAAACAAAATCGAATTGACCAAATTATCAGTCAACATAGTTTTAATTGTGTTTCATCTGCAATTTTTTATGCGATTGCCTGTCGGAGCTTTAATATTAAAATTACTGGGGTTGTCACCACAGACCATGTTCTAGCTCAATTAAAGTTATCTGATACTACTAAAATTGATATCGAAACTACTGTCAAGTTTGGTTTCGATCCTTCTAGCAAAACTGGGATCTTAGACCAATTTGGGCAACTAACCGGCTTTACGTATGTAGATCCTAAGAATTATGGTCAACGTCAAGAAATCAATGACCACCAAATGCTAGCTTTGATCTATTCCAACCGGTACGACCAAATGACCAAACAAGGCCAACTAAAGGAGGCAACGGCCCTACTTTATCGTGCATACCTTCTAGCTGGTGATTTACCTTTTACTTCCAATACTTGGGAAAATGCTATCAATAACTATATCGTCTCACTGGAAAATGCAGAACGCTCATCGGATGCGCTATACGCATTATCCAAACTGGTCGTTCTTTTCCCTAAAATTGATAAGATAAGTCAACTACAGTATAGTATTTATATCAATTGGACTCAGCAATTAGTAGAAAACGAAAAATATCAACTGGCCATCACCACTGCGAGTGAAGGCCTGACTTATTTCGCAAATGATATATTACTGAAACAAAATCTAAAGGCAGCCTCTCTAAACAGATTTTATCTTTTATCTAAGGCCAACGATTTTGAGCCTGCATTCAAGTTAATCGAACAGATGATTAACCAGTTTCCGGCCGAAGGCGACTTTCAGACATTAGCTATTAATCTAATTTCGAATCACGCTAAAAGCTCACCCTTTCATATCGCCGAAGACATTTTTTTAAATTCTATTTCTAAATTTCCACAAAACTTGAAACTGAAGGAGCTATTTGCTTACCACTACATTAGGGAAGCAGAAAAATGGAAACTACAGGACAACCTGTCGAAAGGTATTGATTTACTACACAAAGCTCAAAGAGAATCAACTATCAGGCCATTTCAATCAATGATTCGGCCCAAGTTACTATCAATGCTAAATAATTTGAGCTTAAAACTATTAAATGATGAAAACTATAGTCAGGCCAAAATTACCATTGAGCAGGGATTAGAACTAGATCCAAACTCGAAGCCACTAAACAACAACTGGGATGTCGTCATGTTACAATGGGGACAGCAAACTTACAATAGAGGAGATTTCAAAGCAGCAATCCAGATTTTGGTCGATGGTCGTGAAAAGTCAAAAAAAGATCGACAAACTTTCAATCAGTTAATTGAAGCTTATTATAATGAAACTGCATTTCAGCTACTTGATGCCAAGAAATTTGAAGCTTCCATTATTCGCTTCGAAGAGGGGCTCAAACTTTTACCTAAGAGTACTACCTTGAAACATAATCTAGAGGTAGCCCAATCTGAATCAAGAAGCAAGAAATAATCAGTTCCTCGGAGGGAAGTTCATCCAAACTAATTACGTTCTAGAATCCGCCGCGAATTTTTCATAAGATACTAAATTACCTGATTTTATATGTAAGTGAATTGAGATAGAATAAAAATATGTTACAAACCAATAGAACTGGTTGAACTGGCTAACAAGTAATGCGCATTAGTTTAGGTTATGATTGGTTTGTGGGTGAACTCAAAAAATTTCTCGGCCGGGTGCAATATATTTACTTGATCAGCCATTTCCCTTAGGTCTCAACTACATAGATACGGAGCATATGGATCAGTAGAAAGTGGAGAATTAATGAGTCTTATACTGAGCTAACACGATGACAAATCTGTTTTGGTTAGTACTAAAGTTGACAATCTTGATCATATAGTTGTTGCAAAAATACAGATTAGAAATCGGTATTCAGAAATGAGCCTGAAATAGAGAGTGGGATTGGTACAAAAAACTATATATCTCCATCATTCGTACACTGAAAAATCTGAAAAGAGAAGGGCTGATCGGCGCAATTAGTTATTTGTTTCCTGAATAAGCATCTTCTGATTATGTTCCGTAGTAGTCCACGTGTAATCCTGATGCCAAACTGGCTTGAGTGGCTAATCGTACATTTTCAATATCTACCAGTTCAGGCCGGTCGGTTTCGAGGTGATAATTAGGGTCTGCGTAAGGATAAGAGCCTACATTCATAACTGCCATCGGAAAGCCTGCATTGATAAAGGATCCATCGTCATCTCCAGGCCGCTGACGCATGAATTTTGTTTGCAGAAGTCCAATATTATAAATCTCGTTGACTTCGGCCATTAGATCGGCAAAGGGTTCGCCTTCGGGTTCAGTATACAGGGTAACATTAGTTTTTAACCCAGAATCTAAAGATTGATTGGATTTCCCTCCCAATGAATCAAGGTTAAAGATGGCAATCAAGTTAGTGCCTTTGATCCTAGCATTTTGGGCTGCGGTGATACTCGTCCAAGGAGTATGTTCCTCATTGCAAAACAAGAACCAAATGGATCTTTTGCAATTATGGTTAGCTAGTAGGTGCGCAATCTCCATTGTAGCCACAGTCCCAGTACAGTTATCGTAGGCTCCTGGTGAGTCCACCCAACTCTGAGAATCTTTATGTGCTAGAAAGAGAATAACTTCTTCTGGGTATTGTGATCCATGCTTTTTAGCATATAGGTTATAAGCTATAAATTCTGTCGAATCTGCCGCTGGGGGAGCATACTGGTGAGCCTTTGGCTTAGAAGTATCACAACTAAAAGCTTTGACAACTACACTTTCTTTTTCCACCGAGTAACCTGAATTTTGCAACTCTTCACTGATGAAATTATCAGCTTCATATAACGTATTTTCTTCTGCGTTGAGTCTTTTGTAATTGAGTTTACGAAAGGGTAAGGGAGATTTCGAAAGATGGAACAGGTTTTTACGTAACCGATTTGCATCTACTTGGGTAAGGAGTTGACAAACACTAGAGTACAAGTCTGAATCTGATCGCATAATATTTGCCTTAAAGGAGGAGATTAGAAACCGCCCTATTATACACAATTATTAGTAGGCATTGACCTATAAATTGGAGATATTGACATACAAAAATAGGAAGAATTGTAAAAAACAATTATCTGAAAAAAGAACTTTGAGCAAGTCAATCAGCACAATTTTGTGTCGCTGTTAACATTAGAGATTTGAAAGTAAACATGCTAAAGTATAATCCATTACTGAAGGTAAATTGTGGAATCTTTTATCATATTTAGCTTCAGTATGTAGTTGCAACGGTTGCAATAGGCCAATCTTATTAATTTCTTATTACTTCTATGTTTCGATTATCTGCAAGAGCGACAGTATTAGGCTCTATACTGATTCCAATCAACTGTTATTGGTTAATAATTTCTCGCCAACCCTACCAATACCAACCCATTCCTACTATCATTTCACCTTTTTTTAATGTCATTTTCATCTTACTTCTACTCGTCATATTTAACCGAGTATTCGCTCGTTTTTCGCCCAGATCAATTTTAACCCGCGAAGAATTGATCATAATCTATGTAATGCTGAGTGTAGCCTCGGCTATTCAGTCATTCCAGATGATGCAGACATTAACTACTATGATGGAAGTGCCATTTCGCCGAGCAACGGTTGAAAATGATTGGAAAAACTTATTTGGTAAATACATACCAAACTGGCTTTCAGTAAGTAACAAAAAATCCGTAATGGCCTATTACCAAGGTGATTCAACTTTCTATCATTGGCCACACATAGTAAGCTGGTTCATGCCTGCCCTGTGGTGGTCAGGTTTTATAATTGTTTTGGTCTTTGTGATGCATTGTGTTACCTTGTATGTCCGTGCAAATTGGGTAGAACACGAACGATTATCCTACCCAATTATCCAATTGCCCCTTGCAATGAGTCATCAAACTAGACTCGGTATTAGATCAAATCACAAGAGTATTTTTTCCCAAAATGTCCTTTGGTTTGGAGTTGTAATTTCTGGTGGTATTGCTTTGATAAATGGTTTATCTGACTTATTTCCAACCATTCCACCGATTAAAATACATCCTAGGAATCACAATCTAAGTCAATACATAACAGCTCAACCCTGGAGATCAATGGGTGCATTTCGGGTGGGAGTGGTTGCACCAGTAATTGGCTTGGCTTTCTTTATGCCGCTGGACATGTCAATTTCGTGCGTCTTCTTTTTTTTCTTATCTAAAGTTCAACGGATTGTAGCAGTTAGTTTAGGAGCACAGCAGGTTGCTTATTCTGGGTACTTAGTTTATTTGAACCAACAGTCCTTTGGTGCGCTAGCAGGCATTACCGTTATAGCTTTGTGGAGTGGGCATAAACTCATTTCCGGTACTTCAGTCATGAGAGATAACCGGCAAGCACAATTATATCTTTTGGATAAGGAAACCAAAAAAGACTTTATAACTTTAAAATGGCCTCTTCTAGGTATAGTACTGGGTATTATTATTTTATCTATCTTTATGTGGAAAGCCGGTTTATCAATTTGGTTGGCGCTATCATTTTTCATTTTATATTATTTTATTTCGCTAGGCGTAGCACGTTTTCGTGCTGAAATGGGAGTACCACTCCATGATTTTCATTTCACTGGCCCTGACCAAATGTTACCTAGTATTTTCAGCCCCCGTCGCTTGGGGTATAAAAATATCAGCATAATGTCTATGCTTGGTTTTTTTAACTTTACCTATCGTGCTCATCCACAACCCCACCAAATCGAGGGATACGCACTATTGAATAGAGCAAAAGCTCATTACGGTTTATTATTTCCATCTGTAATGATAGCTCTTGTAGTAGGAGTTGTATCATTTTTCTGGATCTACTTACACACAGCCTACCAGCACGGGGGTAGTTCCCTAGAGCGTTTTGCACACGTGGTGTATACGCGTTTAGCAAATTGGTTAACAGGCCCATCAGATGATATAGATTATGGTGGACTATTAGCTATTGGTACCGGATTTGGAGCTGTGATATGGTTTAACTTTATGCGTCAATACTTCTTATGGTGGAAATTACACCCTGCGGGATACGCAATATCAAATAGCTTAGATATTAACCATTTCTGGTTTTCAATCTTGGTTGGCTTTTTTCTCAAACACCTATTAATCAGGTACGGAGGGATTAAGAAATATCAACAAGCACAACCGTTTTTTCTTGGGTTAATTTTGGGAGAATATACGATCGGAAGTATTTGGACAATCGTAGGTAATATAATTCATCAGCAGATATTTTTTGGTGGGAGTTTTTAGAAATCTGATTATGCTAAATCAACGCCCTCAATTAGGTTTGCCCCCAATTAAAGAACACCAGCCTACAAGTGGTAGTGGCAATTCGAAACACCGAAAATTTTGATTAAAAACCACAAAGAAAATCTAAGTTAGCCGACTAACTAGAGTTCTATTTGGCTTGGCTTGGCTTGTCCACTGACAAACAAAAGTGGATGGAGTACGAATTTGCTACCCCAAGGGAAATAATCGCAAAAAGATCTGTGTAAAGAAACGAAATTTTAACAGAATGATTCCAAGCATACTGAGAAGTAATCAGGGCTAATTTTACAGGTCTAGGTTATCAAATCCCCTATAAACTCAGATTTAATTGCTACTCGATATTAAACAATGTAAATTCTCTATTAGAGATCTTTGGATTCATCCTCATTTTTCTGAGTCTCTTAGTAGCCCCTGCTGTCTGAGTATAGTTTCTCATCTTTCACCAGCCTATCAACTTAGGGCGTTCTTTTAATTTTCCGAAGTAAACATTGATAAAAAAATGTCCAAAGGCTGAAATCGAAAAGCCTATTTCCCCCTTCCAATTTACCTTTGTCCTTAAAACCCACTATTTTTTCTATCAGAAGAAAGAACATAATAATCTTTTTCTACCTATAACACCTATATATTTTGTGTAGTCTCTTGTTTGAGCATGTATGCAACATCAAGAAGCTTAAGTTTCCCATCTAAATTTTTCCTGAGCCTAATCTCAGGCGAAGTAGAAATCATAGGTCTTGTACTGTAGTATCACACCAATTAGGCTCCAAAAACCACCAATCACATACTCCCCTAGAATAACGCCGAGGAAGAAGGGAATCGCACGGCGGTAGGTACCAACACCACCATAAGATAAAATAATTCGCTTGATGATAGAACTAAAAATCAGACAGGACCATATGTAATCGATACCGAAATTCATCGATAGAGCATAACCCACTGGATGAAGCGGCCACCATAAGAATCTAGTTCTCAAGAACATCAGTAAAAAGGTCATCAACATACCAACTCCCATAAAACTGGTTGCCGGTAGGTCAGCCGGTGTTGGATGGTTAAGACGCCCCGCTAGCATACGAAAAACACCGGAATCGTGCCCAATCGGAATGACGCCCAAACCTTCGATAAAAGCCAAGTGATACAAGGCCCAGAAAGCGGATAGGCTACCTAAAAAGATGGCAACTAGCATGGCCAATCCTAATTTTTGGACATTCATTCGGGTTTGCTCTGCCATTTTCAAACATTCTAGTTGGTGAGGCATCAGATGGCCACGATAACCACGGCCAGCGAAGAACCAGAAGAGAGGGAAGATCGATAGATTATTGGCACCTATTTGACGAGTACCGATTAAGTCCACCATTAGGTTTCCAGGGTTCATCCCAGCCAATTCGTGTGTAGGTGGTCCCAACTCGGCTCTCGCACGAGTAATGGCAATCGAAAGCATGAAGAATATAAAAAAGAAAGGCGGGATAATCCATAAAGATAAACCCGCTTGATGACAAAATAGAACGATAGCTATTGAACCGAAGAGAATACCAATACAAGCTAGTCGGTAGGACATTGGTGAATCTTTACCCGACTCGTCATTAATGTTCTCAGTCGAGGATGATAGAGAAAAAACCTGGCGGGAAACAGACCTAAAGTGAGTACGGCCTGCCCACATAACCACCACGAATAACCCCAACCAGGCACCGGTTGATTGCTGATTAAGGTAGGGAAAGGCGGGTAGGGCTTTTATGCCTAACGCTACGCCAGCTACCTGTTGAACTTTACGAAACAAATAGAAAAACCAAGTTGAAAATGCCAAATCTAAGGGAAGAAAGAAACCGATGGCAATAACAAATGGATAGATCGGAAAAGGAAATCTTCCCACAGCACTCCACGGTTTATTGGTGAAGTATTGACCTAGATTATAGTCTAAGTAAGTGACAGGGAGATGCGGGAAAGATGGCACTAAATGATGGATACCATTGATGATATTGATTGCTCCACCGATCGAAAATCCGGCCCACAAAAGTCGATTTCTAAAAAATCGACCACCCTGTCCTTGCCAATGACTATCGTTACTTTGGGTAATAGCTAAAGGTAATTGAATAATCGGATAGCTGAGTTTCTCATTCTGTATCCATTGTTTACGAATCAAAACATTCAAACAAAACATAGTTAGGCCAAGTACCAATACAAACAGGCTCCACCAGAGAACGGGTGCTACGAGTACCCGTAAGGTCGGCCATTTGTAGAGTGTTGAATCTCCACGGTATAGCTGGTGCAAAACATCTGGCTCTCGCAATATTAACCAGTCAGGCAAAAAACGGTGAAATAGTTGATTCCATTCATTCTCAGGGGTAGCAAACTCGAACGCCCAGCCCATAACAGGAACCAAAATCTGATACGAGTCCCTT
Source organism: Candidatus Poribacteria bacterium (assembly GCA_002714785.1). Classification (GTDB taxonomy): domain Bacteria; phylum Poribacteria; class WGA-4E; order WGA-4E; family UBA9662; genus TMED15. The sequence goes on along the minus strand of PAYP01000070.1, from coordinate 51,572 downwards.
CCAGCAATACCACCAGCTAGGGAGAGCATAGTATAAATTGTTATTAGTTCTCCTTGGGTTAAGGATTTTTGCGGGAATTTCCGGTCAACCAACAACCGGTTAATCAGAATTAAGGTAAGTAGGTTCAATATCACGTGCCACATCAATGAAAGACACGTGGAGTGACCGATGTTCCACACCCCTTCGACCTGCATAATCCAGAAACTATTCGGTGGAATCAGTAAGGCGCCTATAAGAATCGACCGGTAGGTAACAGCATGATGAACCTTTTGTTCATAGGGAACATGGGCGTACTCAGCAGACGGTCTCAACTTTGATACATATCCTATTTTTGCTAGTTTTACTATTTGTGAACAGACTTGATCTTTGACCAAGTTAAAGTAATAACATTCACTTTCTGTACATCAAGAATATCGGTTACCGATAAATTATCAAAGAATACTCCTTGTTGAGAAGAAATTGTGAAACCAATATAGCCAGATGACTTGTATCGATCATCAGTACCCAATAAACTTCTTTTCCCGTCAATTTCGACCGAAAAGGTATTTCCTCTAACTGTCAATTTCCAATTGGTTGGAGTGCCAGAAGTATAAGATTTACCTTTTTCAGTTTTTATAGTTTTATAGAATGGCAGTTTTTCCCCTTTTCCTTTTCCTAATCGAACTTCTAATTTTCTCCAGGGGCCACTTTCACCTTTATCTAAGTTCGATTGGAGTGTCACAAAACGGTAATGTTCTGTCAAATCATTAAAACGCCAAACAATACCCATAGTATCATCATCTGTTGTAAGCACATCAACTTCTAAAACAAAGTCAGTCCACTTCAACTTGGAATAAATTATGATTGAACCAATAGGTATAGTATCAGTAGGATCTCCCCAAAGATTTGCTCCCTGGTAAAGTCCTATACCGTCGATACCCCCCTCTTTGAGTTTCCAATTTGACGGCCCTTTCCAAGATAAATTCTTGTCTAATTCGTCGTAAACTAGCCAATCACCGATTCTAGCATCTTCGAAATTTTCGACAAATACATTTCCTGCATTGGAATTGGTTACCAATGAAATGCTCAATATTATGTAAAAAAATAAAATTATAAATAATCTTTTCATTATAAATAGTCTCACTTTAAAAAATGAAAGAAAGGTTGAACAAAACAATACTTAGCGATCAAACGAATGGATTATTCGCTTAAATTTTGTACGCCGAAACGATAAAAAATCAAATAACCTAAAAAGCAGCTAAGAGATGAATGGAGGAAGGATATGTATATTCCATTAATTATTTCCTGATTATTACGAAAAAGAATCGTTGATTAATAACGAGTAAACTGATCAACACCTTAGGGGGACAGCATTAGTCGTGCCAAATATAATTTATATCTATTTTACGGAGAATTTGGTAGTGTTTATCCCTCTATAAGAGTATTTTCCCTGTGAGTCCATTTAAATTTGTTAGGACATATAACACGTTAAGCCGTGGAACAATAGAAGTAACTGAGTTTTTGAATAAGAAAAAAAGACTAAAATTTCAGCAAAACAGAAGAAAAAAGAAAATCTAAAAAATGGCAAAAACCGAGGCTAAATCCAGAGAATTAAGATTTAAGCGCATTAACGTATAATAATGAGCCTGGTCAGACATTAACATATGCTTATTATAATATTATCTATTAGCAATTTGGATCACTGAGTAGTTGATCCTAAGACTTGAAGGCTGGGGAAAAAACATCCTAAAACAACATAGGACTGAGGCAATCGAGGATATGTTCTTTTTACTTAATTCATTTTTCTAGTACATTGATTGCTTAACCCGTATAACTTAACAGGACTAATACTGTCTGAAACACTTGTAAAATAGTAATTATTTTGGAATAGTCAGTATCACTGGAAGTCTAATTCCCAAAGAGTCTAAATTCTTAAAAACAAAGTACTTAATCGATTCACAGTCAAGAAGGAACCTAGGGGCGAAAAAAGTGCCTAGCAAGCAATAAAACTAGGCACTTTTGCCTTTAAGGAGTAAAGGCTATAGCCAGGTAAATGGTGAGGGTATCTCCATGATTAACCCAGCGTGGTTTTATTAGTTGCACAGACAAGGAGTAAAGTATGCAACACTGATTTTATACCTTTTCAATGTAAAATTAGAATTATAAATCAAGATCTTTTAATTGATTTATGGTTAAGGAACGATTAAGCAAAAATATTCAGAACAGAAGAAGTGTCGACCTCTTCATTTTTCATTTGTATCCTTCAACATTCCAACTGTCAGCTATCAGAAGGTTTTTGTGTTTTACTCTCTTCTGAAGGTCAACCATCTACAACCAAATATCCCGAATGAAATTACTATATATATTTATCTATTTCAAACAATTTATGATTCCTTTATCACATGGGAAAAAGTACGGGGAAACAAAAGATGTTATTTACACTCAGTTGTGAGTAACAAACTAAATTTGTCACCGAAAAGTCTGAATAATACAGAAAAAGTACATTTTCATTTTAAATAGTACATCTTATTCAAATACCGATATCAGTTTCTCCTCAAACGAGAAAAGTATTTACTATCCTTCACTCCACGAAACACTCTTGTCAGTTTACCAAATGTACAACTTTTTTATAGCTATGGGTTTAGAAAAAATTGAAATTTAGAGTAAGTGAAACGACCGGTAGGGAACAATCGTAATATCAAATCTAAATGGAAACCAGTAGGAAGAAAAATCCATCTGGAACCCAACCTATGAAAATATCAGGCTGTCGACCAAATCCAGTCTAGAACATCAAGATAAAATCGAAATGACAGCGTGTTCATTCTGGTAAAAACTGACAACAGAGTTTGAATAATGGTCATAATGACGATATGGATTTTCACCTTCCTAAAAAAGAGGAAAAACCAGAAATTAATAGAAATGAAAACCAGATCTTTGTGGCAAAAATTAACATCTGTGTTGGATTAAAATGTATAACAAAGAAGATATTCTTTTCTTTATTCTTTTACTGCTATCGGCTTCGGGTTATTGTATTGTTTTAAGTCAGACCATAATAAGTTTGTCATATTTCCAACCGTAAGAGGGTGCCAAATGGAACACCTACCAAACTTCGATTTAATTTCGTAAATTTCCCCTCCTACCTTTCTGAACCAAAGTAAAATGTAAAAAGATGGCAACGAAAAATCGATCGAGGTTTGTCGATCATATCGAGTCACCACTTTACCAACTGCTCGGTATCAAATACACACCTGAATTCAATTGACTGTGAAAAACATTTGTTATATTAGTGAACGGCAATTAGGACCAAACACAAAAACTGGAAATAATACCCAGCCAATCGTTTCATAAAAGAAAACGGAAATATTAATCTCTAAGGTTCTCGCAAAAATATCATGGCTCACTTGTCTAATTTCGTCGAAGGACACAGAGAGATTCAAATCCAATCATCATAACCGGTATATAGCAAGTTGGTTCGTGAGTAACAAACATTAAACCCAAAGNTTTTTGAAGAACCAATGTATAACCCACTCAACCGACAGTAATTCTCCTAATTTNGTTAGTTGGCTTANCTGACTTCAATGTATCAACTGTTATCCCCAAATTAACCCATTCACTATGGATTAATNGTAAACATTACCTAATATCTTCTGCCAGTATCCTTTTTACCTTTTGTTGTAGCTTAGTAAGCCAAACAGCAAAAATTTTGCTGTTTGGCTAATCCTGACTTGTAAGCCGAGATCATTTTCCCTTCATAGAAACTCTTTATATCGTTTAAATAATCCTTGATTTACTCTTATCATTTATATCTCTCATTGCTATTCTTTCAAAACTGAATTCTAGCNGCTAATGCAAAAANGCCTAAAGTCAAATTTGTGTGTTGGTTTAGATAGACAGGTTTGATTTATAAACCGATAATAGTGGAATTACCACATGAATTGCCGAATACATATGAAATATGGCAGAATACCCACGTGATGAGCGGGAAATCACATAAAGGAATTTGATTATACTTATGAAAATTACATCTGTGGATGCCATTAATTTATCTTATGAATATCTACCCGACCAACGCTTTCGTTATGGTGGAGGTANCTGTACTCACCGCGTAACAACATTGATTACCATTTCCACTGATAGCGGATTAACCGGTATTGGTTCAGCTTATACTCACCCTTCACTAGCTCATTTGATTGTTCGTGATCAATTAGAACCACTGCTAAAGGGACAAGATCCCACAGATATCAATGATTTATGGAACCGAATGTATGGAACGACGCTTTGGTACGGTCGTAAAGGTGCTGCTGTGACAACACTGGGTGGTGTTGATACCGCTTTNTGGGATTTACGTGGAAAAATCAAAGGCCTACCTATTTGGCAGATTTTGGGTGGTGATAGTCCTTCTTGCGATGCTTACGCAAGTGGCTTGTTATGGAAGGAAACAACGGAATTAGCTGAAGAGGCTATCAGTTATATTGAAAAGGGATACCGTCGGGTTAAAATGAGGTTAGCCAGAAGTGAAGATTACGATAAGAAAGCCGTACAGGCTGTTCGTAAAGCGATTGGTTTTGATTTTGATATCATGGTCGATACTTCCATGCGCTATTGGCCCGACTTGGCGCAACGGATGGGCCACTTTTTCAAAGAGCAAGGTGTATTTTGGTATGAAGAACCATTCACACCGGACGATTTGGAGGCATATGCTACTCTGAAACAAAATACTAATGTTGCTATTGCNGCCGGCGAAAATGAATTTGGATTGTCAGGCTTTAGGGAGTTAATTCGGGCCAATGCAGTTGATATTGTACAACCTGATACGGCTCGTTGTGGTGGAATTACTANTACTTGGGAAATAGCCCAAACGGCTCACGAACATGGCCTTGGTGTAGCGACACACTCTTGGAGCGATGCTATTGCTATCGTTTCTAATGCTCACGTAATTTCAGCCATACCTAATGGAATTACTGTCGAAATTGACCAAATGGCCAATCCATTCGTCGAAAATCTGTTGACGGAACCACTGAATATTAAAGATGGTAGGTTGCATCTAACTTCAGAACCGGGATTAGGAATAGAACTAGATATGGATTTAGTTGAACATTATAAAATGAAAGACCCACTCAACGTACCGCCAGGTGTCTATTCAGATATGATGTTTGGTGTGGGAAATTTCCCCCCTCCTTTTCGATATCATACAAGTAGTACTTGAAGATGTTTGTTTAATGATATCATCAAAAAATAGCATTCTGTGCATCTGTTGGTTGATTACNACGATTGGTTTAGCCAACATATCAGAAGACCCGGCAATTCAAAAAGCAACAAAGTATTACATCGATGGAGATTATCATCAAGCGGTCACTGAATACAAGCGGTTCCTATTTTTTCATCCTGGTCACCCACAAAAATCACTCATTTATCTTCAAATGGGAAAGGTTTTTATTCAATTGGCTGACTTTGGGTCCGCTATAGATTTACTTCAGGTAGCTTTTCAACAAACCAATGACGTAGCACAAAAATTACAAATTGGTTTTCAATTAATCCCAGTCTTGATTGCTGAAAATCAAACCGATCGTGCTGTAATTGTTTCTTATCGAGTATTAACTCTAATAGATCGAAGTTCCACAAATGTTAGGTCAGATGATCGAGCTCGAATTTACTTTTTTCTAGGAATTTCCGAACTATACAGACAAAATTGGAAAGCAGCAAAAGCCGCCTTCTTAATTAGTGATTTGGTCTCTNCAGAAGCAATTACTTTGCTAGATGAGCTCGGTAAAGAAGATGTAAAAAAATCGGCCAGTATAGCAAAATGGTTGTCTACCTTTTGTCCAGGTTTGGGGCAATTTTATGCTGGTGAATGGGCTGATGGAATTAATTCTTTTCTGTTAAATGGGATTATTGCTTCATATGTGAGCCATTTGTTTAGCTCTGGTCGAAGACAGTCAGCTATACTTTTAGGCAGTTCGATACTCTGGCGATACTATAATGGAAATCGCCAAAATGCAGTCAAAGCCGTTGGTCAATATAATACACGGCTGAACGAGAAAAAAATTGATCGTGTATTAGACCAGCTTAGTCTGAAGAAATAAGAAGAATCAAACTATGAAACGAAATATTAAAATCGGTTTAGTTGGTGTGGGAATGTTCGGNGGTGATGTACATTTACGGACTTATGCGGATTTNGAGCGAAGNGGAATTTCGCNTTGGTTNGGTCGTATTGGTTTCGANCATTTTNCTCCNGNACTNGCAGATGTTGAATTTCAATTAATAGCTCTATCTTCTAGAACAGAATCTTCTGCAATTCGAGCAAAAAACTATTATCTGTCATTGACTGGAAATACCGTTGACTACTTCCATGGTCGCNCACCTTGGGTGGAAATGATAGATAAGTACCCAGACATAGACTTCCTGGCTGTAGCAACGCCTGATCATCTTCATTTTGAACCAACTTNTCATGCTTTGAAAAATGACATCCATGTGGTTTTAGAAAAACCAATGNCTTTGCAGATGACAGANGCTGACAAGATTATCGAACTAGCAAATGAACGGCAACTNGTAGTTGGATTGGATATGCACAAACGGTATGACCCGGATCATTGCAAAATTTTTCANGACCTAGTACATCAGATGGGAGATCCTATATATGGTCGAGCAGTTCTGGAAGAGCCATTGGAAGTTGCAACAGCGACCTTCAAATGGGCTAGNAAGAGTGACCCNTTTAGTTATGTCGGTGTTCACTGGACGGATCTATTTATTCATTACCTAAAAACGAAGCCCGCTGCCCTATTTGCTGTTGGCCAAAAGATGAAGTTATTGCAGCAGTACGACATTGATGCTTATGACGCCGTACAGGTTAGCGTAGTTTTTGATAACAAAATGCATATCCAGTTTGTTAATAACTGGATTACGCCAGCCGATTTTGAAGGTCCTGTTAACCAAGAGTCTGAAATTTTGCTTACTAATGGGAAAGTTGAGTCTGACTCACAATATCGAGGGCTTCGATACACCTTAGAGAATGGAGGTAGTCGAACTAGTAATACGCACTTCACGCGAGATATACTNAGGCCTGACAAATCAAAGTCCTACGTTGGTTATGGTAAAGACAGCCTTATTGCTTGTGTATTAGCCATATTACGTCGAAAATTTTATCAAATACCTTTGGCAGAATTGCATTCAACTTTTCCCACCCCAGAAGATGGAAGACTTTCAGTCGCCTTGATTGAAGCCGCCCGAATTGTGAGAGATGCTAATTTCAGCTATTTAAATCAAAATTTAGGTACACCCGTTACTGCTAAGTTTGGTAGTGATGGAATCACTATTCTAGACCCCTACACAACTAACAAACTAATTTATGATCGTCCAATTTAAATAATTAGCTTTACGAATAACCACCCATACCAAGTAACATTCGCTCTTCAAAATCTGCCTGTTGCAAAAAAGAGTTTGTCAATCCACTTTCCGGCTTTGTGCCTCCATGTGGAGACTCCCGTAGCCAAGTTGGTGTATAGCTCAAGATCAACATTCGGCGTTTGCTCCTCAGGGTAGGCTGGGTACGATGCCACAGATTCCCATGAATCAACACAACTCCTCCAGCTTGAATGCCTAATTCGATTTGTCCTTCAACCCACTCGTCGCTCACACTTGGTGGCTCACGATCTAGCCATTTATGTGATCCTGGAACAACGATGACTTGGCCAGTATCATTATTAAGATCGTCTAGGTAGATCAAACAATCAATACAATGTGGGTGAGAAAACCAAACGGGCAAAGGTTTAGAAATTACTCGTAAATGTCTATGCCAGGGAGCTTGTTGATGTCGATCTTCACCTGGATAAGTAATTCTAGCACTTAATCCTCGCAAACGCACTAACGGACCCATCATAGCACGAGCAATCGACAACAAAGGTTGAAATTTTAGTAAATCTAAAAAAGCTTGGTCCTTATCCATTAAATGGCGAGGGATAAACCCCCATCCATTTTTACTGGACAGTGCACGATCTTTACCTTGGCNCTCTCGTTCTTCCAATTGGTCNAGAGCGGATTGTAAACGGCTTAAAGCCTGTCCCTGAAATAATTTCTTTCGAACTAGTATTCCTGTCTGATCAAATTTTATCAATTCTTCTGGAGTAGCATGAACTTCAACGTTCCACAAACGGCCAGTTTCAGTATTTGTACTATGTGTATTTAATATTTCGTATTGGACATTATGCTGTTCCACCATAAATCTCCGTCTGTCATATGAATGATAAACAATCACTGAATTAGTGTATCATGTCTTCGCGGTTCTGATGTTNTGAGTATCGGCTTGGAAAACGGCAACTATTCTGTTAAGCTAGTATCAGTTAATAATTTGCTCTTTTTNACATGAAATTTGGTCATGACTAATCAAGAAATATTGAAAGAATTAGAAAAGTATGATACTCCTTCAATCACTAATGTCGTTGCTACCTACCCAAATAGTCCACTATGCCTAGGTTTATATAACCCATGGACCGTTAACTGGTACACTGATCAGCGAATTAAGTGCATGTACCCAGAACTAGGTCCTAAGGTTGGTTACGCAGTAACTTGTATCTACGGTCTACCTGATCCTAATTTCAACCGATTGTCGTTTATGGATGTANTCGATGCACTAGATGATTCTCCTCGGCCAACTATTTTGGCTTTACAGCAGAGCTTTCCTCCAGAGGTAGCAGGAAAAGTAGGCTTAGCTGGAGGAAATATGACTTCAGCGATGAAGACTTTGGGCTGCTTAGGATGTATTTCCAATGGTCCATCACGAGATATAGACGAAATCCGACCGATGAAGTTTCAGTACATGATAACTGGTATTACGCCGGGGCATGGAGAGCACAGACAGTCCATGCAGTTAATGTTCCAGTGTCAATCTGTGGTATGGACGTTGCGCCAGGAGAAATTATTCATATGGACGAAAATGGTGCAGTCAAGTTTCCCGCTAGCCGCATGGCTAAAGTGTTAGAGAATGTACAAAAGTTAGTAAAAGAAGAAGGAGAATTNCAAGAGAAAATTATGAAATCTAATAACAGTATTGGAGTAAGAGCTGCTTTTCGTGGTGAAGAATACAGCGAAAAGTCGTGAAGTCAGAGTAGCCAAACCCACTATTCTTCAATACTAAATTTGGCGATAGCCGAAGTAAGAAAAACCCCCAAAATGACACAGCTGGTTGAAGAAACAATTTGAAATAGGCTAGGTCTAAAGTATTGAACAGGGTAATCGGNAGCATCTAGTTCAGTGAGAATAGTTTCGGTAACAATTTGGCCTTTAACCACACTACCCATTTCAGGAGAGAAGGTCTCCTGAAATGGCCATAGACCTATTACTGAACCGAGTAATAAACCGGTTAAGACACCAAGCGTAACTGACTCATATTTGTCCAGAACTAATCGCAGAAAGTTGCTGACCACAATAACACCGGTACCAACACCAAGACCAACTGGTAAACCGACCGAGAATCCGATTTGGATAGCGGAAGTTATATCTCCCGTTTTTAGGGCCAATTTGAAATTATCAATTGCTGATAAAATGGGAACGTACTGCCCAAGAACCAAAAGCAAATAACCTCCGCTAATTCCAGGTAAAATCATGGCACTGGCTCCTGCTATACCAGCTAAGAATAGCATAGTAAACCCTGACCCAACTGTGCTATTACTAGTTGGTGCTTGTTGAAAGTAAGCCAATAACGCCATACACAAGAATCCAATAAAACAATAAGCAAATGTAGACTTTTTCTTATGTTTCAACATCTGCCATACTATAGGCAAACCGCCTAAAGTTAAGCCAATAAACAAGCTATACATCAACCACCGGTGACTAATTACTAAGCCTTTTACAAAACCAGCTAGCAACAAAATAGCCAACGCCGCGGTGGTCNATACGGTAGTGAGAATAGAAATGGACGTGAATCGAAAGTTCATCGTCGTGATATCTGAAATAGCATTGATAAAACGTGGATAGATGCCGACTGCTAATAACATAGTACCTCCACTAATACCGGGTACCAGGTTAGCCAACCCCATCAATAATCCGCCGAGAACTGAACGCACAAAGATCAGTATCGAAAATACTTCGGTTGGCTTACTAACAGTATTATTACCGTTGGAGTTCATATCTTAATTAGTGGTATTTATTCCTTCGAAAGTTTATCTCGCAGCCTGTTAATAAAGCGGACATCAATTCGAGCGAGATCAATGACAGTTGAAACTGGCTCACCACCATACTCGCTGTGGAAACTAATCGGTCCAGTGAAGCTAATCCGGCTAAGAGATTGTAGAGTAGCTTCCCAATCAACGAAGCCATGTCCCATGTGAACGACTTTACCGCCTCTGTCCCCGGGACGACGAGCTAAGTCTTTGAACGAAATAACAGCCAAATGAGATTTAACAATATCAAGTGCCATATCGATGGGTTCACCTACGATTGATAAATGTCCTGTATCAGCGAAGACACCAACATACGATGGATCAAATTCTTTAACGAGAGTCATAACTGCAGAAGCATTTAGGCCCATTGTTGTCCCTGAATGGTTATGAATACAAGTACGAACACCTGTTCGTTTCGATAATTTTTGGAATTGATCCAAAACACCACGGAGATGGTCGATTTCCTTCCAGTAATCGATACCGGCTGACCATTTCCAATAGCCAATCTTGATATTTTCAACCCCAGCTTCTTGACAAGCTTCGTAAATACGTATGGTTTCGTCAGCTATAGGATCCAGGAAATCACCAGGTGCTGTAACCAAAGGAATCGAAAGATTATTTTGTGNGAACTGTTTTGCTGCTGCTGGTAAAGCTCTTAATGCATTATCTGGGTTAACTGGATAACCAGGTCGAACACATANATCAGCTCCGTTTACACCTACTGATAGNAGAGCCTCAATAATCTGATCTATAACCATACTCTCTAAATGTTTGGTAAACATTATGTACTTCATGATTTTTTCTACTCCTATTTGAGGGGCAACATATGTATATCAAAAAGCTGTCGTAGCAATGATTTAATCGAAATAAAACAATCCTTCTTAGGAAGATAGCCAGTTTTTGACTGATTCGGTTTGCTGATAATCAGTTAAGTCAACTTTAATGGGGGTAATGGAGACCCTATTATTTTGAACAGCGTGGATATCTGTATCATCTCCGTGATCATCCGTTGAGCGGACACCACCAATCCAATAATAAGTACGTTCATACCGATCCTCTCGTTTGATTGCTTGAGCAGAATAAAGTCCTCGATCTTGGCGTGTTACAACCATGTCTCGGATTTCAGATAAGTCTGAATTTGGNACATTTACGTTTAATAGAACGTTATCTGGTATTCCGTCAACCAAAACTTTTTTTACTAATTGGGATGCTATTTGGGCTGAGGATTGGTAACCTTCTAAAGTCTCAGGTATCGCTAAGCGAACAGGCTTATTGACAGTCTGGTGGGGTAGTGGTCCTCGCCAAGCAGTTTGTGAGATGGCAAGAGATGGAATATTCAGTAAAACTCCTTTTCTCGCGGCGGCCAAAGTTCCTGAAAAATGAACGTCATGACCCAAGTTCTCACCACGGTTGATACCAGAAATTATTAGTTTAGGTGGCCGTGACAAAATCTCCGCTAGTGCTAAATCTACGCAATCAACTGGCGTCCCATCTACAGCATATACATCATTTGATATCTGCTTAAGGCGTAACGGATTATTGAGTGTAATCGCCATGCCAATCGAACTACGCTCTCGATCAGGGGCTACTACAACGACTCGGTCTATCTCAACTAATGCCTGTTTTAGAGCTAAAATGCCCGGTGCCTGTATGCCATCGTCATTAGTAATCAAGATCATGTTTAAATACTTTGCAGACTCCTAATTAGTAATTTAGTAAACAACCATATCTCACGCCCAGTTCGAATATAGCTAGTTTCATCACCGTAAATTATAGAAATTGGTAAAGTGTGGATGCGAAAACCAAGTAAACCAGCTTTAATCAGCAACTCAGATTCTGTTTCATACCGGACGGTTTCTAGCTTAACTTTTTTCAGTACTGTAGATCGAATCAGACGGAATCCAGATTGAAAATCAGAAACTCTCTGACCACACAATTGGCTACCAACAGTTGATACTAGCCAGTTGTTTAACCGGCGGTGAAGAGGCATTGAGGAATTATGAACAGATAATGTTCGGCTACCAACCAAAATGTCGATTNGGTTCTTCCGGGAACGGCGACGAAATTCAGATAGAAATCTCGGTAAATCTGCCGCATCATGTTGACCGTCAGTATCCATGGTCACCACGATGTCGAATCTATTTGACAAGGCGTAGGCAAATCCCGTTCTGAGTGCCATTCCTTTACCTAAATTATGTTTGTGTTGTANCAAGGTAATGGTTGATGTGTCATTTTGGGGAAGTAAACGAACCTGTTCTGCAGTTTGATCTGTAGAACCATCGTCAACGACCACGACATCCGGTACAACCCGACGAGCAGACTGGATGACGGAAGCTATCATTTTATCTTCGTTGTAAGTAGGTAATATTAGGCAAGTTCTCATCAAAGTCAATTATACCGAAATCAACGAAGCCCAATTTGCACGAAGCGACGTTTGCCTACTTGTACGATCCGTTTTTTTTCTANATTGATCAGTTGTGCAGGGTCAACAACCTTTTCGCCGTCCAGACGAACACCACCTTGAATGACTAATCGTCGAGCTTCACTAGAACTTTTGGATAAACCAGCTAAAGTTAATAACCGACCAACCCAGATTTGACCATCGGTCAATTCTGAATTATCCACAAAAAATGTGGGAATGTCTGTCGGCATTTGACGATCGCGGTGGATACGATCAAATTCGGCTTCTGCAGATTCTGCGGCTTCGTGATCATGATAAATTGCNACTACTTCACGAGCCAAGCGTTGTTTGATTACTTTCGGATGAATACTTCCTTTACTCAGGCCAGCTATCATTCGAGAGACTTCGTCCATTGGTACATCTGTAGTCAACTCAAAATAGGTTTCCATCAATGAGTCGGGTATCGACATCAACTTGGCGAACATTTCGTTAGCGGGTTCATAGATGCCGACGTAATTACCCAGTGATTTGCTCATTTTTTCCACACCATCTAAACCAACTAACAAAGGCATTAACAATACTACTTGTGGTTCCTGACCATCTGACCGTTGTAGGTCACGCCCCATTAGATTATTGAATTTTTGGTCGGTACCGCCCATTTCCAAATCTGAATTCAAAACCACCGAGTCATAACCCTGACAAATTGGATAGAGTATCTCATGGATACCAATCGATGCATTATTGGTAAATCGTTTAGCAAAATCATCACGCTCAAGAATTCTGGCAACCGTTGTTTGTGCGGATAACTGTATCACCTCTGAAAAATTCATCTTATTAAGCCACTCGCTGTTAAAGACGACACGAGTTTTTTCTGCGTCCAAAATTTTGCAATACTGATCTTGNTAAGTTTGAGCGTTAATCGCAACCTCTTGGCTCGTTAGTTGGGGACGAGTCTTTGATTTCCCACTCGGGTCTCCTATAGTCGCAGTGAAATCTCCAATAATAATGATTACTTCATGGCCTAAATCTTGAAACAAGCGTAACTTTCTCAATACAACGGCGATACCCAGATGAATATCAGGTGCTGTTGGATCCAGCCCCAATTTTATACGCAATGGTCTTCCTTCATTACTTGCAATTTCTAATTTTTGTTTTAGTTCAGACTCAGATATGATCTCGGAAGTACCTCGCCGGATTAGCGCTATCTGCTGGTCAATGCTTAAATTTCTTAGTTCAATATTTTCTTTGGTTGATGTTTGAGAGCTCAATCGAATATCCTTATTTGGTACTTTAGTCAGTTAATTTCATTGGTGCAAAAATGTGCTCACCAATCACATAGCCTATGCACTGTAAGGGGTCTATTGTTATCAATCGATATTCAAGTTCATACACTAACTTGCAAATTGTTGGCTGATGTGGGTTTCTCAACCAATTAGACAATTTCACCTAGTTATTCTACCATCTTTAGCTTTTGGATAAAGCCAAATCGAACCTTTGGTTTCTATTCTTTTTCGTANCTTAGCTTCGGAATAGGTTCAGACCTATTGAACCTAATCGGATTATATCATCAAAATTCACTGTTCAATAACTAAGAGTCAAGTAGAGTACTCAATTAACTGCAAGGTAGATAACCAATATTGGGGTTGAAGCANGAATTAGACTATGAGATAATAAGTACGTGCGAGTCAGATTAACGAAGCAAAATCACATTCTCTTCCCCGATACTTTCTTCCTTTGAANTACCAACTGCTCCGAAAGTTATTACTATTGCTTGCTTTGCCAATTTGGACAAATCTAATTAGCGTCGCTGAAGCTAAAACAACTAAAATTCAGCGCATCGTTTTGACAGGTAACCGGATATTAACGGATAACGAAATCCGTAAAATCATGAAAACCCAAGTCGGNAAGGACTTTGATAAGACTGAACTTCAAGAAGATTTCGACCGAATAGTTGCTCAATTCTACGAACTTGGCTGCCGATTTGCCCGAATAGATAAAGAGAGACTCTTAATTAAACAATTTGACCGCGGATTGTACTTACATATTCATATTGATGAAGGTGTAATTGGAAAAATCACTGTTGAAGGCAATCACAGAACACAAACAGACGTGATTGTTCGAGAATTAATACTTAAAGTCGGTACGGTTTATTTTTACGATGAAGAACTCGAGAGTGAGCGCATTCTGCGACGGAAATCATACTTAAGTGAGGCTGAAATTATTTCAAAATGGCAGCCAGAGACAATGCAGGTTCATATTCACGTTCGTGTTAATGAAGCCTGGACACTGATTCCAACGCTCGACTTGCCTGCTTTTTCTAAGGAGCAATCAAGTATGCTGATTCGTTTGTCTGAAAGTAATGTATTTGGCAGTGGAAACGGCTATCAATTTCGATTTCAACAAATACGAGAGGCCCAGCAAAAAACTCGTAATTTACTTAGTGTTGGGTATCAAATCCCTAGGACCTTTGGTACTCACTTAAATACAATTGGCCGATACACTCAAAAAGCAGAAGGTGATTCTTGGATAATTGGGCTCTCATACCCACTTTATTCTTTAAAATCAAAGTGGGGAGCCGATTTTTCTATTTCTGAATCGGTAGACGAATTGTACTGGTATAAAGGCGGTTCTCCTGTGGGTTCGTTTATTCGTAACCGATATCTATATTCAGGTCAGGTCATTCGATCGTTTGGAACCAAAACTAATAAATCTCAGATTGGATTATGGACTAATTCTTACACAAGTCGCTACCATGAATCAGAATCAGTATCAACAAAAAATACATCGTACATACCAGATGATCAGCGACTTGAGTTTATTGGGATCTCTATGGCCAAACAAAATGCTAGTTTCATTCGTACGCGTCACCTTAATCAAATGGGACGGATTGAGGATATTCCGCTTGGTTATACCTACGGTACTAAAATTGGCCGTTCTTTAATGTGGTTGGGTTCAAATCGAAGTCAAACACAATTGAGTTTCTTCGCTCAGCATTTCTACAGGACTTCTCATCAACTATATCTAAATAGCCAGTCTGAACTCCTCAGCCAAATTCACAATGGAGTAATCGAAGCCGCAATTCTCATTGTTAGTTTTCGGTTGATTAAGAAGAATTTCCATAACCAATCACTTGCAATTCAACTGTCAACTAACTCCACTTTTGGAAGTGCTTCGAATCGGCAAAACCAAGTCCTGTTGGGTGGATCAAATGGTTTGAGAGGCTACCCTTTACGCCGGTTTGATGGAGATAATAATCTCATCCTTAACATCGAGAGTCGAGGCCTATACTGGGAAAATGATTGGTTAATTCTTGGTTCAATAATATTTTTTGACGTCGGTCATATTTGGACTAAAGGAAACTTTCTTTCCAGCCGAGTAAAGCGAAGCGTAGGAGCTGGCCTGCGTTTGAGTAGTCCCAAGCTTAACTATCGTGTTTATCGTCTAGAATTTTCTTATCCGCTAGATTTACCAGGTCGCCAGTCCAAATTTCCCGTCGTCAATTATTCTGTTGGTCATTTGTTTTAATAGATTATCTCAGTAATCTCATGGGCTGAACGAATTGTAGAGTCGTCAGGTCGTTTGAATTATCTGCTTGCTCACTAAAATTAGGGCATGTTAGAATTAGCAGAGTTTATAGCGGATGGTTGTTTTGAAAGATGGTAACATTTCAATCACAAGTTCTGGTTTTGAATGCAAGTTACGAAGCTATTAACGTCTGCAATTTAAGGCGGGCGATAAAGATGATTGTCAAGGGGAAAGCCCGCAGCGAAGAAGTCTCTGAGTCTTCTGAGATCCGAGCAGCTAGCCTTAACATCAAGATCCCACTAGTGATTCGGCTTGTGAGTTATGTTCATATCCCCCACTTAGCTATTAAGTTTTCTCGAAAAAATGTTTTCGTGCGGGACCAATATATGTGTCAGTATTGTGGGGCTAAACCGACTAAGCAGTTACTAACTTTAGATCATGTAATGCCAAGGTCTCGAAACGGAAACACTGGTTGGGAGAATATGGTTGTCGCGTGCCTCAAATGTAACAATCAAAAAGGAGATCGGACACCAGTTGAAGCCCAAATGGCCCTCAAACGCAAACCAAAAGCGCCAACTATCATATCTCATCTACACCCTAATCACCAAAGTTATGATCCTTCCTGGAAGAAGTATCTCTACTTGTAAACAAGTGTTATATATGTTCAGGTATTTTCTAATACTAGTTTTGCTAGTTAGTTGTGGTTGCTCGATCAAGGCACCAGACGATTATTACCTCTTATTTCGGGGTATGGAGGCTTGGGGGCAGAAGAATCGTTCTAATACCAAACGCACTGTTGGTGACATTGTTGAACCGCCAGAGAATCAACAACCTTTGGTAGTAGCGTTTGCCATAGGTCAGCAGCCCGCAGGTTTTCTTGGTTTCATTCCCATAGGTCTGCCAGACCCCGCGGAACCAACAGAGAAAGATACTACCACGCCTCTACCTGTGGGGACACCACCTAAAAAAGCTATCGCTATTCAGGATGACGCATTTCACCAGATCTGCAAAGAAGAAAATATCAAATTGGTCCACTGGCGACCGAAAAATGGGCGACTAAATGGGACTAGTAATGTTGTGCAAATCCATTTTGTTCCGAAGGCATTTTCTGACATTTCGATCCAAAGAGAATTTCTCTTGTTGACAGCAATCGCTTATGGTTCTCAGCTTGAAAAAAATACTATTGATATAATCAGAGCTATCGCAGAGGACGATTCTGGATCACCATTGATGATGTTAGAAGGTACAATTAATACTTATCAACAGTACTTCTCTGGCAATATCAGATTGCAAGATTGGCGAAGTCAATTACAAATCAAGAAATACTAAGGATACACGCTGTAACAATTTCGAAATTCGTGCCTGTAAGGTTAAACCATTGAGACATCACCCAGACAAATTGACTCGGAAATCAGAATTTCAGAGAGGTTATAAACAAGGACGAAAGTACTGGGACCGATACTTTGTTATATATGTCTGTGTTAACCACACATCAACGACTCGCCTTGGTATCACTATGAGTAAAAAAGTTGGTGGTAGTGTCCAACGTAATAGAGTAAGACGCTTAGTCCGAGAGAGTTATCGGAATTTAAAACCGAAACTACGAACTGGCTTAGACGTGATTGTTATTGGTCGTAGGGTAGCAACAAGCTTAAAATTGCAAAATGCACAATCAGCATTGTTTCACTTATTTCGTCGGGCAAAAATAGTGACGTGAAAGCAGTTTTGCTAGCAATCATTCGTTTTTACCAANTGCGTGTATCACCTCTTTTGCCCCCTCGGTGCCGTTTCCAGCCAACCTGTTCCCAGTACACAATCGAGGCCATTGAGAAATTCGGCCTCATCAAGGGACTTTGGTTAGCTAGCCTGCGCATTTCCAAATGTCACCCTTTCCATCCAGGTGGATATGATCCGTTAGATTGCAGAGATAAAGTAAGTAAGAATTAAGAGAAAACAGAATAAATATGGAAAAACGTTATATATTAGCCTTCGTTTTAATTGCCCTAGTGATCGTAGCACAAATGGTGTTTCTGCGCCAGGAACCGGAACGCTCCCCCGAAACACCTCCCACTGAAATTACAGGCCAACGGAAAACCTCTACTGATAATCAACCTACAGATCAAGTTAATTCAAATAGCTTGGAGGTTACGAGAGAAATACAGCGTCAATGGGAAATAACGGTTCGGACTAACAAATACGAGATTACCCTCGATCAATCTGCTGTTGCTCTAGAATGGAANCTCGTNGANTACTTAGAACGTGGGCAGGNTGANGAGTCTACTGATTCAGNCCCGGTTAACTTAATCCCNAAGGGAGCCAAAAATTGTTTGCAAATAGTTCTNGCTCCCAANACTACAGATGCGATTTTNCGCGCCAGTAAAGCACTNGACCTCGCACATTGGCAACTGGCTGATAGTTCTAAATTTAACCGGACTGAAGAAGACANAGAGTCTTATAGCTTAGACCTCAGAGAAAACACATCACCTAGACAAGTATTAGTCAGTACTGAAATCCCTCAGCAAGTAAAAATTTGGAAAAAATTTACTTTTTATCCTGACACATATTATGCTGATCTTGAAATTGCATTTCAGAACATATCACCAACAGGCCAAGCGGTTAGAATTGGCGATGGGCAATACGATTATAGCCTGCGATGGGGGCCAGGCATTTTTGGTGATCGTATCCCTCATGATCAAGCCCCAAGCGAAAAAAATGAAGGTGCTATTGCTTTAAGACCAAGTGAGCCCAGTAAAGTTGAATTTATGAAACGTAAGGAGTTGGGCGAGCCAGATAATAGAACTGATGGAGTGAAAGTTATAACTGGAAAAAACGAAAAGCCTGAACCAGTTTTATGGACAGGACTCAACAATCGATATTTTGCGGCTGTACTTATACCGGAAACAAGTCGTGGTGCGCACGCAAAATTGATCGAGTTGGGAGAATTAAACCTGCCAGCTACTGAAAAAAAATCTCAAACTCGACCTGAAGTTGTTGCTTCAACTCAGGCAGCTAGCTTACTCATACCGGAAAGCGATCTGACGGGTGAGAACTTTGATCGATTTCGTATTTTTGTTGGTCCTAAGATTACCAGTTTATTATCAAACGTGCAGGCTCCCGATAGCACAGAAGAAAAGCCTGAAAAGGTTTACCTTGATGCGATGCTATCTTTTGGTTGGATGGCTCCAGTTGCTCGTTTTCTATTAGGCATTCTAAATCTTTGCCATAAAATAGTTAATAATTATGGCATAGCCATTATTTTGCTAACATTGATTGTCAAACTTGCAACAGCGCCTTTGACACTAAAAGCTTATCGAGCCAGTTTGGATATGAAAAAAATTCAACCGCAATTAACTTCTTTAAAAGAGAAGTATCGAGACAACCCACAAAGATTCAACCAAGAGCAAATGGCTCTCTTTAAAAAGAATAAGGTTAATCCGTTCGGTGGATGTTTACCTATGCTGCCAAGTATGCCTATCTTTTTTGCACTCTTTGATTTGTTGAGAAATGCTATCGAGTTACGGGGAGCGTCTTTCTGGTGGATTAGCGACCTTACAGCACCGGATGCTATTTATGTTCTGCCGTTCACAATTCCTTTCTTGGGCGAAAACCTGAACCTGCTACCATTACTTTATGCAGGTACCACTCTGCTTCAACAGAAGATAGGTGTGGGAATGGAGACTGCCAACGCTGATAATCCTAATATGAAAATGATGCAGTATATGCCATTAATTTTCACTTTTATTTTTTATAACTTTGCTTCTGGCTTAGTTCTATATTTCCTTTGTAGTAATATCTTTACTATTTTTCAAAACCTAATTACTAAAAGGATATTGGGAGCAGAAGAGTCAGTGGACGTCATTCAAGGCTAGACACCTGCCGACCATGTGCAGGTCTAAAAAGTTGATCAGCAATTGAAATCGATGCAGGTCCACCTAACTGAATAAGTATGCGCTAGCATCTACGAATGATCGTTTTAACAATAAAATCTAACTTTGCTTATACTACTTCAATTTATAAATATTAGTTCGATTTCCATAAAATTAATTTAGTGAAAACCCAAATCTGTAATTACTGAATAAAGGCTACCTAAATGTCGGTTTTATTTCCGAATGATGAAACCATTGTCGCCATTGCTACACCGCCTGGCCAAGGCGGTATTGGTATTATCCGGTTGAGTGGGCCTACATCGATTTCAATTGCTGATCAACTTTTTAGACCTGCACATGGTCGGCAGGTTTCCAGCCTTGAATCGCATACACTAACCTATGGTCAAATTATTGATCCTGAAAATTGTCAACTAATCGATCAATCCCTGATGGGATTGATGCGTGCTCCTCGTTCATATACTATGGAGGATACTATTGAATTCAACTGTCATGGTGGTCAAAGCGTACTAAGGCAAGTGGTAGAATTAACGATTCGTTACGGAGCCAAAGTAGCTGAACCAGGGGAATTTACCAAACGAGCTTTTCTAAATGGTCGACTCGATTTGGCTCAAGCAGAAGCTGTTGCTGATTTGATTAACGCTAAAACTGAATTATCTCGACAGGCTGCTGCTAATCAGCTGGTAGGTCGTTTATCAGAAGAGATCTACGAACTCAACGACCAAATTGCTGACTTGCTAGCTGAAGTTGAAGCTACAGTCGACTTTCCTGATGAAGAATTAGATCTACTTGATCGTAGTGCAATTAACTACAAGGCATTACTGATTTCAGACGCAATCAAGCAAATTTTACAGACAAGCAATAATGGGCGTTTGCTCAGAGAAGGGCTGAAAATTGCTATTTTGGGCAAACCCAACGTTGGAAAATCAAGTTTACTTAACGAGCTACTAGCTATCGATCGTGCCATCGTAACCGAAATTCCTGGTACTACTAGAGATACAATTGAGGAAACATGGCAATTGCAAGGCCTACCAATTCAATTAGTAGATACTGCAGGAATTCGTCAGACTAATGATTTAGTAGAAAAAATCGGTATAGAAAAAAGTACAGCTATTTTACAAACTGCAAACCTTATATTACTCGTAGTCGATGCTTCTAGACCACTTGATGAGAATGATCAATATCTATTGAAAATGGTTGAGCCAAAACAGACCTTGTTTGTGCTTAACAAAATTGATCTTCCTATCGAGACATCAGCGGACGAATTGTCGAGTCGATTCTCCGATGGCAAAACCGAGATCTCTCCGATCATCATCCAAACCTCAATTCTAGATTCTATTGGGATCACAGAATTAGAAGAGCAAATATTGGCAGTTGTGCTGGAGACCGATCTGAGCCAATCAGTATTAGTCACCAACGTTCGGCACCAAGAGGCTTTACAAATTGCACAAACCTCAGTGAGACAAGCTATTGATAGCATTCAAGCCGATATGGCAGCCGAGTTCATTGCCTTAGACCTACGAGGTGCATTAGATTCACTTGGTGATATAGTCGGTCACACAACCAGCGATGACATTCTGGGTCGAATTTTTTCACAATTCTGCATCGGAAAATAAAGAAAATAAGCTTTTTACTAACTAACTTCTATATATTTGCCTTTTAGTAATTACTTTTTTTATTTACAAGTTTAACTTTGACGAGATGTTGATTACTTCATAGAGAACATTGGCTTATTAATATTTCCCCTTTTATCAAAAACATGGAAGCCTGTTTCGGTAATCTTCATAGGTTGATATCAAAAAATCGAATTCCGTGTTTTATTAGCTAATTTCATCAAATTGTAACCAATCACCATGCTTTTGAGACCACGACTTTAGATCTTGGTGTAATTCCTGTTGGATGTTGAAAAAATCGGTGTCACCAGCTCGATTGATCATTTCCATAGGATCTTGTTGGAGATCATATAGTTCAGGTCGGTCATTTGGGTCGTAGATATACTTATATCTTCGGCGGATTATAGCACGTCGGATATCACCTAATTTGGGATTACCTGAATATTGGCAATAGACAGACTGGTCTGGCATTTGTTGACCTTTAGCTATGATTGGAAATAGAGACCTACCGTCTAAATCATCAGGTACATTGCAATCAAGCAAATCTAAAATTGTTGGCATTAAGTCTAAATGAGAAATCGGTTCTTCTAATCGTTTCGACACGCCATCTGGGGAGCGAATAATAGTTGGCACACAGATAGCCTGCTCATACATTTCCATTTTTTGATACATACGATGTTGTCCTAAATGATCTCCATGATCCGATGTATAGACTATTAAACTGTGGTCAAATTGGTCAGTTTGTTTCAACGCGTGTATGACTTTACTTAGTCCATCATCAGCTAACCGAACTAGCCCTAAGTGAGCAGACCAAACCTGCCGCCACTCATCTTCCGTCAAATCCTCAGCCAACTGAGCCGCAATGCCATGACGACGATTTTTAGGTTCACCCATCGAGACTTTATTAATATTACAGGGTAACTCAATTTGTTCTGGCGGGAATAACGTTTGATAAGGTTCGGGGACCCAGAACGGTGGGTGTGGAGCCCATAAATACAGAAATAAAGCGAAGGGCTGATTCTTTTTAGTTTGGGATTTCAGAAAATTGATCGCTTGTTGACAAAAATAACTATCTTTAAAGTGTTTTGCAGAACCGTTCCAAACACTGCAAAAGGTATTTGAATAGGCCTTTTTAACGTATCGTCCTAGATGATTTTCACGAATTGGTCGCTTAAAAGTCGACTTTTTTTTGATTGTCGGATCAGTTAAACCAATATCCTTTAGGTATCGTTGATGGTCGAATTTATCGATCCATTTGGCAAAGTTAATACGTTCTTTTAAAGAGGGCATAACCTGAATATGATCAACCCCAATATGAGCAATATCGTAGCCGGACTCATATAAAATCTGATGAATAGTTAAATGATCCTCGGCTCTTTCTCCCTGCCAGTCATTGAATACAACACCGTTTCTAGTGGGATACTTACCAGTTGCAAGTGCCGTTCTCGCGGGGACACATAGTGGACAAGTGGTATAGGTACGAGGGAAATAGATTCCTTCTTCTGCTAACTGATTCAGGGTTGGGCAAACGGGAATCGGTCGCCCGTTGGTTCCCAGCTGGGTCATCCCTATGCTGTCTGCCCTTTGGTGATCGGTCATAATGAAAATAAGATTCGGTAGATTGTTCATCTGATGATATCCAATTTAATATTTCCAGGCATGATATTTGTAAATTTTCTATTCGTCTTATTGATTGGTAAAAGAATTCTATTACGTCAAAATTCTTTTCTGTATAAAAATTACAGAATCATTGACAGACGTCAATCATGAACAATAAAGCATATATTACTCTTCGGCTTGTGTGGCTTTCCATTTGTATCAATTTATTAGCTTGGAAATATATACTGAATTTTCGAAATTGACTATGAGAAAGGGTTACATATTCCCAACGGTCTGTAAAGCTCATATCACATTCAATCAATTAATATTCTATCTCTACTAAAATTATACCTGACAAAAATCAACGACCTATTTGGCTCTGGCAGATAGCCTTTGATCGGTAGTAAAATTGATTAGACCCGTTGAAAACCGATTTGTGAATGCTAAACCTAGGCTATTAGATGGCGTCTAAACGGGCCGATTTGATTGGCCATAATGAACAGCCATGTAAAGGTCGAAATTACTTTTATAGGTGATTTGCTTCAATACGAATATAGTTTCAGTGAGTCTAATAAAAGAATTTTGCTCAGTTCTTCGGTTGATGCGACCCAACTCTCTTGATGGAGGAAACAATTGCAATCGTTAGATTATCTCGATCACCTAAATAATCCGGAACATATTTCCTTAGAAGGTATAACACCAGAAGAAGAGGTCATTCAAAAAATACCGGCGAGCTTTGCCTACGACAATAAAGTTTTTCCCATTAGCTTAATAGATGGTGTTCTGACGGTCGCAATGATTGACCCACTGAATGTCGTACTGGTAGATGAAATGAGGTTAATCTCTGGTTATGAAATTCAGCCCGTTCAAGCTGAGGATTCAGAAATTGAGGATATGATTGTCCTTTTTTATGGTAAAACAGCAAGTGCAATTCTCAATGAAAGCATTCAAGGACCAGTGGGTGCGGTCTCGACTATAGAACGAGAAACAATCGATGATTTTGGCATCAATGAGCAAGACCTAGCTCAAGACCCAACAGTCGTTCACGCAGTCGAGCAGACCATTATTGACGCCGTTCGTGTTGGTGCCAGTGATATTCATATTGAACCATTTGCAGGCGAAGTCAAAATTCGTTACAGAATTGATGGTATTTTGGAAGAACAGCCAGCTCCTCCATCACGATTGCAGTGGGCGATCACATCGGTGATTAAAATTATGGCCAACATGAATGTTGCCGAGCGAAGAAGACCGCAAGATGGAAAAATCGCTTTACGTATCCGTAGTTTGGGGAATCGTCAAATTGATCTTCGAGTTTCGACGGTTCCCACGGTACATGGTGAGAGTGTGGTTTTGCGGATTCTTGATAAGCAATCGATTTCCTATGGATTAGAGGAACTGGGATTGATGGAAGACAATCTTGAGCTATTTCAACAATTCTTGCAAAAGCCGTACGGAATTGTNCTAGCAACAGGACCAACAGGCCACGGAAAGACAACAACTCTCTACGCTTGCCTGGAGCAAATTAATCAACCAAGTGTCAAAATCATTACCGTCGAAGATCCGGTGGAATACGAATTAGAGGGTATTAACNAAATCCCCGTTAATCCTGAGATCGGTGTTACTTTTGCTGCTGGTTTACGCTCAATTTTACGACAAGACCCTGACACCGTACTGGTTGGAGAGATTCGAGATCTTGAGACAGCAGAGATGGCTATTCATGCATCTTTAACGGGACACTTAGTTTTTAGTACACTTCATACTAATGACGCACCGTCAGCTATTACACGTTTGATCAATATGGACGTCGAACCTTATTTGGTAGCTTCAACTCTAGAAGGTATAATCGCCCAACGATTGGCCAGACGTGTTTGCACTTCCTGTTGTGATTATTATAAACCAAGCGAACGTGAGATTCATCGCATGGTTCGTTCCCAAGTTGAACGTCAACGATATCTAGACATGGATGATCTCAGAATACCGAAAGCTGTTGGTTGTCGAGAGTGTCGTGGTCGAGGGTATAGCGGTCGACTCGGATTATTTGAAGTGTTGCCAATTACTGAAGAAGTCCGAGATTTAACACTGACTAACCCCTCTGGTAGTCAGCTACGTCGCTTGGCCTTGGATCAAGGAATGTTCAGCTTGCGCCAAGACGGTTGGCGTAAAATTGTCGATGGCTTGACAACCGTTGACGAAATCACCCGTCTGACACCAGAAGATGAAGTCTTAGTTTCTGTATCCAACAAAATGCCAACCCAAAGTCGAGCTACCGCCTAACATAACATAATGCCACGATTTCGATATGAAGCTGTAACCAATACTGGAACCAGCGTTACAAATACAGAAGAGGCCGATTCGAGAGCTGACCTAGTTGCCAAGTTAAAAGTCCGAGGCTACTGGCCAACTATGATTGAGCAATCGGAGGCGTCCACTGACGACTCCAAGAAGAATGCATCCTCAAGTTCTATTGATAGTAATACCTCAAATCCAGTAATTACCGCTGGTACATTGAGGTCCCAGTTAGCACAGTTAACCGTACAAAAAGTTAAGCCTGCAGAAGTTGAATTTTTCACTTACCAAATGGCTACCCTGGTCAATTCACATATTCCGTTGGTTCGTTCATTAGATATTACTCTATCACAGATTAATAATGTGCAACTACAGCGTATCATCGAGCAAATTAAGTACGATGTAGAGCATGGCTCTACATTGGCTGATGCCCTCTCGCAACACCCTAAACAATTCTCAGATTTGTATGTAAGTATGATTCGGGCTGGTGAAGCCAGTGGCGTTCTAGGTGAAGTTATGTCTCGCTTGGCAGAATTTGCTGAGCGACAACGCAATTTGACCAATGAAGTTATATCGGCCTTGTTTTATCCACTAATTCTGATGATTATGAGTGTTTCTGCCATCGCGGTACTGATGGTATTTGTCGTCCCAAAATTTACAGCGATGTTCGAGACTATGGGTGGTAATGCTCTACCTGGAGCAACACAGGTACTCATTTCGATCGCTGATTTTACCAGTTCTTATTGGTGGGCAGTACTTGGAGGTGGCGTAATTTCTATACTATTGGGTCGTCAATTCTCCAAAACTGCAGACGGTGAACTGTTTTTTGACCGCTTAAAGTTGAGATTGCCAATCTTTGGTAATGTATTCAGTAATTTTGCTATTGTCCGTTTCACTCGAACAATGGCAACACTCTTAGAAAATGGGGTAGTTCTAGTGCCTGCGCTGAACGTGGCTAAGGACACTGTCGGAAACCGTATTTACAGTGATGCAATAACCAAAGCTAGCGAGCAAATTGAGGGTGGATCAACTCTAGCCCACGAGTTGGATGGCAGCGGTGTATTTCCAGATATGGTTGTACACATGATTTCNATTGGTGAAGAATCCGGTTCACCAGAGCAGATGCTGGGAAAGCTATCGGATTATTACGATGTCGAAGTCAGAAAAACGTTAGAGCGTGTTACGGGCTCGTTAGGACCACTAGTGATTTTAGTTATGGGGTTAGTAATTGGTTTTATTGCGGTAGCAATGATTTTGCCAATATTCGAAGCAAGTTCGATGATCGGAGGATAATCCTTCGGTTCCTATTACTAAGCGATAATTTTAAGGAGAAACAAATTAAGCATGCTAGAAAAAATATGGCACAAAATCATCGCACAAGAAGATGATAATCAATCGGGTGTAACACTAATTGAAATTACGATTGTGATCGTAATCATTGGTTTGTTAGCAAGTGTGATAGGACCTAGAGTCATTGGGAATGTTGATAAAGCTAAAGTCTCTAAAGCTAAGCTTGAGATAAAAAGTTTTTCGACTGCATTAGAAAACTATGCGATTGACGTAGGTAATTACCCTTCAACTGAGGAAGGGTTAGAAGCTCTCTGGCGGACGGCGGACTCCGTCGAGAATTGGAGTGGACCATATGTATCCGACGCTACCTTCGATGATCCTTGGGGAAATCCTTACATTTATTTATCTCCCGGCAATCATTACGGATATGATTATGATCTAAGCTCTTATGGAAAAGATGGGAAAGAAGGTGGAGATTCTTACAACGCNGATGTTACTAACTGGGTTGAAGACGAAGGCTAAATCTGATAGACAGTTATCTGCAGGATTCACTTTAATAGAAGTGATGATTGTATTAACTATCATTGCGGTTCTATCTTNAGTTGCTATGCCTTCATTCAAAGGTGTNGCTGCTTCCCGTCGGTTAAAAGCCTCAGCAAAGGGAATACGGGATTTGTGCTACTTTGCTCGTAACATGGCNATTACNGANCAATCTGGTTTTTTCGTNGTTTTANATATGGATCAGAATCGTTACTGGCTAGCCGATNTAGAAACTTTGAATCAACAGTTTAGNNCCAATACGGGNCAAAANATGTCGCTGGTGGAGCCTANCCAAGNNAGTCAACANNTGGCTACTTTNCAGACAGANTCNGTTTTAAATACNNGTCAGCCGNNAGCCACACGGGCTGGAATACTAATNGGNCAACCACAACAGTTGGATGACTCAGTTCAATTTTCAAGTCTGGATATTAAACATAATATCACACAAATCGAATCTAGNAANCTCCAAACNGGACAAGGCTACATCTATTTTTCACCGAACGGTACGGCCTCACAAGCTGAAATTGTCCTTCAAAGCCAGAATCTAACTGTCGGTGCCGTAAGCGAAGAACAAAAACCAACCATACTAATTCAAATTGAGCATGCTACTGCTCGTATAAAATTGGAACGGATCAGTGCCGAAATGCTGGAGAGAAATAGTTCTTAAGTCGGATCGGTTAGCCGAATCTGAAGAGAGAGGATTTACGCTAGTTGAAATCGTAGTTACTATCGCTATATTGGGGTTGTCCTTGCCTCCTCTATTGAATGCTTTTACTTCAGGAGCCAGAGGGCAGGCACTGGCTGAAAATAGAACTACCGCACTATATCTACTTAAATACAAAATGGGGGAGGTTGAAGCAGAAGGCTTTCCTGAGGTACGAACTGAGGAAGGAGAATTTGATGGAAACGACCAGTATACTTGGTCCATTACCGTTTCTGATATTGAGTCAGAAGAACTAGAAGGTCTGCGGCGAATAACAGTTTCGGTTTTTTGGCAATATCGTCAGAAGGAGAAGTCCATGTCTTTGCAAGCATTGGTATCCGATCGACAAATCCAACAGCAACAAAATCAAGGAAACCCAGAAAATAGCAATGGATAAGCTGAAAAACAGGGAACAATTCAGTAGTACAAATACTGATGGTTTTTCTTTAATCGAGTTNCTAGTTTCAATCTCTATTTTGTCTATTTTTGCAGGTGTCACATACTCTACTTTTCGAATGGCAACTCGTACCTATAATAACTCTGAAGTAAGAATATCACTAATGCAGAAATGCCGAGCCAGTCTAAATCAAGTTACAATTGATTTGGTGAATCTACAAGCAGTCGAGGGCGATACTAACCTGTTATTAGTTAGTCAAGATACAGAATCCGGCGATAGTGGAATTATGCAACAAGATATCATCAGTTTCGTCACCTTGGTCAAAACTACTCCTGATCCTATTGTTCAACAACTGAATAGGATTAGTGNTANTGAAACCNGTAGNGAAACNGANGAATTGTCAAACNCAACAACGACNGATGTTCAGCGCATTATTTACATGATAGGACCAGAACCTGAACCGTTGGAATCAATGTGGGACCCATCATCGCTATCTNGTCAGTTGCAAGCCAATCGATCAGAAGAAGAAACAACCGAAGTTTCCTTGTTAAGAATTGCTACCACTGAGCTGGATCCAGAAGTAATCGTTACACCTTTGTTAGAAACAGGTGAACTACCAGACACCGACGAGGAAGGAAACCCAATCGAGGCGGTAGTGACNGCTATAGCAACACAAGTATCTTCNTTTGATTTAAAATATTTTGACGGTGAGGAATGGTACGAATCATGGGAAGACCCAGAACTAATTCCATTAGCCGTACAGGTTTTAGTTTCTATTTCGGAAGACGCAACCTACAATCAAGAAGAAACAAACNCTGTCAGTTCTGCTTTGTCCGATAACGCAGTATCGAGCAGCAGTGGTACTGTCACTCAATCCACACTGGTTTATTTAGTAATGAGTGCCAACTTTTCTAGAGAAACAGGTGGTTAACGGCACAATTTGACTAATGGATCGAAAAAAAAGAAAGGACATTAATTCTGACAATCCGGAATTAGGCTTATCCTTGATTTCNGCTTTGTGGGTTATGGCTATCTTATCGGTNTTAGCTACTCAGTTTTTGTTTTCTATTCGGTTAGAACAAAGGGCACAAGCTAATTTTACTGACCGTACNAAGTACTACTATGCTGCCAAATCTGGTGTTGAGACAGCTATAGCCTATTTGCGTGCTGATCAGACTAGTTTTGATTCATTGGGTGAAGTTTGGGCCGAACCTATCAGTGGACAAGTCGAAGATGGGATTCAAGTTGGGAAAGTATTAAACTTTTCAGCAAACTTGACTGATGAGGGATCGAAAATTAACATCAACACCGTTGATACCGAGACCTTGGATAAATTACTTCAATCGGCGGGATACCAAGAAGATAGTAATATGGAAGAAGGGGTGCAGACCTTATCCCAAAAAATAGAAGAATCTCGACCATTCCGTACTATTCGAGACTTGGGAAGAGTTGAGGGTATGACGGAGCAAATTTTGTTTGGTAATGCCTTAGGAACAACACAGATTAATTCCAGTGGTCAAACTCAACTAAATGGGTTAATTGACTATATTACTGTTTACTCAACTGATAAAAATACCTCAGCTGATGGTAAAGAACGAACTAACATCAATCAGGCAGATGTAGAACAAATACGCCAAATCCAAGGAGGGAATAATTCATCTGTTTTTGATGAGGATGAAGCCAAGGCCTTAGTTGAAGGAAGAAGTTTCGATAGTCTCGGCGATCTACTGGACGCTTCTGCCGTTCCCGACGATATTTTCAGTCAAATTGAAGATCGCCTTTCTACTAACGATGACAATGAAGATAAAGTCAATATTAATTCAGCTGATACGGAAAAATTAGCCGACTTAGACGGAATTGGAGAAGGTACAGCGGATCGTATTATTAATCATCGGGATGAAAACGGAAATTTTGATAATATTGATGATTTAAAAGATGTGAAGCTAATTACCGAAGACGAATTCAGAGAAATCGTAGATTACATTACTGTCGTCGAAGGAAACACCGTATCTGGTTTGATTAATCTGAATACTGCTCCCGCAGAAATACTGATGTTATTGCCCAACATGACAGAAGAAATGGTTTCATCCATTATTACCAGACGCGAAACAGCACCCGAGGATACCGACCCCAGTTTGGAAAACGTCGCAGGAAACCCCTTTCAAAAAATTACTGACCTATTCGAAGTTGAAGGGCTTAACATGAATATTTTTAAGGATTTAGCTGGACGTATTACTTCCCGATCCCACGGGTTTATGATCACAGGTTCAGGTATTGATAGTAATGGAAAGATAGTATCCAAATGTGAGTCAATTATCGATCGAACAGGTGAAAACATCAAATTGACTTATTGGCGGCAATACTAAACCAAAATGAAAAAAAATGGTCCAAAAATGATGATGGTCAAATAAAAGATGGCAAAAAAACGACACATTGTTTCTATAGATATTGGTACTCATAGCGTTAAAGCAGCCTATTTAGAACAGAAGCACGACAATGGTGAAATTACTATTTCTCATAGTGCGGTTGTTGAGTATGAAGAGAGGGAATTACTTGGTAGAGGAATGCAGGTAACTGCCGACAGTATGCAAGTCGCAATCAATTCACTCGAAATTCCCAAAAAATCACCTGTGGTATTATCGATTTCTCGAGCTTTACTCACAACCCGTTGGATAGATGGCTTGCCAATTGACGGTCTAAACGATGCGAATAAATTAGATAATATCGTTGCCTTTCAAGCTGAGAGTATTCTCCCCTTTACAACTGAAGAAGTGGTTTTTGACTATTATAATCCGACTGAAAAAGGCAATGCCTTGTCAGTTGAATTAGTTGCTGCCAGACGTGCCGATATAGAGAATTTATTGTCGCCACTAAAAGCAATAAACGTCACTCCTCAATCAGTCATGCCAGCTATGGTCGCGACATCTAGACTGTCTGAGCAAAGTAGTAGTGGAACCATGATTCTTGATATTGGGGCGGGGCAGAGTGACTTGTCAATCATAAAAGATGGAAAAGTTATATTTTCTAGAAGCTTTCCACTGGGAGGAGATCAGCTCACATTGTCCCTAAGTAGCGAGGTTTCACCCGTAACCGAAGCCATCGAAGATAACGCGATTCCTATACCAAACTTCGATATATATGAAAACCAAAAACGCAATTTATTATGTCCAACTGATCATGACGAATTGTCTGAAACAACTATAGGAAAATGGTGTCAGCGATTAGCGACTGAAATACAACGATCAATTATTGCTTACCAACAAGATACATCCAGCACTCCAGTTAGTATTGATAAAATTTTACTCACGGGTGGTGGTTCTCGCTTAAGTGGGTTAGCCAGCTATTTAACCAGTGCACTTTCGATTTCGACTCATATTTGGGACATTCCATCTAGGCTAGACATACTCCAAGTCAAATACAATAGCGGTTTTTTACAAATTAGTGACCAATTGGAAGTGGTAATTGGGCAGGGATTAGCGTTTTTGAACGACTCGGTTGAACTGGATTTATTGCCTAAACCCGAAAAGCAACAAATTCAGAAGGTCGATCAACAACGCCGAATGTTGTCGAGAATAGCAGTCGGCGTTGGTATTGCAGCATTGTTAGCAATCGGTGTCCTATCCTATGGTCAATATCAGCAATCTGAAGTGGATGATCTTGATCAACAGCTACAAAAACTTAAATCTAAAGCCAATCGAGCTAGAAATACATTAAAGCAGGAGTTAGTTGTAACTCAACTAATGAAACCTAGATTATCTGCGTTGGATTTACTTCGTGAATTTAGCCTCCGTCTCAGTGATCGGACCAAGGTTGCATTGACGACATTTCAGCTGACCAACTTAAATGATTTGACTAAAGCTCGACTGAATTTTAATGTTGAAGCCAATTCCCATCAGGATATTAGCAACTTAGTTACTGCACTGAACCAATCGGGCATTTTCAAAAATTTAAAGCAAGGACAAATCATTAGTGTAAATAAAGATCGAAAAAATATATTTCAGGTCCAAATAACTTGCTCGATCAAGGTTGGGGCAGTCAAAACTTTATCTGAACACCGGTATCTCGGTACAGGGCTACAAATTTCGAAAACTAATCGTCCGTCAACTGAAGAAAAAAATCGAGACGAAGCAGAACGAGAAAATAAAGGTGAGGAAGCTAAATCAGAATCGAACTCAAAGAAATTCAGGAAAGACAAATCATTTGACATGGAACAAGAAGATAATAAAGTCAGAAAGGAACAGTCTACTGAAGGGAAAAAAGGAAACAACGAGAGGTCAATCGACGAAAAACGAGAAGAAACGAGGTGGCCTTCAGTAGAAGAATACGACAGAATGAGCGAAGAGGAACAAGCTGAAGTCAAAGCTAAGAAAAAAAGACTTTATGACAAAGATGATCCGGAAAGCGATGCCTTAAAAACAAACATAGATCGACAAGAATATAATGAAAGAATTAAGTAGTCGGGAAAAGAAATTAGGATTAGTTTTAGGTGTTTTGGTAATTTTCTCGGCTGTTTGGCTAGCCAAAGACCACCTAAATCTAGACTTGCTGGGGCGAGAACTAAAAGTCAAGAAAAACCAGCTCGTAGAAACTCAATTGTTAGTGTCTCTCGCCAAGGATGCAATCCAAGTTGGACCAACTAATAGAGAACAGACAGGACTACAAGGTCGGATTATTTCTGATACCCTAGCAGGTGAGATAAAAGATTTAGACCTGCTGGAAAAGCTAAATGAAGCACGTCGAGCTTCTGACTTAGCTAGCCTTCATCCTTCTTTTAGGGCAAAAGCCAGTTTTTTGATAGATTTTCGTGAACAAAAAGGTGGTACCATTGATAGTATCGATCAGCTCAAAGAGATCCAAGGTCCAATATTTGTTGGTGAACAGCCAGAAGCAATTATCGCTCGGCAGATTTCGCGTGTGGCTAGTGGTGCTGATGTCAAATCCAATTATCAACTAAATATAAAGAAACAACCGGGCAAAAAGTCAGCTAAGATTGCTAATGAAGCTAAATCTATTTTCGTGGATCAGTTGTATCTCGATGCCTTAAACGATGAATTAGCTAGCCTAGAAGCAGAGCAAGATCAATTAGCAGAAGAAGCCGAAAATGCAGTCAGTTCGATGATGAATTTTTGGGATGTTGATGAAAATAATAGGGGTGAGGATTCAGAAGAAGCTGAAACTGAGATGGATTCTGATCAAGGTGAAGATAACGTAAAAAAGGTACACAATGGCTTTCACTATCTTCCGTCTTCAATTCCTTTAGATGCTCGTGTTGATTTAATTGATTTCATAAAAGCTGAAATTCAAGATGATTTATGGGGAATCAGTAAGCGGAAGGAAGGACTAATTACCGANCAGCTTAACTTGAGTCAAGTAGACGTGAACGGATATTCACCTCTAAAAAAGAATAGCATTTTATTAGATGAATGTGAGATTTTGCTGGAAGACNACGGTTCNGATGATGACTCNGACCAAATAGCGATTAGGGATTTTACGAATTATGTAAATCATACCTATCAAAGGCGTCGGTCCGTTCGACAAAGTGTGGATCGCGTATCAGACACCCATCAACCTAACCATTACATTGTAACTATGAAGTTTCAAGGACAAATTGAACAAGTGAGCCGCTTCATCTATGCTGTCGAAAACAGTTTACGATGGCTACAAATCAAGGATTTCAAAATAGTGGTAGCAGATAAGAAGAAAAATCAACTNGGTTTTGATCTAACCTTTGTTGCTAACATTCTNTGATAANCCTGTGGACTTGGAGTCGGTTGATAACAGAAACACTTAATACTATCGGATATTTTTTCAATACACACAGTTATATAGCAAGGAAAATCAATGAAATCTAACCCCTACTCAAATCCACTCGAGAAACCGAAATCTTGCAAAAGATTTAGTTTGAACTGTTTCTTTTCAGCGGTTGTTTGGACTTTTTTAGCTCTAGTGATGATATTTCCGTCGACAACAATTATCGGTCAAGAAATGGAAGTTACTGAAAGAGATGAGTCAGGTCTTGCAACNAAATTTGACTTTGACTTAGCTAGTGGAGATTTGCAAGGATTGATCCGATTCATTGGTGAGGAAACAGATTATACAATCATTGCTTCAGANGAAGATATTCGAGAAAAGAAATTTGCTCTTACCAACTTGAAGTCGGTAACTCTAGAAGAAACATTGGAAAAAATCAAAACAGTCTTAGCTCAATACAATCTGACAATGATTAGAACAGATAAGACCCTATTGATAACGACCTTCGAAAAAGCTGTGCAAATGAAGGTTCCNGTGAAACGNATTTCGCCTAATCCTGACCTGGTTTCNGATACTGATGAAATCCAAACCTACGTAATNGAACTGACCACTGCTCAGGCAACNCAACTCGAAAAAATGGTCAAACCATTAATTAACAAATCAGCTAACGTATTTGCTGACGACTTCAGTAATTCTTTGGTTATTACTGATGTTTCTTCTAATGTNCGACGTATTGTCTCNATTCTACAAAGCGTTGANGAGTCAGAAATNGAGCCNGTGGTNATCGAAATTGTACCNCTTATCAATGCTGAAGCCGATAGTCTAGCTGATGTTTTCANCAACATGTTCAGGCGCGACCGAGAAAGGGCTAGAAGAGTNTGGGATAAACTGGANAAAGACGANGTTACTCGAGCAGGTGGAGCGGCGACAACCAACATGATCGGTGGACCAGTCGAGGTTATTGCTGACGAAAATTCTAATTCTTTGGTTTTAAAGGGAACATCTAAAAACATCGAATCAGTCAAAAGACTGATTGCACAACTAGACAAAACACCTAATCTTCAAACTGATGTACGTATCTTTCGTCTCAACTTCGCTATTGCGGAGGACGTAACTGAAACATTAACCGAGGTTTTGGAAGGAGCAAACAGTGGTGGATCNAATCGAAGAGATCGAGATTGGTGGCGTCGTGGCCGTNGANACAGANGANGCGNAGGCGAAGGAAATCGACAGGGACTNGTTGGTGANGTTAGTATAGCTTTCGATGANCGANTAAANGCAGTTGTCGTGTCCTCAGATCCTCGCAACTTTTNGTTTTTAGAAAAAATNATTAATGAATTGGATGAATCCGANCCACAGGATGAGTTAGAGATTTATTACTTAAAATTCGCTGATGCGGAACAACTATCTCAAGATCTAACCGCCTTGTTTGAAGGTGGCGACACAGGTCGAAATGACGATTGGCGACCTTGGTGGGATCGAGGCCGTGATAGAGGTCGGGGGCAGGAAGAAGGATCAGGTGGATTCGGGGTACAGGGTAATGTTCATATAGTCCCAGAGTTACGCCTCAACGCGCTGTTGGTGTCCACTTCTGAACAAAACTTTGCCACGATAGATAAACTAATTAAAGATCTAGATGTAAGCATGCCAGACCAAGAATGGGGAACTCGAATTTACAAGCTGCAATATGCAGCAGCTGAAAACCTAAAGGCGATGATTGATGGTGTGTACTCGGGTAGTTCCGGTGGTGGCGGTGGTAGATTTTGGTTTTTACCCCAACAAAGCCGGAGCCAAGGTTCATTGGCTGGAAATGTAGTAGCTGAAGCTTACCCAACACTTAACTCGATTGTGATATCGACCTCGACTGCTCGTAACTTCGAATTGATCGAAGAATTTATTAAGCAAATAGATCTCCCTACCCCAGAAGGACAAAGAGAGGTCACTCGCTTGTACAAACTCGAGTATACAGATGCAAATGAAATGGAAAATTTACTAGAGCGTGTATGGGATGAAGGAAGCGGAGGTGGAAGTTGGGGGAATATTGAAAGAGGTTGGCAACGTATCGAAGCCCAACGAATGGGCATGAGCCAGATGCAAATCGATGTTACGTCGCTCAATGGAAAAGTTGAAGTAGAAGCTGACACACAAACTAACTCTCTAGTTGTTCAAACGCTAGAACGTTATCTACCAGATGTTGAAGCCATGATTAAGCAACTAGACTTTATTCGTGGCCAAGTGTTAATTCAGATTGAGATTTTGGAGATCACTTTGGATGAAGATACGAAATTGGGGCTGGAATTAACTGCGTCTGAAAAAGGTATCTTTGGCCAAGAATTAACCGATAGTAACCCTCTGATCGGTAGTTTAAATACACAATTGGGGTTAGCTGGTGAAATCTCTGGTTTTAACTATGCCTTGGCTACTAACGAATACTTAGCACTTCTTCACACTTTGATGAGAGAAAATCGTGTCAAAACGCTTTCAAGACCTTCATTGCTGACACGAGATAATCAAGAGATTAGCTGGAGTAGCGGCAAATCGATTCCTTACCTGCAAAGTGTCAATGCCACTAACCTAGGTGGAGCAGGAGAAACTGGAGGATTTAATGCAGGGATTCAGCCTCTTTACAACTATGGTTTTATTGATCCGCCTGTTGGTATCAATATTAATATAATTCCTCATATTGCACGAACATCAGAAAATGAAAATGGTAAAAGAACCATTGGTCTAGAAATTGACGATATTACTGCCAGTAACTTCATTGAATTTACTGAATTCAATGCTCCAATAACTGAAACCAACACTATTAGTGCATATGTAGATGTTGAGGATGGAGAAAAAGTGGTTGTCGGTGGTATGATGCGTGAAACCCAACAGGAAATAGAAAG
This sequence comes from Candidatus Poribacteria bacterium, assembly GCA_002714785.1. Lineage (GTDB taxonomy): Bacteria > Poribacteria > WGA-4E > WGA-4E > UBA9662 > TMED15. The sequence goes on along the minus strand of PAYP01000070.1, from coordinate 14,562 downwards.
TAAAGTCCCATTTTTAGGGGATATTCCATTTATCGGTCGATTATTCCGAAAAACACAAAAAGTAGTTGAGAATTCGGAAATTGTGATTATCATCACCCCACATATTATCGATGTTCGTGACCCAAAAGACTTGAAACGGTTGCAAAAAGCAACTAATCAATGGAGAGAAAATGGAACATCGACTACCAATGCTCCTACTTCAGAACCAGAAAAAGAAGATTCCAAAGAGTCTGAAAAATAGACAAGATTTTCAAGGAAATAATACCAACCAGCTTTTGCTGTTGAGCTGGTTGGTAACATGTGGTGTGCGGGATACATCTGACCAATAACAGTACTTCTCCTCGCGTTCTTTTCTACTCTATTTCTAAACTTACCTTTGGTCTATGATATAATTGTGCCAGATAGGCTTTACTTTACGTAATACTGGATGGGTATTAATTATGAGCTTAAAAGTTGCAGTTATTGGTTGTGGTAGTCGCGGGCGTGGACATATCCGGATCTTAACAGAATTTCCAGATGTTGAATTGGTTGCAGTTTGTGACCCCGTCGATACATCCCTTCAGAAGATAGTTGATGAATATAGTAATATCACTGGGTATGATAATTTAGAAACCATGCTGGATCAAGTATGTCCTGATGCAGTTTGGGTAGCCCCACCAGCACATCTTAATCATCTACTAGCTCAACCGTGTTTGGAACGTGGGATTCATACGTTAATGGAGAAACCTCCAGGATTAAATCTAGAACAAGCGCAACAGTTACTGGAAATAGCTAATAAAACCAAAGCAAAGACAATGGTCGGTTGGAATCGTAGATTTAACGGCTTCATTAGCGAAGCTAGAAATCGTGTCGCCAAAAATGGGCCCATTGTTCAGGTAGTTGGGGAATTTCATAAAAACGTCAAACAGCTTATTAGTACGGGCAAGTTTTCAGACTCTATTTATGATGTTATGTTATTAGAATCACCAATCCACGCTATTGATACAGTAAGATTTCTAGCTGGTGGGGAGGTTGTAGAAGTCCATAGTGTGGTAAAGCGAGCGACTTCGGATTATCGAGATGTTCATGGTGCAACCATTGTCTTTGATAATAATTGCTTTGTACACTTGATCTCTAATTACACGGCTGGTTCCAGATTAGAACGCTACGAAATCCATGGAGACGGAATTTCAGCCTATTTACAAGGTGTATCAGAAGGAAAAATTTGTCAAAACGAAAAAGCTATAGATTTACCTGTGCCAGAAAAAGACAGTACTTGGCTACAGAATCGATATTTTGTTGATCAGATTCAATCTGATTCGCCGATTGAACTTCCTGCAGCTAATTTGCAAGAAGGAGTAAAAACAATGGATTTAGCCATTCAGATTCTAGACGGAACCAGAGAATAAAAACAAAAACCAGAAGGTAAGGCTGAAAAAAATGGTAAAATTCGGTGTAATCGGATGTGGCGTAATTGGAACTCAACATATCACAAATATCATTGACACACCTGAAACAGAGCTTGTCGCCGTAGCTGATTTAGTAGAATCGTATCGGCTACGGGCAATTGAGCGGTTTCAGCCACCAAAAGTCTATCATACAGGCGTAGAACTAATTTCTGACCCAGAAATTGAAGCTGTTGTGTTAGCTTTTCCAACAGCATTCCGCACCGAAATTGCCAAACAAGCCTTGATTTCTGGTAAGCATGTACTCATCGAAAAACCCATAGCAATGAATTCTCAAGAAGTTGAAGAACTAATTGCAATAAAAGGGGATCTGGTAAGCGGTTGTTGTTCATGTCGTTATCGTCTATTTGACGGTGCTGACTTTGCCACTAAGTTTATCTCTACTGGTAAACTTGGTGAGTTACGGTCCGTTTTTTTTCGTGAATTACGAGCAATCGGTGGAAAACCTAAATCTGATTTGCCACCTGATTGGCGGCTTAAAAAATCGCTTAATGGCGGTGGAATTCTCGTCAACTGGAGCAGTTATGATCTTGATTTTTTGCTGGGCCTGACAGATTGGAAGCTAAAACCATTAACTGTGTTCGCTCAAACTTGGCCCATTCCCAAAGAATTTAGCGACTATGTAGTAGAAGATTCAGATGCAGAGATACAATATACAGCCCTGATTCGCTGTCAAAATGGGATAACTATAAGTGTTGAGCGAGGCGAGTACATGCCAACACAAACAGGTATAAGTTCATCATGGGAAATTATAGGTAGCCGTGGCTCTCTGAAAATGAATATGCTGAAAAATAATCCTTACCGACTGGAACACACTTATGTAACAAAAACCGGCTTAGAAACGGAAATTATCTATGAAAACTCGGAGCGTCCAAATACAACACCAGTTGAAGATTTTGCTCGAGCAATTAAGGAGAAAAAACAGCCAAAAACGAGTCTCGAGAATGCCCTGATAATACAAAAAATTACTGACGGTATATACGCTTCGGCAGCACAAGCCCAGTCAGTTCAGTTAGATGAGCTGTAGAAACAAGAGTAACTAATTGCTCCTTCTAGATCAACATGGCAAGCAAATCGAATAATAGATTTAAAACAAGTAAAATTATTCTATTCTTGCTTGGGCTTCTACCGTTTTTGGGGATAATAGCGGGAATCTGGTTCTTGAAGTCTGGTTTTTTGAGAGAAAAAGTCCGTTTCGTTCTAGAAAGTCAATTGCAAAGACGACTCGACCATCCAATTGAGATTGGTCGTGTAACCGGTAACGTGCTAACTGATTTGAGCGTTCAAAACATTGTAATCAAAAACAATGTAAAAGAAAAAAGCGACCTACTGGCCACGCAAGAGATTCAACTAAAGTATCATCTGTGGGGTTTTTTGCTGGGTCGTTTTTTGATTAAAGAACTTAAGGTTGTTGATCCCAAAATACACCTGACCATAGCACCAGATGGTCGTATGATTCTACCTCAACTTCGAACTATAGAACCTTCAGATGGTTCGCAGGCACAACGTTTTGTTACTGCGGCTCTGGCCAGCCGTTCTAAAGTAGCCGATGTCAAGGTAGAACATGGTAGTATTAAAATCATAGATCCCCAGCGTAATCTTCAATTTGGTGTAACTGGTATCCAGTTATCCGTGAAAGGTCCACTGGATCGTTGGGACCACCAAGGGAATTTAGCTGTTCAAGACGGTCAAATTGTTATTAATGGCGTAGCAGCAAAAATCGACAAAATTGAAACCCAATTCGATCTTAGCCAGTCTGCAGGCCAACTTCGGAAACTGCAATTAGTCTTGGGTAATTCTAGAATGGCTATTTCTGGACAAGCTAATGTTCCAAAGTCTAGTTTCGATAAAACAGCTACTACCTTCCAAGCAAAAATAGATGTTGATCTAGATTTTCAGGATCTGATCCATTTTTTCCCGAAACATTCAAATCAAATAGAGGGTGTGGCCGAAGTTCGCTTGGAGACACATGGTTCAGTAAAGGGTATTACCGGACAATTGGGGATTCACTTACCGTTCGCCAAGCTTAATGAATTAATAGTAGAAGAGTTTACTACTTACGCCCGTTTTTCGGAAAAACAACTACTGTTACGTGAAATTTCGGGAAAAATGGCTGGAGGGGTACTAAATGGATACGCAGAAATAAAAAAAGCGTATCCCGAGTCAGATATAAGCTATAAAGGAGAAATAGAATTACTGAAAGCAAAAGCTGAGGATTTTTTCCCTGCGATTTATGATCTAACTCGTATAGTGATTGCTACAGGACAGGTAAATACCAAGGTGAAATTTAGCGGTAATAGCCTAGATTTGGATGAATGTAAAATTGATGGTCAACTCACTTACACCGATGCTCAACTAAACAAGATTCCGATCAGTACATCGGAACTCAACTGGACTATCCGAGAAGATCAACTGCAAGCTAGAGCAAATTTGGATGCAGCCAATATTATAATGGCTGGTGCAGCGGGACTGACCGAGGAAAGAGAACTTGATCTTTCAATTCAGAAAATTCAGATGGGGAAATTATCTCAAATTCTTGATATACCTGACCTAAGTGGAACTGGAAAATTAAACGGAAAGGTCATCGGTCAAAAAATAAACGGAAGGTTACAAGTACCGAAAGCTCAATTATTTAAAGTGCCAATAGGTATTTTAACAACTGACTTTAATTACGAGTCTGGTATCGTCACTATCCAACCACTTAGACTCGTCAAGAACCAAAGTGTTTTAACAATTATTGGGACTGCTAAAACATCTGGGAATGTACCTGTAAATCTTATTCTTAAGACTGACGCCTTTTATATTGAAGACTATATTCGATTAGTTGGTGCAGATTATCCAGTAGAAGGTCTAGCTAAAGGGCATCTTTACCTGAACGGTAATCTGGCATCCTTAGATGGGCGTGGTAATTTCAAAATCTCGGATACAAAAGCTTGGGGGCTAGAATTCGATCCACTAACTCTTCCAATGACAATTAATGACTATTTGGTTGAAATAGAGAATTTTGAACTGTTTGCTCGAGAGCAAAGAGGGGTAATGGAGTTTGAAATTGACCCGAAGCTAAACTATAAACTCAGTTTTAAAACTGATCCAATCAGTCTTCAACAAGTAGCTTATGCAAAGGATATTCCTGAATTCCCACTCGATTGTCAGTTGATGGTCACCGCGGTGGGCGAGGGAAATGCTAGTTATCCACACCTTAACCTGCAAGCTGACTTAAAAAGCGTACATTATCATCTAGGTAATAATAAAATTGAACTACCGGATGCAACAATTACTGGAGTTTATTCTGATCATCGGCTTGATTTAGAAGGAATTGGGTTTGATAAAAGCTGTCGCCTATTGGGAACAGTACAAGCGGCAGTTGGTACACCTTACCAACTATTACTGCGCGGTAAACAGATGGCCATTAGTCCCATTCTGCAAATTATTAATCCATATATTGGCCGGTATTTTCAAGGAATGGCTGAAGGCGAAATGATGTTAAATGGTCAACTCGAAAATTTATCTACAGTTGAGCTGGATATGGAACTCAGTACGTTATCGTTAATTCCTAATTTTTTTCCTGATGCACTAAATAGCACAGATCTTGAGGAAGCGAAATTGTTAAAACAATTGACAAATCAAGGTGCAGTGCGAATTCAGTATGGTCCGCTACAAAATCAAGATGACAAAGGGTGGAACATCGAACGACTCTTTTTGCAAGGAAGCAAAGAAACTGAAACGACTTTTTTAGTCAAAAACAAGCAGATACGACCTAAAGTAACAGATCAGGTAAGTACAGATATATCACTCCATGAATTTGCCAATGGTCAAATGTCGGCATCTTACTTTACAAAATTCTTTGATCTTCCATCAGTAGCAGCAGGCCAAATAAGGTATCGTCTATTGGCCAATAACTCTTTGGATGATTTAACTGTTGAATGGGTAGCCCCAAAACTTTCCCTCTCAATACAGAGAGGAGTTGGAAGAAATAGGGCGCTTAACCTTCAATTAGATGATAGTCTTGGCTTTTTGAAAGTTGACGATGAAAGAGTGACATTAAGCCAAACAGATCTTTTCATTAACGAGAACTTAGTCAATTTGTGGGGACAATTTTCGCTTAATCAATCTTTACCAGAAATTATGTTTGCTTCTGAAGCAACTGAATTCCCTAAAAGTCAGAACAAAATATCTTTGCAGTGTAATGATTTTGATTTGGCTAGCCTAAACTTATCATCATTCTGGGTATCAGACCATCACTTAACTGGTCTGGTAGACATTTCAGCAGAAGTCAGTGGGAGTTTGGATTATCCCAAATTTATAGGCTCAGTTGGTCTTCACCAAGTAAATTTTGAATCTAGTGTATTACCAATACCAATCGATAATCTAACAGCTCACCTAAAGATTAGTAGTAAATTACCTTCGCTGAAACTTCCCAATACTAGTCTGAATGCGGTCAGTAATATTGATATTCATCTAGCAAATGCCGAGTGGAAAGCCAACGGTTCGAAAGTTAGTGAATTGTATGAAGCTGACGGTAAGATTCGTTTAATTACTAATTATTCGAAAAAAACGGCCCAACTAGAGAAATGGAAATTAAATCTGAATGGAGTTGAAGTAGAACTAAGTCCGTACCTTGAGCAATATTTAGCAAAGGCTTCCGATGAATCAGCTAATGGGCTTATAAATTTTACTAGCCAATTTGAAGGTGAAGGTCTAGTTCTGAATTCTGCGTTCATCTCATGTTCCACGCTATCATTAAACTTAGGGTATACACCTTTTTACGTACAACAACCAATTCATCTTTTTTACCGTAATAATTTCTTAGAGATTGACAATTTTTCCTTATCGACCCAAGCTGTTAACAACAATGAAACAGTACTACGAGCCTACGGCCAACTAGCCCTAAAACAAATAACCGATAGTCCTGCCAAGCCTAAGCCACTAGTGGTAGAGTTCAACCAAATCCCTTTATCGGCCGCATATAGTCTAATATCTCCTTTGATATCCAACTGGGAACTAAATTTTGACAAGCAACGGAAAAGAGAACATCTATTGAGTGGCAAAATGGTCATGACACAGTCGTTAGAGAAACCCCATATTGATTCGGTTTGGGAAGTAGATTTTGCCTCCGCCAAGTTAAGTGGTCAATTGGTTTATCAAGATGATTTGTTCAAAGCTGAGATGAAGTTTGAGGATGGTAAATCTGAGGATGAAGCCCTAAAACTTTCAGGCTATTTCCCCGCAAAAGTATCTTTTTTACCTAGGTATGGAGAAGAAAGGTGGGCAGTTCCAAATCAACCGATGGATTTTGTACTTAGTGGTGAATTTACAGACGTAGGAGAAATTTCTCAATTTGCGAAAGAGATAACCAGGTTAAAAAGTCTTGATTTGGTTAACTCAATTTGGCCCATCGATATGTCAGGACAAATGAAAGTTGATCTTCATTTAGGAGGTACACCTGTAACTCCCCACCTGCACGGAAACTTTGAATTGACAGATGGAAATATGAACTTGCTCGGTTTGCCTTTTTCCAAAATTAAGGCTTCAGTTAGTGCAAGCCCAGTAGGTTTATTATCATCGAGCTTTAAATTTAGTCTCCTTGATAGCTATTATGAAGCAAGAACAAAAATTGAACTCGATAGATTACAGTTCAAGAATTTGATAGTGGAAGACTTTCAATTTAAAGAAGCTGAGGTTTCAGATATCATCACTCTATCTTCAGCTTGGCATGATTACGTTAACCACTCAAATAACGTAGTAAATGACCGATTTTCTGAGTTGTTCTCGGGCCAATTAACAGGAAGATTTAGCTGTATTATGCCTTTAATAGAACAAAAAATAGATGTTCAGGTAAAAGGCCCAATTGTTGATTTGACAATTGAAAAACTTGAGTTACAAATTCGTCAAATAGAAAATCTGGGTGCCGAAAGAGAAAATGATAAGCTAATACACAACGATGGCACCAACCACGGTCGTTGGACTAAAAATCTCGTTAATTCTCGCCCCTTAAGATTCGATTTAAAACAACGACAGTTGACTATAGATCCATTTACCTTAGTCAGTGAAAATCACCTCCTGACGATGGAAGATGAAATAGATTCAGATGAATTAAAAATTACAGGTTCGGGAAATTGGCATATATCGGACCAATTTGATCTCAATATTCTCGTCTCTAATATTAATTTGCAAACATTAGTTCAGCTACTTGATTTGGACGAAAAAATACCCCCAAGTTTATCGATTAATGGTCGATTGAATACTGATTTCCACTTAGGAGGCACACTAACAAATCCATATTTTAAAGTCACCTATAATCAGACGAAAATACCGATTCGAATCAACCAATCTGAAGTAGATATCTTCGGCGGCGAAGTAATTTTTGATAAAAAACGTCTATTTGTTGGTAGGCCCGATCAACCGATTCGAATTAAGATAGACAAAAATCAGCTACTTTTTGATTTGGAAATAGGTGAAAGTGAACTAAGCGGTCAGCGACCAATCAATGGGAGGTTTGACTTACAAACTAGGGACTTAGGGATCTTACCATCATTGTTTCCACAATTCGGTTACGCAAACGGTATAGGTTATTTGAATCTCACACTTGGAGGATATGTATCTAACCCTAAATTGAAAGGAATGGCAAAATTTCAAAAAGTACAAGTCAGTCTACCGGATCAACGCGTTAATATCAAAGAAACAGATATTGATTTAGCATTTACTGATCAAGGAATTGCTATTCGTCAGTTTCAAGGACAAATCAATGACGGCACTTACAAATTGGGAGGCTGGGTCGAATCTCAGTGGTCATCAGTAGTAGACCAAATTATCACCGACTTACACTTAGAATTTCAACTTGCCGAAGGGTGTATATTTGAAGAACCGAACTTGTATTTTATTCGCTTAAATCAGGCTGATTTAATACTGGAGGGACAAACTACGTCTAGCAGCCAATCCCCATTTACTTGGAAACCGTTGACTGGAAATTTAAAAGGTAATTTAAATTTCAGCGAAGGCCAATATGCTCAACGTTGGGAGGATTTAGTCTCGATCTGGTCTGATACTTCTAGTGATTTAGCATTACGTCAATTTATCTCAGAGTTTCCCTTCTGGCAACACTTAAAATTAAACCTCGAGATTTCCGCGCCCGAAAATGTCAAACTTATATCAGAATTCGGTGATATTGAAATCGAGACCGCTATTAATGGTCAACTGACAGGTCCTGTTTGGCAACCAATTCTCAATGGCCGTGTTGACCTCTTGCAAGGTGAATTTTCCTTGTTTGCCGTTGATCAGCCGTTTAAAATTTTGTCCGGATCCTACATCGAGAATAATAGTAGCCAATTTGTTTTTAATCCAAAATACACGATTTTAAGTGAAACAACTCAACCGATTCGAAATGTCGATTTGATTACAGTTGACGGTCAAATTCGTAACCGAGACCTAGTTATCCGAGCGAACCTGAATGGGTACCTGAATGAAAAACATAACCCAGTCCTATCAGCAGAAGTTTTAGAAAAAGAAGTCGGCGAAGAATATCGACTCGAGCAGAAACAGATTCTTTCCATTCTTACACTGGGTATGATTGATCCTTCAACCTTACAAACAGCAGCTTTCGGTAGTACTGATACACTAAGTAGGACACAAGATCAACTTTCACCGATGGTATCGAGCTTTGTCCTACAACAGAGCCAGCGCTACTTTGGCGGACGGCTTGCTCAACTAATGGGTTTTAGGCAAACACGATTCGATCTCAATCCAAACGAATTTGAATCATCCCGTTTCCTTCTTACCAAGGAAATTTCAAATCGATTAGCCTTGACTTATTCTTCGACATTTCAACTGCACTCCGAACCTCGTATTGAGATTGAATACGAGTTAGGAAAAAATTTTGCCATCAAAGGTGAGCGGGACCAAGGGAAATTTGGTGTCGATCTAAAAATCGAAAAACGGTTTTAATGAAAAATTGATGTTACTATCTCAGATAGCTAACCAAATCAAGCGAATCTGTCATTTCCTAATTCTTTATTTTTTCTTATATTCATTCAACCTATCAGTACTAGCTGAATTTTCAGCAGATATCTCTTCTATCAATTCTCCTCACATGCCTGTCATTAAAAGTATTGAGTATTATTTAAATGGCGAAGTCATTGACGATGAAATCGCCCTAGAAAGGCTGAAAAATCGTACCGAAATCGAGACCAATCGACCTTTACAAAGGTATCAAGTTCGTCGCAGTATTGAATCTATATACCGACAAGGGGAATACGAAGAGATTACAGTTGTAGTATTTCGCAATCGAGGAACTGAAGGTTCCATTTTGGCATTTCAGATGACAAGTCGAAAACGATGTGGTCAAGTAGAATTAATTTTTGGTCCAAGTGGACGAAAAGACAAGCAATTAAGTAAAGAGTTATGTCAGTCTATTCTGAAAGCTAAACCTGGGGTGAGTTATACAAGTCATTTAATCACAGAAGATGAAAAACGCCTTAAGGTATTACACCAAGAACATGGTTTTTTTGAGCCCCGAATTTATAGCAGAGTTAAGGAAGAAGGACAATTAAACATTGATATTAAGTTTCATATCAATGCAGGTGAAGTTACTAAGATTGGGCAAATTGTCTTTTCAGGCAACCATCATTTCACACGAAGAAAATTATTCAAGCAAATTAACACAAAGATTAGTAGTACTTATAATCGGCCAATCTTATATCAGGATATAGAAACACTTAAACGCTACTACCGTCAAGCGGGTTATTTAACAGTTCAAATCAAAGCCATTGAAAACTATGAAAAGAAAAATAATCATATCGACCTGGTTATTCAGATTCAAGAGGGATCAAAAGTTATCTTTTCAGGTGTATCAAACGATAAAACAGTAGAAAAGCTCTGGAAAGAGGTAATAAAGACCATTAAGTTCGACCAACAGGATAACTACTCTCGATTTACTCTGAGAGGAAATGCTAGATGGATCCGTCAATTTTATCAGCAACGTGGCTACTTGGACCCCATAGTTACCTTCCAAGTTGAGAAAGTTCCAGCTATAGTTAGTAATCACCGAGATATTACAAAAATCAAATTTAAAATTGAAACTGAGCCACCGAAACCAATTGAGTCTATCACTTTTGTTGGTAATCAAGTATTCGCACATAGTCAGTTACTCGATCAAATCACAACTCGCCCACGAACGAGATCACAAATCAAGCGTTTAATTACCGCAATTTTGCCAGGACGGACTCAAGGCGGACTGTTCAACCCGACGATCTTTGAACAAGATCGTCGAGCCATTGAACGATTTTATCGACAAAATGGATTTAATCAGGTTGCTGTCGAGAATGATAAAGTACTGGATGACGAAAAAAAGCTTCGTTTAACTTTTATTTGCCGAGAAATGGGAAAACAAGTAGTGAGGTCGATTGATTTCGATGGCAATACGGTATTTAAAGACCGAGAAATTAGGCAATGGCTAAAAGTTAAGCCTGATATGGCATACAATGTTGATTTGGTTATGCAAGACCAAATGCTAATTCAATCAAAGTATGATGAAATTGGTTATATTTATGCCACGAGCGAACCTAAATATGACAACGGTATTTTACATTATCAGTTGGAAGAAGGACAAACTGTGGAAATGGGGACCTTATCGATTGTAGGTAACCATCAAACGAAAAAACATGTATTAATCAGAGAATTTGAAAATTTAGGTTTAAGAGAGGGTGAAATACTTAGCCGAAAAAATTTAGATAAAATTAAGCAGCGCTTATTCATGTTAGGACTATTTAATAATGTAGTAATAGACTTACCAGATCTAAGACAAAAAAAGACAGTTTTGGACGTGATACTAACAGTCAGTGAAAAAAAGACCAAAGGAATTAGTCTGAGTGGTGGTTATAATCCACTAGATCGTTTACGAACCACTGTTGAGCTAGTTGACTATAATCTTTATGGTCGTAACTTACGGGCTGGGATGAAAATTCGTATTAGTTCTCGTGGAAATTTGTATGAAGCCACGGTCATTGAACCCTGGCTGATCGGTCAAACGATTGGCACTTTCCGTCTATTCGAAGACAATTTGGAGGAACGAGAAGATGTGCGAGCAAGAGGATTTACAACAAATTTAGCAAAAAGAATCAATCCTAATAGTAATTTATCTCTACAATACAAATACCAAGAACTACAATATAGTAGAAAAAAATTGATAAAAAATAAGGTTCTTAGTACTACAACCGTTAGTAGCTTAGGAGTCTCGTTTCGGAGAGATAACCGAGACCGATTTCTCGACCCCCAAAACGGTTGGCTAAACGAGATAGCCATTGAGTACGCAGGTGGCTTTATTGGTGGGAAAGCTAGTTTTGTTAAATTCACAACAGACCATCGATACTTTCGGAAAATTTACGGATTGGTCCTTGCTAGTTCTATTCGTTCTGGCTACGCAGAGGGGTTACGTTCTAATCGCCAGAATCCAATCATCTCGTTTGAGCGCTTCTATGCCGGAGGGTCTACAACTGTTCGAGGCTATGCCGAGAGATCCTTAGGTCCCGAAAAGACGCAGCGGGGAGACTTTTTCCTGGTGTTGAATTCAGAACTGAGATTTCCGATCTATCGGTTAGTAAGTGGAACACTTTTTGTGGATGCCGGCAACGTTTGGGATGAGATATCAGAAGCCAGCTCGTCTTTACAAAAGGGACATATAGAACTGAAGGCTTCGATCGGCATAGGTTTACGAATTGATACTCCGATTGGACCAATCCGATTTGACTATGCATACCCATTCGCGGATTTGTCGGCGACACCTAAGGCTAGAACGTATCTAGAGTTGGGTCAAGCTTTCTGATTAAGTATTATTCTATCATGCTCCTCAAGTTTTCCAAGCTAATTTTGAGGCTATCGAATGGGTCTCTTTGACAAATATCTTGTTCAACAATGTACCATTCAGTGCCAGCGTAAATACAAGATTCGATAATTGATGGCCAGTTGAGATTTCCTTCTCCGACTTCAGCCATCACGGGCTTACCGTCAATAACTGCCATATCCTTAAAATGAACCACTTTAGCTCGGCCTTGTAGGCGCCGAATCCAGTCTGCAGAGTCACCTCCACCATGCTGGATCCAATAGGTGTCAATTTCGCTGTTAAATAGTTGTGGATCGCTTTCATCATAGAGGATTTGGAGTGCCGTTCGGCTACCAAACCGCTCCAATTCAAAACTGTGGTTATGATACGAGAAGATTAGCTCACCGTCAGCTAACCGCTTAGCTACTTGAGAAGCCTCTTGTGCGAAGTTTGTGTAAGTGTCTTCTCCTCTACGATACTCATTGGGTAATCCACCAATGGCCGCATGTTTGCACTCCCACAATTGATGATTATCGATTACTAGCTGTGGATTGTCCCGCATAATCTGGTAACTAGTATGAGTGGCGCAAATGGTAAGTCCTTCCCCATCAACAATTTTTTTAAGTTCTACCGGTTCAATTGGTCCTAAGGCGGAGCATTGGACCGCATCGTAACCGATCTGCTTAACCTTCTTCATAGTAGAAGCAATATCGGCGGGTGTTTTAGTAAAATCCCGTAAAGTATAAAGTTGAGCTGCAATCTGAGAATATTTCATTTTACTTCCCTTCTAACTGGATTCTATAACTTTAGGTTTGGCTTACAAAGTGCTTGGCCAGCCTTAACTATACCTTGTTCGTCACAACCACATTGACTATACAAAGCCTCGACATCACCATGTTCTATAAATTTATCAGGAATGCCTAGCCGTTTAATATGTGCTAAAATATAGTGGTCAGACAATAGTTCGACAACTGCACTCCCAAAACCACCCGCTAAAGTATTGTCTTCGACTGTAATTACTTTACCGATTTTTTTAGCCAAAGGTACGATCAGGCTGACGTCAAGCGGTTTAACAAACCGAGCATTAACTACCGTAGTCTTGACCCCCATGCCTTCCAAGACATTCGCTGCTTCCAAAGCAGGATAGACTCGGTTACCCACTGCTAGAATTAATAAGTCTTCACCTGTTTTAAGAATCTCAGCCTTACCAATAGGTAGAGGTTTAGGTTTATTTGCTAATGGAACACCAACTCCTGCACCACGTGGGTAGCGTAATGCGATTGGCCCTTCCTGATAATCAACTGCAGTTGCAATCATTTCTTGTAGTTCATTTTCATCTTTAGGAGCCATCACAACTATGTTAGGCATGTGGCGCAGATAGGATAAATCAAATACTCCGTGGTGTGTTGGACCATCAGCCCCAACTAATCCTGCCCGATCCAAAGCGAAAATTACAGGCAAATTTTGAATACAAACATCGTGCAGAATTTGGTCGTATGATCGTTGCAAAAACGTCGAATAAATTGCGACTACTGGTTTCAATTTTTCTGTTGCCAAACCAGCAGCAAAAGTAACTGCACATTGTTCAGCTAGTCCTACATCAAAAAAACGATCAGGAAACAAGGTTTGAAATTTGTCTAACCCAGTACCCGTTGGCATAGCTGCCGTAATTGCAACCAAACGCTGATCGTCTCGAGCAAAATTGACTAAGGTTTCACTAAAAACATCCGTGTACTTCTTGGCGGTTTTTGATCCTATGCTTAAAGCTTGACCTGTCTTTGGATCAAACTTCCCAGAGACAGCATAAAAACCGATAGGATCATTCTCTGCGATCTGATAACCCTTTCCCTTTTTAGTTAGTACGTGAACTAGAATAGGTTCCGGCAAATCCTTCACACGGGTGAATATTTCTAATAATAGCTCAACATCATGACCGTCTATTGGGCCAAAATAGCGAAAACCAAACTCCTCGAATAACATACCAGGTTTTGTGGCAACTTCTAGGCGTTTAACAACTTGACGTGCATCGGTGGGTACGTGAGATAGAAACTCCTTAAATTTGGTGCGGAGGACGTTATAAGTTGGACTAGCTGTAAGGCGGCTGAAATATTTGGAAAAAGCTCCAACAGTTGCAGAAATTGACATCTGGTTGTCATTCAATACAGCTATTAAGTCTTTTCCATAATCACCTGCGGTGTTCATAGCTTCAAAAGCCATACCACCGGTTAAGCCCCCATCACCAATAACCGAGACCACCTTGAAATTTTCTTTCTGTAAATCTCTGGCTGAAGCGATACCTAGGGC
>PAYP01000069.1 GCA_002714785.1 Candidatus Poribacteria bacterium | reverse complement strand
CTCATTCATCAAGTCCCCAACATTATTACCACCAGTGGGAGGTAATGTACCCCACATAAAATAATGATCACCAACCTTAGTACCGGCTTTTACACCATTTTTGGCTACGCCTTCTTGCGTTACGGAGCCACCACTAGCTGCTTTAAGGGTATCTTGGTCAATTGCATCTGCGCCACCAACACCATCAGTCGGGGCAATTACCCAGAGCCAAGGGCCTTCAATTTTGTCAGGTTTGGCATGCGAAGTGCCAACAAACAAACTACTGGCCAAAAAGCCGAACAACAACAAAAATATAAAATTCTTTCTCATTACACCGTATTTCCATTTTACTTTTGACTTTAGAGTTAATTGGTCTCCGCGTGCGAGACTGGCCAAGTCTAGCACGCTTTTAACAAAAAAGTCAACAACTTACAGCCAAAAAGTCAACAACTTACAGCCAAAAAGATGGCAACTTGCAGTCAAAAAAGTGACAAATTGCGGTTGGCATGGAAACATCTTGCGGTCAAAATAGAAGCAACTGCCTTAGGATTGCAGCATACATCATATTTTAGCTGACAAGAGATTCTGTTTCTAGATTTAACCACTGTATTTCGTTTAGACTCAAATTTACTTCCAAGGCTCCCAGACTGGAATTTAATTCATCTAAGTTAGCTGGTCCAAAGATGGGAAAGGTAGGAAAAGGCTGATGTAACACATAGGCCAAAGAAATCTGGATTGAAGTGCAGTTCTTTTCACTGGCTAATTGCTTAGCTCGTTCCAAACGTTCGAAATTCTCGTCACTGTAATAAATATCAACAACATGAGGGTTATCAGGTTTATCCTGATAAAAGTTACCACTAAAAAAGCCACGAGCTTGGGATGACCAAGGAATCAGTGGGAACTGAGTTTCCTTATGCCATTGCCATGCGGCTTCGTCTGTCAGGGTACAGCCTCCCCAATGAGGTTTTTTAGCCTGAGCTAAACTTATATTGTTGCTGACTGCTACCAATGGATTCTTTCCGTTTTCAATAGCATACTCATTGGCAGATTGGACACGTTGAGCAGACCAATTAGAAACACCAGCGGCCCGGATTCGTCCTCTTCGAATTTCTTCATCCAGATAGTCCACAATAGTTGATACGGGGATTTGCTCATCGTCTCGATGTAATAAATAGAGATCAAAATAGCTAGTTTGGGTTCGTATCAGGGATATTTCTAGGTCTGCACGTACCTCTTCCGGTGCAATACGGGGGCGAGGCACAAGACCACTGGGGTGCCCCCCCTTACCAATAACATACATCTCATCCCGGTTATGGCGATGTTTCATCCATTGACCAAACACCCGTTCGGCATCTCCACCACCATATATAAAAGCTGTGTCAAATGCATTTCCACCAGCTTCAATGAAACGATCAAAGACAGAATAAGCACTTTCAGCATTACCGGTATGATAAACCATNGTTCCTAATACTAATTGGGAAGGATTTTGATNGCCAANTTCTAAGTAGTTCAACTGTTTACCTCTTATGTGACTNAGTGTTTTTCAGATTATGTGACTAAGTGTTTTTCAGAATTCTTCATCTTATAGTAAGAACAAAGAAATGGAGAGGTTATTTCGNCGCTCTCCACCACCAACAGGTTCTAAGTAATTTTGAATGATGTAGTCCGCTGTTACAAGCAGACCAACAGTTTGCCCGAATGTTTGCCCTTGTAAGACTAATTCAAAGAAGGCAACCGTTCTATTATAGTTATGAGTTGGTTCATATAAATCTCTCCAAGTTAGGAACTGGGTTCCCGCGCTGAGTTGCAGTTGCGCTGCCAAACGGTGAGTCAAAGTAACCATATAAGCATTCCGTGTAACATCAATTGCTCGAAGGCGATCAAAAGGTTGAGCATATCCGATCGTACGATCATTGCGAAAAGCAGGTGCAATAGTCATGTCTTCATTGATTTGATAGTCGTAGCGAATTTGGTTGATTAGCCCAGTATCGATTAATCGTTCTTTGGTATTGAATAAATTATCTCTTTGATATTTGAACTTCGTCCGAATCGTGAGATTTTCGACATTTTTGTAGTCGACAATCATAGTAAATATATTGCNTTGGTAATCTTGTAGCATGAGATTATCTTTGACCAACTGACCTGTTGAACGGAGTACAACATCATCGGGAATGTTGTCTTTAGCTCTTCGAAAAGTATGACGAAAGAAAACNGTTCCAAAGTTGGGAATTTGTTCAGGAATATAGGAGAAGATGTTATACCAACCCTTTGCTCTTTGGTTTTGCAAAATCATCCGTTTTTCGTACCGGCCTGGAATTANNGAAACACCTTCGATCAATGGAAGTTCCATTTTTAGGAAAACGTGGTGTCCGAAAGATCCTTCGTCATAATCCAACCGATAGTTTGGTTTGTCATCATCTTCTAAATTGTCCGGTTCCCCGTTATTATTGAAGTCAATAGATTCTCGGTTCAAGCCGAGTCGGAATTTAGGTGGGTCAGCGAAAAATAGTAGAAAATCATCATTCCAATCTTGAATTCTATCACCGTCAATATCGTCCTTGGTATTTCCTACTATCAAGATTTCTGGTTCTCTAGAATCGGCATATGGGTTGTCATCATCATTATCATCAATGAAGTTAGTAGCNTGATAAAAAGGNTCGAGATGGGTATATTCCGCACTGAAGGTTAATGGACCAAAACTACGATTGACATCTAAAAACCAGGCTCCTTTATTGACTGAAAACTGTCGACCTTCTAGAGTTGGATATTGTTTCGTTTGGCTGTACCAAGCACGTTCACCTGAAATAGAAAAACCAAATAGGGTCATTTGCATATCCATACCCATTGTTGATTCATCGGTTAGTTCGCCATAGTCAAAACTGTGTGANCGTCGGTTGGTACCGTCTTTAATGTTACCACTTGCACTCAATTCCAAATGGTAGTTTTTATTATCGGTTGANAACTCAACTAAATAATCATTAGCAATATCTATATCAAACCGAACTCGGGCCCGATCTTGGGCACTAAAAATTGGAAAGCGATAAACAAAATATCCATCCTGTTCTGCTGACCGATAACCANCNCCACGATTGCTATTGTGTGGCAAAAGCAAAATCCCTGGAGGCTCACTGCCTCCAATGACATCATATTCCTTCACACCGTCGATTCTTACTTGGACAGAAAATACTTTTGCTCCNCCTCTATCTTGGGGAGATGCATCTCGAAAACGAAGAAATATCTCAGAGGGGGGATTACTGATCGTAACACCCTTTAAGGGATTGGAAGTACGTGTTAAATCATAGTTAGTAAAAAAACGATTAACAAAGCTGAGGCCAAACTGAGGTAGTGGAATGTAAAATGAGGGTAAATTCCCCCACCGAAACTCATATGTCCCAAGACTAGCCTCAGCCCGCACACCCGCCATTAACCAGTCATCTTCGCTGGCAATATCTTGATTCTCGACAGGCTGAGAACGCTCACCTGAGATAGTAAATGTATTGTTAGTCACTCGACCCGCAAACAATGAGACCCTGCCCCGAGCTATAGGTACCGTGATGTTCCAACGGGCTGCATCGAACAACTCTTTATCCAAAGTGAAATTAGAAAATTTGGTTGGAAAATTACCAACGGTGAGCTGATGTCGTAACCCGAGTCCGTTTTTTTCTGGCGATTCAACTAGAAATGTAAAATAGTTTCGATTGCCTGTTTTTTTCTTGAATTCTTTATCACGACGCAGTACCGAATTTCCTTCCAGTATACCAAAAGAGGCTTGCATCCGATACAGTTCCTTACCACTTTTATCGAATACGGGGTTGCCCAAGGGGTCCATTCGCTGTGCATTAACACCGTCTATATTTACGAATAAGTGCCAACCAATTAATAGTAGTAGAAACAACCAGCTCTTAGTAGTCATAAACAATGCTGAAACGGTGACTCCCCCAAGTCTGCGNAATACCAGAAACCGGATACATGAACCCNTAATCGAGAGTAAAACTATCCGTTGGGTGATAACTACCACCAAGGGTCAAGTTCGTTCCCCAAGCTAAATTTTCNAGACTAAAACCGAACCGAAGTGCTGTTTTTTGTTCTTTGAACCGGTACTCCATACCTACCCGAACGTCAACTTCACTCGGCCGAAAAAGTAAATCCATATCCCAAACTGTCTGTTCGCCTAAGACTCCGATGCCAATAGATACCATCCGATCAAGGTAGACTGGTTGCTTGATCGGAGCCCCATCACTTTGANTATCTGATCGTTGACTTGCGATATTTGGTCGATTTACATTTTGGATGCAAAANGCTACCGGTACATTTGGAGAGGGCCGAAATAATCCTCCAAGATCAATACTCAACTGAGTTCGACCAGGCAAATTTTGGATAATTGTCTCATTGGCACCAATGGTGGGAGCTGTATCCCAATTCAGCACCTTCGCTGATACACCGAGAATAATCTCTTTTGCATACTGCCCCATTTTAGCTGTTCCCCAACCGAATTTCTTGGCACCACCAACAATTAGCAAAGTCTCACTATAAAGCAAACGGCGAGGCGTTTCAGCGGATAAACGTTTNAAAACAATACCGAGACTCTCGCTNGCTTTATTCCCTAATTGATCGACGGGATTACTGTATCCATAAGCCAATATATGTTGAGACAACTGACTCCGCTCACCTAGTCCCGCATGTAGTCTAGCTGTTGTAGCTGTTAGTTGGCGAGAGGAAATATTGATTAAGGTCGCAGGATTCACAATCANACCATCGGCTCGATTAGAAACAGCCGAGACTGCGCCACTCATACCTAGTGCTCGTGCTCCCGTAAATTGATCGATGAAGGCAGCATCAGCGAACCTAATGAACAAAAATAACAAATAGGTAAGACATCTCAAATTGAAGCCTCGCTCAAAACCTATTGGTTTNTCAGCTAATACTGCTGATATNGTGGAACNAAAAAGTTTCCTATGGAGAAGANTTTAAAACCTGTAAATTCTTAAGCAAACGATGTGTCCAAACTTANAATAGATATGAAAAATCACNCATGATTAAATTTTTCAGCCGATTCTTTNCTTTTCNATCTATTTAAATGTTTAAGCCTANAGACTGATATCGTGTTAACTCTGACCATTAATTATCCAAATTGTATTTACTAACTCTTTACGAACTTACACAGGTCCCTTGTTTCATATATGACAACAAAAACGAGCTCGGCAACTAGTAATGTTTTCCATTTAGTCGTAAATCGTCGATAATCTTTTGCTCGAGAGATTTTATCGTACTTATTTCTCATACTTTTATCTATCTACCAACTGCNATAATGCCACTGTCTTGGAATGCGCCTAATTTAATGTGATAGATATAAACGCCTATGTCGACAGTNNNTCCGCTTAGGTCCTTACCNTCCCATTCTATGCTGATAGCTTCGGTATCAACAATCGAATGATCAATCAATGTTCGAATAAGTTTGTTTCTGATATCAAAAATTTCAACTACTAGTTTTGCTGATTGACGACGATTATCATAAGGATTACTATTTGAAGCGTCTAGCATTAATCGAGTTGTATCTGCAATACCGTCTCCGTCAGGCGAAAAAGGATTAAAACTCCAGGCAAACCCAAGATCAAAATTGACCGCTTCAAAAATAGCAAATGTTGCAATGTAGTTTAGTTGAATTCGAACAGTTTGAGCGATAGGATCTACAATACCCCCTACTATTTGCCACTCTTTCGATGAAGCCTCCCAAGTAAATAATCGTAAATTTTCAGCTNGCGTGATATTNGCCAAAATGAGATCGTTTGAGTCGTAGCTTAGTTCTAGTTGAGCTGGTCGATGCAGTATTAAGTGTTCTTCACTTGAAAAAGTCGTAATAGGAGCATCAGAAGGATCAAAAAATTCTATTTCATCAATTTGCACATTATTTACTTGCTGACTNTCANTCACTTCNATTCGTACAAATTGTGCTTGTGGTCGGGTTGGAAAATCTATGATGGTTTTCCTTTTATCAAAATTGTCAAAAGTCATCAGTCGAGCGAATTTAATATTGTCGTCAGAAAGATGAATAGAGCAACTTTTTGGTCCAAAAGANTTTCCATCGANGATACTAGAATAAACAATCAATTTACCGACAGNCTGTTTTTGAGCTAAGTCGATGGTCAAAGAAATTGGTAATGGTGTCAAGCGGGACATCCAGGTTGAAGGAGAGANCCGAACACCATCGACTGCTAAGCTAGCTGGTTGATAAGGTAGCTGACTGGTCGCAACCGCAATCAGTGGTTGTTGTCGTAGCGCTTCAAAGCGGTAAGCTNTAACAGGGGCAGTCTCCTCTACGATTCGAGGATTATTTAAATAAGTCAGCCGAGAGATCTCTGCTACTGGTANGGGGGAAAATTGCAATTTTTTAACTCTTGGCCCCAAGGCTTCTGAAGAAAAATGGATTTCAGCTTTAGCACCATCGCTCAAAGTAAAATGACCATCNAAACTGGCTGACGNATTTAATTCGGCTAGGTAATAAAGTTGTACCATCTCCTCNCGAGAAGCCNTCGNCTCTGACTCGAAAGGAATTCCATATTTTTTTTTGACTATATNATTTGTCTGCCGTACAGAAACGGTAATTCGATTTTCTCCATTCCTAAGCATCAGATTTAAGTTCAAAATAGCACTAGAGGTCCGTTGTTTATCAACTATAGAAATACCTTGAGAGCTAGTATTCAAAAGTACTGACAATCTTTTTAGGTTAGCTTGGACTATTTGATCCTGATCATTTAGTAGTTCGAAGGATCGGATGGCGATCCGATCCTTTTGCCAACCTTCTACCATCTCCAACCGAATATATCGAGTCATTACTTGGCTTGGTAAATTAACTAAAACTCGACGCAAATCAGGTTCCAGTGTGGCTGGTGCGAAGAGTACTAATGGTGACGAATAGGCTTGTCCATCTTCGGAGAAAGAAACTGAAACTGTTCTCGGTCCTAAGGAATCATGTGATTGTATTACTGGTTGTATTAACAAACTCTTTATTTTTAGAGGTTGACTTAGATCAACTTCAATAGCCTGAATTGAATGATTGACCTGTTCTAGTGATTGGATGCCTGATGGTGTATTAACAGAGACAATAAGTAAAGATGGTTCGGTGGAAAAGATTTCAGCTTGGAGGTGCAAAACCTGATTATTAGTAACGAAGTTAGAGCCAGGCTGCAGAATTGTTACTGCTAGATCGGCACTGAGTGACAATTGAAAAAAAAAACAAACTAATCTAATTCTTACTTGTTGGCACATCGTTTTGTCTAACGCATTCATACGATGCGATTGAGTTTCGGCCAGTGTAACACAACCATTTTACTCCTCACAATCTAATTGACTACTTTTAGTCAANGCCTATTCACAAATGTTTTCAAAAACCTATGTATCAAAANATTTNCNCTCANNCTGTAAACAAAAAGTCGACTGCCGGGTTGATCTATAAACTAGCTAATTAGTAAAATTGTGGATATACAAGGTGATTTGTAGATATAATGTTGAATATAAATAANAATAGAGTCACGATCCTGTCTCTTTGTCCCAGTTGCTTACCATTCGTCATGGTTGGTGAGGAAAGACTCAATCAAAAAAGGTACTCATATGACAACTGCTGAAATCAAAGCTTGGGCGACNGAATATATAATGAATACTTACGGGGATCGGCAGCTTGCTTTTGTCAAAGGCGAAGGTGCTTATGTGTGGTCGGCTGATGGTAAGAAATACCTTGACTTTCTGAGTGGAATTGCGGTTAACGGTCTCGGGCATTGCCATCCGAAAGTCGTCTCTGCTATTCAGAATCAGGCCGAAAAACTACTGCACGTATCTAACCTTTACTATATCGAACCCCAAGCTCAATTAGCAAAACTGTTGGTCGAAAATGGCGATCTAGATCAATGTTTCTTTTGTAATAGTGGTGCTGAAGCTAACGAAGCTGCAATTAAAATTGCGCGTAAATTTGTCAAAGACTCAGGACGCCCAAAAGCGAACGAAATTATTACAATGAATCAATCTTTTCACGGCCGAACTATGGCAACTATTAGTGCCACCGCACAACCCAANTATCATAAAGGTTTTGAGCCAATGTTGCCTGGTTTCGTATACGTTCCTTACGACGATCTGGATGCCGTTGAGTCGGCTATCAATGAAAACACTTGTGCGATTTTAGTTGAGCCGATTCAATCCGAAGGCGGTGTTAATGTCCCCAGCTCTGGCTATTTGTCTGGCCTGCGTGATCTGTGCGATAGAAATGAGCTAGTTTTGATTTTTGACGAAGTCCAAACTTCACCTGCNCGGTTNGGAACNTTTTTTGGTTACCAAAGCTGGGGGNTTACGCCTGACGTAATNACTATGGCTAAATCCTTGGGTGGTGGAACACCTATCGGTGCCATGATGGCAACCAGATCTGTAGCAGAAAGCTTTGTTCCGGGAACGCATGCTGCAACATTTGGTGGGAATCCATTGGTGACAGCTGCAGCAACTGCTACTCTAGAGACAATTTTGGAAGAAGACATCTGCCAAAATGCCACGGAAATGGGTGATTACATGGTAAACAAATTTTCTACGTTGAAAGGTCGTCATCCATTGACCGATATTCGTGGTCGTGGCTTATTAAGAGGTTTAGTTTTTTCGGTTGACGCTAAACCGTTGGCTGCTAAATGTGCCGATAATGGCCTCATCACCATTTGTACAAATGACCATGTTTTGCGTTTTTTACCCCCACTTAACATTGGTAAGCAGCAAATTGACGAAGCCTATCAATTATTGGAGCAGTCTTTAGCTGATGTCGGTCTCTAAAACTTTCTTAATTCTATCCTACTATCTTTTATTCGCCCTTGTAATGGTTACTGGGTGTAACCTNTCAACCGTCGGTACTACTCCGCTGTTCAAACTTATGTTCTCTTCGTCTGCTGAAATCGATAAGATGCTAGTTAACTACGCTCATCCTGATAGCGGTTCAGTTATGACCGTTTCTAAAGACAATGAGACACATCGGGCNTCTACATTATTCAACGGTGTGACTGATTCTAACTTATGGGACCAAGGTGAAGGTTGGAAAGTTGATTTTAGTGGTCGTTATAATTATGGCCAATACACTGGGTACGGAGAAAGAGCTTGGGTAGCAGGTCAAGCTATGAGGGAACAAAGCCGATTAGATATGATGCAGGGAAGACGAAGCGATCGAGAAGATTCCCGGATAAATCCTAAGCAATTTGAGAATAATGACTACAAAACTCGGGGGCTTTCGGGGATCGATACTTATGGTGGAGATACCGCTTCAGCGATGGCTTGGTTAGTCTTTGAAATTCCAGAGAAACGACTGATTAATCGGGTAATTGTTCACACGATTGATTCCATCAAGTACCCAGCCAAAAAGTATGGGGTTAGTGACTTCATTGTCCAGTATTGGACATTACAAGCTAAAGGGTGGCAAAACGTCGACCGAATGGGCAAGAAAGTAGGGGATCAACACGATAGCATTCGTAATAACACAAGAGGTAAGATCACAGTTCGATTTCGGCCAATTGAAACTACGAAAATCAGAATTGTGATTCGCTTGACAAATGACAGCAAGCGAAGGAAGCAAGGAATGGCTAGAAGTGAGTTTTTGACNGGTACGGTNCGTTTGATTGAAGTGGAAATTTACGGTTTAGAGAAGAAACCACCGGCTTAAATTCTTTCTCCAAGTTAGGCTTGTTACTTTCTGTGGAACAATATGAATTTGTCTCTATCTTTTTCTTTTTTATCCAGTTATTNTCTTGTTTTTTTGAGTCTGTTCCCATCTGCTTTGTTGATGGTTGGATGTTTAACTAAAAAATCNACTGATCTGGGTGAATTCTCTGGAAANCCGATTGATCAGAGCCGGTTAGTCAATTCAGTTTTATCCGAATTACAGTATCGATACGATCTAACTAATACCCTTCGTATGCAGATGAAGGTNTCGATTGAGGAGAANGGTAAAAAAGAGGAAGTTAGGGAAACTNTGTGGTATAAGCGCTCTAGAACTGGTCAAGACCAACTTCATATTCAAGCAATGGGATTCTATAATCAGCCTCGAGCAGTTATGCTGGCTAATAATACAGAGTTTTTGCTTTACTTAGTGAATGAACAGGAATCAATTCGAGCACCTCTTGAAGATGCGNTNCTACAAGATATTTTTGGGATTGACNTGCGAATTTCGGACGTCAAGTCGTCTATTTTTGCAAATCCTTTCTTAGATCGATCAACTCGTGGCGACTTCTATATTCAGCCTGTTATTCTGAGTGATGATCACCTGCGTCTTTCTTGTAAAACTTCTAGCCAAAAGTTGGTTGAAGAAATAATGATCCTAAATTACACAGAGGCGCCGATCGTTCGCTCATGGAAAATTTTCGACCCTAGAGGTGAACTAGTACAAGAAACCCACTTTTCAGACTACCGAGAAGTCGATGGCATTTTACGACCTTATCGCTTANCAATTAAGCGTCCTAAAGAGGAAACAAAGGTTGAAATTACGACTATCAAGCCCGAAATTGGAGGTGAGATTAACGACCAAAAGTTTGACTTTGAAAGGTTTCCCAAATGAGAGTCGTCAAACGTTAGCATACTTAAGCGTAGGCAAAATACTGGACAACAAACCAAAAAAGATTCCTGAAAAGACTATCAAGAAAATTTGACGCATAGAAATAAAAGACAGNATTTCGAGTTGGTAGTTGAAAGATTGAAAGATTAGNAATGAAAGACANACCCCCATTAGACTGCCGAATCCACCTAAGAATCCACCNTGGATAACCAAAGGTATACCAATATACCAAGAGCTAGCTCCTACTAAACGTAAAATTTCAATTTCCTCGCGCCGAAAATAAACGGTCAGTACAATCGAGAACGCTATGATAACGATCGAGGCAAAACTCATGATAATCCCAAGNCCNAAAATCCCAACCTCAGCCTGATTTACAAAGGATGAGGTTAGTGTTTCGTAACTAACTTCTTCAATTTGTTTCGACATCTGACGAATCTGNTTAGCAGTGATTTCTAGATCCTNNAATCTCAGGTATTGNTCTTGGACTTGAATTTCAATTGAGGCTGGCAGTGGATTGACAGCTTCAAGGCCCTGAATAATATTACTGAACTCACCAAATATTTGGTTGCTGCGTTCCAAGGCTTGTATTTTGGAAATGTAAACCACTTTCTTCACTGATCTTAGCCCAGAAATATTCTCTATGAGGCGTTCTTGCTCGCTTGGACTAATTGTATCCGAGAGAAAGACAATAATCGCTGTTGAGGACTTGATTGCATCTACGTCTCTCCGGATAGTATTATGTAAAAGTGTTAATGCGGNAACAATCACTGTNGTCAGTGTAATAATGATCACACTCAAAATACTGACCACACCACCATGTCTAATATTTGAAATTGTCTCTTCTAATATGTAGGCCATTGCTAAGCAACTAAAATTCAATCGATCGACCTTCCTGAATCCGAATAACTCTTTTGCCAAGTTTTCGAATTAGGGCTACATCGTGTGTGGCAACTAGAATAGTTGTTCCCCTAAAGTTGAAATTTTCGAATAAATGCATGATTTCTAACGATAATTTAGGGTCTAAGTTACCGGTTGGCTCATCAGCCAATAGAATCGTTGGACTATTAGCCATAGCTCTAGCAATAGCGACTCGCTGTTGTTCTCCACCTGATATTTCTTCTGGGTAAGCGTCTCTCCGATGAACTAAACTCATCTGTTGCAAAAGCTGATTAACATTATGGTGGACTTCAGTCGGTTTTATTCCTGTAACCTTCATAGCAACTGCAATGTTCTGCTGGACAGTTTTATTGGGCAAGAGCTTAAAATCTTGAAAAACCACACCAACCTGACGACGGAAGCCTGGAATCTCGGATTTTGATAAAGTAGAAAGGTTACGTCCAGCCACAACCAATTCACCACTGGTGGGAATTAACCCTCGATATAATAGTCGCAGGATAGTCGTTTTACCTGCGCCACTTTCACCGACGAGAAACACAAACTCCCCTTTCTGGACTTCAAAACTAACATCATTGAGAACCTGGATATCTTCTTTGTAAGACATGTTGACGTTATATGCTTGAATCATAAGCCTGTTAATTAATCACCGGAGGATACAACTTTTCAACGANGAGCTGGCNCACCTAANTTTTGTTCTCCACCGTACTAACTAGCAAAATAAATAAATCGATGAAAGATNTTTGAATAATGAGTTAACGTNAGTNGTAAACGGTTCGTTACGCTAGTTCCTGATTTGTTTTTCCAAGAACATATTCTATTTATCAAAGTGTCGTTTCTTAGTCATATTTGCCGATTCCGCAGATTATTTGGGGGGACGTGGCTCTTTACCGTCAGCTCGAATTCGCTCTTCACGTGCAGCAATTAGTTCCAAAGCGTCGTCAAAACTGACCTTCATTGGGTCCTTAGCAGTAGGAATGGATGCATTTATCTGGCCATCAGTCACATAAGGGCCAAACCGGCCAGTCCTCACCTCAATTTCTTTTTTAGTTAAGGGACTAACCCCTAATTGAGTAAGCGGCCCTTGAACAGATCGACGTTTTCTTGCTGCGGGTCTAGACAACAAATCAAGAGCTTCCTCTAGAGTACAGGTAAGTAATTGTTCGTGATTCTCGAGCGATCGAGACTCACTTTTTCCGTCTTTCTTTTGGTAAGAAACATAGGGACCATAAGGGCCATCTTGAATAGTAATATCCGTATTCAGCTCAGGGTGTACACCTAAAATTCTAGGGAAGGACAGCAGCAACTCAGCCTGAGTCAAGTTGAGTTGCTCGGGTTGCATATCAGGCCATAGACTTGCCATCTTTGGTTTTTGCTTTTTTCTACCTTTTGCCTCCGAGTCAATTTCTCCCAATTGTACATATGGGCCATAGCGACCGCTTTTCAGAAAAATAGTTTCACCTGTTTCAGAATGTTCTCCTAATTCTCGATTAGACCGCTCAGCTTCACTAATCAAATGCTCCGCTACTGAAGGATTTAATTCATCTAAGATAATTTCATCATCGATATAAGCCCGGCGCTCCGTCTCTCCTACCTGAATGTAAGGTCCAAAACGACCAACGCGGGCTACTACGAGTTCCCCTTCTAATTCTCCAATATCAAAAGTCGAAATGGCACGAGCGTCAATATGTTCTGCACTCACCGATAATTTTTCTTTTAGGCCAAGTTGCTCAATGTTTAAATTCACCTTCTCATGCTGTTCAACTTCTGGTTTCTGGCCAAAATAAAATCGGTGCAACCAAGGTTTTGCATCTTGCTTCCCACTTGAGATTTGGTCTAAGTCGTCCTCCATCTGAGCAGTGAACTCGTAGTCAACTAGGCGGGAAAAATGCTTTTCTAATAATTGGTTAACTGCAAAAGCAGTTAGGGTAGGCACCAAGGCACCACTTTTTTTCCAAGCATAACCACGATCCTGAATGGTCTGTATTATGTTTGCGTATGTTGAAGGTCGACCAATTCCTCTCTCTTCCAGCACTTTTACTAGAGTGGATTCAGTATACCTAGCCGGTGGTTTAGTTTGATGCTGATTTGCGAGTAGCTCACCGGCTGACAACTGTTCACCAATTTCCAAAGAGGGTAAAAGACGATCTCTTTCCCCAGTGTTCAGTGGTTCTTCTATGTCTGAGTCAAATTTTTTGTCCGTTGCCCCCTCGTATTCGTAGACACGTAGAAAACCATCAAATTCCATCACTCGACCAGTAGTCGAAAATACTGCTTTTCCCTGAACTCGATTGCTCAATTGGTCGAGTATAGGAGACTTTATAGTAGTCTCAGACAACACACGTGTGCGTTGTCCACTGGCATTTTTCATTTGGGAAGCCAGTGTTCGTTTCCAAATCAGCTCGTAGAGGCGAATTGCATCATCATCTAATTCGGATTTTAGTTGATTAGGGTCGCGAAAGACCGATCCTGTAGGCCGTATGGCTTCGTGTGCTTCCTGAGCGCCTTTGACTTTCTGTCTATATTCCCGATGTTGTGAAGGAAGATAATTGCTACCAAATAACTCCTCAATTTGGTTTCGGGCGGCTTGAATAGCCTGCTCAGATAAAACTACCGAGTCGGTTCGCATGTAGGTTATGTAACCATTTTCGTAAAGTCGTTGAGCAACTCGCATCGTTCGGCTAGCCGTAAAGCGAAGTTTACCTCCAGCCTCCTGCTGTAAAGTTGAGGTGATAAAGGGTGCTGACGGCTTCTGTGTAAAAGGTGTTTGGCGCACAGAAACGACGACAAAAGACGACGTTAGGAGTTGTTTTTTAAGCTGATCGGCCGATCCAGAATTGAGATGTAAAATATTTTCTGAGCTAGTGTCCTTTCTAAGGCTGCCTGTGGAGGAGTCAAAATCTTTTGATAGGGCAATTCGACGGTTGTCTAAACGAACCATTATTGAATCAATCTTCTTTGAATGTTCTTTGTCCACTTTCAAGACAGCACGGAGCGAACTAAAGGCAGCACTACGAAATGCAATCCGTTCGAGCTCTCGATTCACAACCAATCGGTTGGCCACTGATTGTACTCGACCAGCGCTAAGCTTGGGCTTAATTTTAATCCACAGTAGAGGAGATACTTCATAACCATATAGACGATCTAGAACTCGTCGGGCTTCTTGAGCTTCCACACGACGTTGGTCAATTTGACGAGGGCTTTTCAATGCTTGGGTAATCGCTTGCTCTGTCATCTCATGAAATACCATTCTTCTTACTGGGATTTTTGGTTTCAAGATTTCGGTTAGATGCCAAGCAATGGCTTCTCCTTCTCGGTCTTCGTCAGTTGCCAAATAAAGTTCGCTGGCCGTTTGAACTAACTTTTTCAGTTTCTTGATTTGTTCTTTTTTCCCGGCAGGCACAATATAAAGTGGCTTGAACCCATTTTCAGTGTCGACGCCAATTCTCGCCCAGTCTTTTTTCTTGTACCGAGTCGGAATTTCACTTGCTTTGGAAGGCAAATCTCGAACATGTCCTATTGAGGATTCAACCAAATAATCTTCGCCTAAAAAGCGAGATATCGTTCGTGCTTTGGGTGGTGATTCGACGATAATTAAAATTTTACTCACTGGATTTCCATATGTTTTTTATATTTCGTAGATTAATTCTTACCACTTCTATCTGATCCAATCTAGTAAACTGATCAAAAAAGATTTCATTTGATGACGATGGACAATATGGTCAATCATCCCATGCTCGATTAGGAATTCAGATTTTTGAAAATTATCAGGTAGGGTTTCTCGAATACTCGCAACGGCTCTAGGACCTGCAAACCCTATGCGAGCATTGGGTTCAGCAATAACTATATGGCCGAGAGACACAAAACTGGCCGTGGCTCCACCGTAAGTAGGGTCGGTTGCTACCGAAATATAAAATAGCCCTGCTTCCGAATGACGAGTGCAAGCTGCTGCTGTTTTCTGCATCTGCATTAACGCTAGTGTGCCTTCCTGCATCCGCATTCCACCACTAACAGCAATCGTAATCAAGGGAAGTTTGTTTTTGGTAGCATATTCGATAGTTCGGGTTAGTTTTTCGCCAGCTACAGCTCCCATTGTTCCACCAATAAAACTAATATCTCCAATGGATAGAGCTACATTGTGCTTGCCAATTTGACCGGTCCCACTTAGTAACTCGTAAGGCCTGCCCGTTTTTTTTGTGTCTCGATCTAATTTTGTTTCGTAGTCTGGAAAGCCAAGTGTATTAACAGAGTAGAGTTCTGTGTCGTGCTCTATAAAGGTGCCAGCATCCACTATCAAGTTAAGTCGTTCCTCTGCCCCCATAATACCGTGGTGATTACAAACTGGACAGACCTTATGAGCTTTAAGGTATTTCTCTAAGTCTATTTTGGCTTGACAGCTAGCACAGTTGATCTCTTGGTCAATCTCTCGTTGAATAGTCATTGTTTTTTACCAAAGCCAAACTGGAGCGGGTAATAATACCTGTGGCTATTTTAATTGTCAAGATCAGGGGCTTTCTGTATTAGCAAAGTAATTTTTGGTGGGCTTGTTTTACAATTTCGGCAATTGGTATCTGGGCCAACCGCTCAGCCTGTTTGACAGTGAAATGTGCTAAGAACTCGACATTCCCCGCTGGTCCGCGTAAAGGTGAATGAGTGAGTGCAACCATTTGCCAGCCGAGTTTTTCGACAGTATCTTGAAGTTTTTGAATTACAAACAAGTGAGACGAAGATTCCCGCACAACACCACCTTTTGAAACAAGTTCCTTTCCGGCTTCAAACTGTGGTTTGATTAAAGCAATAATTTGAGATGATGATGATAACAAACTAATGGCTTTTGGAAGCACCTTGGTCAACGAAATGAAGGAGACGTCAATTACTGCGAGGTCTATTTGCCTTACGATCAATTTTGGATCTAGGTACCGAATATTGGTTCGCTCGATAACTTCCACTTTTTGTGTGTTTTGTCTCAACTGCCAAGCGATTTGACCATATCCAACATCAATCGCATAGACGAAGTTGACACCGTACTGTAATAAACAATCCGTAAAACCACCGGTTGAAGCTCCAATATCAATCGCTACTTTTCCTGCTACATTGACAGGAAATTCGTTTAATGCTTTTTCTAATTTCAGCCCGCCCCTACTGACATATCTAAGTGGTTCCTTGACCCTAATACGTGTATCCAATGGAACTAACTGACCGGGCTTTATTGTTTGGAATTGCCTAGGATCATCGATCAAAATCTGACCAGACAAAATCAGTAATTTAGCTTTCCCTCTACTTTCGACTATACCTTTTTCAACTAACAGTTGATCTAATCTTAGTTTTTTGACCTTCACAGATTGTAACAATGGGTCTAGTATTCTTAATCAACTGTTGTATCTGAATTTGGACTGTTTTCTTGTTTTTTCGGAAATGATTCACTAACCTGAACTAAACGAACCATTTGGTCTTTTTGAATTCGCCCAAACCCATCAAGAGTTCGCACTTGTGACAAGCGATCTGTCTGAACATCGATAACTTCAACTTGCCCAATTGCTTTTTTTAGATAACCTAAGACATCGCCTGAGTCAGGATCAACCAACCGTTCAAACACGTCGAATTTTTGACCAATTTTTACTCCTTTTGCTGAACCTATATTGATGTAAACTAACTCNGGGTTATTGCTGTCGGCGTAGATAACTTTGCCAATAGGAATCTGAGTCTCGGGGTTTTTGTGTTTGATTCCCGATAATGATTGGTTGGTCTCGCTTCCGTTACCTGTATCTGATTCAGGACCGATAGTTTCTCGTAAAGAGTCTANGACCTTTTTCAGTACTGCATTGGTAACAATACCCAGAAGTGTTCTATTGTAGATTGGAGTCCCAAACTTAATTTGGCGTAACTGATCATGTGAAACTATGGGGCGGAGCCTTTCTTTTCGTTTCTGTTCTTCCGTTTTTGGTGTTTGACCCAATTGAAAATCAGATCCTTGGTCTGTCATCATCGCTCGTAATGCTGAAACTCTGGCTCCTCCCAAGCGGTGGCGATCACGCTCTGTTACTTTCCGAGTTGCAATTTTTGCCCCTGATCGCCCATAAATATCAATTTCAACATCAATACGAACTAAATAAACATAACCAGCTACCTGGTAACCACTGGAGAAGCTACCACCCAGAGTACTTCCTTGAGCTCCACCTTCCAGAATACGACGAGAGACGTTAGCCCGAACACGTTCTTGATTAAAGTGGCGAATCTTTCCAACCACCAGTGCGTCTGCATCAATTTTTTGGGCCAGTTCTGATCGCCCTTTTTCGTTTTTTGGTATTTCCTTTCTCGATAAACCAAGAGNTGCCATACCNTCTAAAATCTCGTCTTGAGTAACATACTCGTANACACCACTTTGATCGACATTTTTGTTCATTAGCTGAAGGAAACCAACCTCTAAATCCCAATCGTTAGCTCGCTTTTTGCGGCCAATAAAGTATTCAAGAGGACCAACCGGCAAACAACCACAACCAGTACTAGAATTGAATCCACTATGGTCGTCAAAATACAAAACTGCGATNCGCTTGGTTTGGCTNGCANAGNCCAAGTTGGTCAGTCCAATTGAGCTNACTAACCATAAAAAGNAGAGGAAAAAGTAGCTACGATTTTGCATACTCTCTATACCCAACCTCAGACAGTCGCTCTGCCTTAGACTCAACCCCCTTTGCCAGCTCACCTTTATATTCTAGAAGCCTGTGACGCAGCTTGTCGGATTTCAATGCCAAAATTTGCACGGCTAAAATACCCGCGTTTCTTGCACCACCGGCTCCAATGGCCATTGTGGCTACAGGAATACCGGGTGGCATTTGAACTGTGGAATAGAGTGCATCAACACCATTTAGTGGGCCTCCATCGATTGGCACGCCGATTACTGGCAAGATTGTATGAGCTGCTATAACACCTGCTAAATGGGCAGCTCGACCCGCACCAGCAATAATAACTTCTATTCCTCTATCAGTCGCCGTTTCTGCTAACTGCATTGCAGCCGCTGGAGATCGGTGAGCCGAAGAAACGGTCATTTCATAACCAACTTCAAAAAATTCCATCATTTTGGCAGCTTCGGTCATTCTATCTAGGTCTGAATCGCTACCCATTACAATACTGACAACTGGATTTTGGTGAACGTTTGACACAATTTTATGTATGGTTCCTTTTTAATATTTTGATTCGATCAGCTGNCGACAAGAAAAACTACGACTATTTACCCCAAAAGAACCAACCTGAAGCCAAACAGAATTCGCTAGTAAACANAAATAATATTCTGATTCAAATTTCAGAATTGGTACCAGCTACGTACGTATNAATCATGCAGTTATTATGCTTTNAGCTAGGTAAATTTACGATTGATAACCAACGTAACCGGGCTAAACTACGAANTNAGTCAAGCNTCNATATTATNGAGAGCTAAACTGATATCGTTNTTTAATTAGAACAACAATGCNTNACCAGANGGATCGCAGGGTTAGGTGAAACCCAATAACCTNCATTGAGTGCTTTTTCAACAGGTACAAGGTAAACTTTTCTTCGTAGAGTAATCTAATNNCTCANCAAACGANNGCAAATGTAGCATCAGAAATTGTGCCTTGTCAAACTGTTTCTATTTTTCAGAATCAAGAATGATAATGTGATGTGAGTACTTTTCTCGATCAGTTTTGCTGTAGCAGTGAAGTTTAGAAATGCAGCTTTCATAATTACAGCATTATACTATGATTTGATTTTTTACCACCGTAACTCATATAAAATTCTAAAATCTTTCATTAGAAAACCCTTAGGGTTTTATCGTTTATTGTATTGAGACTTAACATCTATACTATGGATCTGCTGGTGTCACGCAAAAAGCAGAACGGTTCCAAAACGTATCGTAGGCGACTATGTACGACACAAAATCTAGAATCTGGTGTTCTTAGTACTTCTTCCTTGGACTTACACTTAAGAAGTTAATGATTATTGATTAGTTGACACAGAGGGCATATGATTAGCCATTAAGTTTTCTATGTCTTCTATTTTTTTTGGGACACTGTCTGTTAAAACTTCGTGCCCTTCCTCAGTGACCAGCACATCATCTTCTATACGAACACCAATACCAAGAAAAATGTCGGGTACCTCTTCAGAATCCGCGGCAACATAAATACCAGGTTCAACTGTAGTAATCATTCCTGGTTGAAATGTTCGGAAAGTTTCACCATCTTTGATCCGGCAAACATCATGAACATCTAACCCTATTGGGTGTCCAATACCGTGCATGTAGAATTTTCGATAAGCTCTTTTCTCGATTAGTTTGTCTTTTTTACCATTTAATAGTCCAATCCGAATCATACCTTCAGTTAGTAACTCAATAGCTATATGATTTAATTTATCTATCTTTGTTCCCGGTTGAATTAATTGTATTAGGGCCATTTGTACTTCAAGTACGACTTGATAGATTACTCTTTGAGGCTCAGTAAATTTACCACTAGCGGGAAACGTTCGTGTCACATCACCGTTATAATTTCTATGCTCGCAGCCAGCATCAATCAAGACCAAATCTCCATCTTCAATTTGTTTGTTATTATCGATGTAGTGTAGAATAGTAGCGTTTCCTCCACTAGCAATAATGGTATTATAGCCGGCATAACCGTCATCTACCTTCCGAAAGACAGAGTCTATCATAGCCTCAACTTGATACTCATAAATGCCAGGTTTTGTTAACTTCATCGCTTTGATGTGCGCTTGAGCAGTAATTTCGGCTGCTCGTCGGACCCGTTTGATCTCCTCGCCGTTTTTTATCAAACGCATTTCGGCAAAAATATCCGTCGGATCGACGATTGATTTTGGCCCAGTCCCTTGGCTTGCCCTGTTACGGCGATTTTGTGTAATAAAGGACACAACCTTATCGTCGTAAGTTGAGTCCCCAAAAGCATAGTAAATTTTACTGCAGTCTTCAACAAATTGATTGATTTCTTCATCAAATGAGTTAATTGGAAAGGCAACGTCAGCGCCAAAATCACTTACCGAATTTGCGACACCAATTCTCTTACCATCCCAAGTTTCAGCGCCCTTATCTTTAGGCAAAACAAATAATATAAACTGGTACTTCTTATGATTTGGGGCTAATACGCAAACCGCTTCTGGTTCTGGGAAACCCGTTAAGTAATAAAAATTACTGTTTTGGCGAAATTTGTAACTCATATTGTTCGAACGTGTTGCTAATCTATGAGCTGGTAATATGGCCACTCCATCGGCAATTCTTTCCATGAACCGGTTCCTGTTTTCTTTATACATGTCTTTTTACCTTTCGTCTTTTCTACATTACACAAAACTGATTTAAATATTACAGCAAATTTCGGTAGGTTAGGGAGTTTTTATGTTTTTTATGGAACGACAGTTGCAACCAATTGTTGATGTTTGACGTTTTGTTCAGATAGGCCCCCAAAGTTCTGGCATGTTGGTGAACGTAATTATCAGCATTTTTGAAAATCAAGGTTGTACTGGCATTTCTGTTGCAAAACGGGCAGTTTCGTGCTAGAATACTGACTTTGCTTACAGACGGGAAAATTGGATTGGCACACCGATAAACATTAACGGAGGACACGGGCTTAGTCAACAAATAACGATTGTTGTTTTAGTTTTTACTGGCTGAACCTAAAAGTGAGTTGAATGAACCAGGATCAGAAACAAGAAAATAGTCCTGAAATGACTGGCGAAGAAGCGGATCAGGTGTCTATTGATGGCAATAAAGAAGAGTCATCAGTAGATGAGAAAACGACGGTTTTAAATGAAGTTGAAGAATTAGGAGTGGATGGCGAAGAGGAGTCGCTTGCTGGTGAAGAATCAGATGCTGGTTCTTCTGGAGACGCGAAAGAAGAAGCCGCTGTTACCGAAAGTGTAGTTGAAGACAACATGGCTGAAATGGATATGGAGGCCCTCCTGTCTGCTACTGACAGCTCGTTTGAGTCCGTTTCAGAGGGGCAAATTGTACCGGGAATAATTGTCAGCATCAGCTCGGATGAGGTGTTAGTAGATATAGGTTTCAAGTCTGAGGGCATCATTTCCACATCTGAATTTGAGACTGATGATGAGGGTAAGCTGAAAATTGGGCTTGGGGATGAAATTGAAGTCTACGTTGTTAGGAAGGAAAATCTCGACGGCCAAGTAGAATTGTCCAAATCTCAAGCTGATGTGCAGAGAGCTTGGAACAGAATTGCGCAAGCATTTAATGAAAACGAAGTAGTCTCTGGTACACTCAATGAGCGTGTTAAAGGCGGTATGAGTGTTGAAGTTGATGGATTGCGTGGTTTCTTACCAGCTTCCCAGATTGAGTTGCGTGCAGTACCTGATTTAGATGACTATATCGGTAAAACACTTGACATGCGAGTGGTTAAGTTTAACCGTCGGAGAGACAATATCGTCTTATCTAGACGAATACTCCTCGAAGAGGCTCAGGATGTTAAGAAGACTGCACTGCTAGAGCGAATCGAAACAGGAAAACTGATTAAAGGAATTGTCAAGAGTATCGCACCTTTTGGTGTCTTCGTTGATCTAGATGGGATCGATGGTTTATTGCACCGAAGCGATATGTCTTGGGGAAAAGTAAACCACCCTTCTGAGATGCTAGCGATAGGAGACGAGGTCGANACACTAGTCATCGATGTCGANCAAGAAAATGANAGAATTTCACTTGGCTTAAAGCAGAAAACAACGGATCCTTGGCTATCAGTGCCTGATAAGTATCCGGTAGACACAATTGTTAAGGGTGATGTTGTCAACATTGTCAGTTACGGCGCCTTCGTAGAAATCGAGGATGGTGTTGAAGGGTTGATTCATGTTTCNGAAATGTCGTGGACNCAAAGAAACGTAGCCTTGTCCAAAATTGTGGGGAAAGGGGATACTGTCGAAGCTCGTGTACTATCTCTGGATTCCGTTGGTCGACGAATTTCTCTGAGTTTGAAGCAATTGGCAGCAAACCCNTGGGAACTATTGGAGNCTAAATATCCAAAAGGCACTCGTTTGTCAGGGGTTGTTAAGAACTTGACTAAGTTCGGAGCCTTTGTGGAAATTGAGCCCGGTATTGATGGGCTGGTCCACACATCAGATTTTTCTTGGACTGAACGTAACGTGGTTCCTAGCCAAATCCTAAAAAAGGGAGATGAGGTCGATGTAGTAGTNCTCGAAATCAACTCTTCTGAACAACGAATCTCACTCAGTATTAAACATAATGTGCCGGATCCGTGGGAAGAGGTAACAGCTAGATATAAGCGNGGCTCCACTNTTCAAGGCCAAGTAGTCAATCTGACTGATTTTGGGGCCTTTGTTAAACTTGAAGAGGGAGTAGAAGGCCTGATTCATATTTCGGAATTAGCCGACTACCGGGTCAATCGGCCGAANGAAGTAGTTAGTGTTGGAGATCAACTTGACCTCAAGGTGATAGAAATAAATCCTGATAAGCATCGTATCGGATTGAGTCTTCGTCGNGCGAAAGCTGAAGAAGGGGGAACTACAGTTCGTGAGCCGGCTAAAGTGCGCGAACCCAGTAACCGTCAGTACGAGCCTGTCCGTCGCCGTTCACGGCCTGCTCCTGTGGTCGACGAGAAGCCAAATATATCCGATGAGCCAACTAGCTTTGGATCTCTCTTACAGCAGACACTGGGTCGTACAATGATTGGCAGTCAAGAGGAAGAATAACTAAATCGAACATTTTTTGACAAAATGATAATAAAAAAGGCTAGCTTAGACAAATAAGCTAGCCTTTTTTATTATCATTTTCGCATGTTATTATATTAAAATAATAGTTGTATACCGGAGAATATGTTGAATAATGCTAATAATTCCGACTTTGTNTTTACCTCNGAGTCAATTACTGAAGGGCACCCTGACAAGATGGCCGATACCATCTCGGACTCGATTTTAGATGCTATTTTGTCTGAGGATCCAGTCGCGCGTGTTGCTTGTGAAACCTTAGTTACCACTGGTTTGGCTCTTGTATCAGGTGAAATAACTACAACGTCTTCCGTGAACATCCCGGACGTTGTTCGCAAAGTTGCGAGAGATATTGGTTATACTAAGGCTGAGTATGGGTTTGATGCTACCCATTCATCAGTGCTTACTTCGATCGATGAGCAGTCACCAGATATTGCTATGGGTGTTGACCAGTTAGGNGCTGGAGATCAAGGTATGATGTTTGGGTACGCTTGCAAAGAGACNCCACANCTGATGCCTTTACCAATTATGACCGCACACCAGTTAACCCGCCGANTGACTGTTGCACGAAAGAAGGAAATTTTAGATTTTCTGAGGCCAGACGGGAAATCGCAGGTTTCAGTTCAATATACGGACGGCCAACCGAGCGTCCGAGCAGTCGTAGTTTCGACACAACATGATCCTGGAATTGACACAGTGGATTTACGTGAGGCCGTAGTAGAAGAGATTATAAAACCCATAATTCCTGCTGCATTACGCCACCCAGACATTGTTTATCACATTAATCCTACAGGTCGATTTGTGACAGGAGGGCCGCAGGGTGACACTGGGTTGACAGGACGCAAAATCATTGCTGACACTTATGGTGGAATGGGACGTCACGGTGGTGGGGCCTTTTCAGGCAAAGATCCAACCAAAGTAGATCGAAGTGCAGCCTATGCNGCCCGTCATGTAGCAAAAAATATTGTTGCCGCGGGNTTGGCTGAACGATGTGAAGTTCAGTTATCTTATGCCATCGGTGTAGTTGAGCCGACATCAGTTATGGTCGAAACTTTCGGTACTAGTAATCTGTCAGATGAAAAGTTGACCCAGTTGGTAACTCACCATTTCGATTTGACTCCATTGGGTATAATCGAGGGGTTAAAGTTACGACAGCCAATTTACCGCCAGACGGCCGCATATGGGCATTTTGGTCGAGAAGAACCGGGATTTACTTGGGAATTGACGGATTATGCCGACCGGTTAAGAGCTGACGGTTAGAATATCTAGNAATCAAAATAATATATTATGTATCTTTTAACAAAATAGTGAGACTAAAGTGAAGTACGACATTAAAGACACCAATCTGTCCGAAACAGGCAAACAACGAATTTACTGGGCTGATCGGTTTATGCCAGTCCTAAGTCAGATCCGAGATCGATTTGAAGTTGAAAAGCCATTAGCGGGCACTCGTATTGCTGCTTGCCTGCATGTGACTACCGAAACTGCTAACTTAATGAGAACCTTAAAGGCCGGTGGCGCTGAAACNGTCTTGTGCGCGTCCAATCCTTTGTCAACTCAAGANGATGTAGCCGCGTCCCTAGTAGTCAATGANGAGATTCCNGTTTTTGCTATCAATGGTGAAAACACNGAAACTTATTATCAACATATTGACTCAGCGATTGACTTCAAACCCACTATTACTATGGATGATGGTGCCGATTTGGTTTCTAAATTACATAGTGGAGATGTCAAAAGTGAGATTGTGGATGGTTTGGTTGCTGGAACTGAGGAAACGACTACTGGCGTTATCCGTTTGAAAAGCATGGCTTCGGAAGGAGTATTGAGATATCCTATCATTGCGGTCAACGATGCAAAGACCAAACACCTGTTTGATAACCGTTACGGTACGGGACAAAGTACACTTGATGGTATTATTCGAGCTACTAACCTGCTTATAGCTGGTACTACCTTTGTTGTCGGTGGGTATGGTTGGTGTGCCAGAGGCTTGGCAAGTCGAGCTAGAGGATTGGGAGCTGAAGTAATTGTGACTGAGGTTGACCCAATGGTTGCTTTAGAAGCAGTGATGGACGGTTTTCGCGTGATGCCGATGATTGAAGCTGTTAAGGAGGCTGACGTTGTTTGTACTGTTACCGGCGATATTCACGTATTGAGAAGTGAACACTTCGAAGCGATGAAAGATGGATGTATGGTAGCTAACTCAGGCCATTTCAATGTTGAAATCGACATTCCTGCACTGGAATCCTTAAGCCAAAGTAATGTTACCGTTCGAGAGTATGTGGAAGAATACAGACTCAAAGATGGTAGGAAAATTTATCTCTTGGGTCAAGGGCGGCTAATTAATTTAGCTGCGGCTGAAGGGCACCCGGCTAGCGTAATGGATATGAGTTTTGCCAACCAAGCTTTGTCTGCTGAATATATTGTTCAACAATACCGAAACATGGATAAACAGGTCTATTCTGTACCGGATGATATTGACCAAGCCATAGCTAGTCTGAAATTAGCAGCATTGGGTATTGAGATTGATGAGTTAACCGAAGAACAAGAAACCTACCTGAACTCTTGGACTATGGGAACCTAAATACAAATGTCAATGGTCTTAAGCTGAGGATATGTGGAACTGGATTAAGAAGTCTGAAATCTGGGAAAATATCGTTTTGATTATTGGTGTTTTTTCGCTTTGGCCAACAATTGCACTGCGAGATAAACCACTCGAAGCTTACAGTGGGTGGGTTGGAGTTTATCGACGTTACCTTGGTTTGTTAATTTTGGTTTTATTAATAATTTTAGCTCGTCGATTATATCGAATTACGATGGCCTTCAAAGAGCAAAATCGGCGTTAGTAGAAGAATAAGAAATGAGCATTTTAGTCGTTGGGTCGGTTGCACTTGATACAGTAGAAACTCCAAACGGT
Source organism: Candidatus Poribacteria bacterium (assembly GCA_002714785.1). Taxonomy (GTDB): domain Bacteria; phylum Poribacteria; class WGA-4E; order WGA-4E; family UBA9662; genus TMED15. The sequence continues at coordinate 24,155 of PAYP01000069.1, read as the reverse complement.
AAAGTTGTGGATTCACTCGGCGGATCTGCCACCTACTTTTCTGTAGCTGCTAGTTTTTTCCCTTCTACTATTCGGTTCGTGGGTGCGGTTGGAGATGACTTTCCCAAGGAACATATAGATTTTTTAAAAAGTCGAGGGGTTGATCTCGATGGGTTAGATCAAATAAGAGGTGGAAAAACCTTTCGTTGGGGAGGGAGCTACATTGATGACCTTAATTCTGCGCAGACACATTTCACCGAATTGAACGTCTTTGGTCATTTCACTCCCAAATTGCCAGATTCTTACCGCGATACTCCTTATGTCTTCCTTGCTAACATTAACCCAGAGCTACAACTTGAAGTTTTGAAGCAAGTTCGCCGATCGAAACTAGTCGTTTGTGATACTATGAACCTCTGGATCGATATTAGTAAGCCTGCGTTGATGGAAACACTGAGACAAGTTGATATTCTGATTATAAATGACGGCGAAGCTAAACAACTTACCCAAGAAAGTAACTTGATTAAAGCCGGCCGACAAATTTTGACTTATGGTCCCAGCCGCGTAGTTATTAAGAAGGGTGAACATGGAGCTCTCAGCCTAACGGAATCTGATTTTTTTGCTTTACCAGCTTATCCCTTGGCTAGTGTTTTTGACCCTACCGGTGCTGGTGACAGTTTTGCCGGTGGTTTTATGGGACATCTGGCTAGCACAGACCAGCCAGAAAGTGAAGAAGCAATTCGACAGGCGATTGGGTATGGAACAGTCGTTGCTTCTTTTAACGTTGAGGATTTTAGCCTTAATCGTCAGCGCAATCTAACTACTTTTGAAATAGAAGAACGTTATGAACAACTGCGAAAGATGGTCGATTTCTAAGTAGCCTGATTGGGTTAGAATCTTTGGAAAGCTTGCTCGATCCTCTTAATTCCTTCTTCTGCTTCAGTAGGCTGAATGATCAGGGGTGGCGCTATTCGCAAAACGTTTCCAGCCAGTGGTCCCATGAGGTGTAGACCTTGGTGATAACAAGCTAGGACTGCCTGGTTAGCCATTTTGTCATCTTCCATTTCTAGCCCCCAGACTAAACCCTCTCCACGTACCTTTCGGGCGAACTCGAAAGTATCAGTCAAATAGCATAAACCATCTTGGATAATTTTGCTGACTAGTCGGCAATTATCCAAAATTGGGAATGTATCGAAGGTATCTAAAACAGCTAGAATCGCCGCACAACCATTTGGTGTTCCGCTAAAAGTATCAGAAACTTCGCCGTAATCAAATATGGTCAGCAAGTCAGATCGACCAATGACAGCGACAATCGGTTCACCATTCCCAATCCCTTTACCACAAACTACTAGGTCAGGAGTTAGTCCGTACTTCTTAGTAGCATACATTTCACCGGTTCGGCCGTGGCAAGATTGAACTTCGTCCAGAATAAAGATTACCTGATGGTGTCGGCACCAGTCATTGAGAAGTGGTAAATACCAATCTGGTGGATGATAAGATCCCTTCGCACCCAAATAAGGTTCAGTAACTAACATGGAAATTTGGTTTGTGTATTCTTTTTGAAGGTTAGCCAATTGTGCTANAACCTGCTGCTTCTGTTCGGGTGTGGGCTGATCTCGTATGTCACCAACCATAGGGAAATCAATCCATCGTACATTAGGGTTTTTGCTTTGGTCGCCAGTGATATCTCCAGCTAATCCTTTCTTACCATGAAATCCGTCTCGCGTGGCTAAGATAATATGTCGATCTGGGTGATAATTTTGTGCTGCCCACATAGCTTTGATAATACCTGCAGAGCCACAGGCAGCCCACATCACTTTTTGCATATGAGGCAAATCAAAACTTTCAATTAGTCTTTGAGCAGCCTCAACTTCGACTTTAGTAAGCAAATTGTANGCATTACGAGGTAGACCATTAGCATAGTTCGANAATTTTTGTTCAAAGTATGGGTGTTGATGACCTANATTGGCGACCAAAACACCAGAGGCAAAATCCATTAANTTTACCCCCTCCNTATTTTGTAGCCAGATACCTTCAGCATTTTCGACAACTAGTTGAGTTGGAGTGTAAGTTTTTTGACCTTTGGTAACCAATTGGCTGAGCTTTTGACGAATCTCGTTGGATTGGTTCTCACCTGAAATTTGAATCATTTGGTTTTTATCCTATTTTTTGATATGAACTAAATCGTCTGATGAAAAATATTATTTCATGGCTACTGGTTATCATAATTTTACTAGACTAAAATCACTTAGTATTNCATTCTACATTATCATTTTNTAATAGGCTATCTGTAGACAAATTNCTCTATTNATAGAAGATAACTTTAACTATNATGAGCTCACTNGAAAAAAANNGCTGAGTTNGTTTTGTTATGTTCATTAGAGTGCGGTACATATCGGTCAGTTATACAATTATGAGTCAATAATTTNAAACGCTAATATCGAAATAAATATCAGGGTTNGATATACTAGCCAGTTCAANAACTGAATTGAGNAAAATGGCTGTTTAGATTTTGGCCACCAAATAAGTNCTGATCTGTAGAACTATGTTAACGGGCCTATTACCCGAAAACAAGTANGCTTAGGCCAGATTTCATCAANGTAAATTTTTTATAGAGTGAACTGATTTTTTCACTAGGATTTAAAAAGTATGTATCAGANAAATAAGTCATATTTTTTATTACTACTGGTAATCTTATTTTGGCCTGTTAATCTGCAAGCTCACAAAACTGGAATTGCTTATCATCAGGTGAAAGCATATTGTATTAGTCAAGAATCGACCCCGGTGATCGATGGCCAACTCAACGATCAAGTGTGGAAATTAGCTGAACCAATCAATAATTTTGTCCAGATACGTCCAAGTAGAGAGCAACCTGCAACTGAAGACACTGAAGTTCGGATCTTGTATGATAAGTATAATTTATACATTGGTGTTCGTTGTTACGATTCTGCCCCAGAAAAAATTGTTAATCGATTAACTCGACGAGACCAAATGTGGTCTTCTGATAACATTTCTTTTTTTATTGACCCGTATCACGACCACCGAACTGGTTACAAATTTGCTACTACACCTGCTGGCGTACAAAACGATGATTATCGTTATGAAGATGTACGAAGAGATAAGAACTGGCGTGGTATTTGGTGGGTGGAAACTAGTATTGACACACAGGGTTGGGTGGCTGAACTCAAGATTCCATTTGCGAACTTCCGATTTGAAGAATCAGATCAGCAGATCTGGGGATTTGATATTGAGCGGGTGCACCGAAGAAAAGGCGAAGTTACAGTTTGGCATCAGCTAACCCAAGCAGGACCACTTACTAGAATGTCTGATTTGGGACACTTNGTCGGTTTAAAAAAAATTCAGGGCGGGAAACAATTCGAAGTCGCACCTTATCTTTTGGCAGGTNTTACCCGACGAGAGCATCGGTTTACTACTGGCATCGATATGCAATATAACTTAGCAGGATCTTTAAAAACGAATCTAACACTAAATCCTGATTTCGCCCAAATCGAAGCCGACCAATTAGAGATTAATTTAAGTCGATATCCAACTCGTTTTCCGGAACGCCGTCCTTTTTTCGTCGAAGGTAATAGTTTTTTTGATACTCCTTTAGACTTGTTTTTCAGTCGTCGGGTCGGTAATCTCGGCGACATTTTGTGGGGGGCAAAAATGACAGGTAAAATNGGTCCCTATTCCATCGGTGTTCTNAGCAGCCAAACCGGAAATTTTGCACTATCCAGTATTTCTTCTTTGAATAAAGATAAAGACACTAAGAAAGAGTCAGCATTCTACTCAGCTATTAGGACCAAACGAGATATCTTGAAACGTTCTAATTTTGGCCTACTAGTAGCGACAAAAGAGAAAGAAAACAGTTATAGTCGAGTAGGTGGCCTAGATATGAATTTAGCCTTAGGTTCAACCTATCTAGTNAGTGGGCAGATNGCACAAAGTTTTAATACACAACCACCGGTAAGTACTCACCATATGAATTCTGCTACTGAAAACCGAGCTTATATTTTACGAATTAGCCAGCGTAATTATCTGTGGAGTACAGCCCTAACAGCTAAACGTATAGAACCCAATTTTGAGATTAATCAAACTGGCTACCTACGCAAGGAGAACAATCGTGGTTCTCAGGGCCTTTACCTAGATGGCAATTATTTACCANCTGTTGGTTTGCATCGACTATCTCTAGGCTTTGAAACAGGATTGTACCGTACTTTATACGATGAAAGGTATTTTACCAATTGGGTGATTAATAATCCCCAACTCAGTCTTGCCCAGAATTTTGAAGACGATGCCTTAGCTTGGGATATTCGTGCCAGATGTGGAATTGATTTTTCTGAATCAGTTTGGGATACGATTGGGATCTCTTACGCAAAGTATAAGTCAGTAGAATTAACTGAAATGTATGTTGGTGATCAATTTGGACTTTCTTTAGAGACAAGTAATGCTTATTCAGTAGCTGGCTATGCTGATATGNTATATGGTGATTACTATAATTTTGCGCGTCAGAACGTCGGAATTAAAAAGCAANTTTCATTGGGAACAGTTTGGNGNCCGGTAAGTAATATGTCCTGTGAANTAGATAGTAGCTACGCGCAAAGCCTACAATCAACTGGAAAAATTGACGGCCGTTTTTTTGCAGGTTCTNTCCGTTTAACATATTTATTTCGTCGCAACTTGTTTGGTCGAATCTTCACTCAATTAGGACATAATCGGACCAATTACTATCAGATAGAAACAGAGAAAAACTACTTGGTCAGTTTTCTTTTGGGTTGGGAATACACCCCCAAAAGTCACCTGTTTTTAGCCTACAATGAGGATTGGAATGCTACAGAAANGGTACGAAAGCTCGATAACCGCGTTATTGTACTCAAGCTTTCTTATCTGTGGAATCTTTGACAAGNAATTTTTGGCAAACAAACGAAATGAAAAGATATGGATTCGGTACCCAAAGCCAAACTTTAGNCTTTGNATTGCTTAACTTAACCTGTTGTCGTTCCTTATATTCCTCTTATTAACAACCAAATGACCCAAAAAGAAACAGTCGTTGCAAAAAATAAAATCGATTNTGTTTTTAGAAGTATCATAATTGTTATGTTACTTTAGCTGATTTGGCTAATATGTGATAGCGATTTTGNTTTTCATTTACAATGTTGTTTATTGACCAGTTNCCCNCATCTTGTCGGAATTAGGCNATTCGTCGATAGAATAACATTCAGGAGCAGTGTTNCCGGGTGTTCTAAAAATCCAACCTGAAACAGCAACCTTTGGTACGTTGCGAAATGTGTTCCTGACAACGAATATTGATGGGACTCGACCAACGGTTCCAATTACCCAAAGATTTTGTCGATTAATATCTAGTATCCGGTGGAACAAACTGACATGTTCTACTGGATTAGGAGTCCGTTCGATTTGCTTGTATAAATTCATGCAGTGTAATATTTCTTCTGGCGGTTGAATTCCTCTTTTACCTGCAGACTCGAACCAACGGGCATAACCGATTCCTTGAATTGAACCGTTACTGTAAGGAAAAAACCAACGTGGATCCATAACAGGAATGATTTCATCTGCTGCGCCCCAAACACCTACGTCATATAACATCGCATTTCGGCGTGTACTGAAAAGTTGTCTCGCCATTACTTTTACTTTAGTCTTTATACCCACATTGGTCCATTGTTGGGCAACTAGTTGAAACATAGGAATACTAAAGAACACGGAAGCTAATTCAATTGTTAACTCAATTGGTTTACCATCCGAACGCATTCGAACTCCTTTTTGGTTTTTCTCATCTAACCCCATCTCATCTAGTAGTTGGTTTGCTTTTAGAGAATCGAAATGAGTGTAGGCTTTTTCATAATTATTGGAATAAAAGTTTGACATTACTGGTGGGGACATCTGAGATGGTTGGCCAATACCAAAAAATGCAATCTCGTTTAAAGTATTTCTATCAATTGCATGAGAAAGAGCAATTCGAAAACGGCGGTCAGAGAAAATACTCCGAAGTACTGGATCCTTGTGGTTGAGATTTAAGGCCAAGGCTTGTCCTCCACTATCAATCCATAACCGAAGACTGAAGCCTCGGCTTTGACTGTTAGCCTTAAATTTGGGGTAATTATCAAATTGGAGGTGNCGACCTTGCATCCCAATTTCTCCATTCATNGCTTTCAGGTTTATTATCTGTGCATCGTAGATTTGAAATAGCATTTGGTCTATGTACGGNAACTGATTTCCTGCTCCGTCTACTTTCCAGTAATACGGATTTCTTTCAAATACTATTTGCTGTGCTGGCGGCGCNACTTTTAAAATCCAAGGCCAGAGGCGTGGTATCTCCGGATTTTGCCAATCTGCTCGGTCTTCAAACAGCTGATACCAAAAATCAAATGATCTTTTCTTAGCCAAATCGGTCAGTTTCTCTACTGCCACAAAATCTGGATGAAACTGTTTCAGGTAATGGGCTGGGTATTCGACCATCGGATAACTGCGACCCGAAGCTAATGCTTTCAGAAACAGACCATAGGGACTGACAAACTTGAAACGAACTATATGGTCGGCTACTTTTTCTACTATCATTGGTACACCATCTCTCTGAAATTCACGTGGTATAGTTGGTGTTAGTTGTGGGTTCTGAATCACGTGGTTATACCAAAACAGAATATCATCCACCGAGAACAGTCTACCATCCGACCATCGTACTCCCCGTCTCAGCCAAAAGGTATAAGTTTTTCCCTGGTCACTAACTTTCCACTTGACAGCCAAGTTGGGCAAAATCTGTTGAGCCATCGGCCCCCACCGAACCAGTCCATCATAGGCCAATCGAGCCCGAAAAATACCGACATCCGGTGCGCTGGTACCGTATCTCTGCCATCGACCTCCGTAGGGACCATTTTGATCAGGCGGATAGATCACCAAAGGGTTAAAAGGTAACCGATCGGCAACTGGAGGTAGCGAAAGTTGATCTAGCATTGGTGCTTGCTTAAAACGGCGATTTTGTTCCCATTCACCGACAGTATGAACACCCTCTTTGATCTGCTCAAATTTAGCTTTGGTCAAGGGTTCGAAATCTGAGCTAGTCGGACGGGGTAGTGCAGAAGATGGCAGATTAGTCTCAAGAATCTCAGGGAAAGAGTCTAGATTTTGTTTTTGCCCCCAGCGGGCCAAATTCCAAGTGATTCGAGCCAGAGAAAAGACCATCAGGAAAAGAAAGGAAAAGATAACAAACAAACGCCAGCCAAGAGACTGGAAGGTGGCGGCAAATTTTCGGATGGAATCAGACAAGGAATTCACCCATTAGAACTGGAATAGAGGAGCAAAAGACAGCGACCAAATAAGCAGATTACCTNTTATTTTTCACTTTTCAATTTAATAAACCCAATAAAAAAGATTAAGATCGAAGTTTTCGTCAAAGGGTAATCACGACACTTGACTTGTATTAGTCATTCAGTGTCCATTCCAGTATTTGTTGATCTTTTAGNAACCTTTTTCGTAAGCGTACCAAGTCGATTGATTGTACAGCTCGCCCTTCTTCGATGGCATGACAGGCAACTGTTGCTGCCGATTGACCTAGAACCATAAAGACCGGCTCCATTCGAATAGACCCGTANGCAATGTGACTTGCAGATAAGCAGATAGGTACCAAAAGGTTGTCACATTCTGTTTGTTTAGGTACAATAGACTCGAAAGCGATTGGATATGGNAAGAATCCGCCAACCTGCACATCACCTTCATTTCGTACAAATCCATCATCATCCAGATAACGCTGTACATTATGCGAATCCATTGTGTAAGCCGCTAAGCCCACTGAATGTTGAGCAAATATTGCACCTTCACAGTTTTTCTGAGTCATGATATAGTCTGACACCATTCTGCGTGCTTCTCGAACGTACAGGTGGTGTGGCCAACCTNCGTTTTCTATGAATTCGTCACCACAATTTCCCCAACGCTGAAATTCATGCCGTATTTTTTCTGGAACCCTTAAATGATTCGCCAAGGTCCACATCAATCCTTTTTGGTAAGAAAGGTGATCCTGAAACATACGATCGCGTTCCNCGTAAGTAGCCTCAGGCCAACGATAATTATATCCAATGTAGTCAGTCGAAAAGCCTTGGTTATTATTAGTATCTGTTTTCCAATTTGGCATNCCAATTGGGTGCCAAGGAATAATCTGTGCNCCGGCTTCAAAGTTACGTAGTAATAACTCAAAGTTCAACTCACAATAGTCATTCGGTTTAGTGAATGGCANACGATTCGTTTCATGTGTAGTATTACACATTCGAAAGCAGTAAGCNTGAATCCGGTGATCACTCTCCCCTTCAATNCCNGGCCCTAAAGGATCAATTCCTGGCAATAAGCCGCTAGTTGAGTCGCCTTTTATCAGATAGGGATCAATTCCTGGTTGCAATTGATGTTTAGTCGCTTTCTGGGTTTGTACCCCATTAAGTGTTTCATGATACTTAGCATTAGCTTCTCGACCAATTATATATGAAACACCAGCAGTAGCCATCAGATCTCCCTCATAGGTTGCATCGATAAATTGTTTCCCGCGAAATACGATTTCATTTTCTAATCGTATCTCAAGAATNGAGTGCTTTTGTTTTATCACTCCATTCTTGCGGTCTAGTCGAGAGTTAAGAAATAAACTGACTCCTGCTTTTTGTACGAAATGAGACANTATTTGCTCTGCGACTTTCGGCTCAAAAGTCCACATGGCATCCATTCCTTGCCCATCTTGCCGTGAAGATTTGAACTCATCAGACATTTGCCATACCCAAGCCGAAGGATCAGCATAGTGAACTTTGATACTTTGATAAAATTCACGAGAGATACCACCAATCGCTGCTTTGTTACCGATATCAGTAGCACCAAGGCCACTTGATGTAAGCCCACCAATGTATTGGCTAGGTTCAATTATTNCTGCTGATTTACCCATTCGAGTGGCTTGAATCCCTGCGGCTANCCCACCTACTGTAGCACCGTAAACAACAAGATCAAATTCNTAAATNCTTTTGTCAAGATTTTTTACCACTTTTNACTATCCTCCTAGCNTGTCTAGCCACAACANAAAAATACAATCTACTAATTTAATTTCAATTTGGAATGATATAAATAGACGAAATTGATTTTTTACTGGCAATTACATTCTGATTGACTGCCAATTAATTAAGCTCACAGATCAAAAAACCTATATTTTTCTGAGAGAGGCTAAACAGTAGAACGAACCAATAATTCTTATGCATCANAAGTATACAGGATATCATCCCAATTGGCATANTTGGTACTTATTAGGCTAAGATACGGTCGAGTCATCGAAAGTGAAACAGAGGTTTGATATGCCAGTAGAACTGACTGACGTTATGTTGAAACAATTGGAAGAGATNGGTTATATCATCATCCCAGAATACTACACGGGTAAACAGCTACAAGAAATGCAAGTAGCCCAAAGAAATATCTTACCAACATGGAATCAGGTAAAAAATAATCCACCTACTAATCGATCAATTCTAGTGGAATTTCCCCCTTCTGAAATTTCTTTACTGCGTGGTATTGTAGATTATCAAGCTTGGGAGTTTGGGCGTAAATGGCTCAAAACAGATCAGATTCACTTCCGGGCTGGATGTATGATCGCCCGTTATCCTGGTTTCAAAGGTGGTGGCATTGGCAGTGATACCTCGGGTCTTCATCTAGATAATGGTAATAATTCACTACTCCCGATGAGTGAAACACATCGAGAGTTTGGCCAATTAGTATTTTGGATTCACCTTGAATCTGTGGACGCAGACCAAGCCCCACTTCGTCTATTATCCAAAATTAATGCAGGCGANATGTCAAAATGTGAACCGCTAGTTTGCTCTGCTGGAACTCTGTGCGTCTTCACCAATTACACACTTCATTCAGCTAGTGACTATCTACGGTTGGACGGACAGCGCTTCACTTGGGGATTCGCTTTGGGTAGANCTGATCATTATTGGGAAGGATTTCGACACTATACTGACAAAGGACTAGACCCAGCTTTTTCCAAATTTATTGGTTCATTGTCTGCTAAAGAACGAGAAATCTTTCGTTTCCCACCGGCTGGACATTCGTACTATACGCCTCAAACCTTAGCAGCCCTAGAAAAACAATATCCTGGATGGAATTCAAAAGAAGAATACTAATCTAACATCGGAGAAAAATGAACGGTTGAAGACTAATTAAANTGGAATGCAAGAAAAAATGTTACGAATTGATCCAACTTCGAACAGAAAGTTTGACCTAGAGAGTTATTCTTTTGAGGTCTTCTAACTTAGAAGTATAGCTAACCGATCCTATTTGATACTGTTATCATGGCATGGTTAATACAATCGTTTGTTTTTTTGTTGGTCGCATGCTTGGGATGTCATGGGCCAGTCGAAATTGAATCTAATATTATTTATCGAAAAGTAGAGCAACAAGAGTTGAAACTTGATCTCTACTTACCTAAATCAGTACTTAAAAAACGACGACCTGCAATAATTGCCCTGCATGGTGGCGCATGGCGNCAAGGCAACAAAGAGGATATGTCAGAAATTGCTATCAAACTTGCAAACCGCGGGTATGTAGTGGCNGCAGTACAATATCGTTTTGCTCCAGAATCAGTATTTCCGTCTCAGTTGGAAGATGTGCAGGCAGCTGTTCGTTGGATCAGAGAGCACGCCGATCAATATCAATTGGATGGGAAAAAAATCGGTGGAATAGGTGCTTCAGCTGGAGCACATTTAGTTTCACTACTAGGTCTAGTTGACGACCCGTCTTATCCAATCAGTAGTCAAATCACCTGTGTAGTTAGCCTAGCAGGACCAGTAGATCTGCGTTTGTCCACTTGCCGAAATGAACTGGCTGAATCGCCAGCGTTAGAACANGTGGAGCANTGGTTAGTAGACTTTATTGGTCAACCTTANAATAGTCAAAATGATCNACTGTGGCGATCCGCATCACCATTGTTTCAAGTATCCAAAAAATCACCTCCTTTCTTCCTAATACATGGAACCGCTGATCAAGTGGTGTCTATCAAACAAGCAGAAGCATTGGTTGAGTCATTATCAGATCAATCAGTTCCAGTAGCGTACAGGTACATTCCAAAACTGAACCACAGCTTAGATGTTAACTATTGGGTATTATTGCGGTTCTGGNAAGCTTTAAAAGCATCATTCCGCTTTTTGGATCGTCATCTGAAACAGTAAAATTAGAGCTCATATTCAAATTGACTAGATAAGCCAGCGAATAATATCCGAAAGTNTTTGTTGAGTTGGGAAGTTACATTTCTCATATCGACTCTGCTATAGGTTTTGTGTTTCTATTTATCTATGAGTATACTGTTACATTATACCCATAGATAAACTTTNGTGTTCGAAAGATTTGTAAATCGTTGTAGTGTTCAGAAACTAGTACTATTGATACGATTTGTTTTTGTTAATAAGTAATGGGTTCTTCTATCTTAAATCAGTGCAATTTGACCATGGTTTTTGCTGCTCATGGTTCTTTTGATTGTTAAAACAAGAACACAGATAACCGTTCCGTTTCTTATTGTTTTACATTGACGAATATATTTGGGTGTGAAACTATGGTTAGCTCTCACTAACACTAAAAGGTATAGATTGATAGTATTGTGAAGTGGATTCTTAAAGTTTTTTCTGTTGTTTTCGTACATATGATGAGTATTTTCAATACTGGTGGGCTTGAAAGGAAGTTAGCACCTCGTANTCCAAAAGACAAAACAAAAAAAGTAGGACTAAGTATTAAGAAAAAATATAAGGTGACCCGCTTTCCAATTGAGCCTAGAAANAATAAGGCGAATAATAGTAGAAAGCGATTTACATTTAGAAGCCAAGCCTACGAATATTCAAAAAAAAGGGTGGCAAAAGCACAAGGGCGTCCGTTTGCTCGCTTTAGATCTCGCTAATCACTATTGACAAAGTAGATAGATTTCTTAAACTATGCCTACACTTTGGGAAACGAGAATATTGAAATGGTATTTTNCTAATTTCTCTCAGTAGGTAGNTACGTTTATTGAAAAGANCTGCNGNTTTACCAAGCTTTCCCATGCTTCTAGGAGTAATATGCATGATTACCAAACCCAAAGTCCTCATTCATGTCGCTATTGAAAAGCACTTGACCAAGAAAATTGAGAAAGTGGCCGTAGTCGATGAATTAGCAGTAACCGCANCAAGAGAAGAGTTACTGCAAAAAATTGNAGATGTTGAAGGTATANTACTAACACCTCGTGTGCGTGCAGACAGCGTTTTTTTTGATGCTGCTCCAAAGTTAAGAGTTCTTTCGACTACTAGCGTGGGATACGATCCATTCGACATTTCAGAAGCAACTAAACATGGTGTTGTTGTTTGTCATACGCCAGGAGTATTAACAGCTGCTGTTGCTAACCTCACTATGGCGTCTATATTGTCTTTATCTTTGCGACTATTTGAATATGAATCCTATGTTAGAAGTGGTGGTTGGGCCAAGCGTAAAAAAATGCCAGCCCTAGGAAATGATATTCAGGGTAAAACGTTGGGAGTGATTGGCTTCGGTCGTATTGGTCAAGAGGTCACTAGGCGTATGCAGACCTTGGGTATGCATACACTATGGCATGACGTATTTGACGTGGCTGAACCCAGTGCCCCCAAGAGTACGTACTGCACATTGAATGACTTGTTAGTGGAATCAGACTTTGTTAGTCTACATACCAACTTGGATGAATCATCCTATCATATGATTAGTGATGATGAGTTACAAATAATGAAACCAACGGCTTATTTAGTTAATACTGCCCGTGGTGCGTTAATAGATCAGTTAGCTTTGACTAGAGCCCTACAATCAAATCGAATTNCCGGTGCCGCACTNGATGTNCTTGANACTGAACCACCTGCTGAAAATGATCCCATTGTTGGGTTGCCAAACGTTATTTGNTTTTCACATATTGGTACTGCAACCAATGAAACTCGCCTTGCAATGCGAGAATTAGCGGTTGAAAACCTAATTTCTGTAATTGCTGGCAAAACTCCACCAGCCCCAGTCAATCCTGACGTATTACTACAGTAAGAAAATGAGATGCCNGAATTCAATCAGTCAAGATAACTTCAATGCAAGATTTTAGTTTTNGNCGGAGAAGAACTCCACCATTACGCAAAAAGTTAACCAACTATAAATGTAGAGGGTAACCCAATGGCAACTCACGAATTTCATCCTACTTTTTACTATACTACTATTGGTACTTANGAACCAGTACTATATATTGAAAGTGGTGATACTGTGATTACTACTACCGTGGATAATGCTGGGCATGATGAACATGATCAAGTCGTGACAGAAAGAGGCAATCCACAGACAGGTCCATTTTATATTCAAGATGCAGTTCCAGGTGATAGATTAGCCGTTCACTTTGATCGATTGACACCCAACCGGAAAATAGGTCGCTCCGCCACAGTCATTGCTCCTAACGTCCTTGATCCAAGCTATGTAGCATCACAAATGCCTACTGCTAGTACCGCAGAGTGGAATATCAACATTGAGAGATGGACTGCAACCTTAATTTCTCCACAAACGCAGTTAGGTGAATTTATGATACCTTTGGCTCCAATGGTTGGTTGTTTCGGTGTAGCTCCACCGAGAGGCCAAGCGATTTCGACTGCCACTTCGTCGACTCATGGTGGCAACATGGACTATCGAGGNTTTTCACAAGGAGTAACNGTCTATTTACCGGTGTTTGTGCCTGGCGCATTGTTTTNTCTAGGCGANGGCCACGCAGTTCAAGGGGATGGTGAAATTGTTGGTACAGGAATCGAGATTTCTTTTAATGTCCAGTTTTCCGTCCAATTGATTAAAGCACACAATATGAATCCCATTGGGTGGCCAAGGGCAGAAAACACAGATTATCTTTTAACCGCGGGTAATGCTAGACCTTTGGATCAAGCGNTGCAGCACGCTACTACCGAATTAGTTCAATGGCTAGTGGAATTAGGATTGGAGAAACAATCAGCTCATATCCTTCTGGGTCAGTGCGTTGAGTATGAAGTGGGTAATGTATTTGACCCAGCCTATACCGTGATTTGTAAGATTAAGAAAAGTATTCTCAAACAAGCAAAAATTTGGCCGTTTCAAGCTAGATAATAGACTAGGAAACAATCGAGTTTTTAGCTACTAGTGTTACATCTAAATATTGATATGCCTTTATTGATCTAGTGATTGCTAGTAGTAGACGTCAAAGGCTTAGAAGGATAATCCTAATCTAAGCTCAGNATAAGAATTTGTAATCTTGGTAGATAGATNAATCACAATAGACTTGAGNGTTTCAAAAGAATNAGACTTTGTGAGCACACAATAAAANGTATTTTAATCGAAATAACAAGATGACTGGGATAGTCTTACACCATCAAAAAATAAAGCAGATCATGGTTATGAAAAAATTTAGTAGTACGTTTTTAGTATTTTTTATTTTTACCGTTTGTGTTGCAGANGAATCACCTCTCGATCGTCAGTTTCCTGAGTATAGTCAAGAACATCTTAAAGAGGCCAAAGACAGAAAAGTCATTTGGAAGAAAGATGGAACTGAAATGGTGAGGATTCCTTCACGGAGTCTTAATGATCCCGTTTTCTACATGGACGTATGTGAGGTTACGGTAGGACAGTTCAAAGAATTTGTGAAGCAAAGTAGTTATCAGTATGGTGGAAATTGGGATAATGTCACCAAGTACTCACCTAGTCCTAAGCATCCGATGATCTANGTTAATTGGAATGATGCAGTAGCGTATGCTGAATGGGCTGGCAAACGACTACCAAAAGAAAAAGAGTGGGAACTTGCCGCTAGAAGTGGCNTGACTGGACAAAAATTCCCTTGGGGTGATGAGGATAATGTGGCTAGACAATATGCCAACTATGAGGGGGCTAATGGTAAAGATATATGGAGTACGTCTACTGCCCCAGTGAGAAGTTTGGAAAAGAATGTCTATGGAATTTATGATATTTCGGGAAACGTTTGGGAATGGTGCNAAGACTGGTATGATCAAAATCAACATTTTAAAGTGCTACGGGGTGGTTCTTGGACCAGTTATACCAGTGGTCTTCGGATAGANAATCGCTTTAGTAATTATCCAACTAATAGAAACTACATATATGGATTTCGNTGTGTGGTAAGTTCAAATGAATAACACCACTGTTTTTTATCCGGTATTTCTTCTTTTTAGTTGTTTGGAAGCCAAGAAAAGAGTCTTTACTGATTGATTAATCAAACCAGAAAGTGATGTTGTCACTGGTTTTGGCAAAATTCATTTTTCGAGNCTCTAAGTGGAGATCGAGAAATTAACATGAAGTGGAACGTTACTTAACTTTTCAGATGATTGAATAAGCTATCTTGTTCCTTGGCCTGAATNTGTATTTCACTAAAATNAGTGTCTTATTCGGAGAGAATGATCCGTAATAATCAATACAAGATGGTAAAANTGTATTGAAGGTATGCGTCNGGTAATTTAGTATAATTNGGTAATAAATGNTCTATAGACGGACNNACCTTCGACAATTTTAGGTTNGCNAATAAGCTAATGCAGAAAATTNCTTCTATTCCAATTNTCTATCCTACAAAAANAACTACCCAGGTTACCCAAGAGCTAGNCATTCGACATAAGNGTTTCTAGACCTTTGAAGCCACAGAATTTACCATTTTGGCGACTCCAGATTCCATGGCTCTGCGTACCCATATTATCCTTACTTAGCTAGCGAAAGAAAAGAATTAACGCTCCTNAAATTGGCTAAAGTNTTGAATACTACTATTTTGCCGTTCACTCTCTAGCCAATCATCCAAAAGAATTTCGATTTGTTGTTCGATGAGTTTTTTCTCGATTTGTTCCTTTACTGATTTGAATGGTTGTTGATAGGAGGGGGATTTTCCTAATAGTTTGGCAATTAAGTATCCATCAACGGTTCGCTTAGGTTGGCTTATGCTACCAATATCCATTTTGGCTATGTCAATTTCTAATTTTGTGTTGGTATGTCTAGTCTGTGGTTCGCGTATGACTTTGATTGTTGGTTGTTGTTGATCAGATAAACTCATTTTATTCTTGTATCGGTCCGAAATCTGCCGAAAAGTTTTGCCAGCTATCAGCTCTTGATGGATCGTTTGAGCTAGAGATTGAGCTTGGCTAGATATCTTGGCTGAAGCAGAGTCTGGTATATTTATCAATATGTATTGGAATTGTATTGTAGCTGGCAAAAAAAATTGTAAATGGTTCTTTTGATAGTAGATCTTTGCTGCTTGAGAAATCTTTTCAGCCTCAATTTGATTGCTGAATTGGCGATTTATAAAACTTTGTAAAATAAATTGTCGTCTTATCCGATCTGTCAGACTTGTTAACGTCAACTGTTTGTTGGCTAGATAATCTAAAAATTCCTTTTCGGATTCGTATTGGCCACGTAAACGCTGAATTTCGTCAGCTACTTTCTTATCCCATCGACCGAGAAGAATTCCTGATCGATCAGCAGCCTGAAACATTATTTCTTGATCAATTAAATCAGCTATGATTTTCTTTTTGATGATTAGAGAGGAGTTCTGGATTTGTCGCCAAGCTAATTCGTTTTCCAACGCGCTTAAAGTTATAGCATGTCCATTTACATCTACTAAAATACGATCAACTAGTATAAATTCGTCTGACTTTGCTTGATTTAAGATCAGTAGTAGCAAAAAATAAAGCCAGAAAAATCTCAACTTTCTCAAGGTTAATACCACGACTCTTTTCTCTCTGGGCGGAAGTATAATGGATTGATTAGTATTTTGATTATTTATAGGTGTTTGATAATTATTCTTTTTCTGGCTCTTGTGAAAGCTGACTATCTTTCCTTGGCTTGATAGAGAACATAAGTAATTTACAATCGAGATTTTTGTGAATTCAGGGTGTTTTGCAGCCTCACTTATTCATGGGCATTACACAATACTTTAGGTTCTTGACCAACTAAAAATACTTCTCGTATTATATTTTCTGGCCGACACAGGCCTGTATATGCCAACAGGCCTGTTTCTTTGTCAATTTCTCTAAAAATTATACCGCTTGGTTTTGAAAAATTGGTGACTGGTCCACGTAATGCATGTAGCATAAACTTAGTCCAAATGGGTAATGCTCCTCTAGCTCCTTCTTGTTCAGCACTTTGTTGCGGATCATCAAAGCCAACCCAGACTCCAACTGTCATATTGGGAACATAACCAACGAACCATGCGTCAGTAAAATCATTGGTGGTTCCAGTTTTTCCAGCTGCAGGTCTTTCTAAGCCCATAATTCTAGCTCGTCGTCCAGTACCATTCTCGATTACACCTGAAAGTAATTGTGTGACGGTATAAGCAATGTCCGGTTTCAATACCTGTTTTTGCCTGACCTGATTTTCAATCAAAATTTCTCCTTCCCTGTTTTCCACATACTGAATCGAAATAGGTTTAGCGTGGCGGCCAGAGTCCGCGAAAGTTCCATAAGCTGAAGTAATCTCTAATAGGGTCAAGTCTGAGGCTCCAAGAGCTAATGCTGGGAAAGGGTTTAGATTACTCTCGATTCCCATCTCTTTAGATAATTTAAGTGTTCGTATGATTCCTTCCGGCCGTCCAGTTTTTGGGTGCACGGGAGTCTCATTCATTAATCTAGCCATGCCAATATTAATTGACTTTTCGATAATCGTTCGAACGGTCACATTACCAAAATAGCGCTCGCTATAATTACGCGGTGCCCAAATTTCACCCGGTTCGTCTTCCGTAAACCATGGCTCATCGTTTACGACTGTTGCCGGAGTAGCAAGAGATGGTTGGTTAAACAATGCAGCTACTACAATTGGCTTGAAGGCTGAACCGGGTTGTCTTTTTGCTTGAACTGCTCTATTATAGAAATTCACTGTTTGGCGGGTAACATAATAATCTCTTCCACCAACCATTGCTTTTATGTGCCCTGTTTGTGGTTCAATAGCGACCAGTCCGGCTTGTAAGTAATTTTTAATGGGATCAATACCATTTGGATTGTTTCTATTCTCATCATAGTCTGGCAGATTAGGATATTTACTTTTGTCCCGGTCTAGTTCTCTTAAGTGTTCAGCTACACAAGAATTGGCGACCTTCTGCATGGATAGATCAATGGTCGTATAGACCTTCAATCCTTGATTGTAAAGTTGCTGGCTAAGGCTATTTATCTTTTTAAGTTCACTATGTACATGATCCAAGAAGTGATAAGCAGCCACTTTTTTCCTTGATAGGTCTTGTTTCTGTACTTTTAACGGTTGCTGAATCGCTTTTAGATATTGCTTTTGGGTAATAAAGCTGTTATCTCGCATCAATTTTAAAACCAAGTTTCGGCGCTTTTTACACCGATCAGNATTCCGAATAGGTGAGTAGCGAGTGGGAGATTTGGGAATTGCAGCTAAAACTGCACACTCATGCAATTCCAGTTCAGAAACAGATTTACCAAAGTAGCTCTTTGCAGCTTCCTGAACCCCTTTTAAATCCCGGTTAGCATATCGCCCCAAGTCAATAAAATTAAGATATCTCTCAATAATTTCGTCTTTTGAATATTTGGCCTCAATTCTCACTGCCAGGAGGGACTCTTTGACCTTTCGGAGCCACATTTTTCGGTTGTCATAATATATATTGCGGCTGAGTTGCATGGTTATAGTACTTGCACCATGCAATTGACCGGTTCTTAGATTGTACAAAAAAGCTCCGGCAACCCTTATTGGGTCAATACCCCAATGTTCATAAAAGCGTTTATCTTCGACCGCCAAGAACGAAATGAGCAATCTCTCGGGTATCTGGTTTAAACTCACAATCTCACGGGCTTCCCCACCCCTGTCATAAATTTCGCTAATCAACTCGGGTTCCAACTCAAATCTATCGATATTTCGAGAGCTAGGGTTTAACAGTTGGATGGAACTGATTTTCCCATCGATAATCTTTAAAATCAAATCTTTAGCCGATTGATCCATTCGCGGATAATGAAATGGTCGCGCAAACAGATTAATGAGTCCATTTCGTTCACTTTTGTCTAGAACTAGTGAGTATTGATTCGGTTGCCAGCTATCTTTTCTAACCTGATTTGGGATTACTTGTTCATAAGATAAGCGATTAATTTTTTCCAAAATGAAGCTAACAGAATCACCTTTCTGAATAGTACAAGGGGCAGAATAAATCTCGAGGTGTTGTTTCCATGTATCACTCTGTTGGTAATCGAGTTGTGTCAAATCGACTACCCTAACAGATTGCCAAGCAGATACTACTACTCCACCAACAATCCCAGCCAAAAAGAAAAAAAGAACGATTCCCAATATTGAAACTATCTGGAATAAAACCCAAATGATGCTAACTACAGAGCGAAAAGTGAGTCCTTTCGACGAGGGTAAGTGATTTGGTGAGTTCTTTCTCATAATCGATCTAACTTATGATACAAAAATCTGTTGTTTTCAACTAGCAATGATACCTACTGTTGGATCATTACTAGCAAAATTCCTACTACGCTGCTCCATTTTTTCTGTAGGGAACACTTTTCTTTGAAGTTGAAGTTAAAAAAACAAAACAGCTCAGAGGAAAAATCTGCGTTTTGATAGCTAGGCTGGTATGTCATCACCATTTTGCTTCATATAGTATGTGACTACTTGTTGATAGTACTACTCCCATTATTTTACCTCAAAATAGTAAATTTTTGCAGGTTGGTCGTTGCAAGTCTATATCCCGTATGCTAGACTTGGCAGTCGCCTCACGATGTAACTCTTAAACAATTTTTGTCAACTGCTCGGAAAAGTGCCGGATGGAATCAAATATCAACTGGATTTGGCGTCATCGTGCTAAGCTGCTAATGGTAGCACTTGTCGTCTTGCTAATACTATTCGTCATTCAATGGTATGCGATTCGTTGGTTTATTTCAGCTGCAGTTGACCTATTTGAGCCCCAATTCGTTTCGCGAATGCCGCCAAGCATCGAAAAAAACGAAGTCGCTCAAACTATTAAGCAAGTGAAAATCGTGGTACAGAAGATGCCGATGAGTTTGGTTTCAGGTCGGATTAGTTGGCGTAAGGTTAAGTCTGCCGTTGATTATGCATTTCTAGTTGATGGATCTGATCCAGAAGAAGTAAAAACATTACTAACTATGATTAATGCAGCAGTTGGTTTTAGAACACATGAGTAACAATATCAATTGGGAGATAATTGATCTATGACCGGTTTAGCTCCAGCCTACGAGCGATTCGCTTACGCTTACGACCGTATTATGTACAATGTTGATTATCAGCGGTGGGCTGATTATATTCAGAGTATTTTTAATCAACAAGGTGAATTACCACGGACTATTCTAGATGTTGCTTGTGGTACTGCTGCTCTGACACTCGTCTTAGCAGAAAGATCTTTTCAAATGACTGGGATTGATTTAGCTGAAGGAATGCTTACTATTGCCAGAGAAAAATCTTCCAATCTGGGACTGGATATTGAGTTAGTCCATGGTGATATGAGAACGTTTGATCTGGGTAAGCAGTTCGATGCAGTACTTTGCACCTACGACAGTATAAACTATATGCAGGATGAAGAGAATTTTGCTACTGCATGTATCCGAATTTTCGATCATCTTAAACCAAGTGGTTTATTTGTTTTTGATGTCACAACTGAACGCAATATTACACGGCACTTTCATGCTCAAACCTTCGCTGAAAATCACGAAGACTACGCTTATATTTGGCAGAACCTGTATTCAAAAAAGGATCAAGTTTGCCGAACTAATTTGACATTTTTTATACGGGATGGTGATTTATTTGAGCGCTTCGAAGAACTTCATGTACAACGTATTTTTGATAACGGTTTAATTAAAAGGATACTCAAAAAGTGTGGTTATGAAGTTCTTGGTATGTACGATATGTATACTTTAAATCGTCCAGGCCTCTTTTCTGATCGGGTTAACTTTGTCGCTCGAAAGCTTTAGTTCAATGAATTAGATTTATATTCAGGACAGAAATGAGAAAAATAAAAGCTGTGGAGTATCTGGGAAACGCTCATTAGAAGCGATATTAGTGTTATTGGCTAACTTCAACATGTGTCCTAGAATGCCAGCCTAGTATTGTATCACAAATCTTCTTTGGTGCCCGATGAGAGATACTGTGGCCAACAAAAACCTGAATACTTTGCTCATTTGGAATGAAATCTGGAGGAGGAGAGTAAACAGCTATATCCTTTGCACTCCATAACCAAAATACTTTTTCCACTCCAAGTCGGTCTAGCACTTCTTGCTTTATGTTGTTTTCTGGTTTTAGCATAGAATAAGCGTTTTGTACAAAGACTTGATAATTATCAGTCGAACCTCCGATTCCCAACCACTTCAACCATCTTTCTGGCGAGCTATCATGGCGATCACCCAATTTAAGAATTTTGGTTGATAACCAGATCGCAAACTTTGAAACTTTGGTGATGCTGTTGGCAAATGCGGGAGCCTCAAAAACGATCGATTTCAGGCAAGAAAATAAATTCGGGTGGTCAACTATTGCTCTATAGACAATACTAGATCCCATCGAATGTCCCCAGATAGTTAGCCGCTTTAAGTCAATATTCTCAGCACCCGATATTGCTTCTATAGAACTAGCAATATACCGACCGTATGCTGCTAGTTCATAGTTCAGTAACTCAGTTGTTGTTCCCCAGGTTGATTTATCATAGCCAGGTAATTCAAGTGAAAAAGATCGGTAACCAACCTGAGAAAATGCCGATGCAATAGGGTAAAAATAACGAGCGTTACTACGAAAACCGTGAATAAATAGGATTACATCACTAGAAGTCTTCTTTGAGCCCTCAACAGAAAAATCGTAGTAACGAACAGGCACTTTACCTCCATCGATTATTACCGATAAGTTTTTATTGATTCTTTTTTCCAAGTTATCTGCCTCTGTGTTACTAATAACCAGACTAAAAAAAAACCAGCAAATTAAATTGTGCTTTGTCACGACTTTTAGTCCCAATTTAAAATTCTGCAAAAAATGGATTGTGAGCTTTTTCTTCGCCTACAGTTGTTGAAGGCCCATGCCCAGGAAAGAGATAGGTATCATTTGGCAAACTTAATATCGACTTACGAATGTTATTCAATAGATCATCATAAGATAAAAAAGCATTACCAACTGAACCTGCAAAAATAGAATCGCCTGCAAATACCGTATTTCGAGTTTGAAAAGCACATCCTCCAGCAGTATGACCAGGTATATCTAGAACACGTATAGATAACGCGCCAACCGAGATCATATCTCCGTGGCTTACAAGAATCAAAGCTCGCTCGCTTGTTGGTTGCGGCTCATTTCGATGGATGTACGTGGGAGCATCAAACACCTGCTGAATTTCAGATAACCCTCCAACATGGTCTTGATGGGCGTGAGTCAGTAGAATAGCTGACACTGGTAAACCATATCCTTTGACTTTTTCAATCACCATTTTTGGATTAGCCGCAGTATCAATAATTGCAAGTTGTTTGCTTTTTTCGCATTTTAGTACATAGGCATGGACTGGCCACCCATTGACATTATTACTTATTCTTAAAACAGATAATTTTGAATCGTGATCGATAGGTATGGGCTTTGGAGACCAATTCTCTTCAGCAATCAGTTGCAATTTCTTAGCCGATAATCCCAGCCTTTTAGAAAGTTTATTGACGTGCTCGACTGTTGGCTTGATGGAGTAAGTTTCCATCTTGGATAGTTGAGTATGAGAAATTTGTATTTCCTGTGCTAATTTCTCAACACTTAAATTTAACCCTTTTCGAGCTTTCTTAATAATATCACCAAACTCGTCTTCCAACTCATAAGACATAATTCACGTCCTTAATTCAAAGATTAAATTCCACGCTGATTATAACATGAACCAGAAGTTTAAAATCAGATTGAATAACCAGTCATGCCCCCCTCACTTGACACTTGGAGTAACGTTATTGTATAACGTTACTCCAAGTATAGTTTTCTTAGGTTCTTGCCCATGTATCGGTTAAAATCATGAAGTGGTCTAAGTTAATCCGAGGCATAAATGTTGTAGCCTTTTCTTGTATGGCATTGGCAGTTTTGCTTCCAGAAATAGTTGAAGCCAGGCTACGTGTCGTAGCTACTACAACAATCTTAGCAGATACTGTTCAACAAATCGGACATGATAAAGTGACAGTTCGATCGTTGATGGGAAGCAACCCACATCACTATAAGATTCGGACGGAAGACATTCGACACCTTTCCCAAGCTCATTTGGTTATTTACAACGGACTTAGCATCGAAAATGGGCTCAGACGAGTACTCAGCCAACTTCCAAAAGACGTATATATTGTAGATGTGTCGGATTGTTTGCCAAAAAAAAATCTACGATCCTCACATCAATTCGATGATCATCATTCTCATTCTCACCCAGAAAATAGTTGTGGCTATCACTATGACACTCATTTTTGGTTAAATGTTAACCATTGGATGGTGGTTGTCCGGCAAATAGAAAAAAGTCTTAAGGTTATTGACTCGAACCAAGCTCATTTTTACCACATGTCTTCTAACAAATACCTCGGACAATTAAATGAACTAGACCAGTATATTCGGTCTCAAAGTGAAAAAATCCCTATGAATCTCCGTTTTTTGGTTACCTCACATAATGCCCTCGGCTATTTTGGTCAAGCTTATGGTTTTGAAACTGATGGACTCATGGGAACAGAGGGAGAAGAAACGAGCATCGCAAATCTACGAAGGCTATCCTACAAAATTATGGACCAAAAATTAACCACTATTTTTTGGGATAATACAACCTCTCGAAAGTCAATGCAGGCTTTGCAAGAATCGATACTTGCAAAAGGACATAAAGTCTCCTTAGCAGGTCCGATCTTGGTCGGAGGTGTATTAGATAGCAGGCAAACGCTACAAAATTGCGATAAACATAACCACTCAACCTACGACGGAATGATGCGTCACAATGTCGACACGATTCTAGTTCATCTTACCCCCAGCAGGGACGACGGTAATTAGTTATCTCCCGGTCTTTTTATTACTACTTAGATTTGCTTGGAAGTTCTGTTGACGTTCCCCCACTTTAGGTTTGCTCTTTTGTTTTTGGAATTAGTACTTTCTAGAAAACTGGTTTAGAGAAACAAATTTAAGAATAATTGAGGAAACTAAAGAAACTATTTTGTTTTAATCCTCATAGTCAGTAGCCCAACTACCATTAC
>PAYP01000068.1 GCA_002714785.1 Candidatus Poribacteria bacterium | reverse complement strand
AAAGTTTTCTTACACAAAAAAAGGTCAATCTAAAAGTAATTAGATTGACCTTCCCTAAACTCTGACAGATTTCAAATTTTTGTTTTAGTTGATCACAAATCTGATATTAGAACTTCACGTCCTTCCTTAGCACTCAAAACAGCCGCAAAAACCATCGACATAGACTTTAGGTTATCCGCAGCATTACATTCAGGTTCTCGGTCTTCTTGAATCGCTCGGACAAATTCATTAAGAACGGGATTTGGACCATCAATATCATCTAGATCAATTTGTTCGCGTATTGTTGGGTTTTGTCGATGATTAAGTGTCTGATAAAGATCAAATCCTTCCCAAGTTAAAGTACCTTGTGGTCCTTCATATCTCCATTCACCGTTATGTCCAGCAGGAACATGTCCCATTGTACACCCAATACCTCTATGAGTCGCAAACACACCATTTTCGAACTTAAAAAGAATTATCTGGCAGGCATCGCCCTGATGCCAACCCCAAGGCAAATTCCAAGTGATGGCTTGAGCACTAATTGGATCTGTTCCTAATGTATATCTCATCATATCAAAATGATGAATACCCATATCTGTCAAAAACATGTATGGTTCTGTGACATAATGGCTTCCTGGGCTGTCAGCCCAATTCACATACAAAGACACATCTAATTGTGCAATTTCACCAATTTTATGATCTTCTATTAATCTTCGTGTTGTACGAGGTAGAGCGTTAAACCGGTAGTTTTGAGTAATCATGTGTTTGACATTAGCACTTTCACCTGCAGACACAATACGTTTTGCTGCGTCAAAGTCATCACTCAAAGGTTTTTCACCAAGTAAGTGTAAACCTAAATCGAAAGATTTCATAGCAATAGCTTCATGTACAGATGGTGGAGTGACATCAACCACGAAATCAGCCCCAAGACTTTTGGGGACATCGACTAGATCGACAAAAATTTTATTTTCAGGTATTCCCCGTTGATCAATAGCTCTTTGACGATTTTTCTCTGATGCTTCCACATAGGCAACAAGTTCGACTTCTTTATGGTCTTCACAAGCCGATAACCAGTGGTAGCCTCGACCACCGAGCCCGACAAGGATCGCTTTCATAGTAACTCCTAAAATCCAGTTAAACAGCTAGCGATTATAACATCGATTCAAGTAACCAACAACAGTGAAATCAAGTAGAAAAGCTGGCAAAAGTTTCAAAAAATCGTTATATTTCATTGGGTTTATTCTAGTGAATCAGCCATAGGAATTTGTCTGCCTAAATATACAAGAAGAAAAAAATTGATTAATGTAAACAGTAAAAGAATATTTATCATATTTCTGCTTTCGTCGGTAATAGCCCTTGAAGCCTATTCTACCGAGATAAAGGGTAAGGTTTTTCGCCAAGGCTCACAAGAACTGGTCAGTGGAGTTATTGTGAGCGTTTTGGGAATTGATCAAAAAGTTATAACTGATGATCAGGGAGAATTCAAATTAACAGAACTACCGATTGGAACCTACCAATTAACACTGAAACGATTTCGTTTTCGTTCTAAAATGATTGAAGTTCCAGTACTTGACGATCAGCCTACTAATCTAGATATTCGGCTGGAAAGAATCGATTTCATTTTCGACGAAATAGTTGTAAGGGGACAGCTTTTGACAGAATCAGTTAGCCGTCAAAGCGTGACTGGGTTAGAAATAAAGCGTATACCAGGAGCTGGTGGGGATGCGCTGAGAGCCATCCAAGCTTTACCAGGTATCAAGGCAGGTGCAGATTTTGGAGGACAGCTTTATGTCCGGGGTGGTGGTCCAGAAGATAACCAGATCTATTTTGATCGTTATCCTTTGGCTAATGCTTATCATTTCGGAGGTTTAGTCTCAACTGTAAGTTCTGAAATTCTCCAACGAATTGATATCTATGCTGGTGGATTTGGAGCTGAGTATGGGCAGGATTCGCAGGCAATAATAGATATTTATTCGCGGGCTGGTAATCGCAAAAACTTCAGTAGCAAGGTAAATCTAAATATTCTTTATGCTGAAGGACTGATAGAAGGTCCACTAGGGGAATCAGGGTCTTGGTATTTTGCAGGTCGTCGTAGTTATTTTGATCTTTTTCCATTAGAAAGAGTTATAACAGTTATAACTGCATTCCCTAGGTTCTGGGATTATCAAACACGATTTAACTATGAAATAAATGAGAAGTACCAAATAGATTTCACGGCATTTGCAGCTGATGATTTTGCAGAATTGGCTTTTTCAGAAGAACAGCAAGATGAAGAAGAACTAAGAGGTGCCTTATACATAAAGAATTCGGCTCACGTTCAAGGTTTTCATCTCCGTGCTTTGCTTACCCCACGCTTAACCTATGATTTCAATCTTTCTCACAATAAGCAATTAGTAAATTTTAAAATTGGCCAAGGGTTCTTCCTTCGTATACAACCTGACGTATATGATGTTAGGCATGACGTGGTATATGAAATTTCTCCCAATTTACGTTTAGAAACCGGTTTGTTAAATTCAATTGGCGATGTTGTTGTTCAACTATTTTTTCCTAATCCTCCGGAAGAAGGAGACCCAAATTACGACTTTTTAGAAGCTGAAAAAAATAGAGTTGATACACGACAAGATGATTATCAAGTGGAAGGCTACGTTCAAACACGTTTTACTCTTGGAGAATATCTATCCTTTGCATTGGGAACACGAGTTGATTATTCGGCAGATTTAACGGCTCAGCCAACACCACAACCTCGTTTTAGTTTAAATTTAACAACACCAGGATTACCACAATTAAGATTAGCTTATGGTCGTTATCTGCAAACACCACAGCCACCTCAGTTTTTTGAACCTGGGGGGAATCCGGAACTGGAGGAAAGTCTTTCAGACCATTTTATCCTGGAAATTGAAAGAGCTTTTGAGAACGGTACAGTGATCAAAGCTGCCGGCTATCGTAAGCAATTAGACAAACAAATTGAGCCTGACCCTGAGGAAAATCCGGTAAAAAACAAGAATTACCTCAATATTGGAGAAGGTTATGCACAAGGTGTGGAATTCTTACTACAATATCGTCAGGGCGACCGATTCTTCGGTTGGTTAAGTTATGCTAGGTCTGTTTCCAAAAGAAGGGATGCTCCAGATCAAGATTACCGATTTTATTCTTATGATCAAACGCATATTGCAACTATCATAGCAAGCTACAAATTTACTAAGACCTTTGAAATTGGAGGGAGATGGCAGTATGCAACGGGGAATCCTTATACACCATTAACCTGTGAAGAAAATATTAGCAATCCATGTTACGAAAGTATTCTTAGTCCGAGAGACGGAAAAACTAGAAAAGTACCTCTCTACGGATCAATAAATTCTTTCCGTGTAGAACCATTTCATCGTCTTGATGTGAGAATCAGCAAAGATTTTGTTTTTGACACTTGGCAAATTGGAACCTACTTAGAATTAATAAATGCCTATAACCGAAAAAATGTCCTTCAGTTTAGCTACGATGAAGAGTATGAACGCAACGAGGATGGAGAAGTGAAGAAAGACATCGTAGGACAACTACCATTGTTACCTTATTTCGGAGTAATCTTAGAGTTTTAATGAATAAGCCACTATTGAGTAACTTGGTAATACGGGTTATTTGTTTTTCTTTTTTACTGAATTTTGTCTATTTGCTCCCTTGTTCTACGTTTGGTGAGACTTCATGTGTAGCGTTGGATCATCTAGCTAAATCTTCACAAAATGATTGTGGTTCCTGTCATACAGACGTTTCGATCGAGCTGTGTTGTTGTCAAATTTTAGATTTTGATATTTCCACGTCTAAAACTGAAACTGTATTTTCAGCCTTTAACCGAAATATACCGTTAGTAAAACAAACATCTGTCGTGGATAATTTCTATGTTGTTGTTTTGCCTTCGCTGATTTCACCTAAAAGACCATCACTACTTCCGAATCGATCTCCACCCATTTCTATGAGTTGAAAGTTCTGATTAGTAACTCAACAATTATGAAAAGTTTAAGCTTTTGTGGAGATAATAAATGATGAATGAAAAAAAATGGTTACAGTTAACAATAAAAATGGCTTTTTTCTTAAACTTGATTCCATTTGTAATTACTCAGGAGTGAGGTGCCTGAAGTAACCCCATTGTCCCTGAAATGGGGTCGGGCCGTGTGCTCGATACAGAAACAAACAAGAAATTTCGATTGACTTTTAATGTCATACGTTCTTTTAATGCAGAAGGTGGGCATAGTGAAACAAATGGATTAACAGCGGATGGACAGCTAATCCAAGTCGGAAGCCACTGGCATCACGTATCTATGTCATTTAGCCGATTTAATCTAGGATTTCATTATCAATTGAATTCCCGAACCAAGCTAGCACTGGTTGTACCGTATAGTATTAAAGACCAGTCAGCTGAAATTGAATGGAAAACCTCGAAACCAAGTCTAACTGACCAAGAAGCAGCTATTCGGAATGGCTATATCCATCATAGGGATGAAACATATCGTGGTTTTGAAGATCTAAATTTAACCATAAACTACTATTGGAATGAGTTCACACCTATCAAAACAGACAGTTTGACTTTGTCTGCTGGGTTGTTTCTACCAACTGGAAAAATTGAACCCGACCCATATAAGCTTGGTGATGCCGGGAAAGAACACTTACATCTCCAATTTGGTACGGGAACTTTAACTCCAAGTTTCCAAATAATATATACTTTTCCAGTAAACGATTCGTTATCGTTACAGTCTAGGTTTTCATTTCGACGTCCTTTATACGAAAACAAGTATGATTTTTTGTCACCTCCAGACATTAGTTTCTATTTTGGTATGGCTTCCAAACTATCAAACAACCTGAGATTACATGGGTCCTGGATGGTCTTTAGGCAAGGGTTTGGGTATTGGGATGGAAGTAGAGACGAAAATACTGGTATGCAAATGCATGCTTTACAATTAGGGACTAACACCAAATGGGGCCAAAATTTCCCTGTCAATATAAGTGTAATTTTACCTATTCACCAAAGGATGCTGATTGACACAGGAGATACATTCGAACACGGTATTATGTTGTCATCTAGTATTTCCCATGTCTTTTAAAACTAACAAAATTGACAGTCAAACGTATAAATTGTTAGAATGGGCTGTTAATAGAAAGCCATTTGGCAGTTTAGATCAGGCGATGAAAAATAAGGAGTTTCTATGGCAGATGTTATTCGTGGTGGAGTGATAGGGTACGGTGGTGCTTTTAATATGGGACGCAGTCATGCTGGAAGTATGCAAAATACTGAAGGCATAGAATGTGTAGCGATTTGCGACATTGACCCAGAACGTACTAAAGCAGCTAAAGAAGATTTTCCAAATGTTCGTACTTACAACGATAGTGATGATTTCTTTGCTGATGAAGGTATTGATTTAGTAACTATTGTTCTGCCCCACAATTTACACGCTCCCGTGGCTATTCAAGCACTTAATGCTGGTAAGCATGCAATAACTGAAAAACCGATGTGTATTACAGTATCAGAAGCCACATCGATGATTGAGTCGGCAAAGTCTAATGGGAAAATGTTATCTGTTTATCACAATCGGCGTTGGGACCAAGATTTTTGGACCTTAAAGGGTATAATAGAGAGTGGTGTTATTGGCAGACCACACACCATTGAAATGCGTGCGAGTGGCTATGGCCGTCCGAACCCAGATTGGTGGAGAAGTGTAAAGTCTGTTTCAGGTGGTGTCATCTATGACTGGGGGGCACACTATATCGACTGGCTGCTAAACATAATTGATAATAACATGATCAATGTAACTGGATTTTATATTGATAATGAAGTTTGGACAGATATTAGTAATGAAGATCATGCACGTGCATTCATTCGATTCGATGGAGACTTGGTAGCTGACGTGGAATTTTCCCAGATCGCTAAAATTGGAGGAGACCGATGGAAGATCTTAGGGACTCATGGGGCAATTCAATCAGCAGACGGACATTTCAAAGTTTGGTCAGAAGTTGAAAATCAGCCGAGTGAACAAGAAATTTCATATCAAGGTCGCCCGGGCCATAGTTTCTATCAAAATATTGTGGCTCACCTCACAGAGAATGAACCATTAATAGTTACACCAGAATCTGCTCGACGAGTAGTTGCTGTAATGGATTTAGCTGAAAAGTCAGCTAAGTCGCATCAAGCTGAAACTGTACCTTACGAATTTTAAGGTTTTAAAAAATCGACATTGGAGATTCCTAATATAATATAGATAGAACTCCAATGTCGATTTTTTCCCTCAATCAAAAATCTTCCAATATTTTCATTTTTCAAATTTTACCTGCCCCACGGTGTCGACTTAGTCGGTTGACTACGTAGGTTCCAATTGAAACTATAATAATAGCAACTACTCCCAGACTAGCACTTGCTCCTCGGCCTGTGGTTTCCTGCATATATAAATATATGCCGTAGGAAATAGGGGCCATTTCGTTTCTTGGAACGAGCATTAAAGTCGAACTTAATTCGACTGAAGAGCTAATGAAAGCCATGATTCCACCGGCTATAATACCTGGTAACATTAGGGGTAAAACGATTTTGGTAAAAGTAGATATAGTATTTGCTCCCAGATTTTTCGAGGCTTCTTCGAGTGATATATGAATTTGCTGCAACGTAGCATAGCAAGATCGAACAGTATATGGTAATCTGCGAACTGCGTAGACAATTACTAGAATCAACCAAGTCTCTGTCAGTGGTTTACCAATGATAGGCAAATCTATCGTGTGGAATATTCTTAGGTAGCCAATTGCTAAAACCACACCTGGAATCGCTAAAGGTAATGTGGCAATGAAATCCAAAATTGTTCGGCCTAGCATCCTTCCTCTAAGCAGTATGAAAGAAATTATAGCCCCTAGGAATATATCGATCAAAGATGCCAATGTAGCGTAGACAACTGTATTAAGTATCATTTTTGGCGCATCAGAAAAAACTCTGGTGAAATTGCTAGTGGTATAGGTTTTAGGCAGAACTGTAAAGTTCCAAGATTTAGCAATGGACATCAGAAAAATGCCTATGTGTGGTAGCAGGCTGAAAGTCAACAAAATTATACAGAACCCACTAATTGCCCATCCTTTCCAACCAAACAGTTGTAGTCTGGAAACGGAACTACCTGACTTTTGTTGTACATATTCCGATTGCTTCAGATAGTGTAGTGCAAGAAACAATGATAAGAGAGATAACAAAACTAGAATTACAGAGATAACATACCCCATTGTACTATTACCGTTAATAGCAGTAATTTGTTGATACGCCAGAGGTGCTAGTAAGTTATGATAACCAAGCATCAGGGGAGTTCCAAGATCATCTATACTTTTGATAAAAACAATTAGTGCACCAGCCATGTATCCCGGTTGCATCAGTGGAAATGTGATTTGGTGAAACAGCTTCCATCCGAAAGCTCCTAGGTTGCGTCCAGCTTCCTCTAGAGATAGGTCTGAATTTTCTAAGGCTGATACAGAGTTAAGTAAAATAAAGGGAAAGTAGTGTAATGTTTGAACTAAAACAACACCGGTTAATCCGTCCATGAAAGGAATAGTCGTACCAAAAAATATCCGGATAATTTGATTGATCATACCACTTCGCCCTAAAATTGTTTGTAAGGCGATAGCGCTAACGAAAGCTGGCATGACCAATGGTAATACGCCCAAAGTTTGAACGATCAATCGACCTTTGAAGTTATAACGGGTAGTAAATAAAGCTAAAGGTAAGCTAATGATACTGCTAAAGAAAACTACGATAATACCTACCCATAAACTTCGCCACAAGGCTTCGTTGAGCGAAGGCTGCTTGAAAAAATTGACAAAGTGAGTTAGTGTTAAGCGACCATTTTGAGTAAATGCAACGTAAATCACTTGCAAAATTGGGAGCAGGATGAAAAAAGATAGGAGTGCCAATAAGCAAATGAAAAGAAGGAATTGGCCGGGGGTTGAGGAACCCCGTATTCGTCTGAAAAGCTCTTTCATTGTCCATGATGATACCATTTGTTTCTGGATTTAGTCAGGTTTGAATAGTGACAATAGTATTTAGAGTGTTGAACATTTTTGTTAATAAAGAAGTGTAACAAAATATTAGGTAGGATGATGGAAACAATTAATGGAGACTGTGCCATAGCTTGGGGAGCTATAGAGGCTGGAGTGTCGGTAGTCACTGGTTACCCTGGTTCTCCTGGAACTGGGATATTTAACGTGTTATCGGAAACTAAGCTGAAGTTTGGACACAAAACTCAATGGTGCCTTAACGAACGAATTGCTCTTGATATTGCCGCTGGTGTATCTCAGGGAGGTAAGCGCTCCTTAGTTTGCATTAAAAGTGTTGGTATGAACGTTGCGCTAGATACTCTGATGGTCTTGAATATGACAGGCATTCATTCGGGATTGGTTATTATTGTTGGCGACGATCCTGGTGCTTGGGGGTCCCAAAATGAGCAAGATACTAGGTTTATTGCTCAGATGGCTGAATTACCCATGTTAGAACCCTCTACATTACAAGAGGGTCGAGAAATGGTCAAGTGGGCCTTCGAATATTCAGAAGAGCTGAAAACAATAGTAATCATTCGGATAACTCGTAGTTTCACTACCTGTCGGGAGGTGGTGCCTCCCTTACAACCTCCTAGTCACCACCCAGTTCAGTATCCAGACAGATCACCGATGCGATGGATTGCAGCCTTGGATAAGACAACTAGCGATCACAAAAGACTGCACCAAAAGAATGAAAAATCAACTCTNGATTTTAGTCAACTNCTTTTCAACAGTATAGAAAGTATAGAAGATAATTCTCAAAAATCGAAAGGTATTATTGCAACAGGTTTTGTGTATACGAAGCTACAAGAAGCATTGGACGGATATAGTTCCAGTCTAAAAATGATGAAGCTGAATTCGCTTTATCCTTTACCTAAAAAATTAGTGATACAGTTTCTCAGCCAATGTGAAGAAATTTTGGTTTTTGAGGAAGTTGATCCTTATTTAGAAGACTCTATAAAATCTATTGGCTACGATAATGGACATTGCCCCAAACTTTACGGGAAAAGGACAGGCCATGTTAACTGGGTTGGTGAGTTATTTCGATGGCATATTCAACAATCTTTGAGAAATTTTTTACCTAGTTTTAACCCAAAGAAAAAGTACCTCGAAACCAATTGGGAACAAGAGAAACCGTTTCGNAAANCTTATTGTGCAGGCTGTCCATATATTGAGATTTTGACGACTTTTAGAGAAGAAGCAGAGAAGGTAGGCCAGAATCCATTTTTAATAGGCGATCCAGGCTGTGTTATCACGGCAGGTAAACTTTTGGATACTAAGCTTTGCATGGGCTCGTCCATAGGTGTGGCAATTGGTCATCAATCCGCAGGCGTTGGGCAAAAGTCAGTAGCTATATTTGGTGACTCAGCATTTTATCATAGTGGAATAAATGCTCTAATCCAAGCAAGATTTAGTAATGAAACTCTACTAGCTATTATTTTAGATAATGGTGGGTCTGTAACTACAGGGAGCCAACCTACTCCAGATAAAAATGGTGTCCCAATCGTAGACTTGATACAAACCTGCCAAGTTGATAAACTCTGGATAATTGAAGAGTGCGATAATGAAGCGACAATGCGATCCATCTTTTACCAAGCACTTAGCTCAGCAGATGGATTGTACGCAATTGTCATTCGGAAGAAATGTAGACCTGTATAGATATTTAGAATTAGTTCATGTCAAAGAAATACAAAATAACCGATTCTGAAAAGAAACAATTAGACCAAAAAGGTTATATAGTTATACCNGACGTACTATCTTTGGCCGAAATTGACCATTACCGATCACGATTGTTGCAGTTAGCAGAGATTGAGCAGGATAAAGGTATTGCCTTGTCCCACTCAGATGGTAAAGGCCAACTGGTCCGATGGTTGGTGAACAAAGGAAAATCTTTTGAACGGTTGGTTGCCCATCCAAGAGTTGTACCATATTTCGAACATATGTTGGGGGAAGACTATATTCTTAGTACACTAACCTCCAATATTATTAGGCCGGGAGCAAAAGATAGCAATTACCATATAGACCATACATTAAGCCAGATGCCAGAACCGTTACCAAGTTTCCCGGTTTTTGTTAATTCTTTGTGGTTGCTAGACGATTTCAGTGCAGAAAACGGTGGCACCCGATTTGTTCCCGAAAGTCACCTTCGTCTTAAAAAACCATCACCTGACTCGTCCACTGATCCAGATGAAATCCGACTTCATGCACCTAAGGGGTCCGTTTTTCTGTTCAATGGTGCAATTTGGCATGCGGCTGGTGCTAATGTAACCGAAAGGGAGCGTATTGCCTTAATATGTTTTTGTGGCCGATCTTTTATGAAACCTCAGTTTGACTTTGTCAACCATTTGAAAGAAGAGGTCTATCAACGCTCTACACCCGAGATGCTCCGTATCTATGGATTTGAATCACAACCTAGAAAACCAGACGAGTACTATCAATGAAGAGAATTGATCCTCAACCACAATCAACGGATCAGAGCGTACTAAATCAGTTTAGTGTAGTACTTGTGAAGATATCAACAATTTGTGGACTAATCGACCAAGGCCAACTTTAACAAATAATTAATTTATACTCATGCCTAATATTCTGTTAATTTTGACGGACCAACAGAGTGCAACAATGATGAGTTGCGCTGGTAATCGGCATTTTCAGACACCATCTATGGATAGTATAGCTCAAAGGGGCCAGCGATTTGAAAAGGCTTATTGTACATTCCCTGTTTGCTTGGCTTCTCGGTTTAGCTTAATGACAGGCCGGATGCCTAGTGAAATTGGTCTCCACCCTCCCATCAGTATAAGTCCACCAGTTTCGTCAAAAGTCATCAGGAATACAATTGGGAATTTATTTAATCACGCTGGATATGATACCTACTTAGCGGGAAAGCATCACTTTCCGAATGCTAGTGCTGAGGAATGTGGTTTTTCTGTTCTTACAACCGATCAAAGGAACGGGTGTGCTAGTGTCTGTGCAAAATTCCTGACTCAAAGGAGCGGAAAAAAGCCTTTTTTTTTGGTGGCATCTTTTATCAATCCACATGATATTTGCTATATGGCTATCCGCTCAGCTTTACCAAAAATTAATTCCTCTCAAGACGAAGCATATAAATTAGTAGAGAACGGAAAAGTTGAAATTAGTACGTTGGATCGAGCATTAGAAAAACCGCCTGACATTAGTGAAGACTTATTTTGGCATAAGTTATGTCCAGAACTACCAATAAATCATCAGCCATTGAACGATGAACCTTCAATGGTAAAAAAAATATTGAGCCAGCGTCAGTTCCGATCTATCGTAAGAGAAAATTGGACAGAGCGCGATTGGCGTTTACATAGATGGGCTTATGGTCGTCTAACAGAGATGGTGGATGAGCAGATTGGTCGTGTTCTTCGCGCCTTAAGACAGTCTGGTTTAGAGCAAGATACAGTCATCATTTTTACTAGCGATCACGGTGATCATGATGGAGCAAGAAAGATGGAGCATAAAACTTTCCCTTACGAAGAGGCAACACGAATTCCGTTAATTATTTCTTTTTCAGGTGAGACAAAAGAAGGAAGTATCGACAAAACAAATCTGGTTTCTAATGGGCTAGATTTGTTGCCAACATTATGTGATTATGCTGACATTGATGTGCCAAATGAACTGAATGGTAGGAGCCTTCGTCCTTTAACATTGGCTCAAAATGATTCCAAATGGAGACGGGATATATTGATTGAAAGTACTAACAGCCGAGCGATTCAAGATAGCCGTCACAAGTATATTTTGTATAATCAGGGAAGTAATCGTGAACAATTTTTCGATCTTCGGACTGATCCAAATGAAATGGTAAACCTGATCAATGAGCCAGAGTATATAGGTCCTGTTGATGCATTAAGATCTAAGCTTGTTAAATCAATGCAGGTGTAAATTTGATGCCATTTCATTAGTTTTCCTAACTCTTTCAGTTGATGACCCACTACAGTTTTGATAAGAAAAAGATTTCGGTTCGAAACCATCTCTATTCATAATATTGAAGAATTTTCTGTTATCGCTTGGGTTAGGGCTCCGAGTCGTGGGATGATCGCCTCTTAGGCATGTACTAACGACCTATGATGGTAAAAACAAGCGGATTTATGTGGATGGAAAGCTTGATGCAGAAACAGCTGTAGCACATAAAGTTATGGAGAAATCTATCACCCGATATGGGTTCATAGGAATAGGGTCAGAAGTTGGTGCTTTCGATGGTCCGACTGGTCCAAATTGGGCTTTCAAAGGTTTTATGGATGAGTTTCTTCTGTATTACAGAGCCTAAACCTTTCTACAGGGATAGAAAATCTATTTATTGTTGATTTCAAAATCAATATAGCAACAAATTGGGGCAACCTTAAGGTTAATCAATGATCATTCAAAAACCTTAGTCTTTGAAGCTAAGGCTATCAGGTTTTCTTGGTAAAGAAAGCAAATTTATTAATGAATACAATACAAGCTATAACTCAGATTCTAAAAGCTGAAGGCGTGAATTTCGTCGCTTGTTTTCCCTCGAATCCTCTAATCGAAGAATTAGCTAAAGCGGATATTCGTCCTGTTATGTTTCGTCAAGAGCGCGGTGCATTAATGGCTGCAGATGGATTTAGCAGAATTAGCAACCGAAAGAGTTTTGGCATAGCTTTAACTCAAAGTGGTCCAGGAGCAGAAAATTCGATGGGCGGTATCGCCCAAGCCNTTAGTGATAATGTACCTATTCTTTATTTGCCCGCAGGACCTCGATTGAGTGAATATGCTGTCCGCCCTAATTTTTCTGCTGTGAAAACTTTTGAAACTGTTACTACCCACGCTGAAGTTATTACGAATGCAGATCAAACAGTCAATGTTATGAGAAGGGCATTTCATCATCTTAGGAATGGTCGGCCTGGTCCAGTNATTNTNGAANTTCCTGCTGATGTTGGTAGTCAANAATTATCNTATAAAANNATTAATTATATCCCACCNNANCGATACGCNCAGNGTCCAGATTCNACTGANNTNAAACAAGCNATCGATTTNTTATNGNANGCAGAAANACCCGTTATTTGGGCTGGAATGGGCGTANTATTNGCTGGTGNAAGTCNGGTNCTGAAGAGTTTCGCTGAAGCAACAGGTATACCTGTTTTTTGTACTANGGGTGGNAAATCGGCTTTTGACGAACGGCATCCTCAATCGCTTGGATCTGGTAGTGGGGCTACTACTTTACCAGGATATCGTTGGATTCGGGAATCAGATGTTCTGTTGGCTTTAGGCTCCAGCCTGACCCGTACACCTTACGGACAAACAATTCCTGATAATAAAGATATTATTCATAACACTGAAAGTCTGGAAGACATTAATAAGGATTACTCAGTCAAAATTGGCCTACCTGGTGATGCTAAATTGACTTTAGAATCTCTTTTGGATGAATTTCAATCTAGATCGATCCAACCCATAGACGTAACCAAGGAAATTAGCCACTTGAAATACGAATGGATGAATCAATGGAAACCGTTATTGACCTCTAATGAGGTGCCAGTGAATACCTATAGAGTTATTTATGAAATCATACAAAATCTGAATTTAGAAAACAGTATCATTACTCATGACGCTGGAGCACCTAGAGATTGTATCGTTCCCTTCTACCCTGCCACCGTTCCTCATAGTTACATCGGTTGGGGTAAGACAACTCATCTTGGCTTTAGTATTCCACTGATGATTGGAGCCAAGTTGGCTCAACCCAGTAAGTTTTGTCTAAACCTAATGGGGGATGCAGCTTTTGGTATGTCTGGATTAGATTTAGAAACTGCTGTTCGTTGCCAAATACCGATTACGACTGTTGTTCTGAATAATAGTGGAATGGCGACGTATCCCATTGGGACGTCTTTGCACATGCCTGTCGCCTACCAACGTTTTGGTGCGACAAAAATGAAAGGTGATTATGCCCAAATGGCTGAAGGGATGGGTGCTACAGGTTTAGTAGTTAAACAGCCTTATGAAATGGCGGATGCCTTGCAAGAAGCGCAGAAGCTAAATTTTAACGGAAAAACTGTTTTAATTGATGTTCATTCTAATATGGAGACCCAGCGCTCTCGCCTGTAGCATGAAAATCATTGATAAATCCAAATATCAAATATGATGTCAGATTCTTCGTATTTAGATCATAGATCAACATTCGATCACGATGGCTACTTAGTTGTAGAAAATCTACTTAATTGGCAGAACGATATTTTACCACTTGTATTTGAATATGAGAAACTCATCGATGCACTCGCTGAAATTTTTCTGATTGAGGCAGAGGTGGTTGATAAAAACCAGTTAAACTCTTTATTAGATAACTATCCTAAATTAGATTTTCCTGACCGTTTTGCTACTTTGATAGGTGCTAGTGGTGGAAGAGCCTTGCACCACTTAGATCCTGTACTGAACATTTATTCACCTGACTATCGATACCGAAGGGATCTACCCTCTGCGCAGATCCCTTCACTATTTGATTTTGTTCGGCACACCAAGCTGTTAGACGTGATTGAAGAACTTATCGGCAGCGAAGTTTATGCCTCGCCTATTTATCATATCAATATCAAGTTATCTAACCAGCATTTGATGAAAGCAGAGAGCACAGCAAAGATTACTCATCAGAGATCTCCTGCCGAAGATGCTTTTTATAATTTTCAAGTAGGGCAAACTCGTTGGCACATGGATGCAGTCGCTGGTTTAAGTGATTCGTTAGACAGTAGGATTGTAAATGCTTGGATACCGATCACTCAAGCTAATCAAGAAAATGGTTGTTTGATGGTAATTCCAGAATCACACCAATTAGGTTTAATCAAAGAAATTCCACCAAGTATAATTGATAAGTCAATTACATTAGAGGTTAAACCTGGTGATGTAGTATTTTTAGATAATAAGATACTTCATGCTTCAGCCCCGAATAATAGTCAAGACGAATATCGTTGGGCTTTTAATTTTCGATATTTACCACCGAAACAATCATGTGGTCGTCCTTTTCTTCCCGGTTTTATTGCACGTAGCCGTCAATCACCTGAAACTGAACTTTGTAATTCTTACCTGTGGTCATCTATGTGGGATCGAGCACTAGCCTATGTGACCAATAATGGTGTACCTTATACTTACGCAGATCTGGGAGAAATCACTTACCATCAAGCAAAAACTTTCACAGAAGACTGGCGGAGATTAACACCCAATCATAACAGTTGGCTAAATTTGCATTAAATAAAAATCAGTTAAGGTGAAGATTAAACATGTATGAAAAAATCGGAATTGTCACCAATATCTGGGCTCAAAGAATGGATCAAGGAGACTCATTTATTGATTTAGTACAACAATTTGGCCAGAATGGTTTTACTCAATTTGAAGTTCGGGACGGTGATTATTTACGTCAATCAATATTTGGTGACTTATTGGAAAAATTGAAAGATGTCATGGAAAATTATAACACGGAAGAGTGGGAAGAAATCTGCAGAAGCATTTGGCAATCAACCGAAAAAAAAGAATTTATCGGCGAACACCAATTACTATTCCAACAATTTGGAGATTTCGCCGCAAAAGTCTTCCCTTTTCGGTTGAGTTATGCGATCTCTCACCCTTGGCGATCTCAACCAGAAGATTTATCGGCTGATAATAATTTTATTGAACAGGCAAAACGGTTATCTTACCTATTTTGTCCACAATCACCTAGGTTGCGGTTAGTGGATTTGACAAGCCCTATTTCTGTAGATTTTGAAACGGCGAAAATCAATATCAACCGCTACCTCAATTTGTTGCCCCAAACAATTTTTGCTGTCGAAAATGCTGTTCAGCCAGCTACTGATCTGATTAAGCTGATTGAATGTACTTCAGCATATCTGACTTATGATGAAGCTAATTCTTATCAACCTGATGGATCTGTAAAAGACGATTTATCTGTATTCTGGGGAAGAATTCAGATGGAGGATCTAACTTCTGTCCACTTTAAACAAAAAACCACCAATGGAGTGCTAACAGAGTTAGAAGATGGTTGGGTTGATTTAAGGTCTATTATGCGGAAACTTAATCAGAGTAATTATCAAGGGGATCTACTAATAGAAAATACGCCTTCTGACGATCCATTAACCGATGCTATAAACAGTCGTCGTTATTTATTGGATTGTCTTGATTAGTTGCCTAAGACAAGTGGCAACGAGAAAAATTACCAGGAGAGATTTCTCTTAAATCTGGTCGATCTACCCGACAACGTTCTTCAACTTTCGGGCATCGGGGATGAAATACGCAGCCAGTTGGCAAATTAGATGGGTCAGCTACTTCCCCTGATAAAAGCTGACGATCGGGTTTACTTTTGGGATCTGGCATCGGGACTGCTTCCAAGAGAGCTTCAGTATAAGGGTGATTGGGTTTTGTCATGATTTCTCTGGCGGGACCTAACTCTACTAAACGACCAGCATACATGACAGCAATTCGATCTGATATATGCCCTACAACACTCAAATCATGAGCAATAAACAAGTAGGTTAACTTAAAGGCACTTTGCAAATCTTGTAGTAGGTTCAAGACTTGAGCTTGGACGGAAACGTCAAGGGCTGAAACGGGTTCATCAGCTACTATTAGTTTTGGTTTTAATGCTAATGCTCTAGCAATACCAATACGTTGTCTTTGTCCACCACTGAAAGCATGAGGATACCGGCGTAAATGTTCAGTTTTGAGACCAACTTGCTCAAGTAAATCACAAATAATAATTTCTCGTTCGGAATTGTTAATCATTCCGTTAACCAATAATGGTTCTCCAATAATTTCGGCAACTGTCATGCGAGGATTAAGAGATGAATAGGGGTCTTGAAAAATCATTTGCATGTGTCGTCTTAGAGGTCGTAATTCTTGGTTCTCGATACTAGCTAAATCATAACTTTTTCCATTAATTTGAAAAATCACCTCGCCGGCTGTTGGTTTTAGGGCACGTAATATGGTTCGACCAACAGTCGTTTTTCCTGATCCGCTTTCTCCTACTAATCCAAGGCATTCGCCTGAAAACAATTCAAAGCTAACGTCATCTACTGCTTTAATTTGTCCGACGACTTTATTAAAAAATCCTTTTTTAATAGGGAAATATTTTTTCACTCCCCGAACTTCTAATAATGGAAATTTGCCAGTTTCTTTATTCACTTTTTTGGTTATTAATAATCTTGAGCAGTGGTTGTCGTTTTATGCAGGCAGCTTGGTGGTTTTTTTTAATAGTTGCTAACGGTGGTGGATGACCTGTATTACAATCTCCGGATATAAACTCCTCACAGCGAGGATGAAATGGACAGCCATCGATTTTTTCAAAAGGGCTAGGGACAGTTCCAGTTATAGCACGAAGTTTAGTTTTCGGTGTCGTATCTGGCCTTGGAATAGAATTCAGTAAAGCTTTGGTGTAAGGATGCTGAGGGTATTGAAAAATATCGCTAACTTGTGCTTGTTCGACTATACGCCCTGAGTACATGACAGCAACGAAGTCGGCCATTTCAGACACGACACCAAGATCATGTGTAATTAACAAAATCGACATTGACAGATCTTTTTGCAAATCTCGCATTAGTTGTAAAATTTGAGCTTGGATAGTCACGTCTAAAGCGGTAGTAGGTTCGTCAGCAATAAGAAGTTTAGGTTGACAAGAAAGGGCCATGGCGATCACAGCCCTTTGCCTCAGACCTCCACTCATTTGATGAGGGTATTGATTAAAACGCTCTGTTGGGTTCGGAATACCCACTCGGCCCATAATATCGATCACTTTTTTTTTCGCTGAATTTTTATTAGTTTTCATGTGAAGCCTGATTGCTTCCATAATCTGATTACCAACCGTATGAACTGGACTTAAAGATGTCATTGGTTCTTGGAAAATCATGGCAATCTCATGGCCTCTGATTGATCGCATTGTTTTTCCTTCACTTGGTAGGTTAGTCAATACCAGATCATTCCGATTGTGCCAGATAATATCTCCACCAACGATACGACCTGGTGGAGATATTAGTTGCAGGATCGAGAAAGCCGTAACGCTTTTTCCTGAACCGCTTTCTCCTACAATAGCCAAAGTTTGACCGGATGGAATTTCTAAGTAAACACCATTGACTGCTTGAACAATACCTTCATCCAAGAAGAAATGTGTTTGCAGATTGTTTATGGTTAAGAGAGGTTTAGACATAAAACTCAACAGATTTATCCACGATCGTAAGGGTCAGCTGCATCACGTAAACCGTCACCCATAAAGTTAAAGACTAGTACCGTTAAAATTACGAAAACCGAAGGCGTCAGCAGCCATGGATAGAAAGCAACGGTTTGAATGTTTTGAGCTTCCTGTAGTAATACTCCCCAACTGGTAATTGGGGGTCTCAGCCCTAATCCCAAAAAGCTGAGCGACGTTTCACCAATTATCATACCAGGAATAGCTAAAGTTAAACTAACGATAATATGGCTCATGAAAGAAGGCAGCAGGTGATGTAACATTATACGAAGTTGGCTGGCTCCAGCTAACATGGCGGCAGTTGCAAAATCTTCTTCTCTTAGCGATAGAATTTTGCTTCTCACCTGACGTGCAAGCCCAGTCCAACCGATAATTGATAGTACTACGGTAATCCCAAAATAGATTTGTATAGGGGACCAAGTTGAAGGTAGTACTGCCGACAGTGCCATCCAGAGCGGAATTTGTGGAAACGAACGAATAATTTCAATAACACGCTGAATTACGTTATCAACCCATCCTCCATAATAACCAGAGACAACACCTATTAGTAGTCCTAAAAAAAAACTCATCCCTACACCAATCAAACCGATTGTTAATGATACCCTTGCACCATAAATAATCCGAGATAACAGATCTCGTCCCATAGAATCAGTTCCAAGTAGAAATAAAGTCCCACCATCACCAATACCGATTAAATGGATTTTCGTTTCGAATAATCCCCAGAAATGGTAAGGGTGGCCTTGAGTGAATAATTGAATCGGATATTTGTGGTTTTTGTCTTCTTGATATGATTTCTGTAAAGTTTCGGGGTTACGC
Organism: Candidatus Poribacteria bacterium; assembly: GCA_002714785.1. Classification (GTDB taxonomy): domain Bacteria; phylum Poribacteria; class WGA-4E; order WGA-4E; family UBA9662; genus TMED15. The sequence continues at coordinate 907 of PAYP01000068.1, read as the reverse complement.
TTACCTTTTAGTCCATAGACAAAAGGCCATAAATGTAATCCATCATCGGATATAAAGTGGATCCGTTGTGGTGGTGCGTAGGCATATGATGTGTCTTGAAACGACAAAGGATAGGGTGCCAAAAACTCGCAAAATAAAGCCATTAGATAAAGGCAAGCTAACATCATCATCGACCATACAGCAATACGATGCCGACGGAATTTCCACCACATTAACTGCCATTGAGAAGCTGTGGAAAAACTTTGCCTCAAATCATTATCTGGAGTTTCATCCTTCGTATTTTCAGACGAACTAGTAGTTAAATTCGACACTGACGGAATCTCATTTTTTAGCCTTATATATCACCTTATACCCATAATTCTACGATAAAACTAACAAAACTTCATGGAATTGTAACAGTAAACATTCAAAATTAACAGGCAACACTAACAACTTTGAAACTGATTGATTCAATAATAAAAGTGATTGTGTTAAACTTAATTTGACTGATAGGTCTATTTGGAAGAACACATCACAATCCTAACAGAGCTGAGATTTTACTATCTTTTCGCTGTCTGTAGGATCTATATTGATAAATAATAAATGGAAAAACTTATTTTTTTTGTATTAATCGAATATTAAGATGGATTTTCTGAGCCAATTTTATTTAGCATTCACTATTTTTTCGGTGGGTATTACTGTCTTGGATCTGGTTGGGGTGTTAGGCCAATCAGACGATGATGCAGACGTTTCTGATGCTTCATTTTCAAACGATAATCTCGAAACTGATCTGATAATAGTCGACGAGGCCGAAACAGATGCTGTATTGCCGGATAACCCAGATTCATCGTTAAACTCTTCGGTTCTTTCTTTATTATCTTATCTCAGAAGTTTGGTTTATTTTGGATTGGGTTTTGGGCCAATGGGC
>PAYP01000067.1 GCA_002714785.1 Candidatus Poribacteria bacterium | reverse complement strand
AATCTCGTAGATCTAACGAATTCAATAAAAGAATATCAGACAGAGGCTTTGCTGAAAAATGCTGATCGTGAAGTTGTTATTCAGTTCATTGAACACCGTCTTCGTCAGGTTTTGTTGGAAAAAGTCGAGGAATATCGAGGGCGCAGGACTCAACTAGGTAAAAGTAGGTTAGAAGAAGAGCTCGTCACGGACTTGACGGCATTACAACGCGCCTTAGAGCTTAATGGGTTTGTCAGAGGTGATTACCGGAAAATTACACGCCCACTAGATGCCTTGTTTGATGAAGAGATTGCTAAGCAACGAAAGCGTATACGCAAGAGAGTTCGCGAGATTGTAAAGGTACAAGAGCAAGCAGGGATGTCTCAAAGGGAAGCCATATTTGACGCTATTACACAGCGCATGAGAAGTGAATTCGCTAGAGAGTTAAGTAATTACGAGGGCCGTGGCCAACTCTCAAAAGAATTAAAGGTTCGCATTTCTTATCTTCAGAATGTTATGGAGAGTGAGTTCAGGCGTCAATTGCGAAACATAGAGAATCTTAGCTACAAAGAACGCAGAGCTGTAATCAAGGAAGAAGTCGTTGACATTATCGAGCAAGATTTATTGCGATATCTCGACATTCAGACTTGGAGACAGGAAGGTGCAAAATCAGCTCGAGAGGAAGAGGAAAAAAGAGAAAGGAAAACAGCACCATTTTCTGAGAAAGTCAAATCATTAAACCCATTCGCAAAAAAAACCGAACAACAAGAGGTTATTGATCGTTTTCTAGAGAAGTTTGATGAAGTTGAGCGGGCTGCAGGAACAGCTACAGAGAGAAGGCTGGCAATTGATTTTTTTCGGGGTCAACTTCTTAACTTGTATAAGCAAGATGCGCTATCGACAGTTCGTGAGTTTCGGGATCTAGATGACAAAGAGTTGAGAGAATTGATCTCGGTTCGTTATGTAAATGACCAATTGAGATCTGATTTGATCAAGATTGACCAACCGCTTTCTGATGCTGGTGAGGATTTCGAAGTCATAATCGAACAGCTTACGCAAAGTCTAACGCAACAGCTTGTAGACGGAATTATGGCTGCTCGAAATCTGAGGAACCAAAGCGACGGTGATTTGACCAAAGAATTCAAGATACTGCTCCTGTCTAAAATGACGTCTCTGGAAGGTTTAGAAGGTTATGTGGTGAATTATAATTCAGTCCTAACGTCTGAATACGAAAACAATCCGGCAGACCTTAGATTGTTGAAAACAGAGCTCAAGGGATATTTAGATTTTTCACAGTTTGANAACTATCNGATTGACTTTGACGCNCTACGTCGTTTCGCNTTTGAANGAGATTTGGCTTTGCAGTTNGGTGTTTATTTNAAACGCCAAACCGACANGAAGTCTTCTAGTGTACAGTCAAAAGAACAGNACNAGNTAAGAGAAAAACGNGATAAGTCTTATTCCGAATTTCAGAGACGAAAAGCTACCGNGTGGTTGATGCGNGAGAATGTATTATCCGAGCAAGGNCCTTCAGATCGAAGATTCCTTGAACGAATCCGGTCTCGCATTCCTAGTTTTGAATTAGAACGTATGGTCAGTGAAGAATACCATNTTGCAGAACGTGCTTTTCAAGAAGCTGTGTCCCAGAAAGACCCAATCAANTTGGAAGTTGAGGCTTTAGCCCTTTTCCGACAAGCTNTAGATGACCAGCCACGTAGCAATTTCCAGTATCACGCACGCTTTCGNATTGGGGATATAAAAGTAGAGCAAGCNTATCTATTGTTAGAACAAGGAAGAGTGTTTGCTAAACAGGGAATGAAAGAAATGGCTGATAGAAGAAAAAAATCAGCTCAACAAAAATTATCTGAAGCAAGGGATGTATATCAAAACGAAGCCCTCTTCAACCCAGCTCCAATAGGTTTTCCACGAACCGAGTTTACGCGTTTTTGGTTAGCACAGTTATTGTATGATCAAGGAAATGTAAAGGCNACNCAGNNAGAGTTGGNTCTGTTNTTGANCGAATTTTCCAATAATNGAGGGGACTTGAAACTCGGTGACAATGCGNTGTTCATTCAAGGTATTTGCCAATCGGATCAAGGAGATTACGATATAGCAAAAGAGACCTTTAGTCAGCTTTTTACCTCGAAATCNACTGGGCGCCTCATGGCTGATATGGCTCGATTACAACGAGNTTCCCTNACATCCCCAATAGATCAAGGAAGNCGTGATCTGATAGAAAGNGAGTACAGTGCGGAGTTTGCCAATATTAAACGTGATTTGCATCCCCACTATTTTCTGTCTTATAAAGTCATGGGAGATGTTGAACTAGAAGATCAGAGGTATGATAATGCTNTTGAAAGATACCAAGATGCTGTCAGCTTATTTGAGAGATCTTTTCAACGAAGAACTTATGGGGATTCAGAAAATCACTATGTTTCATATGTAGACACTCAACGTCAATATAACGAAAGTTTGGTTGGTCTGTCTTCAGCCTATATTGCACGCTATAGAGAGTCTGGAGTGGATAACGTTACTGACTTGAATTTGTGTATTGAAAATATNTATAAATTGTTAGGTGAACCTGAACTGTCGCCTCGTGTTATTAGAAAAGCTCATTTGATCTTGGGTGATGCTCACTATATCCGAGCTAATTACTATAGTNCAGACCANCGGCTCCAAAACCGGTCTGTTGCTGATTTCGAAGAAGTAATTCGCACATATCGTATAATTGAGACTGAATACCCTAAGTTAGATATAGCTAGGGCGAGTAACCTGGCCCAAACTTATCTNGCTTTGAANATGCCGTACGAATCAATTAAAATNCTCGAAAAGCAAAAAGCTGAGATCCTGATNAGTCAAGTTGGNCAANCCGGATTGCACCAATATGAATTAGATTTAACGAATCGAATGCTAGGGAGTATTCATAGAAGTTTGAANGACTATACAAAGGCTATAGCAAGTTATCAGTCAATTCAAACTCCNGAATTCAAATCTGAGCTTCAATCATCAATCAAGAATTTACAAAAACTGGAAGCTCTCGGCAATTGACATATGGTGAATATTGTATTGGAACAAATGCAAAATCAATTGGACGTAGCGAAAGAGTTATTACAACTAGCAGCTACGCAACAGAAGTTTTTAGTCCAAGAAGANTTTGATGAGTTTTTGATACTNAGTAAAAAAAAAACATGCTATTAACTGANTATCGAAAGATCGAGTCATCTGCNCTGTTAAATCAAATTGTGGAAGATGANTATGATTCTTATTCGGNAAAAAAACAACAGGAAATTGAAACGTTATTNGGAAATCTNGCAGAAATAATTGATGAAGTAGTACAAACTGACAAGTCTAACCAAGACTACATTAAAGAAACACTTAACCATCCTGTCCTTTCAGCTTCTGAAGCTAGTGCAGCAGACATAAANGCAACTTATGATGTGTCAAACCATCAGAAGTCAGTACTAGGTCGTCAGTACGTAGACAGGAAAAACTAACGTTCTACATCGGGAGCTAAACTGTGAGTTTATTGGGTGGGATTACACCGCTTACTTTGAAAAAGTCATTAGATGGTGCGATGTTACGTCATGAAATATTGGCCAACAATGTTGCAAATGTTAATACTCCTCGTTTTAAGCGATCTGATGTGACGTTTAGAGCACAACTAAAGTCAGCTATCGACAGTATGACAGAGAATTCTCAGTTGAGTATGCGAGGAAAAACAACGAATCTTGGACATATGCCAATTGGCCCACCAATTCATTTAGATCAGGTATCCGCGAGTATCCAGAGGGATACAGCGACCTCGGTAAGAGTAGATGAAAACAATGTCAGCTTAGATATGGAACTTGCAACCTTGTCCGGTAATGCAGCTTATTATAGTACTATGGTTCGTTTACTTAACGACTACTATGGTAGCATTCGAACTGTTATACAAGGACGAGCTTAGTTCTATTTAAGTGAATAAAATTATCTAATAGGAAATATGTAATGCAGGTTCATCCCATACACTTTCTCATACCTTCTCTAGAGACGACTAGCATCAAGTCTACGTCAAGTTTAGCTGACGGTGGGGCAACTCAAACGATGGCTATTCAGCCCAGTTTCAGGAAACTGATGCAAAGTACCTTGTCAAATGTTAATGAATTACAATTGGCAGCACAAGAGGCCAGCCGTAAATTCGCTACAGGTGAATCAGAAAATTTACATGAGTTGATGATCATGTTGGAGGAAGCAAAATTAGCTCTTGATTTGACTGTCGAAGTACGAAATAAAGCTATCGAAGCATATCAAGAGTTGACACGAATGCAAGTGTAGTCATCAATAGCAGAAGATTGAAGAATTGTCACTAGTGTTCAAAATGTGGGGAGCAAGTTAATGCGAGAGTTTTTTCAAGGAATAGTTGATCAAGTTGGTGGTCGTTGGCAAGGCCTAGCCCGACCCGTTCAACTAGTTGTTATGTTAGGAATCATTNCTGGCATAATTGCTCTAGTTGTTGTTGGCTTTTTCTGGATGGGTAGCGATTATGTTCTTCTCTATAGTGGCCTGAATACGAGCGACACTACATTTCTGGCTTATTCTTTCCAGGAAAAAGGTATCCGCTATAAGATGCCAAACCCAGATGAGATTGAGGTTAGAGTTCAGGATGTTGATCAGGCACGTCGGATAGCAGCAGGTGCTCAGTTAGGTGGACAGGTAAGCATGTATCGTACGACTGACAGAAAAGGCCAAAAAGGCTATGAGCTTTTGGAAAGCGGCAACTTACGGATGTTGTCTCAAGATGAGTTTCGTGAGCTGAAGCGCCAAGCTTTTGAAGGTGAGCTCGCGCGTACAATTAGCACTTTTTCTGGTGTTGAATTCGCGACCGTTAAGCTTAGCTTGCCAGAACATCAGCCATTTGTCAGAGACCAAGAACCACCAAAAGCTTCTGTAACCTTAACGCTGTTACCTGAAAGCATACAGGGTGAATTCACTGTTGACACATTAAAAGCAATTCAGCGCGTCGTCACTTATAGTATCCCTGGTCTTAAAAATGAAAATGTTCATATCGTAGATAGTAATGGCATTTTTGATTCTCAGGACCTGATCAAAAACAAGAAAACACCGGTTGATCAAAGTAGTGAAATCCTAAGTATTAAAAACGAGTATGAAGATCACTATATGAAAAAACTAAAAAATGCTTTGAAAATTTACGAAGACAAAGTCCACGTGGCAAGTGTTGAAGTTTCCGCAGATTTGACTGATATCAAGACTACGAAAGAGCAATTTCAACCATCCCTAACTGAGGAAGGAACTGGTGTTGTTAGAAGTAAATACAAAGAAACAGAGTCTTTCGAAGGACAAGGNTCAATTCCTGGTGGAGAACCAGGAGTCGAGAGTAATCTTTTTCCTCCAGAGTATCAGTATTCGATGGGAGGTTCTGGCCCATCCACTTACGATAAAGGTAGAGAAATTCAGAACTATGAAATGGACAAAATTATCACAGAGGAGAAGTCAACACCGACAGATCACGGTGCTATCTGCAGCAGTTATGGTTGACTTTTCACTTGAAGGTGAGGTGGACAACATCAAAGATATTGTTGCTAAAACACTCGGATTTGCTACAGATCCAGGGTTACTAGATCAGAAAATTGCGGTTTCTTTATCTCAATTCCAAGTTACGAAAGCGATTCAGTCAGCTTTAGAAAGTACCCCTCCGCCNGTTTGGACAAAGTTAGGTGAAATGATCGTCGTTGCTNTGGTTGTCATTGCAATTTTGGTGTTTTTGCGATCGTTAATTGACAAGCCAATNGCGACAACTGCGGNAGAATCTGAACGNACGATACAACTTGGAGAAGAACATTTACCGAAAGGATTAACAGTTGAGGATTATGTCAATCAATGGCTTGAAGTCCGATTCTCAGATTTAAAAAAAGAATTTGAAGCTGAAGCTGAACAAGAAACTGTTGATTCTAAGGTCGCAGCTGTAGTAGATAATTCAGAAAAGAAGTATGCTGAAGAAGAACAGGCAAAAATCGAAGCAATCGAGGCTGAAAAACGCGCTCAAGAAGAGGAAGTGCTTCGACAAGAAGCAGAAATACAAAGACGAAAAGATACATTCGANCAAATTCGCCAATTTGCNGAAGATGAGCCTGGGGCTACTGCTGACATTTTACGTAGTTGGGTGACTGAGGCTGGAGCGGNAGTTTCAGCAGAAAGTACAAAAGATTCAGAAGCTGATACTGATGCATAAGTAAGGATCAGAGTATATTATAGTTACCTGAATAGAAAAATTGGAGATTAGATGATGGATGGGATTCGAAAAACTGCGGTTTTCCTTTTAACTTTGAAAGGAAAAATTAGTGGGGAAATCTTTAAGCGACTAAGTGAAGCTGATCAAGAAAAAGTTCTAGTTGAAATCGCTTCCCCGGCTTCAATTTCTCCAGATGAGAGAGCGACAGTAATGGATGATTTTCTTGGTGTTATGGAGTCTGAAGGTATTTATGCTTCTGGAGGGTTGGCAGAAGCTGAGGCTTTGCTCGAACAAGCTTTCGGCAGTAAGCGAGCGGCAAGAGATATGACTGATCGGCTGCAAACTGTAATTGACCAGACGCCTTTCAGTATGTTTAATGANGCTGAAGGTGAAGAGATTTACAGTTTTCTNTCGACAGAAAACCCACAAACCATTGCTTTAGTTTTGTCTTTTTTGCCGGCCGATAAAGGCGCACAGGTTATGGAGTTGTTTCCTTCTCGGAAACAAAATCAGATAGCATCACGGATCGCCTCGATGTCTACAATNACACCTGAGGCNGTTGAGGAAGTAGAAGCAACTTTGAGAGAAAAATTCCAAGGCGCCAGTCAGAGTGGACAGAATCAGACTGATGGACCTGTGATTTTGGCTAAAATCATGACTAAAGTGTCTCGTGAGCGAGCAGATAGTGTTCTTGAGAGCTTAGAACAACGAAACCCTGAGGCTGTTGAAAAAATCAGAGAAAATATGTTTACTTTTGAGGATGTTACTTTGATTGATGATATGGCTTTCAGAGGTGAGATCGTATCGCTGCCATGTATGCAAACTGATTTACCTTTAGCCTTAAAGGGTGCCAGCGATGGCGTGAAAGAAAAGTTTTTATCTAACATGACGGATAAGCTAAGAGCTAGAATTGAGGGNACAATGAACGATNTACCTCCGCAGCGCGCTAGTGATGTGTCGGGTGCTCAAAGGGTGATTTTNGATGAAATACGTAAGCTTGAAGAAGCTGACAAAATTAAAATCTCCTTAGAACAAGAGGANATGTATGGGTAAAAAAATCACTGCTCCTTTAGAANTGATTGGCGGTGGTGACAATGAGGTGATAAATGTCCACGAGTTGCATGCTCTAGAACAAGAGAGNATGGGTAAGTTCCTGACACTAGCGANGGAGCCAGAGGTCGATGATCTTCCTTTACCTATTAATATTCAAGGCATCTATGATTATACTGTTCAAGCCGCAGAGAACCGATCCGAAGAAATTGTGCAATCCGCAGAGGATAATGCTGCCCAGCTAATTAAAAATGCAAACGAAGAGGGGCGAAGTATAGTAGAAAGTGCTAGGGAAGATGCAGAACAGGTANGCTCCGACATCCGGCAACAAGCCACAGAAGATGCAATCGGGATTCGAGATGAAGCCGAAAAAACTGCAAAAGAAACTGGGCATCAGGAAGGAGTTAAGTTAGGGAAAAGAGAAGGTAGTGAGCTGGGTCAGCAGGAAGGTTGGGAGCAAGGCTACAAAGAAGGTTGGGAACAAGGGCACCGAGAGTATATTGAAGTAACCAAACAAGTTAAGGATTTTCTCCAATCGATCAAGGCTCAAAAGGAAGAAATTTTCGAAACAGCTGAAACTGACCTAATTGGACTAGTGTTTGATATTGCAGAAAAAGTTATCCATCATCAGATTTCAAACGANCAGGTAACTTATTATGCTGTAAAATCCGCTCTTGACTTTGCAGTNGGTAGCCAGAAACTGGAAATTCGCGTTAATCCTAAAGACATAAAATCACTTGAACCACATCNCGATGAATTCCATCAATTAGTGAGTCAAATTGAGAAGNTTGATATTGTTGAAGATGAAGAAGTTGCTTTGGGAGGATGTCTTCTGATTTCCGATTTTGGCCGACTTGATTCCCGGCTTGAGACTAAGCTNAGTCAAGTTGACCAGATTGTGCGGCCGGAAAACTAGAATACAGAATAATAGTGGATCGGTTANATATTAAACGTTATAGGAACCGATTGCGCCAAATCCGGTTGGCTCCAATTATAGGGAGAGTCGTAGAAACAGTTGGCCTACTGGTGAAAGCGCAAGGTCTAAAGTTNCCTGTAGGTGAATCGTGTTTGATTCAGAGTCGAAAAGGGGTTGTCCCTGCAGAGGTAATTGGNTTTCATAGTAGCCAACAAGCNTTACTTATGGTTTTGGGTGATATGGAAGGGCTTGCTCCTGGTGATGAGATCTTAGCTACTGGCCGTTTACCATCTATCCCTGTGAGTCCNTNATTGNTAGGTCGNGTGATTGATAGTATGGGGGTCCCGATTGATAGCAAAGGTCAACTGCTTTACCGAGATGAATATCCAATTTACCAATCTCCTCCGCCTCCACTTACACGCAACTCGATAAGGGAAATAATACCAACGGGTGTTTGTGCTATTGACTCCCTTTTGACGTTAGCAAAGGGGCAAAGGGTTGGTATATTCGGTGGTAGTGGTGTCGGAAAGAGTATTTTGATGGGGATGATAGCGCGTNAGACAATGGCAGATGTCAATGTCGTGGCTCTAATAGGAGAACGAGGAAGGGAAGTAGAATACTTCGCCAACCAGGTTTTGGGTGAAGAAGGTTTGGCTAAGAGTGTTGTCGTAGTTGCAACATCTGACCAGCCTGCGCTTATGCGTATCCGTGGAGCTTTTGCTGCCACGGCAATTGCCGAATATTTTAGAGATCAAGGTAAAGATGTGTTATTAATGATGGATTCGGTAACACGGTTTGCAATGGCACAGCGAGAAGTTGGTATGACAGTGGGTGAACCTCCTACTACTCGTGGCTACACACCGTCGGTGTTTTCTATTTTACCGAAATTAGTAGAACGTTCGGGNACCTCAGAAGGAAAAGGGAGTATTACGGGAGTATACACAGTCTTGGTCGAAGGGGACGATATGATGGAGCCAATCGCAGATGCGACCCGTTCGATTTTGGATGGCCATATTGTGTTATCTCGTGAATTAGCTTCTCAGGGACATTATCCAGCTATTGATATATTGGAGAGTGTTAGTCGGTTAATGGTAGACATNGTTCCACATGAGCATTTGCAAGCATCNGATCAACTNCGCAATCTGCTAGCAACATATCGAACCAACCAGACTTTGATTAACATTGGNCTTTATAGGACTGGTAGCGATCCACAGATTGATATGGCTGTCAATTATCGTGAATCTATTAGTGAATTTTTAAAGCAAAAAATACAAGATGAGCGTNCTTATGGNCAAAGNNTTTCNACCCTTTGTGGNATGTTCGCTTAAGGTATAGGGAATATTGATGANAAAATTTCGATTTCCTTTGCAACAAGTNCTCGAAATCCGAGATANTATCGAAAANCAGAGACAGGGTGAGTTCGTCGCAGCCAGGCAAGATGTATCCAATGCAGAGCAGACATTTGAAAATATGCTGCGTCTACAAAAGGGTGCTGTTGATGCATATCGTGAGCAGCAAGTGTTGAATATTAGCCCACACGAGAGTCGTTATTATTTTGACTATTTCTGTAATCTAGAACTACAGATGATTAACCAATTACAGTCAATTACTGAACTTAAACAAGTCGCGGAAGAAAAACGTGATCAATTACTGGAAGCCTCACAAGATAAGTTAGCAATTGAAGAGTTGGAAAAACAGGAAAGGGATCGTTATCATCAGCTNGTGGAAAAAAGGGAGCAAATCAACGTTGACGATATTTCCGCAATTACTTACAATTANAAAAGAAGCCTTGAGCGCTAAATAGCGGATGGGAAACAAATAATGCCTAAAAAACTGCTCTTTATTGGTGGTCCTATTTTTATACTTTTAGTTTTGGTAGCTGNCACTTTTGTTTTCGATGTTTTTGGTGCTCGATCGGCNATTTTTGGTAGTGNCCAAGTATCTGGAGAGATGGCAACGNTAAATCCGGAAGCAAAAAATGAAGAAAAANCCTTGAGCCAATATGATAAATTCCTACAAGAAACAATTAAATTGGAGCGGCAATCGTTGCANTCAGAGCGAGTATTACTCGATGAACAGTTAGTNTTGCTTGAACAAAGGACACAAACAATCAAGAAACGTGAACAGGAACTACAAGCTTTGGATGTGAAGCTTGCGGAAAGCCAATCCAATTTAGTTGACCAAGAAAAGGAGCTATCAGATAAGCGTCGAGCTCTAGAAGTGCGTGAAGAGCAAGTAAAGGAGCTAGAGAGACAAAAAGAAGAAAATCGGCCAATTCCATTACCTGCTGTTTCTTTTAGTCAAGAAGCGAAAGATAGAGAACATAAAAAAATGGCCAAAGGTTTCAGCACCATGCGTGCTAAGGAAGTTGCGAATATTTTAGACGAAATGTTAAAGCGCGGNGATGAAGGCCGTTCAGATGTGTTAAGCTTGCTCAGGAAAACGGATAATAGTACACGGATGAGAATCCTTTCAGTGATTGCCAAAGACGACATAAAAACTGCAACTGAATTGACTCAGACNCTCATGCTTCCGGCAAGTAANTAAGNAGCTTTCATGCACATGCAGTAGCTGAATGATCACCTTGACTAAAACTGATGGAAGTCCACTTGTTCTGAATGCGGAACTNATCAAGTGGTTGGATGGTACTGCCAATCAGACCACGACTGTNACGCTGGTTACGGAAAACAAATTGATGGTCAAAGAGAGCGTTGAGGTAATTGTACAAGGTGTTATAGATTACAAACGATTAATTAATATTTATGAGTTAGACCCTGATGCTGCGCATTTGGGGCTGCCAAGTAAGAATAGATAGGAGAAAGTTACAGAAATGCCAAATACTCCGATAGGATTTGCAATAACAATGGGTGCCGTAGTGCTGACTATGATCCTAGCTTCTGGTGGGAACTTCGGAATGTTTATTGACGTCCCTTCACTGTTAATCTGTATCCCAGGACCAATTGGGATGGGNCTAGCTAGTGGAACTATGCGTCAGTTCTCCAATGCGATGGCTGCGGCAGGTAGTATATGGGGAGCTTCTTCTTTTCCTTATGCTGAAACCATTCAACAATTCAAAGAGATGGCGAGTGTCTTACGTCGTGAAGGACCCATGGGGCTTCAGGCCGTCGATATATCGGATGATTTAATGCAATTTGGAACTGAACTCATTNTAGGTGGTGTGGCTGATTCTGAAACATTGTCATCTCAGATGATGCCTCGTCTAGATGCGATTAAGGCTGATGCGAATTCTAATCAGGTAGTTTGGGTAACCTTAGGGACATTTGCCCCTGCTTATGGTATGATTGGGACATTGGTTGGTCTAGTAGCCATGCTTGCAGCATTGGATGACCCCAGTTCTATTGGACCCAAAATGTCAGTAGCTTTGATTACAACTCTGTACGGGGCGTTGATTGCCAATGCTGCAACTGCACCCATTGCTAACAAGATAGGCGTTAATACTGAAGAGGAGTTAGTTTACAAAGACATGGTCGTAGCAGGAATGGTTGAATTATTGAATGCGCCAGACCCTGATGGCATGGTTGATATGATGTTATCACGAGTTCCCNTAGGCCTTCTGGAAGAAGTTACGCCGCAAGTTCGAGAGGCTGAAGCAGGTTAATTAGNCAAGTGNNATAAAAAAAAATAATTTAGATTTAAGAATTTATAGNTAATCCTCTAGGAGGTTTAAAATGGGCGAACTTGAAGATGCTCAAGCTGCACTAGCGGCNTCAGAACTTGAAAAAGCGACCATGTGTGAAGGTTGGATGGCAACCTATGGTGATTTGGTAACATTGCTTTTTGCCTTTTTTGTATTGTTGTTTGCTTTNGCAACTATTGATTCNCAAAAATTTAAGGAACTNGTAATCTCTTTGAAAGGTACAATGGGAGTACTCTCAGGAGGTGAGCGTTTGTTTCAACCGGGTGATATCCCAAAACCNGACCCTGCAGGATCAGGCAGTCCTGTTGCTGCTCAGAGTTTGGCTCAACCGGTTCCTACTAAAGCTGATAACGCCGTTGGTGAGAAAGGTGAAGTCGATGAAGGGTCCCAGAAAGGCGAAAAATCAGAACCCGAAACCTATCAAGCTGGTGANGGAAAACCTGTCATCATTCTGAAGAATATGGCTGGTTTTGAAGAAGGATCGGACCAGCTCAGTTCAGGAGATAAAAACCAGTTAGACAAGGTTGTTCCCTTAATCGTTCAAAACAGAGGGCGAACGATTGCTGTTGTAGGCCATGCTGATCCGAAGCAACTTAGAGATCCTGCTAATAAGTTAGCTAACTGGGATTTGGCCGCAAGACGATCACGACAAGTGATCCAGTATTTTGTTCAAGAAAAAGGAATAGATCAAGCGCGTTTTGAGTTACTCGCTTATTCCAGTGTCAAGGAACCTGTCCGAACAACCGATAACCCAAGAAGGGTTGACATTATTATTCGCCAGAAGTTCAGGCCAGCCAAAGAAGTTAAGCTGGAAGAGATTATAAAACAGTTCAATTAGTNAATTCTCTCAGGAGGCAAAAATGCTACGTTGCATATNTATTCTCACTATGGCTTTGGGGCCATTACTACTTTTNGGTTGTGGTGGCGGGGANACCGAAGAGCCTGAAGTCTTTTACGGTTANAGTTTTCCTGACCCTATNATCACCAANTTCGATACAGAATCAGGNAAGGGATATCTNAGTATGANTATCGTTTTGCAAGTTGGAAGTGATCAGGAAATCAATGATTATGGTTCCAAAGCTCCGCGTCTGAAGCANGCGGTTGTAACTTTTTTAGCAAAAAAAGAGACTCAAGAAATTTTGCCTGACTTAGTTCAAGATCCAATCAAGATGGGTGAATACATTCAGGAAGCGATTAAAGAGGAAGTTGGAGTCGAACCTAAAAAGGTTATGTTCGAAAGTTTTATTAGACAGTAGCCTCGATTTTATTTCAAATATTCGAGATACTAAAGGTGGCATGGATGTCCGAAGAAAACATCAGTGACGATGAGTTAACTGCATTATTTGGTGATGATGAAGAGAGCGACGNNGGTGATGGTCCTCCAGTCGAAGATAGTGGAGATAGTCCTAGTCNAGTCGAAGAGTCGATGATCAAGCCCCACGACTGGGGTGANAAGCGTAGGNTGAGTACCGACCAAATGCGAACTCTAAATGATCTTCATGATCAGTTTGCTAAATCCTATGGGCCGGCACTTTCAATTTCCATGAAACGACAAGTAGATATTCGTTTAGCAGANGAGCCTAGGCAAACAACTTATGGTGAATTTATTGCAGCCTTACCAAACCCAACCAGTTTGAATCGGTTTGTATTGCCNCCTCTGGANGGACCGGCAGCCATTAATATGGACTTAGCTCTTGCTTTGCCTATTATCGATCGAATGCTTGGTGGAACAGGTGATGCAATAGAAGATGACGAGATCAGGGCGCCAACACAAATTGAAGAGCGAGTATTGCAAAGAGTTTTAAAGACTTTACTCGAAGCGTTGCAAACTTCATGGAGTAAAGTCATTGATGTCGAACCGGCTTTTACTACAGCAGAATCCATACCCTACTACCTGCAACTAACCCAGCTAGCTGATGATGTTGTTGTTGTAGCCGAGTTTGATGTCGCCATCCGTGATGAGTTTGGTCCTATACTGGAAGGTGCTAAACTTTCNATTTGTTATCCATATATTCTTTTGCANCCTATTACTGCGAAANTGAGAAGTGGTTCGTTCGCTTCTGCTGGNGGGNTAGCNATTAATAAGGACCTTAGGGANAGTCTGGAAAAAGTCAAGGTCCCACTGTACGGAATTTTAGTCCGGGATCGACTCCGTATGCATGATATGTTAGAAATGGANGTNGGAGANGTTCTAACGTTCCGTACNAANCTNGATGAAGCGAGTGAGGTAGTAATTGGGAAAAACAGAGTCTTTTGGGCAAGACCTGGAGTCATAGGTCGAAGGCATGCGTTGAGGGTAGAAGCATTCATTAATCCCGAGCAAAGCTCACCTTTGGAATTGACCACGGATACAAGTACAGATGAAGNGTCATCAACGGATGCGTCAGATGAAGTAGAACAGNCTAGTTCTNGNAGTTCATTCGNCGTAAGGATGCAGTAAAATTTACTAGAGGATAGTAATGAGCGAAGAAAATAAAACAGAAGAAACTCAGAAAGCAGTACGGTACAGTCGCGTACCGTTTCCTCAATTTACAGACCGAAAAGTGACTTCTAAAGAAGATAATATTTGGAAGTTNCAGCGCGTGAAAACAGACATTACTGTTGAATTGGGAAGGTCGAGAATGTCAGTCGCTGATATGCTTANCNTNCGTCCATCTGANGGTGTTGACTTGAATGATTCNAATATAACACCTAATGATCTAAAACAATACGTATTGCGTTTAGAGAGGCAGATTGGGGAACCCGTGGATTTATTGATTAATGGGCGGGTGTTTGCAAAGGGTGAGGTAGTTTCTACCGATTCGGGTGAAANTTATGCTGTAAGGGTGATTTCCATCCTNACAGAAGAACAGCGTATAGACGAACAGTTGAGAAGACTTCCACATTAGCAAGGAGCTGAACCCATGAATGAATCNAACGTAACCGAAACTAATTCAGTACAAGCGACTAATCTAGCTCACCTTACTCGAGTTCCAGTAGAAGTAACTGTTGAACTAGGGAGAGCAGAAAGATCAATAAANGATATTTTAGATCTTGGTGCAGGTTCTCTNATAGAGCTNGANTCTATTGTNGGAGAGCCTGTTGATTTNCTGGTCAACGGNCAATTTTTTGCNAAAGGTGAGGTTATTGCTATCGAAGAAGAAACTTATGGTATTCGTATTACACATATTATCTCTGAGGACGAAAAAATGAATCGACTCAGTGAAATGCTTTAAAAGACGTATAAGTTATTAAGGCAATTAGGCCGATTTAGTTGGTTTAATTAGTCAGAGAATATAATGCCAGTTAGCAGGTTACAAATCAGTTGTTGTATTCTGGCTCTCTTTATGTTCTCTGCACTTGTTGTTTCTCAGGATTCAGGAGGTTCGGCTCCTTTCATAGCACCTCAGGAAGAACCGAGTCTTCCAGTTCCTCCATCCAGTAACCCACTTTCATCCCTCATCAGTTGGGTTTTGGCTTTGCTTTTGGTCATTGTTGTCATCTACGTATTGGCTTTTTTCCTTAAAAAGGGACTAATGCGTGTACGCCAACCCCTTGGGCCACAGGGNAGTTTTCGCTTGATTGGTCATTTGACCCTAAGCCCGAAGTTAATGTTGTACTTAGTTGAGGTTGCAGATCGGGTTNTAGTNATGGCTGTCACTGATGATTCTGCAACGACNCTATCAGAGATTACAGATCCTGANGTNGTNGANAGANTGGGACANGAAGCAACNATCTATGAGCCACAAACNCCTGATTTTATNTCTTACTTTAAGCAGGCTNCAGACCGCCTGAAACAGACAAAACGAGCATGAGTTTGTCAANACAAAAACATTATTTGGCAGGATTTATCATTGCTTTTATGTTGTTCACGTGCATAGGTAATGAATCTGTAGCGCAGTCTTCATTAATTGAGATCCCTCGTATCCCGTTTCTAAGCCAAGATGGACTAGAAGATAGAGGAGGAGTTGCATCCTCTTTAGAAATCTTATTTTTTCTCACNGTTCTGACTCTNACTCCTGCCATCGTTTTATTAACAACTTCTTTCACTCGAATGGTNATTGTTCTGGGNTTTTTGAGACAAGCGATAGGTCTTCAGCAAATCCCNGCCAATCAAATCATCGTTGGGCTGGCTTTGTTTATGACGGTGTTCTTGATGAGACCTGTTGGCACGCAAATNTATCAGGAAGCCCTTCGTCCGTACATGGATGAAACTATTAGTGCGCAGGAGGCATTTCCGATTGTAGTTTCTTCGATGCGATCTTTCATGCTTCGNCACACACGCAAAAAAGACTTGGCTTTGTTCCATCATATTGCAACTGGAGGTCAATCGGCAGCAACTGCGGATGACGTTGGTACGTTGACATTGATCCCAGCTTTTGTAATCAGTGAACTTAGTACGGCATTTCAAATGGCNTTTTTGATTTATCTNCCNTTTTTAGTNGTCGATTTAGTTATTGCGAGTGTGCTNATGTCAATGGGTATGCTATTATTGCCTCCNGTNTTGATTTCTTTGCCCTTCAAAATCCTGCTTTTTGTAGCAGTCGATGGATGGAATATGATTGTAACTTCTTTGTTGCGAAGTTTCTCCATGTAAGGATAATGTCATGGCTCCTATGACTCCAGAAGAGATTGTTGGTATTGGACGCGAGGCCCTATACGTCGCAATTCAGGTAGCCTCGCCTATTTTGATCGTCGGGTTAATTATTGGATTAATCATTGGAATTTTCCAAGCGACAACACAAATTCAAGAAATGACATTAACTTTTGTACCGAAATTAGTTGTGATGGTACTTCTGTTACTCTTCTTGGGAAAATGGATCGCTGTCAATATGATCTCCTACACTGCTACAATATTTGAGCGTGTAGCGACAATTGCAGGATAGCAGAAATTGGATATCCTGCAAGTTTTTGAATCTCAGATAACCATTGTCTTGTTATTACTAGTTAGAACAGGGGCAATTGTTTTTTCGGCTCCTGTGTTCGGTAGCGCCAGTATCCCACCGCTATTGAAAGTAGGAGCGACTGTGCTGTTGGTGTTAGCGCTATTACCGGTGATTCAGCAACCTGCATTGACTGCGGTTGACTCCCTGTTGGGTTACTCACTGCATGTAGTTCGGGAAATATTCATCGGATTGATAATTGGTTTTGTAACGTCGTTGTTGATGAATAGTTTTTTTATTGCGGGACAAGCTGTGGATACTCAAATGGGGCTGGGGGTAATGAATGTNATTGACCCTCTCTCAAAAGTNCATACTCCGATCATNGGNCAAATCAANTTTNTGATNGCTGTGATGATTTTTTTATCTTTGNATGGNCCNTANAAANTTATTCNGGCNTTGCTNTGGAGTTACGAAATGTTACCNNTATCTGANTTGACACTTCCTANTTTNGGTCGTGGNATTCTCCGNTTATCNGTTGATATGTGGCTNATTGNGATCAAAATTGCAGCNCCNGTNATGGCTGCAGTTCTNTTGACACANATAGGGTTNGGTATGGTNGCNAAAACNGTACCTCAAATGAANGTNTTTTTNGTTGGNTTNACTTTGACAATTAGTGTAGGNNTNATTACNGTNTACGCTTCTCTGNCTTGGTTTCNGCCACTGACTGAAGATTTATTTGATCANCTGTTTGANCAAATTGGNTTTTTACTTCAATCAGNTAATNNATAGATAAAGAATATATATGGCTGATCCAGAAAAGATATACCCTGCAACTCCTCATAAACGGAATGAATCTCGAAAGAGAGGTCAAGTCGCGAAAAGCCAAGACCTAAGTGCTGTTTTCAACTTGATCGGTGTGTTGATGTTTTTTTATTTAACAAAATACACCGTATGGGACCAAATGGCATCTGTTTATTCGGTTGCCTTTAAGGCCATTCCTCTTGTTGATCAGAACCCGATCATATCTTTCCTTTCCGTAATGAGAATTTTAGGTAGTATTATTACTCCGATATTGTTGTTAGGTNTGATTTTTGGTGTACTTGGGAATATATTGCAGATTGGTGTAATGTTTTCAGCTGAAGCCCTTATTCCAAAATTTGACAAATTAAACCCTATCAATGGGCTTAAGCGCTTAGTTTCGATAAGAGGCTTAGTTGAGTTGGCNAAGTCAGTATTCAAATTGTCAGTAATCACCTATGTTGTAACTTCGGTTTTNATTGATNATTACCCAACGCTATTAGCTCTTGGTAANGCGGGTATGNCACATACTAAANCCGTCAGCTTAGTTGTTGCGACTGCTGGTGGTATAGCCTTCGANATAATGCTAAAAGTTGCTNTAATTTTGTTAATTTTGGCTATACTTGACTATCTCTATCAAAAATGGCAACATGAACAAGACATTCGAATGACAAAAGAAGAAATGAGAGAAGAAATGAAAAGAACGGAAGGTGATCCTGAAATTCGTCGTCGAATCCGTTCGGTTCAGCGAGAATTGTCGATGGCTCGAATGATGAAAGAAGTTCCTGAGGCTGACGCAGTCATTACAAATCCTACTCATATTGCTATTGCCATCAAATATGAGTATGAAACGATGGAAGCTCCTTACGTGGTTGCAAAAGGAGAACGTCAGGTAGCTCTTAAGATTCGGGAAATTGCGATGGAAAATGGCATTCCAACGATTGAAAACCCTTCACTGGCAAGAGCTTTATACAAAAATGCCGAAGTTGGTGAAGTCATCCCGATGGAATTCTACCAAGCAGTGGCTGAAGTTCTAGCTTACGTAGATGAGTTGACACAACGATTTAGCGATTTATCTGCTGCCTGAAAAATAAGTACAAAGAATAATTATGGAAGCTACTCGAGCAAATACACAATCAGCCCTGAACCAATACAGCGGTAGTATTTTTATCGCTATTAGTATCATCTCAATTCTGTTGGTGATGATACTACCAATGCCATCTTGGTTTTTGGATTTTCTGCTAACGTTCAATATTACTTTTGCAATTCTAATTTTGATGTTAGCCGTGTACGTGGCGTCTCCTCTCGAGTTGGCAGTTTTTCCATCTTTGCTTTTAGTTACGACCCTTTATCGATTAGCGTTGAACTTGGCGTCAACTAAGTTGATTCTACTNAANGCAGTTGATNCAGANGGTAATCCCTATTTAGGTGCCGCAGGTGATGTAATCCGAGTNTTTGGCGATTTNGTTGCGGGCCAGAACCCTGTAGTTGGATTCATTGTATTTGTCATNTTGATTGCAATCCAATATATTGTCATCACAAACGGTGCACAGCGNGTAGCAGANGTACGTGCTCGTTTTACTTTAGATGCAATGCCTGGGAAGCAAATGTCGATAGATGCCGATCTGAACGCTGGACTTATCGACGAAAATCAGGCTCGACAAAGGCGGGAAGATATTGGACGAGAGCAAGACTTTTACGGTTCTATGGACGGTGCCAGTAAATTTGTAAAAGGCGATGCTATTGCCGCTATTATCATTGTGATCGTCAATATTGTTGGCGGTATTGTTATTGGTATTTTGCAGAAGGGGCTGAGCTTTGGTCAGGCGGCTTCGACTTATACGTTGCTGACGATAGGTGATGGATTGGTTTCTCAGATTCCCGCGTTGATTATTTCGACTGCGACTGGCTTAGTAATTACACGATCAGCTTCAGAAGAAGACCTTGGTCAAGATGTAGCACGACAGCTCTTGGCCCATCCGCGAGCTTTGGTTGTAGGAGCTATTGCCTTATTCTTGCTAGCTTTCACAGGCTTACCTTTCCTTCCATTTATAACTTTTTCAATAATACTTGTTGTTCTTGCCATTTATTTAGGCCAACGCCAGGAAGCGATGCAACTTGAAATGGAAACAAGTGAAATAATGGCTCCCGTAGAAGATGATGATGATACACTTCAAACACCAGACATTGATGCTGTTCTAGTNAAAGTTGGTTATGGTCTTGTTCCTTTCGTTGATGAAGCTCAAGGTGGTGACTTGCTCGATAGGATTCCGAAACTAAGAAGTCGTTTAGTTAATGATCTTGGTTTCCCTGTACCTTTGATCAGGGTTCGGGATGATCTTCTGTTGGGTTCCAATAAATACAGTATTGAGCTTTGGGGAGTTTCAATTGCTGAAGGTGAATTAATGCCTGGACATATGATGGCCCTTAGCCCAAGCGGTATCACACAACAAACAGTAGATGGAATTGATACTGTTGAACCTATTTACGGGCACCCTGCCCTTTGGATACTCGAATCGACTCAACAGCANGCAAGGGATGCAGGTTATACGACAATTGTTAGTCCTGATGACGTTCTAATCACTCATTTAGAAGATGTTATCAAACGACACGGTGCCGAACTTTTNTCCTTACAAGTNACACAAGATTTGATTGATGCTCAAAGAGATTTGAACCCCATACTGGTTGAATCTGTNATTACAGAACAAGCACTTACCATCGTTGATGTTCAGAAGGTTCTCAAGTTATTGTTAGAGGAACAAGTTCCTATTCGTAATCTGCAGTTGATTTTGGAAACCCTAGCCGATCATGGTCGTGATACCAAGGATGCTACTGATTTGACGATCGCAGTTAGGCAAACNTTNCGTCGCGAAATCATTAACAGTTACGTAACCGAAAGTGGAAGCCTCGCCGTCGTTATGCTGTCCCCGTCGCTCCAACAAACTTTGAATCAATCTATCCAGACTGGTGAAGGTGTTAATCCTTCAATTATTCGGCAAATGTTAGAGAGCCTATCCCAACATATTCAAGGTGCTTCTAATCGTGGAATTCGACCAGTAGTTTTAGTGTGCCCAGCAGTCATTCGTTACCAAGTACGTAACTGGATTGCAGCTTCTTTNCCCAGTNTGCCTGTNGTTGCTTANGAAGAAATGACAACCAACGTTAATTGGGAAACCATTGGTATAGTAGAACTTTCAGATACTGATGATGCGTCTGCATCTGTGTAAACTTGCCTTATGCGAATAAAAACCTATGAAGCTGAGACGATGCAAGATGCTTTACAACAGATCAAGGAAGAACTTGGCCCCAGCGCTTTGATTTTAAACACGAGGTATATCACGAAAGGAACGAANTGGTTCGGATTAGTTCCAGGGCAACGTTTGATCGAAGTTGTAGCTGGTCTAGCCAGTTCAAAAGTAGTTGACTCTTCAGTAGAAAATCAAATAACTGATCCAATTTCAGAAGAAGATAGTAACCGTAATGTAGAAGCTGTCTCACTACAGAATATTCGTAATGCGCTAGACGGTATGTTTCAGAGACAAGTTGAAATCGGCGTCAATAAGGAATTAGCTCAAAGATTNGTTTATATCCTAGATGATATTTTTTCCCAATTTTTATCGCAACAAAAAGAGTTGAGAGAAGAAGATATACGGTCAGAATTCAAACAACGACTGAGCCAAGTAATACAGTTCTCCGATGGTTTAGACTTTAGCCAAAAAGAGCAACAAGTTATTGCCCTAGTGGGTCCTACTGGTGTAGGAAAGACAACTACCGTTGCGAAATTAGCCGCAATCTCCTCCATTATGAATCATAAATCAGTAGGATTAATCAGTATTGATGCATATCGAATTGCCGCTTACGATCAACTCAAAACATATGCGGAAATTATTGGACTACCAGTGGAATTAGCCTTAAGCCCTCAAGGTGCGAGAACTGCTATCGATAGTTACAGCAATAAAGACATCATTATTGTTGATTCAGTGGGTCGAAGCCCTAATCACGAAATTCATATGGCAGAACTTCATGGATACATGCAGGCTATCCAACCAACAGAGGTTCATTTAACCACAACAGCTTCGGTCAAATTTGATGATTATATTCGAATAGTCGATCGGTATAGAACTTTAGATGTCAACAGATTAATTTTCACAAAGCTTGATGAAACGACCTCGCTAGATACTCTTGTTAACGGGGCGTACTATACCCGATTCCCCTTGAGTTATCTTGGTGTTGGTCAAACAGTTCCCGATGATCTTGAGGTCGCGGATATTAATAAAGTCGCAGGTTTTTTGCTTCCTGATAGAGAATTAAAGATGGTTATTAAAGAGCTAAACCCAAATGATTAAAATTATGTTGGCTACATAGGTGTCTTTGCCATTTTATAAGCAATATGTTAGAATCGTTTGGTACTGAAGGGTTCTCCTGATAGTGGTTTGTATGGTATGGCGGACCAAGCTGCAAGTTTAAGAAAACTAGCCTCTCCTTGTCGAGTGGTTGGTTTTATCTCTAGTCAAGTTGGGCTGGGTTATGGAACTCTCCTGGCAGGTATAGCTGCTGAGTTTTCCAATCAAACAAACTGGAAGACTCTATTGCTTAGTCAGAGGCAATCGCACAGTTATGACAACCGATTGTCATTGTTAAGTATCTTAGGAGGTCAGTTGGATTCGGCGCAAACGATAACCACCTTGCCCTTTGAGGCGCAGTTAATTGCGACTCGATACGACAACTTAGATATTTTTCAGCCAAGTAATGACGCGGACTTATTGGAGCCAGAAGCCGTCGACCAAATCCATAAATTGGAAGTTGCGCTGAAAGAAATTACGCAGGACTATCAACTTATTCTCCTCGATTTTGGTCAGATGGTCGAAGGTGAGACGGCTGTGCCATTAGCTATACCATCAGAATTGATCACAATAACATCGCCCAGTAAAGATAGTCGGACTCGTTGCTATGGATTGATCAAGGACATACTCAAGAATGAATCTGACGCACAAGTTAAGTTGATTATTAATATGGCGCAGAGTGAGACGGTGTCAGATAACGTGGCTCAGAGTGTGCAATCCGTGGTTAAAAAATTTCTCAACCACGACCTACAAATTCTGGGTAATATCCTGTCGGACCCTGACATTATTCGAATTACTCGTCAAAATCGTCCTATTACTGAGTTGTTATCTGATAATTTGGTAGCTGAATCGATACAAGAAATGGTACAGACGTTGATCAACGAACACGACGCGAATAAAATTACACTTGTTAAACTTGGAACTATGTTGGTACAAAATTTTGTTGTAAGTTCGAAAAAATGATAAAATTCTAACTCCTACAAAAGTAAATCCGAATTAAGGAGAATCGTTATGACCGAAGAAATGGAAGACCTTGAACCGCAAGAAGAATTTGAGCTGGAACCTATATCCCGTAAAGTAACTCTCAGGTTACGTGTGGGTCTCAAGTATGAAACTGTCGATTCTGAGATAATTGAAATCCAAGAAGATGGAAAAATCGTACTTATATCTCCTATGTCTGGGTCCAGACCTCGTCCTGTTCGCTCAGGAAGTAAGATTCAGATCTTTCAAGAAATTTTAGGTGGCAAGGATATAGAGACTGAAGTTACTGCGGTTGAGCAATCTTTCGATTCTGATCAGGAACAATGGGTAGTTATAACCGAACAAGTTGGATTCGAAAGTGAGTGGGCAGTTCGTTCGCGCGAGTTTGTACGTGAGCGTTGTAATTTTCCAGTTCAACTAGCATTTCGGGATCAAGCAGAGGATGGTCCTTTCTATGATTGCAAAACAGAAGATCTCAGCGGCTCTGGGATGCGTGTCATGGTTGAACTTGAGGAACGTAGCCTGTTTTCGGTTGGTGAAGAACTTGCGGTCATTCTTGATGTTCCAGACATCCTCGGGGACAGCGG